>JBKJIG010000073.1:0-28996 GCA_046598415.1 Gaiellales bacterium
CCGCAGGGCGAAATCGAGGATCTCGAGATCATTCTCCGGCGACGTCGCCGACCGGGCGATGCCCGGCAGGCCGGCGATCACGATGCTGCCGGCAACGAGCGTGCCGCCGACGGCCAGTTCGGCGTGTTTACCCTCGATGCCAGCGACTGCGCCGTGCGGGGGCAACGATGGCAGTCGCGCTTGCGGGTTTGCTTGCTTGATTGCTTGCAAGTCGTGGCCGAGGACCTCTCGACGGGCCGGGTGGCCGCCACAGCGACATCGACAGCGAAGGATGAGATTGATATGTTCCGTGGGTCGTGAACAGCAGTGACCGTGACCAAATGGTGGACCCGACGGGCCGCGTCGATGGCGCCGAATCGGCGACGCTTGCGGTCGTTCAGCGCTCTGCCACACACGCGCCACACACGGCCAATACGAAGGCTCAGACTTGGCTCAACGAAGCCATTCCAGGCCAGGAGCAATCATTTCTCGTAATGATGGGGTCGTGAGTTCGAGTCTCCCCGTCGGCTTCGGAAAGATCCACGTTTGCGGGTCTTTCTTGTTTCTGAGGCCGATTCGCTCGACTTATAACTCGGGGCCAAGGAGCAGGCATTTCCACCCGCCGCTCGACTCGGGCGACGTCGCTCGCGTTCGATTCCGCGGCGTCGACGTCGGGGACGTCGTGCAGGAGGCGTTTTTGCGCGCTTGGTGTGGCCGGGCGCGCTTTCGCGGCGACGCGTCCGTTGAGGTGTGGCTGGCCCGGATCGTCCACAACGTCGCGGTCGAGCGCGCCCGACGGAGCCGGGACGAACTTCCGCTCGACGTCGTCGAAGCGCTCTGGCGCGACGATGCCTGGACGGTCGACCCGGAGCTGGTGGCCGCGCGCGCCGGCACGTGGCTAGAACTGGAGGACGCGCTCATCCATGTCCCCTTCCTGTACCGGGCGGCCCTAACGACCAGATCGACGGAACCCATGTTGCGCGGCATCATTGCCTCCTCTGGAGACGATGAACGGACATCTACCTTAGAGAGACGCACCGCACGGGCCAATCGGTACCCGATCGGGCGGTCAACCGTCACCGCGGATCACAGACTCGTATCGGCGTCACGCTATCCGGTGCGAGCGTTACCGGGGCGGCGCCCCGCGTGTGCTGCCGCCGGGCTGGTGAGAGCGCAGGGAGCCCGCATGGGCCCGCGCGGACGGGTCGCGGCGCGCCTTCACCAGGCTCGTGATCGTCGTGACGGTAAGGACCACGGCGATGACGACGAGCGAGGTCGTCGTGGAGATCTCCGGCACGCTCCCGTTCTGCAGGTGGCCCCAGTGCAGGCCGAGCTTGACGCCGATGAACGCCAGGATCAGCGACAGGCCGGTCGAGAGATAGACGAGCCGGTCGAGCAGGCCGATCACGAGGAAGAACAGCGGGCGCAGACCGAGCAGCGCGAAAGCGTTCGCCGTGAAGACGATGTACACCTCGTCGGTGACGCCGAAGATGGCGGGGATCGAGTCGAGCGCGAAGAGGATGTCGGTGCTCCCGATGGCCACCAGCACGAGAAAGAGCGGCGTGACCATCCGCCGCTGCCCGACGTGCGTGATGAGCTTGCCGTCGTCGTACGCTTCGGTGACAGGCAGCCGTCGCCGGGCGAAGTTCAGGACCACGTTGTCCTCCACCGACGGGTCCTGGTCGCGGTGGCGGAAGAGCTGGATAGCTGTGGCCAGGAGCAGCAGCCCGAATAGCAAGAACATGAAGGAGAAGGCCTCGAGCAGCGCGGCGCCCAGAACGATGAAGATCACCCGCAGGACGAGCGCGAGGACGATCCCGATGATGAGCACCTTCTGCTGGTGCTCGCGGGGTACCGCGAACGTCGTCATGATCACCACGAAGACGAAGAGATTGTCGACCGACAGGCTCTTTTCGACCACATAGCCGGCGAAGTACTGCCCGCCGAAGTCCCAGCCGGCGATCGAGCCGATAACCACGCCGAAGGCGATCGCCACCGCGATGTAGAAGATCGACGCGAACGTCGCCTCGCGGAAACCCACCTCGTGCGGGCGCACGACGGCGACCACGAGATCGACCGCGAACAACACCAACACGAGCCCGACCGTCACGGCCCAGGCAGTAGCGGTCACGTCAAGCATCCGCCGTCCATCGTAGCCCGCAGGCAGGTTCCTCAACAGCGCGGCCTGTCGCGCACCGATCGTTGCCGCACGCTCCGAGACCGTCGACTCCGGCCGACAACGGACCTTCCGTCTCGGAAGACTAATGTGGAGTGTGACTGCTAGATTTGCGCCCGCGTCAGCCCCGCCACGTCGAACAGTACGAGCGCCCGGACGATCTCGCCATTGGCGCAGTCGAGCCATGTGACGCCCTCGACGTCCGCGGCGCCGACGACGTACCGCCACCGCTTCGCTGCGCGGCGATCGTCGCCAACGGCGTCGAGCACGTCGTAGGAGAACGCGGGCGTCACGGCGAGCCACTCCTTGCACATCGCGCGGATCGCCGGGCGGCCGAGGATGGACCTCGGCGCGCAGCCGTCGGGCGTCCGGTGCTCCACGTCGATGAACTCCGCGTCGGCGGAGAACAGCGACGTGAAAGCATCCGGGTCGCGGCCGACGAGGGCATCGCGCCAGCCGTGGGCGAGTTCGAGCGGTGATCGCACGCCGGGAAGTAGACCACGGCCGATCGCTCGATGAGCTGGTCTGCTGGACCTTGTCACCGCCCGGCATCGGCCCTACGATCGGCCACGCGCTTCGAGAGGAGACCTTGATGGACGGCAGGCTGATCGTCGTGACCGGGACATCGCGGGGGATCGGCCAGGGCATCGCCCAGCTGCTCGCGCAGGAGGGTGACGACGTCGCCGGGATCGACTGGCACGACGGCGCCGGGACGCGCGAGTTGGCCGGCTCGCGGTTCACGCACTTCCGCGCCGACGTCTCCAGTCCCGACGACGTGGCCCGCGTCTTCGCCGACATCGAAGCGGCGTACGGGCGGCCGCCGTGGGGCCTCGTCTGCGTCGCCGGGATCGCGCCCGAGGTCGACTACCTCGACACGAGACCGGACGTGTTCGATGCGGTCATGGCCGTGAACGTCCGCGGGCCGTTCCTGTGCGGCCAGCAGGCGGCGCGTCGCATGCGCGACGCCGGCGGCGGCCGGATCGTCAACATCGCCTCGACGGCTAGCGTTCAGTCGTGGGCGCAGCAGTCGGTCTACGGAGCCTCGAAGGGCGCGGTCCTGCTGCTGACGCGCAACATGGCGAACGAGCTGGCCCGCTTCGGCATCACCGTCAACGCCGTCGGTCCGGGCACGATCGCGACGCCGCTCGCCGCGAACGTGCTGAACAACCCCGAGTGGGTGGCGGCCGAACTCGGCACGACTCCCATCAAGCGGTTCGGGACGCCGCGCGACATCGCCGTCGGCGTCCGGTTCTTCCTCCAGGAGGACGCCGAGTGGGTGACCGGGCAGACGCTCTACGTCGACGGCGGCTTCCTGGCCTGCGGCGGCCCGTGGCTCGAGTCGTTCGAGGGCCACGTGTCGCTGGAGCGATGATCAGCCGGCGACCGAACGGGCCAGCTCGAGCAGGACGCAGCTCGTGGTGACGACCTCGGCGATCGGCACGGACTCGTCCGGTCGGTGGGCGTTGGCGAGGTCTCCGGCGCCGTAGACGACGGTGCTGACGCCACGCTCGGCGTACCAGGCGGCGTCGGTCGTCGCCTTCATCCCGACCACGTCGGGCGGCTCGCCGACGACGGTTCGGTGGGCGACCGCGACCGCGGCGCAAATCGCGTCGTCGGCGTGGGTGAGGAACGGCGGCACGCGGATCTCGGTCTCGCGCGACCACGCGATCCCGGACAGGTCGCCGAGCGCTGCGGCCACGACCGCGTCGACCTCGGCGGCGACGGCGTCGGGATCGCGGCCGGGCGCGACGCGCAGGTCGACCGAGAAGCGGCACGCATCCGGCACTACCGAGGTCTTCATGCCGCCGCTGATCGTCCCGATGCTGAGGCTCTCGTCGCCGATCAGCGGGTGCGACGCAGCCGTCCGCGTCCGGCTCCAGTCCTCGAGTGCCACGATCGCGCGGGCCGCCGCGGCGACGGCGTTCCGGCCGAGCTCGGGGGCGCTGCCGTGCCCCGCGGCGCCCCGCACGGCGTAGGCGACGTTGATCTGCCCATTGCCGACCGGCACGACCTTGAGACGGGTCGGCTCGACGATGACCGCGGCTCCGGGGAGTGGTTGCCGGGCCACTGCATGGCGGCTGCCCTCGCCGGTCGCCTCCTCGTCAACGACGATGTCGAGGCGCAGGCCCCGCGTGAGCGGCGTGCCCCACCGGTTGAGCGCGAGGGCGGCTCCCAGCATCGCGGCCAGCCCGGCCTTCATGTCGCAGGCTCCGAGCCCGGTCATGACGCCATCGCGGACGACCGGCTGCCACGGATCGGACGTCCAGCCGTCGCCTGGCGGCATCGTGTCGGAGTGCCCGTTCAGCACGAGGGCGGGCGCCTCCCGCGGCCCCATATGCACATGGAGGTTCGGTCGCGACGGTGCCAGCTCGTCGGTGGTCCAGGCGATGCCGGCACGGTCGAGCAACGCCGTGATGTGGGCGACGACCCGGACCTCGTCGCCGGGCGGGTTGGGGCTCGGGATCCGGACGAGGTCGCCGAGGATCGCCTCGATCTCGACTGGGTCGATCTGCGGCTCGGTCACCCGATCTCGACCGGCCCGGCGTCGATGTCGACCCCCACCTCGGCCATGAACCTGCGGTACGCGACGGCCACGGCATCGGGCCCGCGCACGTGTAGCTCCGCCGTCAGGTCGAGCGGCAGCTCAGCCGGCCGTTGGCTCTCGACGACGGGACGATCCTGTTCGAGGATCAGGATGTCGGTCGCCATCCGCTCGGCGAGCTCGTCGTCCGTCAGGTGAAAGTTGCGGCAGATCACGAGGTAGACGGTGGTCTCGGCCTCGGCGCGGGGACAGGCGGTGATCAGCACGGCCTCGCACTGGCCGTCGGCGCGCTCCTTGCGCTGGTGGATACTGAACGGCCGGTGTAGGCGGTACACCCGCGCGTGGCCGATGGGGTGCATCGGGTTCGGCAGGTCGTCCCAGCGGTAGCGCAGCTCCTCGCCCACCTGTTCGATGGGAAAGACCGGCACCTCGGGATGGTCGCGCGACCCGAGGATGCCCTCATGCAGCCATGGGAAGTGGGCCGCGTCGACAGAGTTCTCGGTCGCCCGCGCGGCGCTCGCGCGCCAGTCCTGGGGCGGCACGTAGACGGCGTGGAACGACGGGTCGCCGAACTCCGCGTACTTGGGGATGTCGACGACCGGATCGTCGGCGAGGCACACCCAGACGAGGCCGTACCGCACGTCGCACGCGAACCGTTCGATGCGGGCCCGGGCCGGGATCGGCCGATCGGTCGGCAGCGCCGGGATGTGGACGCAGCGCCCGTCCGGCGCGTACCGCCAGCCGTGGTAGGCGCACACCAGCTCGCCCTCCTCGATCCGGCCGAGCGACAGCGCCGTGGCGCGGTGCACACACAGGTCGCGGAAGCACGAGACCCCGTCGCCGAGCCGCGCGATGACCAGGCGCTCGCCGAGGAGCCGCACCGGGTGCGGGCGGTCACCGACCTCGGCCGCATAGGCGACGGGGTGCCAGTAGCGACGCAGCGCGGGCCAGAGGTGGTGTTCGAGCCGCGTCACGCGTCACCGCCGATCGTCCGCAGGTGGGGCGGTGAGAGGGTCAGCACCTCGTGACCGTCGTCCGTGACGAGCACGTTCTGCTCCGCGTGAAACAGGCCGAACGCGGTGGCGACGCCGGGCTCGATCGTGATCGTCATGCCGGGCGCGAGCATCGTCTCGTCGTCCTCGGAGATGTGCGGCGGCTCTGTCATGTCGAGACCCACGCCGTGGCCGACGCGGCCCGCCAGCGCCGAGATGTCGCTGGTGACCGGCAGGCCGATCTCGCGCACCCGCTCGTTCACGGCCGCGGCGATCTCCGCCACGGCACGGCCGGGCCGCACCAGGCCGACGCCGAGCCCGGTGATCTCGATGATCCGCCGCTGCGCGTCCTCCTGCTCCGGCGTCGGGCCGCCGACCACGCCGGCCCGTCCGAAGTCACTCCACAATCCGTCGATCGTGCAGCCCGAGTCGAGCCACACCATGTCGCCCCGTTCGATCTCCCGGTCGCTCCCCGAGCCCATCAGGACGTCGTACCGACCGCTGCCCGAGGTGATCGCGACCCACGGCGCGCCGCCACCGGCGCGGCCGGTCTCGATCATCATCGTCAGCGCCACCTCCCGCTCGGTCGAGCCCTTGCGGACGATCGCGAACATCCGCTCGTAGGCGCCCGCGGTACACGCGCACGCCCGGCGCATCGCCGCGACGTCCCACGGCGCCTTGCGGAGGCGCAGGTTCCAGAGGAGCGGCGATGCATCGACAATCTCGATCGGAGCGAGCTCCGCCTCGATCCGCCGCAGCTCGAGCACCGGGATCCCCAGGCGCTGCTCGAAGCCCAGCTCCGCGCCAATGCGGCCAGCCGACAGTCCCGCTGCCTGCACGGCCGCGCGCAGCTCGTCGACCGGCGCGACCGAGAGCTGCCGGTAGGTGCGGACGTCGCGCACCCACGACAGCGACCGGGCCTCGAACTCCCGGCCCAGGTGCACGACGAGGACGGGTGAGCCGGAGCGCGGCAGCAAGAGGTAGAACGGCCGCGCGAGCGTCGGCTCGACGACCGGATAGCCGGTCAGGAAGCAGAGGTTCGTCCCCGACGCGAGCAGCAGCGCGTCGATCCCCGCCGCCGCCATCGCCGCCCGGGCGGCCTCGATCCTCGCCCTTGCGATCCCGTCACGATCCACCGCCGGAGAATGAACGCGGTACGGGCAGCCGGGCAAGCATTGGGCCCGCGTGAGACGGACCGTCATGCGGTGATGATCCAGCCTCATCCTTGGCTCTGCTACGTTCGCGGCGTTGCCCGACAAGACGCGCACCACCACCGATGCAAGGGATCCGGCACTGCGGTGGCACGGCGTCGACCTGCGCCATCTCGCGGCGCTCCGAGCCGTCGCCGAGCACCGCTCGTTCGGCCGCGCCGCGAAGGCCCTGAACGTGACGCAGTCGGCGGTCTCGCACCAGATCGCGCAGCTCGAGGAGCGGCTCGGCGCGATCCTGGTCGACCGGCGCTCCCGCGGCGGTCCCGACCTGACGCCGGCCGGGGCCATCGTCGCCCGCCACGCCGCCGCCGTGTTCGGTCATCTGACGGCGGCCGTCGCCGAGCTCGACTCGTTCGCCAGCGGCTCGGGCGTGGTCCGGGTCGGCGTCTTCCCGAGCGTCGGCGCCGCGATCCTGCCGCGCCTGATCCGGCTGATGCGAACGCGGAGCCCCGGGCTGAGCGTGCACGTGCACGAGGAGGCGGACGACACGGAGCTGCTGAAGCTCCTGCACGCGGCGCAGCTCGACCTCGCGTTCGTCGTGCTGCCCGTCGCCGACGACCGGTTCGCGACGCGTGAGCTCGTGGATGACCCGTGGTGCGTCGTCGTGCCCGGCGGCGGACGGCTCGCGACCGAGGGCACCATCACGCTGCGCGGGCTCTCGCGGCTGCCCCTGATCGGCATGCGCCACGGCTCGCCGTTGCAGCTCGGCGAGTCGCGCCTCCAGCTCGCCGGCCACACCGCCGACGTGGTCGTGCGGGCCGATGACATCGGCACGATCCAGGGGCTCGTCGCGGCCGGGCTGGGCGTAGCCATCCTGCCGCGGATGCTGCTGACCGTGCGGCATCCGGGCGTTGCGATCTGCACGTTCGCCGAGCCGGTGGAGCCCCGCCGGGTAGGCATCGCGTGGCGAGCCGAGGAGGAGCCCGCAGCCAGCCTCCGGCTGGTCGTGGAGGCTGCCGTGGAGGCGCTCGCGTCGCCGCTGACGCCGACCGGCGCCAGCGACTGATGGCCGTCGCCCTCGACGTGCTCACGCGCGTGCCGGACATCCTCGGGGAAGGGCCGGTGTATGACCCCGCGACCGGCGTCCTCCACCGCATCGACATCACCGGCCGCGCGGTGCGTTCCCTGGACCTGGCCGACGGCTCCAGCCGCGAGTGGCCGTTGCCGCTCGAGCCGGGGTCGCTCGCCCTCCGCGCATCGGGTGGGGCCGTCGTCGCGCTCGAGGACGGCCTGTGGTCACTCGACCTCGCGACGGGCGCCGTCGAGCGCCTGGTGGACGTCACACAGGGCGACGAGCGGGTCGCGCTCAACGACGGCCGCTGCGACGCCGCGGGCCGGTTCTGGGTGGGCTCGTACGCGCGCAACGAGCGCGACGCGATCGGCGGCGTGTACCGGATCGGCACCGACTGCATTCTCACGCAGGTCGCCGGGGGTGTCACGGTCGGAAACGGCCTCGACTGGAGCCCGGACGGCGCGACGCTCTACTTCACCGACTCCGCCGGAACGATCACGGCGTTCGACATGCAGGTCGGGCTGCCGGTGCGGCCTCGGGTCTTCGCCGCCGACGACGACTGCTCGCCGGACGGCCTGGTCGTCGACGCCGAGGGCGGCGTCTGGAGCACGAAGTGGGACGGCTGGCGGATCGTCCGGTACGAGCCCGACGGACGCGTCGACCGTGTCATCGAGCTGCCGGTGCAGCGGCCGACGGCTGCCACGTTCGGCGGCCCTGGTCTCGACACCCTGTTCGTGACGAGCGCGGCCTACGGCCTCACCGACGCGGACCTCGCCGGCCAGCCGCTCGCCGGGCTCGTGCTCGCGCTCGACCCCGGCGTCCGCGGCCGGCCGCCGACGACATTCGGCGGCTAGTCTCGTCCCTCCGCGCGGTCTATCCGCCGACTCCGGCCTTGATCTCGGTGTAGATGTTCGTCCACTCCTTGGTGGTCATCAGCGTGTCGGACTCGGTCGGCGGGTTGTTGTACAGCGGTGCGGCGGCGAACAGCGCCTCGATGTTCGTGTAGTCGTAGAGCGCCTTGGTGGTGGCGTTCAGCTGGTCGACCCCGGCCGGGCACACGGTCGCGCCGACGAGGTACTCGGCGATGCGCGCGTTGTTGGTCGGGTCGAGCGACTCGTTCATCCACGAGTAGATCGTGGAGACGTTGTCGGCGCCGGGCGGGATCGCCCAGGCATCGCAGAACCCGTAGGAGCCCTCCGTCGGCAGGACCGTCTTCACTGTCTTGGTGCCCTTGTCCGCGGCGAAGGTGTTCATCGCCGCCCATCCCATCCAACACGCGACGACATCGCCCGAGACCAGCTTCTGGGTCATATCGCCGTACGACGGGGAGACGCCGGTCGTCTGCGCCCACATCGCCGTCAGATAGTCCTTGATCTCCTGCACGTCGGGCGAGTCCTTCAGGAGGTTGTCGGGCTGCTTCTTGAGGATCTGGCAGACAAGCGCGAGGTTGCCTTGGGGATCGTCGACGGCGCCGACCTTGCCCTTGAACTTCGGGTCGAGCAGATCGCTCCAGCTCTTCAGCCCGCCGGGCAGGACTGCGTCGTCCCACGTGATGCCGATCGCGCCGTAGTCCCACGGGACACCCGTGCGGGTGCCATCGGGCTCGACCCAGAAGTTGCCTTCGTCGCCCTGGAAGTAGGGGTACAGGTTCTTCATGTTCGGAACCTGGTCGGGGTCGAGCGGCGAGAGCAGTTCGAGCTCACGGTAGAGCGGCTTGTAGCCCTGGTAGTAGGTGATGAGGTCGTAGCCGCCCTTGCCCTTGGCGGCGATCAGCTTGGCCTGGATGTCGTCGTGCGTCGCGATGTACGTCGGCTTCAGCACGACGCCGTTCGTCTCCTTCCACGACTTCATCGGGTCGGGCAGGTCGTAGCCCTCCCACGACAGGAAGTCGATCGTCCCGCCGACCTTCCCGTCGCCCTGGATGCCGGGCTTCGGGCCGGCGGCAACCGTTGATGCGGCCGGCGCGGCCGCCGTTGAGGCGTTACCGGCGTCACCCGTGGTCGCGCCGTCGCTGCCGCCGCATGCCGCGAAGAGCGCCGGACTCGCACCGATCGTCACGAGCGTGAGTCCGCTCCGGCGCAGGAACTCGCGCCGTCGCAGCCCTAGGGGTCCCTGATCCACAGCCCGTCCTCCATCAGGTCTTCACCAGCCTGTGCCGGCGACGTGGCGCAATCCTAGGCCGCGCGTTTCGGCGGTGCAAGGATTCGGCGCCGTCATGAGTGGCGGCAATCACGGCATGACGGTTCGTGAACGTTTCGTCACCGTACGGGCGCCGCAGCCGCCTCGGGCGCACGGCAGTCGATCGCGCCGGTAAGCTCTGGCGCCGTGCTCAGAGTCTCCGTGGTCACCGGCGCCGCCAGCGGGATCGGCCGCGCCACAGCGCTCCTCCTCGCCGAACGCGGCGACATCGTGGTCGGCCTCGACCGCGACCCGGCGGGCCTGGCCGCGACGGTCGCCGCCGACGCCTCCGGGCGGGTATCTACCGCGGCGGTCGACGTCACCGACGGCGCTGCCGTCCGGGCCGTGATCGACGGCATCGCCGAGCGTCACGGCGCCGTCGATGTGCTCGTGACCGCGGCCGCAATCGGACTGCCGGGGCTGATCGACGAGCAACCGGAGTCCGAGTGGCAGGCGACGGTCGACGCCGTGCTCGGCGGCACGTACCAGTGCACCCGGGCGGCGATCCGCCACATGCGGACGGCGCGGCGCGGGGCCATCGTCACGTTTGGCTCCGTCATCGGCCGGACGGCCATCACGGGCTTCGCCGCGTACGGGGCGGCGAAGGGCGGCATCGAGGCCCTGACGCGCGCGCTGGCCGTCGACTACGCCGCCGAGGGTATCCGCGTCAACTGCGTCGTGCCCGGGTCGACGGACACGCCGATGATGTGGTTCGGCGTCGAGCCGCAGGCCCTCGAGTTACTCCGCGCGCAGGTGGTCGCCGAGCAGCCGATGGGACGGATCGCCGACCCGGCCGAGATCGCCCGCGTGGTCGCGTTCCTCGCGTCGGACGAGGCGTCGATCATGACCGGCGCCACCGTCGTCGCCGACGGCGGCGTGACGGCCCGCGCCTCCGTCACGTACTGATCGCGCGCAGCAGCCCGTCGACGTCGTCGGCGAACGACACGTCGAACAGGCCGGGCTCGTTCTCGCTCCAGCCGCGTCCGTTGGCCGTCAGGACCGCGACCGCGAGGGCGTCGGCGGAGATGACGCCCTCGCGCCGCGCCTGCTGGATCCCGGCCAGTGCCAGCGCCGACGACGTCTCGACGTAGAGGCCGCTGCGCGCCAGGGCGCGCGTGGCATCGGCGATCGCGTCGTCGGTGACGACGACCGGCGCGCCGTCGCGTGACGCTGCTGCGATGGCGAGCCGGCCGGTGCCGTAGTCGACGGTCGAGCGGGCGATCGAGTGCGGGTCGGCGACGTCGACCGGCCGGCCCGCGGCGACCGAGCGCGCCAGCGCGTCCGCGCCCGTCGCCTGGCAGGCGAGCAGCGTCACGGGGCCGGCACCGGCCCGGGCCGCGGCATCGTCGAGGCCGCGGCGGAGCCCGACCAGGGTGTCGCCGCCGGCGCACGGCACGCTGACCACGTCGGGCAGCCGGCCGAGCGACTCGACGACCTCGTCCACCACCAGCCGGTAGCCGTCGGTGCCGAACGGCGTCGACGCGCCCTCCAGGCGCGGATCGGTCGAGGTCGCTGCGAACCAGCCGCGGGCGGTCAGCTCGTCGACGGCGTGGAGCCGTTCGGCCGGGTCGAGGCGACCGATCACCGCTCCCTGGGCATTCAGCTGGACGGCGAGCGGATGCCGCAACGCGCTCGTCGACAGCACCACGCACGCGATCCCCTCTCGCGCTGCGTGCGCAGCGCACGAGACGCCGTGGTTGCCGGTCGATGTGGTGAACACGCCCGGTGCGCCGGCGGCGTGGGCGATGGCCGCGGCGATCATGTGGAACCGGTCCTTGTGCGAGCCGGTCGGGTTCCGCGACTCGAGCTTCAGGAAGGTGACGGGGTCGTCCTGGACACCCACGAGCGGCGTCACCGTCCGGCCGAGGTCGGTCAGCGACGCGGCCGGCAGCGCGATCCGCCACCGCGCGTCGGTCGGGTAGGTGGTCTCCAGCGGGTGGCCGCAGGCGGGGCAGCCCGCGGGGTGCATGTCCGGCGGCCCCGACCACTCACAGGCGGGGCAGAGCAGTGCAAGGCCGGGCGTCCACGGAATCGGCATGGTCGACATGGTGCCAGCGGCCGCGTCGAGCGCGACCGTATACTCGGCCCGCATGACACGGGTGCGACTGGTGGGACTCGGACAGATGGGCTCCGGGATGGCGCGGAACCTCCTGGCGGCGGGGGTCCGGCTGGCCGTCTCCGACATCGACGCCGACCGGGTGGCAGCCCTCGTCGAGGTCGGTGCGACAGCGGCCGCCGACGAGGTGACGGAGGACGTCGTCCTGCTCTCGCTCCCTGGACCGGCTGAGGTCGAGGGCCTGTGCCTGGGATCCGGCGGGCTGCTTGAGCGGATGGCGCCCGGCGCGGTCCTCGTGAACCTGTCGACGGTCGGGGTGGAGACGGCGGTTCGGCTGGACGAGGCAGCGGCCGCACGTCGCATCGCGACCGTCGACGCGCCGGTGACGGGCGCCGCCGACGGTGCGGCCGCGGGCACCATGACGATCATGGTCGGAGCCTCCGACGAGGCGCTCGACCGCGTCCGGTGCGTGCTCGAGCCGATCTCGTCGCAAATCTTCCATCTCGGCCCGCCGGGTGCCGGGACCGCCTCGAAGCTCCTCACGAACATGTTGTGGTTCATCCACGTGGCCGCCCTCTCCGACGCCCTGGCCCTGGCGGCGGCGAGCGGGCTCGACCCGGCGCGCTTCGGCGAGCTCGTGCGCACGAGCGCCGGCGGCTCGTGGGTCGCCGACCACGATCTGGGCAATATCCTCGCGGACGATGACGATGCGTCGTTCACGCTCGGCCTCTGCGTCAAGGACCTGCGCCTGATCGGCCAGCTGGAGTCCGCCCACGGCTACACGTCGGACCTTGCGACCGGGGCTCGCGCCCGCTTCGGCGAGGCCCACGAGCGGTTCGGGCCGCGGCGCGGCGAGCTCGCCGTGACGCGGCTCGCGGAGGAGCGCGCAGGCGTCTCGATCCGGGCGGATCGCTGATGCGCGCGGCCGTACTGCGCGAGATCGGAGCGCCGCTCGTGGTCGAGGAAGTCGAGATCGAGGGGCCTCGCGCCGGCGAGGTGGCCGTCCGGCTCGCGGCGAGCGGCGTCTGCCACTCCGACCTGCACACCGTCGACGGCTCGTTTCCCTGGCCGCTGCCCGCCATCTTCGGCCACGAGGGGGCCGGTGTGGTCGAAGCGGTGGGCGCGGGCGTGACGAACGTCGTGCCGGGCGACCACGTGATCCTCACGTGGCTGCCGTACTGCGGCGCGTGCCGCATGTGCACGCGCGGTCGCCCGAACCTCTGCGAGATGCAGGCGTGGTCGGACGCCGGCACGATGATGGACGGCACCGTCCGGTTCCACGGCACCGGAGGGCCGATCAGCCACTGCACCGCTTCGTCGTTCGCCGAGCGAACCGTCGTGGCGGCGCAGACCTGCGTCCGGGTCGACGCCGGGCTCGACCTCGTCGAGCTGTCGCTGTTCGGGTGCGCGGTCATGACCGGGGTGGGCGCGGTGCTCAACTCTGCCCGTGTCCGAGCGGGCGAGTCGGTCGCCGTGATCGGGTGCGGCGGGGTCGGCCTGAACGTCGTCCAGGGAGCGCGCATCGCCGCCGCGGGCCGCATCGTGGCGATCGACCGGGTGCCGGAGAAGCTCGCGCTGGCCCGCGAACTCGGTGCGACGGAGACCGTCGACGCCTCGCTCGTCGACCCGGTCGAAGCGCTCGCCGGCGGCGTCGACCACGTGTTCGAGGCGATCGGCAGGCCGGCGACGATCGAGCTGGCGACGCGGCTGACCGCCGCGGGTGGACAGGCGGTGCTGATCGGCATGGCGCCGATCGGCGCGACCGCGAGCTTCGCACCGCTCGACCTGACCCTCGGCGAGCGCGTGATCCGCGGCTCCTGGTACGGCGGTGTAGTGCCGGACCGCGACTTCCCGCGCCTGCTCGAGCTTTACCGCGACGGCGCGCTGCGCGTCGACCCCCTCGTCCGGCGGATCGGGCTCGACGACATCAATGGCGCCTTCGACCTGATTCGCACCGGCGACGCGGTGCGGTCGGTCATCGTCTACCCGTGAGCCCCTCTGTCCGGACGTTCGACACGTTCATACCGGCGCGCGACGGGTGCCGCCTCGCGGCTCGGATCTGGCTGCCGCACGACGCCGATGCGCCGCCCGTGCCGGCGATCCTCGAGTACATCCCGTACCGAAAGAACGACTGGACGGCGCCGCGCGACGCCTCGCGGCATCCCTGGTACGCGGCACGCGGCTATGCGGCGGTGCGGGTCGACCTGCGGGGCTCGGGCGACTCCGAGGGGGTGCTGACCGACGAGTATCTGCCGCTCGAGCTCGACGATGGCTGCGACGTCATCGCCTGGCTCGCCGCCCAGCCCTGGTGCAACGGCGCGGTCGGCATGATCGGCAAGTCCTGGGGCGGGTTCAACGCGTTGCAGGTCGCCGCGCTGCGCCCGGCCGCCCTCCGGGCCATCGTCACCGTGTGCTCGACTGACGACCGCTACGCCGACGACGTCCACTACATGGGCGGCTGCCTGATGGGCTCCGACATGCTGTCGTGGGCGTCGACGATGCTGGCCTTCAACGCCCGCCCGCCGGACCCCGCCACGTGGGGCGACGCCTGGCGTGACCTGTGGCTCGCGCGCCTGGAGGGGTCGCCGCCCTTCGTGGAGGAATGGCTCCGCCACCAGCGACGCGACGCCTACTGGCGGCACGGCTCCGTCTGCGAGGACCTCGCCGCCATCGAGTGCGCCGTCTACGCCGTCGGCGGGCTCGCCGATCCGTACCGCAACGCGATCCCGCGGCTGCTCGCCGGGCTCGGTTGTCCGCGCAAGGGGCTGATCGGGCCGTGGGCGCACACCTACCCGGACGAGGGCCGGCCCGGCCCGGCGATCGGGTTCCTGCAGGAAACCGAGCGGTTCTTCGCTCACTGGCTCAAGGGCGAGGAGAATGGCGTGATGGACGGCCCGATGCTGCGGGCCTACGTGCAGGAGCCCGTACCGCCGCGCACCTCCTACGTCGAGCGGCCGGGCCGGTGGGTCGGTGAGCGGGCGTGGCCGTCGCCGCGGATCGTCTGGCACGAGTTCGCCTTTGAAGGCCCGCCTCGCTCGCTGCTCGGGACGCAGGCTCACGGGGCGCTCGCCGGCACATTCGTCGCGTGGGGCGAGCCCGCCGATCTGCCGCCGGACCAGCGCGGGGAGGACGCCCTCTGTCTCGTCTCGGAGGCCCCGCCGCTGGTCGACCGGATGGAGGTGCTCGGCTTCCCGGAGGTGGTCCTCGACGTCGAGGTCGACCGGCCGTCGGCGCTCGTCGCGGTGCGCCTGTGCGATGCCGACGCCGACGGCGCCTCGCTGCAGGTCGCGCGCGGCGTCCTGAACCTCACCCACCGCGACGGCCATGACAGCCCTCGCCCGTGCACGCCGGGCGAACGGTTCACCGTGGTCGTGCCGCTGTCGTTCACCGCACACGCATTCGTCCCCGGGCGGCGCGTCCGGGTGGCGGTCTCGCCGACGTGGTGGCCTCATGCCTGGCCGTCGCCTGAGCCTGTACGACTCACCCTGCACGCCGTCACGCTGCGTCTGCCCGAGCGACCCGCCGATACGGCGGACCAGGCACTCGAGCCGTTCGATCCGCCGGTGCAGGCGCCCCCGCTCGCGGTCGAGCGACGCGGCGGATTCCCCTCCACCCGAGTCGTCGAGCGCGATCTGGCCACCGGCGCCACCCGCGTCGTCTACCACGCCGACTGGGGCTCTCACCGGCTCCTCGTCGACGCGGGGCTGGAGTGCGAAGACTGGAACACGGACACGTTCGAGATCGTCGACGGTGACCCGCTCTCGGCTCGGGTCACGTGCGAGTGGGAGGTGGCGGTGGGACGTGGCGCCTGGCGGACGCGGATCCGCACCTGGTCGGAGCTGACGGCCGACGCGTCGGCGTTCCACACCGTGAACCGGCTGCAGGCCTACGAGGACGGCGTGCTGGTCTTTGAGCGCGAGCGAGCGCTCTCGGTCGCCCGCGACGGCACGTAGCGTTCGGCGTGGTTCGCGCGTGCGACGTGCGCACTACCGACGCAGGGTCAGTCCGTGGCGAGGCCGCGCAACTCTCCGACGATGCGTTCCACGGACGGCGCCCAGGCGTCTTCGAGCGGGCCGCTGTAGGGGATCGGCGTGTCGTCGGCCGAGACCAGCAGCGGCGCCGCGTCGAGCGAGGTGAATGCCGTTGGCGTGACGAGGGCGGCCACCGTCGCGCCCCACGAGCCGCCGACCGGACACTCCTGCACGCATGCCAGACGACCGGTTCGCACGACGCTCTTGATGATGGTGGCGAGGTCGATCGGGATCAGCGTGCGCGGGTCGATCACCTCGACCTCGATGCCCTCGGCCGCCAGCAGCTCGGCCGCCTCGACCGCGCGGTGCCGCATCAGCTGCGTCGCGATGACGGTCACGTCGCGGCCGGGCCGCACCACCTCCGCCTCCCCGAGACAGGCGGGCCGGCTGGTGTCCACGTCTCCGCGGCTGCCCATCAGACCCTTGTGCTCGAGCACGATCACCGGATCGTCGTCGCGGATCGCCGCCCGCAGCAGGCCGTACGCATCGGCCGCCGTCGCCGGCACCGCGAGCTTCAATCCCGGCACGTTCAGGAACCAGCTCTCCGCCGTCTGCGAGTGCTGGGCGGCGAATCCGACGCCGCCGCCGTTGGCCATCCGGATCGTCATCGGCGCGTGCAGCTGGCCGCCGGTCATGTACCGGAGCTTCGCGGCCTGGTTCGCGATCTGGTCGAAACACACGGCCGCGAAGTCGGCGAACATGATCTCGGCAACGGGCCGCAGCCCCGTTGCGGCGGCTCCGATGGCGCATCCGACGATGGCCTGCTCGGCGATCGGCGTATCACGTACACGCACGGTACCGAACCGCTCCTGCAGGCCGACGGTGGTCTTGAAGACGCCCCCGGCAGCACCGATGTCCTCGCCGAACAGGACGACGTCGACGTCCGCGTCGAGCTCGTCGGCGAGCGCGCGGATGATGGCCTCGCGGTAGGTCAGCTGCTCGCCCACACGTGCTCCAAGCGCGCCTCGGGGACGGGATCGGGCCACGTCATGACGTCCTCGACCATCGCCCGCACCTCGGTGCGCACCGTGCTTCGCAGCTGGTCGGAGCCGGACGCACCGAGGGCGCCGGTCTCGTCGAGGACGCGGCTGAAGAGATCGATCGGGTCGCGCTCCAGCCAGCGTTCCAGCTCGCCCTCGGGCCGGTACGTCGCGGGGTCGGTTCGGGAGTGACCCTTGTGGCGATAGGTCAGCGCCTCGATCAGCGTCGGACCGTCGCCGGCGCGAGCCCTTCCGGCCGCCTCGGCGACGACGTCGCGGACGGCGTAGAGATCGTTGCCGTCGACCTGCACGCCGGGGATGCCATAGCTCGTCGCGCGGTCTGCGAGCCGCGTGATCGCGGTGGTGGTCGCGAGCGGTGAGTACTCGCCGTAGAGGTTGTTCTCGACCACGACCACCAGCGGCAGCCGCCAGACGGCGGCCATGTTCATGGCCTCGTGAAAGGCACCGATGTTCGTCGATCCGTCGCCCGTGAACGCGAGGGCGATCGCTCCCGTCTCCCTCACCTGCGCCGTCATCGCAATGCCGAGCGCGAACGGGAGCTGCGCCCCCACGGTCGCAAACGACCCGAGCGCGCCGACGCCGGCATCGGTGAGATGCATCGAGCCGCCCTTGCCGCCGCAGAGGCCGCCGGCCTTGCCGAGGATCTCGGCCATGGCCCGGTCGAGCGGTGCACCGCGGGCCAGCACCGCGCCGTGCCCGCGGTACGTGCAGACCATCCCGTCGCGCGACTCGAGCGCCGCGCAGGCTCCGACTGCGACCGCCTCCTGGCCCTGGGAGAGATGGGTCGACCCCCGCACGAGATTGAGCGTGAACAGCCGCTGGCACTCGTCCTCGAACGCCCGGATCTCGAGCATCCGGCGATGCAGCGCGACGGAGTCGGTCACGTGCGGCCCTCGGCCGCCCTCGAGGCCCGGCGGACAGCGGCGACGTGCTTCTCGGCCGCCCCGGCAAACCGGCCGGTGGGCGCGGCGACGGTCAACGCCGCGATCGCCGTGCCGCCGTCGAGGATGGGCGCGGCGACGCAGGTCACGCCGAGCGCGAACTCCTCCTCGTCGAAGCCGTACCCGCGCTCGCGGATGCGATCGAGCTCGGCCCACAGGGCGGCGGGGTCGGTGATCGTGTTCGGCGTCAGCGCGTCGAGTGGCAGGCGCGCGACGTAGCGCTCGAACAGGTCGGGCGTGGAGAACGCCATCAGCACCTTGCCCGACGCCCGCGCGTGCAGGTTGGCGCCGTAGCCGGTGTGCAGCCCGGCGACGCGCAGGGGATGCCGCCCCTCGATCGCCTGGATCAGCACGACCTCGTCGCGGCGCCGACACGACAGGTACGCCGTCTCGCCGGTCTCATCCGCGACGGCCCGGAGACCGGCGAGCAAACGGGGCGGCGGCGCCGTCTGCCGGTGATAGGCATCGGCGAGCGCACCAACGCGAGGACCGAGGCCGTACAGTCGTCGCTCGTCCTTCGACAGCATGCCCTCGTCGACCAGCGTGTCGAGCAGGTGGTAGGCGGTCGCGATCGGCAGACCGAGCGCGTCGCCGACGTGCCGAGCGGACCGGGGAGCCTCCTCTGCGGCGAGGTACGAGAGCACCGCCATCGCCTTCGAGACGGACCGGATACGCGTCGGCTGGTGGGTCGTCGTCACGGTGGATCGCGACGGTACAGCCTCCACGAGTCGGCGTCAAAGCTCCACATCGTGAAATCCTTGCAATCAGTGTGGAACGACGGGTAGGATCGCTGGCCACGATGGCAAGGGAGGAGGACCGGGTGGCGAAGAGCTTCCAGACGTACGTGCTCCAGGGAATCCCGCGCTGCGCAGACCCGCCGCCCGTGTCGTCCGACACGATTGAGGCCGGCTGCGGAGCCTGACGCGATGGGCGCCCAGGCAGGTGGGCGGGAGCTCCCGCGGAGGATGTCGATCGGTCCGGTGGCGCTGACGCTGCCGGCCGTGATCGGCCTGCTCCTGTTCTTCATCGCGCCGTTCGCCACCTTCGCCGTCTACTCGTTCATGACGTCGGGCCTGTTC
Source organism: Gaiellales bacterium (assembly GCA_046598415.1). GTDB lineage: Bacteria > Actinomycetota > Thermoleophilia > Gaiellales > F1-60-MAGs149 > VFJZ01. The sequence goes on from JBKJIG010000073.1 coordinate 19,199, forward strand.
GACGTCTCGCAACCGTTCACGACCGACGCCTACCACACGGTGCTGGGCTCCGAGGTGAACCGCACACTGGCCCGAAACTCGTTCTGGACCGGGTTCCTCGCCGCCGGCTTCACGGTCGGGATCTCGCTGCCGATCGCCTACTGGCTGCGGTTCGCCGCGGGGCGCTGGCAGGTGCCGGTGCTGTTCCTGATCACCGGCACGCTTTTTGCCTCCTACCTCGTACGCATCTACGCGTGGCGAACGATCCTCGGCCGCCGCGGCGTGCTCAACACCGGGCTCCAGAGCCTCGGCCTGATCGACAACCCGCTCGAGTTCCTGCTCTACAGCCGGTTCGCGGTCACCCTCGCGCTCGTCCACATCTTCCTGCCTTACACCGTGCTCGTGCTGTACGCGGCGTTCGGGCCGATCGGCTCCGGGCTGCTCGAGGCGGCGCAGGATCTGGGGGCGGGTGCACTGCGGCGCTGGACGCGGGTGATCCTGCCGCTCGTCGCCGCCCCGGCCGCGTCGGCGTTCGTGTTCGTGTTCGTGCTGTCCGCGTCGGACTACGTGACACCCGAGTTCCTCGGCGGCAAGGACGGGATCATGCTCGGGATGCGCGTGAAGGAGAACTTCGTGTCGACCGGCGACTGGCCCGTCGGATCGGCACTGGCGCTGTCGATGCTGGCGGCTTTCGTGCTGCTCTACGCGCTCGTCATGCTGGCCCTGCGCCTGCTCGGCGTCCGCAAGGTCCGGTTCGTCACGTGAGGACCGAGCGTCAGCGCAGTCCCGTCACCGGCTTCGTCGTCCTGCTCGTGCTCGTGTTCCTGTACGCACCGCTGGCGATCGTTGTGCTGTTCTCGTTCCACTCGACGGGCAGTCTCTCGTTCCCGTTCCAGGGCTTCTCGACGCGGTGGTATCGCGAGGTGCTCGATTCGCAGGAGTTCCGCGACGCGTTCAAGGCGAGCGTCATCGTGGCGGCCGCGGCGAGCGTGATCACCCTGCTGATCGGCACGGCCGCGGCGTACGGGCTGACCAGGGTGCCGAGCAGGCTGCGGCCGCCGCTGGCCTTCCTGTTCTTCCTGCCCCTGACCGTCCCCGGCCTGTTCGTCGGCATCGGGCTGCTGTCGTGGTTCACGAAGTGGGACATCCAGGCCAGCCTGACGACGGTCACCGTCGCGCACCTGGTGTACGTCTTCCCGTACTACCTGCTGATCGCAGGCGCGGCGCTCGATCGCCTCGACATCGCGCTCGAGGAGTCGGCACAGGACCTCGGGGCGAACGCGTGGCTAGTGTTCTGGCGCGTGACGATGCCGCAGATCTGGCCGTTGCTGGCCGGCGCCACGGCGCTCGCGTTCGCGCTGTCGTTCGACGAGTTCATCATCACGTTTTTCGTGATCGGCTCGCAGTCCACCCTGCCGATGTTCATCTGGTCCAGCCTGCGCCGGACGGTCGACCCGAGCATCAACGTCGTCTCGACGCTGCTGATGACCATCACGATGCTCCTGTGGATCATCGCGTTTTTCTTCACCATGCGCTCCGAGCGCCAGCGCCAACGCACGCGCGAGGCCGCGACTCCTAGGGTGCTGGTATGACGGGTGCGGCACGTGTCGAGGTACAGGGCGTGACGCAGCGGTACGGCCCGGTGACGGCGCTCGACGACGTCTCCCTCGACATCGCCGACGGCGAGCTGCTGACGCTGCTCGGCCCGTCCGGCTGCGGCAAGACGACGCTGCTGCGCGCAATCGCCGGGTTCATCCGCCCGAACGTCGGCAGCGTGCTGCTCGGCGGCGTCAACGTCACGGGCGTGCCGCCGCACAAGCGACCGGTCAACATGGTCTTCCAGCGACCGACGCTGTTTCCGCACCTCGATGTCGCCGGCAACGTCGCCTTCGGGCTGCGCATCGCCCGGGTCTCGCGGGCGGAGCAGGCGCAGCGAGTGCAGGAGGCGCTCACGCTGGTGCGCCTGGACGAGTACGGCGACCGCCGTGCACACGAGCTGTCCGGTGGCCAGATGCAGCGCGTCGCGCTCGCCCGCGCACTGGTCAACCGACCACAGGTGCTGCTCCTCGACGAGCCGCTCTCCGCCCTCGACCTGAAGATCCGGCTGGAGATGGAGGTCGAGCTGCGGCGGGTCCACCGCGAGACCGGTGCCACCTTCGTCTACGTCACGCACGACCAGCGCGAGGCGCTCGCGCTGTCGGACCGCATCGCGGTGTTCGATGCGGGCCGGCTGATCCAGGTCGGGACACCGCACGACATCTACCGGCGTCCGGCCACGCCCTTCGCGGCGCGGTTCGTCGGCGATGCCAACGTGATCGCTGTCGATGCCGTCGCCGGCGCCGTGCAGGTGGGCGAAGCGCGCCTCTCGATCGACGGGGCGCTCTCGGGCCCCGTGTGGCTCGTGCTGCGACCCGAGGTCGTCGGCGTCGCGCCCGGGGCAGAGGGGCCGCTACTCGGCACCGTCGCCGACGTCGCCTTCCGCGGCACCGGCTTCACCTACCGGATCGACGTCCCCGGGCTGGCGGATCCGGTGAAGGCGGAGGTCGCCGGCGGCCAGCCGCTCAAGGTCGGTTCGACCGTCAGTCTACGGATCGATCCGGCCAGCTGCCTGCTCCTGCCGCGGGAGACCTGATGCCGGCCACCGGCAGGCGCTGATGGACCTCGGTCTCGCCGACGCGCACGTCCTAGTGGCCGGAGCCAGCCGCGGTATCGGCGCGGCCGTCGTCGGCGCGTTCGCCGCTGAGGGCGCGCGCGTGACGGCGTGCGCGCGTCATCCGACCGAGGTCGCACCGCTGCAGGGGGACGTCTCGACACTCGCCGGCGTCCAGGCCGTCGTCGCGGCCGCGCACGCTGCCCGCGGGCCGGTCGACATCGTCGTGCCGGTCGCGACCGGCAACGGCGACACGGGCACGGAGGAGGAGTACGCCGAGGCCTTCTCCGTCGACCTGATGGCATCCGTGCGCTTCCTGGACGAGCTGAAGCGGACGCAGCCCGGCGAGCCGTTCAGCCTCTGCGCCTTCTCGTCCGTGCACGGCATGACGGGCGAGACCCGTCACCACGCCTACAGCGTGATGAAGGCCGGACTGCTCGCGTGGGTGAAGAACGCCGCGGTCGCGAACGCGCCGCTCGGGATCCGCGTGAACGCGGTCGCGCCGGGGGCGATCGACACGCCCGGCGGCTACTGGGAGACGACGCGCGTCGACGACCCGGCGTACTACGAGGCGACGCTGCGCGGCATACCGGGCGGCCGGCTGGGCCGCCCGGAGGAGGTCGCCGACGCCGTGGTGTTCCTCTGCTCCCACCGCGCGTCGTGGATCACCGGGGCGACGCTGCTCGTCGACGGCGGCGAGCACAAGGGCATCCACTGACCGCACTCCCGTGACGGTCTTCTTCGCGCTGCTCTGCGCGGGCCTCTGGGGCGCGATGGAGCTGCTGTTCCTGCGGCTCGCCAAGGCCCTCGGCGGACTGGCGCTGCTGGCGTGGCTCGCGCTTGGCGGGATCGTGGTCGCACTGCCGCTGGCATTGTTGTCGGGCGCACCGCCCGGTGGTTCGGGGGCGCTCGGGGCGGCGCTGGCGGCGAAGTCGTCTACGGCGGCCGTGTTGCACGAACGGTTCCGCGCCCGTCAGTGGGTGGGCGTCGCTCTCGTCATCGGGTCGGTATCGATCGTCGCCGCGGCGTGATCACCAGACGCCGCCGAGCGCGACTCGTACCTCCTCTCCGGAGATGCCGCTCGCCTCGTCGGAGACCAGGTAGCCGATCACGCTTGCGACCTCCTCCGGGTCGACGGTGCGCCCGGCGGCGTAGGAGGCTTCGCGGTTGCGCCAGATCTGGTCCACAGGCGCGCCGGTGCGGCCCGACTCGGCCACAGCGTCGGCCTCCGACATGACCGAGCGGACCCAGCCCGGCAGGAGGGCGTTGCAGGTGATGCCGAACGGCGCGCCGTCCTGGGCGACGGACCGCACCAGCCCGTGCACGCCCGCCTTCGACGCGCTGTACGCCGACTGCGCGGGCGCGCCGATAGTGGCGGCGGTCGAGGAGATGACCACGATCCGCCCGTGACGGGCCTCCATCATGTCGCCGAACAGGAGCCGGATCAGGTGAAACGGCGCGTCCAGGTGGATGGCGAAGCTCTGCCGCCAGAGCTCGACCGGCTGCTCCCAGATCGGCCGCTCCATGTACGAGCCGATGCCGGCGGAGCAGACCAGCACGCGCACCGGTCCGCGCCGCCGGGCCTCGTCGACGACGGCGCGGCAGCCCTCCTCGGTCGCCAGGTCGGCGGCGAAGGTGCCGCCCGAGCCGGACCGGGACGTGCCGAATACGTCGTGCCGGGTCGAGAGGAGTGCGGCGCACGCGCGGCCGATACCGCTGGATGCGCCGGTCACGATGGCGACGGTCATGGTGTACCTCGCAGCTGGGGGTGACGGGCACGGTAGGGGACGAGCGCGTCGTGGTACCGGCGCGCGGCGGACGGGTCGGGAGCGATGCGGCCGGTGCCGAGTGACGGCGGATCGACGCCCATGGCCGCGAGGGCGAACAGGGCCGGTCCGGCACCCTCCCCCGCGAGCGGCGCCAGCTCGAGCGGCACTCCGAGCGCGTCGGCGGTCGCCTGCAGCCACGCCGGGTTGCGGACGCCGCCACCAGAGACGCGCCAGCGCTCGACCTTCAGTACGGTGGCGATGCGGTCGGCGTGATCGAGCGCCGCGAGTGCGATGCCGTCCACGAACGCACGGTGCAGCTCGGCGGGCGTCGTCGTCAGGGTGATGCCGAGCAGCGCACCTGTGGCCGACGGATCGCGCACCGGGGTGCGCTCGCCGGCCAGGTAGGGGAGGGCGCGCAGGCCGCCGGCGAACGGCTCGGGACTGAGCTCCGGGCCGAATGTGCGTTGCGCCCACGCGACGACGTTGCCGCCCGACGAGGTGGATCCGCCCAGCAGGAACCCCTCGCCGGGATACGCCTGAAGCTCGAGCCCGTCGACCTCCACCTCGGCGGCGGAGACGCCGTAGACGATCAGCGTCGAGCCCAGCAGCACGCAGCCGTCGCCGGGCGCCCGGCAGCCAGCGGCGTAGACATCGACGTAGGAGTCGTACGTGCCGGGCACGACCGGCGTCCCTCGCGGCAGCCCGAGCGTGTCCGTGGCGAGCGGCGCGTTCGACAGCGGATCGACCGGGTCCGGGATCGGCACCGGGAGGCCGAGCTCCGGCGTCCAGGTCAGGCGCGTGATCGAGTCCATCGTCGGCCGACCGGTGAGCTGCTCGGCTATCCAGCCGGCGGCATCCGTTGCGCGCACGCCCTCCGGGTGATGTGCGGCCAGCCAGCGGACCTTCGGCAGGGCATGGTCGTCGGTCAGGCCGAGCTCGTCTCGCTCGGCGGCCGCGCGTGTGTCGAGCGAGAACAGGAGCGCGTCGCCGGCAGGCTCGCCGGCGGCGTCGACGAGGAACGGCGCCGGCCCGAGCGCGCCGATGCCAACGACGTCGACCGGCCCGGCCTCGGCCAGCGCCGCACGAGCCGCCTCGACGGCGGCCGAACGCCACCGCCGCGGGTCGTGCGAGGCGCGGCCGCGCCGGATGGCGGCGGGCTGGCCGGCGCTGGCGGCGGCGAGCAGCCGGCCGTGATGGTCCACGATCGTCGCCCGGACGGCCGACAGACCGATGTCGAGGCCGAGCGCTCGCATCAGCCGGGGTGGACGAGCGCCGCGAGCCGGCGGACGGTGCCCTCGGGGTCATCGCTGGCCCAGACATTGCGGCCGAATGCGACGCCCGCCGCGCCGTTCGCGAGGCACGTCGTGACCGCGTCGTAGAGCGCCTCGCGATCGGCGGCCAGGTCGCCGCCGGCCACGATCACGGGCGTGCCGTGCACGCACGCCTCGGCGAGACCGGACGGCGGGTCGGGCAGCGACGTCTTGATCACGTGGGCGCCGAGCTCGGCGCCCACGCGGGCGCAGGCGGCGATCGCGACCGGCTCCACGGAGTCGATCGGCATGATCTCGCACACGTACGGAAGGCCGGCGCGATCGGCGGCGCTCGCGACGGTGGCCGCGGCGTGCAGGTCGTCGAGTTCGTACGACGCGCCGACCTGGACGTAGGTGAGGACCGCCGCCGCGCCCAGCCGGAGGGCGTCCTCGATCGTCCACGCCAGGCGATAGGGCGCGTCACGGTACGGCCCGACTGACAGCGTCGTGAGGTCGAGCTTCAGGATCGCCCTGGCTCCGCGCAGTGCCGCTCGATGGTCGCGCAGCGTGCCGTACGACACGATGAGCGCGTCGGCTCCCGCGTCGACGACCGTTTCGATCAGCGACGGCCGATCGACGAGCCCGGGATGGGGCCAGGAGTAGAGCGGGTGGTCGATGGCGACGACCAGCACGCGCCCGTCGGCGGCGAGGAGCGAGCTCATGGGCGGAGTACCGCCTTCATCAGCCGCCGCTCGCGCATGGCGACGAACGCATCGGCGATCCCGTCGAGGTCGACCGTGCGCTCGACGAGCTGCTCCAGTGCGAGGCCGCCGGCCAGCAGGTCGCGTGCGTCGGCGTATCGCTCGAGCCGGACGTTCGGCGGAGTTCCGATCCACTCCGATCCCACCACCGCGATCTCGCGGTAGTGGAGCGCATTCATGTCGAGTGTGGCCATCGGCCGGTCACCGAAACCGGCGAAGAGCACCACCCGCCCACCCGGTGCGCACGCCTCGATGCACGCCGGTACCAGGGCCCCGTCGCCAATCGACAGCACGACGCAGTCGGCGTCGCCCGCCGGCACGAAGTCGTCGGGCGCGAGCACCTCGTCCGCTCCGAACCGGAGCGCGAGCTCGCGGCGGCGCTCGTCCGGCTCTACGACCCGGACGACGGCCCCGACGTGTGCGGCGACGGCCGCGAGCTGGAGACCCATCTGGCCCGCGCCGAGCACGATCACGCGGTCGCCTCTCGTCACCCGGCCCTGATCGACGACCCCGTGCAGGCAGTCGGCGAGCGGCTCGATGAAGATCGCGCGATCGCCAGGCAGGTCGTCCGGCACGGCGAGCGGCCCGTGTGACCATGGATTGCCGCCGGTCGCCAGCAGGGCCAGGTCGGCGTAGCCGGCGTACGTGTCGCCGTAGACGCGGTCGCCCGCACTCCAGCCGTCGACGGCGGCACCCGTCGCCTCGACCCGCCCGATCCACTCGTGCCCAGGGTTGAGCGGGTAGCCGTCGGACGTGCCGATCAGGAACTTGCGCAGGTCGGTCGGGCAGAGCCCGCACGCCTCGATCCTGACGAGCAGGTCGTCCGGGCCGGGTTCGGGATCGGGGAGCATCTCGATCCGCAGATCTCCGATGCCGTGCAGGCGGGCCGCGCGCACCTCAGGCACCGCCCGTGAGCGACCGGACGTAGGCCAGGGCTGGCGCGATGCGGGCGGTCTGGTCGTCGACCTCGGCCCGGTTGTCGAGGCCCTCGAGGGTGAGCAGGTAGGGCCGCGCCGGATCGAGTCCGTCGCGCAGCGCGCCGAGCAGCGCAGGCAGGTCAGCCTGGCCCTCGCCGGGATAGCGGTAGAGCACGGAGAACCCCCGTCGGTGATAACTGTCCGGCTGCTGGATCGACTCGAGCACGTAGTCCTTCACGTGGCCGGCCAGGGCCAGTGGCGCCAGTTCGCGGATCACGCTGATCGGGTTGTCGAACGCCGCGATCGGGTTGATCACGTCGAGGAACACGCCCATCCGGTCAGGACCGACGTCCTCGACGATCTGGCGATACTCGGCGATCGTGAAATCCGAATGGTTCTCGAGCAGCAGCGTGATGCCCGCCGATCGCGCTTCGTCGGCCGTCGCGGCGAGGATCGCGGTCACCAGCTCCCGCTCGCGGTCGATGACGTCGAGCTGTCCGGCCAGCTCGGCCCGGTAGAAGCTCGACGCGACGCGCAGGTAATCGCTGCCGAGCGCGACGGCTCCCTCGAGCCAGCCGCGCACCCGCTCCACGCCGGTCGCGACCGTGTCGCCCTTCCGCGCGGCGCCGAGGAAGTCGCCAGAGGCGCCCAGCCGCAGGCCGAGGGCGCCGGCCTGCAGCGCGAGCGCCGGCAGGTCGCCGTGGTTCCGCACGTGGTACAGGTTGACCGCCACCCCGTCGGCGCCGAGCGTTGCCGAGGTGGTGAGGACCTCCTCGATGCTGACGCGGCCCGTCTCGAGCCGGAGGTGCCAGCAGAGTGTGTCGGTGCCGACCAGGATCGTCATGCCGGTGGGCGCAGCTGTCCGCCGCGGACGAGCGCCGCCGCACGCGTCACAACTGTTCCTGTCCCCAGTCCGCGTAGAACGACGACGTCACGACCCTGATCGGGTCGTCGGCGCCGCCCAGCTCCCGCGCGATCGCGTCGCACGCGCCCCAGCTCGGCATGCCCCAGACGGCCAGGCCGCACGGATCCGGCCCGAGAGTGCCGATACGCAGGCAGACGAGGTTCAGCACCAGCTCGGTGTGGCGTGCGGCCCGCTCAGCGAACCAGGCTGCGAGGTCCTCGCCGCTTGCGCCCGCAGCGGGCTCGAACCATTCGGCGTAGTAGCGGCCGTGCGTTCCGACCACGGGCTCACGGATGGGCTCGTAGCAGCCGGCGCGGTCGATCCGGGCGGCCAGGCGGAAGGGCTCCTCGTACGCGTCGGCGTCGCCGGACCGGAACGTCTGCTCCCAGGAGTCGATCCGGTCGAGGCCGGATCCGGGCGTGTACCAGACGCTCATGTACTCGGGCTCGGGGCCGATCCGCCAGGATCTGCCGAGGTTGAGCAGGGCGATGTCGTCGCCGTAGTCCCCCGCCCAGCCGGATTGGCCGCCGCCGGCGACCGTGTGGAACTCGTGTAGGCCCACCCCCGGCCGCCGAGAGATGTATTCGATGTAAACCAGCATCTGGCCGGGAAGTGGAGCACTGCGGAGGCACCGGCGTCAAGTTGCCGGGAGGCCGGCTGACAGGTGCGGGCGTCGATGTCGACAGCCGATGGTGAGATTGATACGTTCCGTGGGTCGTGAACAGCAGTGATCGGAACCAAATTTTCACCCCAGCGGCCATCGTCGGTCGCGCTGGTCCGGTGGCGGTTGCGGTTGGTCGGCCCTCTGCCACACACGCGCCACACACGGCCGTACTGGCGGGTCGAATTCGGCTCAACGAGGCCATTTCAGCCCGGGACCAATCATTTCTCGTAATGATGGGGTCGGGAGTTCGAGTCTCCCCGTCGGCTCTCGAAAGGCCTGCATTTGCGGGTCTTTCTCGTTTCTGAGGCCAGCTAGCTCGACTTATAGGTTCGGGACGGGTCAATCGCCGATCGGAAATGCCTGCTCTTCGGCGTGTTCGGGGCGGCGGCCACCGCCGGTCGCGAAGGGACAGGCGTGCCCGTCTCGCGACGCTCTGCCACACACCTGCCACACACCGAAGGGCCGTGTTGAGCTCAGCGCGAACCGGTTTTCGTGACGCGCTGGGCGCCGGCTGGTTCGGTCGGCGCGGCGAGGTCGTGGTCCTCTTCGCCGCCGACCGTACGGTCTGCGCGGGACTCACGTGGAGACCTGTATCCAAGCGATGGAGAGGGTTCTACGGGCGATCGCGGAGGCGGGCATCGAGACGCGCGCACTGCAAGCCGCGCTCGATGCGGCGATCGACCACGTCGATTCGCTCGCGATCGAGGCCGGGCAGCGATCTACCGGATACGGGCGGAGCCAGCGCCAACCAAGATCGTGCGTTCGTCCTGGGCGACACGCGGGTCGACCTAGACGGCGTCGCCGGCGCGCTCGGCGGGGGCTCCGACGAGCGGCCCGACGCAGAAGTGCTCCATGTGCCGCTCGGCGAGCCGGCTGTGGTATTCGCCGAACTCCGCCGTGGCGT
>JBKJIG010000170.1:0-3155 GCA_046598415.1 Gaiellales bacterium
TCGCATGACCGAGTACGCGCTGATCGTGGTCGGCGCCTCCTGGGGCGGGCTGCGTGCGATCTCGACGCTGCTCGACGGGATCGACGAGACGATCGACCTGCCGATCGTGATCGCCCAGCACCGTGGTACCGACTCGTCGTCCGGCGCCCTCGAGGGCCTCCTTCAGCACCACGTCGCCCGCCCGGTCGTCCAGGCCTCGGACAAGGAGCAGCTTCAGCACGCGCGTGTCTACCTCGCGCCCCCCGACTACCACCTGCTCGTCGACGACGGCGCCTTTGTGCTCTCGACCGACGAGCGCGTCCAGTACGCCCGCCCGTCGATCGACGTGCTCTTCGAATCCGCAGCAGATGCCTACAGGGAGCGAACGATCGGGATCGTGCTGACCGGAGCGAACGCCGATGGTGCCGAGGGCCTGAGGCGGATCAAGGAGCGCGGCGGGGTCGCAATCGTCCAGGATCCCCACACCGCCGAGGCGGGGTCGATGCCCGCCGCTGCGCTTGCGGCAGCGGCCGCCGACGCAGTCCTACCCGTCGAGGAGATACCCGCCTTCCTGCGCGGGTTGGTGGCATGAGCGTGCTCCAGGCTCCGATCCTGATCGTGGACGACCGGCCGGAGAACCTCCTCGCCCTCGAGGCGATCCTCGAGCCGCTGGGTCGCGAACTCGTCCGCGCGGACTCGGGCGAGGCAGCGCTGAAGCAGCTCCTCCGTCGCGAGTTCGCCGTCATCCTGCTCGACGTCCAGATGCCCGGCCTCGACGGGTTCGAGACGGCGGAACTGATCAAGAATCGCGCGCGCACGAGTCACGTACCGATCATCTTCCTGACCGCGATCTCCAAGGATGCCGAGCATGTTTTCCGCGGCTATGACACCGGCGCCGTCGACTACCTCTTCAAGCCGTTCAACGCCGCCATCCTGCGCTCGAAAGTCCGCACGTTCATCGAGCTGCACGATAAGCGCGAGGAGGTACGCCGACAGGCCCAGCAACTCGCCGTGCAGGAGGTCGAGCAGGTTCGCCGCGAAAGCGAGGATCGCTACCGCTTCCTCGCCGAGTCGATTCCGCAACAGGTCTGGACGGCGACGACAACCGGCGAGCTCGACTACGTCAACCGGGAGGTGCTCGTCTATTTCGGCCGCACCTTCGAGCAGATGCTGGGCTGGGGCTGGAGCGAGCTCGTTCATCCGGACGACCTGCCCGGCACGGTCGCGCGGTGGTCCCGGTCACTCGAGACGGGCGACGACTACGAGGTGGACTTCCGACTCCGCCGCGACGCCGACGGCGCCTATCGCTGGCACCTGGGCCGGGCTCGGGCGATGCGCGACGAGGCGGGCGAGATCACGTCGTGGTTCGGCACGAACACGGACGTCGACGATGCGAGCAGGCAGTCCGCCGCCCGCGCGTTCCTCGCGGAGGCGGGCGCGATCCTCGGCAGCTCACTGGAGATCGAGCGGACGCTCGCAGCCGTGGCGCGGCTCGCGGTGCCGCGAGTGGCGGACTGGTGCGCGATCGACGTTGTCCGCGACGGCGTGGTCGAGCGGATCGCCGTCGCCCACGTCGACGAGCGGAAGGTCGAGCTTGCGCACGAGATCCACGCGCGCTACCCCGTGAGCCCCGACGACGCTCACGGCGTCGGAGCTGTGATCGCGAGCGGGATGCCGCAGCTCGTGCCCGCGATCGACGATGCCGCGCTCGCTGCGCTCGCGCTCGACGAGCGCCAGCGCGATCTCGTCACGGAGCTCGGACTTTGCTCGTACATCTGCGTGCCGCTCCTCCAGCGCGACGAGGTGCTCGGCGCGATCACGCTCGTTCACGCCGAGTCGGGCCTGGCGTACAGCGACGTGGATCTCGCCGTCATGCAGGAGCTCGCCCGGCGCGCCGCGATCGCGATCGACAACGCCCGCCTCTACCGTGCGGCTGAAGAACGAGCGCAGGCCGCGAGAGCGCTGGCGGCAATCGGCGACGGTGTCTTCATGCTCGACCGTGAGGGAAAGATCCGGCTCTGGAACCCGGCCGCCGAGACGATCACCGGTGTCCCCGAGGTGGAGGCGATCGGCCACACCGCGGAGAGCGTGCTTCCCGGCTGGGACGACCTGGCGGCACGGGTCCCGGTCGGAGCGACCGGCGAGCCGGCACGACCTGAATCGATCCCGCTCGACGTCGGCGGCCGCGAGCTCTGGCTTTCGATCTCCGGAGTCGAGCTGGAGGACGGCGCCGTCTACGCGTTCCGCGACCTCACCGAGGAGCGGGCGCTCGAGGAGATGAAAGCCGAGTTCGTGGCCACCGTCTCGCATGAGCTGCGAACGCCGCTCGCGGCCATCTACGGCTCGGCACAGACGATCCGGCGGCCCGACCTCGATCTCGACGACGAGCTACGCGACGAGCTGCTCGGGGTCATCTCGACCGAGTCGGACCGGCTGGCGACGATCGTCAACGACCTGCTGCTCGCGAGCCACCTCGACTCGGGCCGTCTGCCCGTCACGATCGAGCGTTGCGACGCCGTCGAGCTTGCGGCGGGCGTCGTCGAGTCCGCACGCACCCATCTGCCTGCCTCGATCGACCTCGAGGTCGTCACCGAGAAGCGCGTGCCTCCGGTTGCCGCGGATGCCGGCCAGCTCCGGCAGGTGCTCGCAAATCTCGTCGACAACGCGATCAAGTACTCGCCCGACGGCGGCGAGGTGCAGGTCCGCGTCGAGCGGTCGGAGCAGAACGTGCGCTTCGTCGTAACCGACCACGGGCTCGGCATCCCCGCTTCCGAGCGGAGGCGGGTCTTCGAGAAGTTCTACCGGCTCGACCCGAACATGAACCGCGGCATCGGCGGCACGGGCCTCGGCCTCTACATCTGCAAGGAGCTCGTGCGCCGGGTCAACGGCCGCATCTGGGTGGACGACACGCCGGGCGGCGGGTCGACGTTCGTGGTCGAGCTGCCGGCGGCGAAAGCGGCAAGGAAGCCGAGGCCCGCCACTGCCGGCGCTTCGGGCTCGAAACGCCGCTAGCGGACGGCGCCTGCCGCTCCGGTCGCCGAGGTGCCGACCGACTCCGACGAGAGCTTCTGGGCGAAGTAGACCGGGATCATCGAGAGCGCGATCACGAACACCGCGACGACGTTCACGATCGGCAGCTGGTTCGGCCGCGAGAGGTTCGCGAGAATCCAGATCGG
>JBKJIG010000037.1:0-49466 GCA_046598415.1 Gaiellales bacterium
CGAAAGGTGGCTGCTGCGTAGGAGCTGCACGTTTCCGAGCCCGCCTCGAGTGCGCGGAACGGGCGCTCCGACCCGGACCCGGCGCGACTACCGCTGGGGTCTGACCCCGGAAACGGCGTTTTTGGGGTCTGACCCCGATCTGGCGGTTTCGGGGGACAGGCCTGGCGCACCCAACACGCGCCGAAGCCGCGCGCGTCGCGCGCTGCGCGTGGATCCGCGCGCGAGGTGTGACAGGTTGGGCGTGATTCGCGCGGTGTTGATTGTCTGACTAAAGTCAGACAATCCGCCGCCGCCCCGCGACCCGTCAGCCGAGCTTCTCGGCCAGCTCGACGATGATCCCCTCCGGGCCGCGGATGTAGCAGAGCCTGTACAGGTCCTCGTAGCGGCCCACCTCGCCGACGAGCTCGCCGCCGCGGGCTTGCACGCCGGCGACGGCGGCGTCGATGTCGTCGACGGTGAAGAGGAGGTGGCGGATGCCCGGCGCGTTCGCCGGCTCGTTGGCGTTGCCGGCGGGGGACGGCGGCGCGTGGAACCGCGCCAGCTCGACTCGGCCGTGGCCGTCCGGCGTCTGCAGGATCGCGATGTCCGCGCGGACGCCGTCGAGGCCCACGATCCGGTCCACCCACTGGCCCTCGACCGGCATCTCGCCCTGCACCTCGAGTCCGAGGTCGACGAAGAAGCCGATGGCGGCTGGGAGGTCGTCGACCACGATGCCGACATGCTCCATTCGGAGGATCGTCATGCGCGCAATCCTACGGAAACGACCTTGCGTACTACGCCGGGATGCGGGCGTCCGCCGGGGGCTCCTGGCCCTCCGGACGGACCGTCTTGCGCGTCACCCGCTGCACGGCCAGCAGCGTCAGGTAGGCCGGGTTGAGCAGCACGTAGCGGCGCCACAGGCGACGCGGCTCGTGCACCAGGCGCCACAGCCACTCGAGGCCATGGCGTCGCATGACCGGCGGCGGCTCCTTCAGTTCGCCCGAGAGATACGTGAACGCCGCGCCGACCGCCAGGGCCGGCATGCCGAGACGATCGCGCATCGCGGAGACGAACGTCTCCTGGCGCGGACAGCCGAGGCCGACGAAGCAGATCTGCGCGCCGCAGGCGCGGATGCGCGCCGCGATGGCGTCCAGCTCGGCCGGCGACGCCGTCCCGAAGCGCGACGGCTCCATGCCGGCGATCACGAGGCCCGGATGTCGCCGCGCCAGCTCCTCCCGCAGCAGCGCCAGCGTCTCGGGCGTCGTGCCGTACCAGTAGACGGCGATGCGCTCGTCCTCCAGGTGCGGCAGCAGCCTCGCGGTCAGCACCGCGCCGTGCACCTGGTCGGGTAGCGCGGTGCCGTGCAGCAGGTTCAGGCCCCACCGCACCGGCTGGCCGTCGGGTGTCACGAGGTCGAGGTGGTTGATGCGCCATCGCTGCTGCGCGTCGAGGACGCCCGTCATGACGCCGTGCACCGCCAGGGCCGACACGCCCAGCGGCTGCCCGGCACGGGCGGCGGCGAGGATGCGACTCAGGGCCCCGTCGTAGTCGACGGCGTCGAGCCGCACGCCGAGCAGGAGCCGCTTGCCGGCATCGATCACGCGTGCCAGCGCTCCGTGTTGGCCTCGTGCAGCTCGGTCAGGATGCGCGGCACGTCGTACGCCTGGCGCCACTCCGGATAGTGGCCGGCGAACCGCGCGTTCGAGCCGATCCACCAGATGTGGTCGCCGATCCGGTTGGCCTCGTCGTACCGCCAGACGAGCTCGCGGCCGGTGATCTCCGACGCCTGCGCGATCGCCTCCAGCACCGACGTGTTCGAGTGCCGCCCGCCGCCGATGTTGTAGACCTCCGCGACCCGCGGCGCCCGGAACACGCAGTCGAACGCCTGCACCAGGTCGTGGCAGTGGATCGCATCGCGCACCTGCTTGCCCTGGTAGCCGAAGATCGTGTACTCGCGGCCCTCGAGCGCGCAGCGCATCACGTAGCCGAGGAAGCCGTGCAGCTCGGCCGCGGCGTGCTGCGGCCCGGTGATGGTGCCGCCGCGGAAGCACGCGGTGCGCAGGCCGAAGTAGCGCCCGTACTCCTGCACCATCACGTCGGCGGCGACCTTCGAGGCCCCGAACACCGAGTGCAGGCAACCGTCGATCGACAGGTCCTCGCCGATGCCGTCGGCGTAACGGTGACCGGCGTCGATCTCGAACCGCGTCGCGAGCTCGTGCAGCGGCAGCGCGTTCGGCGCGTCGCCGTACACCTTGTTCGTCGACATGAAGATGAACGTCGCGTCGGGGGAGTGCAGCCGCGTCGCCTCGAGCAGGTTCAGCGTGCCGCCGGCGTTGACGTCGAAGTCGGTGAACGGCTCGGTCGCGGCCCAGTCGTGCGACGGCTGGCCGGCGCAGTGGATGACGAGCGCGATCTCGGTGCCGCGCTTGCGGAACAGGCCCAGCACGCCGTTGCGGTCGCGGATGTCGAGGTCGACGTGGCGGTATGTGGTCAGCTCGCGTTCGAGCTGCTCGCGCACCGGCAGCGTCGTGCCGTCGGCACCGAAGAAGTACGAGCGCAGGTCGTTGTCGATCCCGATGACGTCGAGGCCCTGACCCGCGAACCATCGTGCCGCCTCGGAGCCGATCAGGCCAGCCGAGCCGGTGATGACGGCGACGCTGCCCACGCCGGGCGATGATACCCGGCATGGCGGAGCCGGAGCCCACGGTCACCTTCGACGCGGACGTCCTCGGCCGCCACCGGGGCGGCGAGGAGACGATGGTGCGCGGCCTGCTGGACGGCCTCGCGTCGATCGACCTGCCGTTTCGCGTCCTCGCCTACATGCGCGATCCGGCGGCCTTCGCGGCGCGCGGCCGTGTGCAGCCGGTGGCGCTCCCCACGAGGTCGAACTACGCGCGCGTCGCCGTGGCGCTGCCGCGGCAGCTGCGCCGTGACCGGCCGGCGTTGCACCACGGTAACTACGTGCTGCCGCCGCGCCTTCCGTGCCCGGCGGTGCTGACCGTCGCCGACGCCTCGTGGGCGCGCCTCGGCGAGTCGATGCCGGTCGCCGACCGTCTCGCGTTCCGGCGCTTCGTGCCCTGGTCGGCGAAGCGCGCCGCGCACATCACGACGATCTCCGAGCACGCTCGCGGCGACCTGCTCGACCTGTTCGACTGGCTCGATCCGGCCCGCATCACCGTGCTGCCGCTGGCGGTCGACGCGCGCTTCCGCCCCGTGCCGCCCGACCGTGATCGCTTCGGCCTGCCCGAGGCCTACGTGGTCTGCCTCGGAGCCATCCAGCCACGCAAGAACCTGGCCCGGCTGCTCGAAGCCTGGGCGACCGTGCAGGCCCGGGGCGACGCCGGCGACGCGGTGCTCGCGATCGCCGGCCGGCCGAAGCAGGAGGGCGGCACCTACGCGGCCCTGGCCGACCAGCTGGGCATCGCCGACCGCGTGCGCTGGCTCGGCTACGTGGCCGACGACGACCTGCCGGTACTGCTGGCCGGCGCCCGCTGCCTCGTCTTTCCGAGCCTGTACGAGGGCTTCGGCCTGCCGGTCGTGGAGGCGATGGCCTCCGGCTGCCCCGTCATCTGTTCCGACACCACGTCGCTGCCGGAGACCGCCGCGGGCGCCGCGCTGCTGGTTGACCCGCTCGCCCCCACGGCCATTGCCGACGCGATCACGCGCCTCCTCGCCGACGAGGGGGAACGCGCCCGGCTGCGGGAGCTGGGCCTGGCGCGCGCAGCGAAGCTGTCGTGGACGCGGTCGGCCGAGGTGCTGGCGGGCGTCTATGCCGGCGTCATGTCAGCGACTGCCACGCGCTGACGAGCAGCTCGGCCGAGCGCTCCCACGTGTACAGCGCCGCCCGCGCGCGGCCCAGCTCGCGCAGCTCGTCCGTGCGTCCGATCGCCTCCAGCAGCCCCGCCGCGATGGCGTCGGTGTCGAGCGGGTCGACCAGCACGGCCGCGTCGCCGCAGATCTCGGGCAGCGCCCCGGCGCGGGCGGCGACCACCGGGCAGCCGACGGCCATCGCCTCGACCGCCGGCAGCCCGAATCCCTCGTCCAGCGAGGGGATCGCCAGACATGCCGCGCCGGCGTAGAGGGCGTGCAGCGTGGCGTCGTCGACACGCCCGAGCCACTCGACGCCGCTCGACGGCCGGCCGTCGCCCCAGCCGCCCGCGCCGGCGACGACGAGCCGCTGCTGCGCGCGTGCGGCGGCGTCGGCCAGGCGGGTGAGGTTCTTGCGCGGCTCGGGCGTGCCGACGAACAGCACGTAGCCGTCGCCCGCCGGTCGCGTCGTCGGCGGCGGCCCGCGCAGCTCGTCCGCCACGCCCAGCGGCACGACGGCGATCCGCCGCGCGTCGAGCTGCGCCGCGACCATCTGCGACGATGTCACCACCAGGTCGGCCGCGGCCAACAGCCGGTCGTGCGTGGCGCGCGAGTAGCGCCGGTTCCAGCCGCTCATCGTCTCAGGCAGCTGCTGCGGCACCAGGTCGTGGACGGTCACCGAGACGGGCGGCCGGCCACGCCACAGCGGGCCGCGCGCCAGCGACAGGTGGTGCACGTCGGCGTGCGCCCGCCGCGCAGCGCGGCGGCCGAGCGCCGGATACCAGGCCAGATCCTGGTACAGCGCCAGGGCCCGGCGGCGCGGATCGTCGCGCGCCAGCAGGGCGCCGTCGCCGATCGGCACCACCGTCACATCGGCCCGCGCGGACAGCGCCCGGGCCAGCGATCGTGCGACCCGTGCGGTGCCCGCAGCTGACTGGCGGGCGTGCGCGAGGTCGAGCGCGACACGGAGCACACCCGGACTCTAGTGGCCCGGGCCGTAACTTCGCGAGCATCTCAGTGCCACGAAGCGGCGCCTGGTTCCCCACCGGGGGACCCGGTGGGCTGCGTCGCGAACCCTCGGACGGGCGTCCCGCCTGCCTCTCGGGCTCGCTCCTGGCCAGGCTTGTTCGCGAGGCTGCCTGCCAACGAACTTCCGACCCGGGACACGAGGAGGTAGGATCGCGGCCGGTGGACCCTGATCACGTCATCGACGTCGACCGGCTGATGGCCGACGTCCGCGAGCGGGTTGCGGCGAAGCGGGCTGCGGGGCTCTACGACGACGACCCGGCCGACGTCGAGCTGGTGTTCGAGGAGTCGCTGGAGCGCCTCGCACGGTTGGCGCCGATCGGCGGACGGCGCGAGGCGCTGGTCTCGTCAGCGCCCCGGATCGGCCCCGCGCTGACGGTCGCGCGGCGAGCGTCGGTGAAGGCGGTCGCGCCGTTCCTCGAGGACCTGCTGCTGCAGATCAACGCGTTCCACTTCGAGCTGGTCGCGACGCTGCGCGGCGCCGACGAGCAGGTCGAGGATCTGGAGCGCCGCGTGCACGAGCTCGAGAGCCGGCTCCGGGCGCTCGAGGACCGGTGAGGCTGCTCTTCGTCACGCCGCGGTGGGGCGAGGTGGCGGGCGGGGCGGAGCGCGCCATGCGCGGGTTCGCGACGCGCTGTTGCGACGGGTACGACGTCGAGGTCGCCACCACCTGCGCCACCGACCACCACACGTGGCGCAACGAGCTGCCCGCGGGGGTGGAGCGCGAGGGCGACGTCACCGTGCGCCGCTTCGAGGTCACCCGGCGCGGCGGCCACACTCCCGGGCACGTCGGCTCGAGCTACCTCGGCCAGGTGCGGGCGCTGTCGGCGTCGGTATGGTCGGAGCCGATGCAGCGCTTCCTGCGCGCGGAGGCGGACCGTTTCGACGCGATCCTGCTGGCGCCGTACCTGTTCGGGACGACGTTCTGGTCGGCCGCCGCGCAGCCGGGGCGGGCGCTGCTGGTGCCGTGCCTGCACGACGAGCCCGAGGCTCGCACCGCGCCGATGCGGGCGCTGCTCGGCCGCGTCCGCGGCTGCATCTTCCTGTCGCGCGCCGAGGAGAGCCTCGCCCGCCGGCTGGCACCGGTGCGCTCGAGCCGCGTGGTCGGCGTCGGCGTCGACGTGGCGCCGCCGCTGGACGCGGTTCGGGCCGCCGAGATCCGCGCGTCGCTGGGCCTCGAACGGCCCTACGTCGTGTCGGTCGGCCGGGTGGAGGAGGGCAAGCGCGTCGACGTGCTCGTCGACCTGATCGCGGGCTACCGCCGTCGGCACGGCGACCTCGACCTCGTGCTGGCCGGCTCGGGCCCGTACCGGCCACCGGGCTGGGTGACGCGCCTCGGCTTCCTCGATGACGAGGCCAGGCGCGCCGTCGTCGCCGGGGCCGTCGCCTCGGCGTCGGCATCGCGCCTGGAGAGCTTCTCGCTGGTGCTGCTGGAGGCCTGGAGCGAGGGCACGCCGACGCTGTCCGACGCATCCTGCGGGCCGATGGCAGAGCACACGCGCGAGGCCGGCGGCGGCCTCGTCTACCGCGGCGCCGGCTCGTTCGCCGCCGGCCTGCAGACGCTGCTCGAGCCCAGCGAACGAGAGCGCTTCGGCGACGCGGGCCGGGCGTACGTGCTCGAGCGGTTCAGCTGGGACGCCGTGCGCGGGCGGTTCCGCGCCGCCGTCGAGGAGCTCGCATGCGCGTCGTGATCGACGCCACGCCGCTGGCGCTGCCGCCGACCGGCATCGGCACCTACCTGCGAGACACCATCGCCGCCTGCGGCCGCACGCCGCGCGGGCACGAGATCGTCGCGCTGTCGATGGGTGGCCGCAGCGAGACCGCGGGCCTGGCCGAGCACCTCGACTCGCCGCCCGGCGTGGTGCGGCGGCACCGACGGGTGCGCGGCTCGTTCGTCCTGCGGCGCCTCGTCAACGCCTTGCCGGTGCCGCTGCTCGAGCCGATCGCCGGCCGGGCCGGGGCGTTCGTCGGCTCGGAGTGGCTCTTCCCGCGGCAGCGCTCCGGCGTCCGCGGCGCGATCGTCTACGACCTGGTGCCGCTGCGCTTTCCCGAGTGGACGACGCCCGAGACGGCCGCGCTGCACGGCCGCAAGCTGGCCGACGTGAAGCGCTGCGACGTCGTGGTCTGCATCAGCGAGGCCACCGCCGGCGACGTGCGCACGTTGCTCGGCATCGACGCAGACCGCGTGCGCGTCGCGCGTCCGGGCGTGGGCGACCGTTTCCGCGACGCCTCGCCCGTGCCGCCGGCGGCACTGGGCGGGCGCCCGTACGTCGCGAGCCTGTGCACGCACGAGCCGCGCAAGAACCTCGTGACGCTGGTCGAGGCCTTCGCCGTGTTGCGCGAGCAACACCCGGAGCTGGCGCTGGTGCTGGTCGGCTCGGCCGGCTGGGACGGCGGCGCGGCGGCCGCGGCCGTCCAGCGCCTCGGGCTGGCCGACGACGTGCTGATCACCGGCTACCTGGACGACGCCGCGGTGCCGGGCGTGCTGGCCGGCGCACGAGCGTTCTGCTGGCCGGCGCTGTTCGAGGGCTTCGGCATCCCCGTCGCCGAGGCCCAGGCCGTGGGCGTGCCGGTGGCATGCTCCGACGACCCGTCGCTGGACGAGGCGGCGGGCGACGCCGCGCTGCGGTTCGCGCCCCGCGATTCCGAGGCGCTGGCAGCGGTGCTCGCGCGGCTGGTCGAGGACGAGGCGCTGCGCACCGACCTGCAGGCACGCGGCCGCGCCCACGCCGCGACCCTGACCTGGGACGCGACCGCGCTCGGCCTTTTGACCGCGCTGGAGGGTGCGGCGTGAGGGCGATCCACCAGCTCGTCGCCACCCTGGCGCCGTTCGACGCGGTCTCGAACGAGACGCGCGCGATGCGCGACGTCCTGCGCGCCGCCGGCTATCAGTCGTCCATCTACGCCGAGAACATCCACGCCGCCGTGCGCGACGAGGCCGAGCCCCTGTCGGGGCTGGCCGTGCGCCCGGGCGACCTGCTGCTGTTCCACTACTCCATCTGGTCGGCCGCGGCCGACCGCGCCCTGGCCGCCGGCGTGCCGCTGATCGTGCGGTACCACAACGTCACGCCCGCCCACTGGTTCGAGGGTGTCAACGAGATGGTCGCCGGCCTGTGTCGCGTGGCACGCGCCCGGTTGCCGGAGCTGGCGCCGCACACGGCGCTGGCGCTGGCCGACTCCAGCTTCAACGCCCTCGACCTCGCCGCTGCGGGCATCGGTCCCTGCGAGGTGCTGCCGATCCTCCTGGAGCGCGAGACCGCGACCGTCCCCACCCGGCCCGACGAGGCCCTGATCGTGACCGTCGGGCGCCTCGTGCCCAACAAGCGGATCGACGAGGTGCTGCGCACGTTCGCCTGCTACGAGCGCACCTGCGCCCCCGGCTCGCGGCTCGCGATCGTGGGCGGCGACGAGGGCTTCGAGGCGTACGGCAAGGCGTGCCGGCGGCTCGCTTCGGCGCTCGGCATCCACGACCCGTTCCTGGGCTCGATCGACGAGGCGGGCAAGCAGGAGCTGCTGGCCCGCGCCTCGGCGTACCTCGTCTGCTCGGAGCACGAGGGCTTCTGCGTGCCGCTGGTCGAGGCGATGCGCCACCGCCTGCCGATCGTCGCTCGCGCGTTCGGGGCGGTGCCCGAGACGCTCGGCGGCGCCGGCATCGCGGCGCCGGAGGAGGCGAACGCTCCCGAGCTGGCCGAGATGCTGCACCTCGCCGTGACCGATCCCGCGCTGGGCGCGGCGATGGCCGCCGGCCGGGCCGAGCGCCTCGCGGCACTGGCGCCCGAGGTCGTGGGCGCGCGCCTGCTCGAGCTGGTCGGCGGCCTGCGGTGAAGCGCGTCGCGTTCGTCGTCCCGCGCTACGGCGCCGAGATCGGCGGTGGCGCCGAGGAGGAGTGCCGGCGCCTCGCCGAGCTGCTCGCGGCCGACCTGGACGTGACCGTGCTGACGTCGTGCGCGCTCGACTACCGCACCTGGGCCGATCACTACCCGCCCGGCGAGGAGCGGGTCGGCGGCGTCCGCGTCCTGCGCTTCAGGGTGGCCGCGCCGCGCGACCCGGCGACGTTCGACGCGCTGTCGCCACAGGCCTACGCGGCGCCGGACGACCTTGAGCTGGGCCGTCGCTGGATGCACGCGCAGGGTCCCGTCGTGCCGGGCATCGCCCAGCACCTCCGCGCCGAGGGCGACGCCTACGACGCGGTCTGCGTGCTGCCGTACCTCTACGCCACGGCGCCCGACGCGATCGAGATCGCCGGCGACCGGGCCGTGCTGGTGCCGCTGGCCCACGACGAGCCGCCCCTCCGGCTGCGGATCTTCGACGAGCTGTTCGCCCGGCCCGGCGTGCTGGTGTTCAACACGCCCGAGGAGCGCGCGGTGGTGGAGCAGCGGTTCGGCTTCGACGACCGGCCGCGATTCACGATCCCGCTCACCGTCGACGACGCGCCGGCGGCCGATCCGGAGCGGTTCCGGGCGCGGTTCGGCATCGAGGGGCCGTACCTGCTGGCGCTCGGCCGGATCGAGCCGGCGAAGGGCTCGGACGTGGTGCTGGCCCGGTTCGCCGAGCTGCGGCGGCGTCGTCCCGACCTGCGCCTCGTGCTGGTCGGGCGGCCGCACATGACCCTCCCGGCCGACGTCGAGGGCGTCGTCGTGACCGGGTACGTCGACGACCAGACCAAGCACGACGCGCTGGCCGGCGCGGCCGTGGTGCTGCTGCCGTCCGCCTACGAGAGCCTGTCGATCGTCGCGCTCGAGGCCTGGAGCCATGCGCGGCCGACGCTCGCGAACGGCGCCAGCGCGGTGCTGGTCGGCCAGTCGCGGCGATCGGGCGGCGGCCTCTGGTACGACGACCAGCACGAGTTCCACGCCACGCTCGCGCTGCTGCTCGACAACCCGCCGCTGGCCGCCGTGCTGGGCGCGCAGGGGCAGCGCTACGTGGCGGGCACGGGCGGCTGGGAGGCTGTGCGCTGCTCCTGGCTCGAGGCCTTGCTCAGCGTTCGACGGTCGGCGCGCTGACGGGGACTTCCCAGGCCCCGACGAGGCGGATCGGCCCGGTGGCGCCGGGCTCGTTCGAGAAGATGGAGAGCTCGAGCGCCCGCTCCTCCTCGGCCAGGATCTTGTCGCCGTCGTGGCTGACCACGCTCAGGTCGATGCGGTAGACGCCGTCGCGGAACGGCAGCGCCTCCAGGTGGAAGCGCAGCGGCTCGGGAATGCCGGCGCGCAGCGTCACGGCCGGGTGGGTGCGCGCGGCGACCAGCTGCCCGGAGGGATCGCGGAACGCGAACGTGAACTGGACGCTCTCGGCGCCCGTGACGGCCAGCACCGTGGTCTCGAGCACGACCGGCTCGCCCTCGATGAAGCGCGTGCGGATCGTCCCGTCGCCGGAGATGGCCCGCAGGCCGACGATCTGCACCACGCCGGGTGCCGCCGCGGTGTCGGGCCGGGCGATGGTCGAGACGGCGCGCGACGCCAGATGGCGGTGGTAGGTGCGCAGCACCTCCTCGGGCGTGCCGGCCTCGACGACACGCCCCTTCTCGAGCAGCATCGCGCGATCGCACAGGCGCTCGACCGACGTCGCATCGTGCGACACGAAGACGATCGTGCCGCCGGCGCGCTTGAAGTCCCAGATGCGGCCCTGGCACTTCTGCTGGAACGACTCGTCGCCGACGGCGAGCACCTCGTCGAGCAGCAGGATGTCGGGGTTGATGTGCATCGCGACCGAGAAGCCGAGGCGCAGGTACATGCCCGACGAGTAGGTCTTGACGGCCTGGTCGGCGAACTCCTCGAGCTCGGCGAAGGCGATGATGTCGGCGAGGTTCTCGTCGATGTAGTCGCGCGAGATGCCGAACACGGCGGCGTTCAGGTAGACGTTCTCGCGCCCCGAGAAGTCGGGGTGGAACCCGGCCCCGACCTCGAGCAGCGAGCCGATGCGGCCCTCGATCTGCAGGTCGCCCTCGCTGGGCGGGTAGATGCCGGCGATCAGTTTCAGCAGCGTCGACTTGCCGCTGCCGTTCTGGCCGACGATGCCGAACGACTCGCCGGGCCGGACGTCGATGTCGACGTCGCGCAGCGCCCACAGCTCGCGGCGCTTCACGCGGCGGCGCGTGATCAGCACCTCCTTGATCGAGCGCGCGGTCTGGTCGCGCAGCTCGAAGTGCCGGCTCAGGCCACGACCGTGGATCGATCCGCGCAGCGCGGCGGGCTCAGAGCTCGACGGCAAGGCGATCCTCGTAGCGGCGCAGCACCCACAGTCCGAACGCCGCCATCGACGGACCGACGACGGCCATGTAGATCAGCTCGGCCGGGCCGACGATGATCCCGTTCCAGAGCGCCCCGCGGATGCCCTCCACGTACGGCGTGACCGGGTTCGCGTAGCGCAGGATCGTGACGACCGACTGGGTGTCGGCAGCCGCCGGGATGCTCTCGAGGCTGTAGAAGATCGGCGTCAGGAAGAACCAGGGGAGGAACAGCACGGTCAGCAGGTGCTCGATGTCGCGGTAGAAGACGTTCAGCGTGGCGAGCGCCCAGGCCAGGCCCAGCGTCAGCATCAGCAGGCCGAACAGCATCGGGATCGCCAGCAGGCACGTGCGCAGCGTGTTCGGCAGCGTGATCAGGTTGGCGGGCACGATCACGGCGAACATCACCAGCGACGTCGTCACCTGCGCCAGCACGACGGCCGTCGGGATCACCGGCCGCGGGAACCACACCTTCTTCATCAGCTCGCCGTTCGCTACCAGGCTGGCGGCGCCGTAGACGACGCCACCCTGGAAGAACGTCCACACGGCGAGGCCGGTGAGGACGAACTGCGGGTAGTTGTGGATGCCGCCGGTCGCCCGCAGCAGCACGCTGAAGACGAGCCAGTAGACGATCATCATCAGCATCGGCTGGATGTACGACCACAGCACGCCGAAGACCGTTGACTTGTAGCGCGCTCGCAGTTCGCGGCGCAGGAGCGTCAGGAGGAGCTCCCGGTGAGAGGTCAGCCATCCCAGCGATGCGGGGAGGATGCGCCTCGTCGCTACCGATGGGGCCACCGGGCGATGGTAGCGCAGCGACCGTCGGCGGCCCGCTGTAGGATGCCCCCCATGCACGAGCACGCCGCCCACGGGGATGCGGTCGAGGACACCGCCTCCGCCCCGTTTCTTGCGAAGCTCGGCTTCGCCTTCGGCATCATCGCCGTCCTCTTCGAGGCCACCATCAAGCTCGCCCCGGCGGCCTACGTGATCGGCCTCGTCGGCATCATGGCGTGCGGCATCGGATTCGTCCAGGGTGCGATCCAGGCCCGGCCCCTCAAGGGTGCGGTCGCCGGCGCCTTCTGCTGCGGCTTCGCGATCCTTTTCTGGCTCCTCGCACGCGACGACATCAATTCGGTCGTCGGCGGGCGCGACGCCTGGCCCAGCTGGCTGTTCTGAACGAGCGGCGCGTCCTCGTCACCGGGGCGCCGGGGTTCGTCGGCGGGTATCTCTGCGCCGCGCTCGGCCCGTCCGCCGTGCCGTCGGTCGCCGACGTCACCGATCCGGCCGCGCTGCTGGCCGAGGTCGAGGCCGCGGCGCCGGCGGCCGTCGTGCACCTGGCGGCCATCTCGAGCGTCACCGACTCGATCGCCGATCCGGGTGCGACCTGGGCGGTGAACACGATCGGCACGGTCAACCTGGCCGAGGTGGTGCACCGTGCGGCTCCGCGGGCGCGGCTGCTGGTGGTCTCGTCCGGCGAGGTGTACGGCGACACGGGCGAGGCGCCGGCCGACGAGTCGCGGCCACTCGCGCCCCGCTCGCCGTACGCGGCCTCCAAGGCCGCGGCCGAGCTGGCGGCCGAACAGGTGGCGCGCGCCCACGGGCTCGACGTCGTCATCGCGCGACCGTTCACGCACACCGGCCCCGGCCACGACCGGCGGTTCGCACTGCCTTCCTGGGCCGCGCAGATCGCCGAGCTGGAGCGCGCCGGCGGCGGCGAGCTGATGGTCGGCGACCTCACCGTCCAGCGAGACCTGCTCGACGTGCGCGACGTGGTGGCGGCCTACCTGGCGCTGCTCGACCCCGGTGTGCCCACCGGCACGTACAACGTCGCCCGCGGCGAGGCAGTGCCCCTGGCCGATGTGCTGGCGCTGCTGGTGGGCGGTGCGACGGCGCCGATCAGCGTCGTCCGCGACCCGGCGCGGCTGCGCGCCGTCGACACGCCGGTGCTGTGCGGCGACGCCTCCCGGCTGCGCTCGGCCACCGGCTGGCGGCCGCGCTACGAGCTGAACGAGACGCTTGCCGACCTGCTGGAGGCGGCACGGCGGTCCGTGATCGGCGACACTCCACGGCGATGACCGTACGCCGCGCGCTGATCACCGGAGTGACGGGCCAGGACGGCTCGTACCTCGCAGAACTGCTCCTCGACAAGGGCTACGAGGTCCACGGCACCGTCCGCCGCTCGTCGACCGAGAGCTCCGACCGCATCGATCACCTTCGTGGCCGGATCAACCTGATGCAGGCCGACCTGCTCGACCAGGCATCGCTGATGACGGCCCTGCAGGAGGCCCGGCCGCACGAGGTCTACAACCTCGGTGCGCAGAGCTTCGTGCCCACGTCCTGGTCGCAGCCGGTGCTGACCGCCGAGTTCACGGGCACCGGCGTGACGCGCCTGCTGGAGGCCGTCCGGGCCGTCGATCCCGGCATCCGCTTCTACCAGGCGTCGTCGTCGGAGATGTTCGGCAAGGTGCTCGAGGTGCCGCAGAGCGAGGCGACGGCCTTCTACCCGCGCTCGCCCTACGGCGTGGCCAAGGTCTACGGCCACTTCATCACCGTCAACTACCGCGAGTCCTACGGGCTGTTCGCGGTGTCGGGCATCCTCTTCAACCACGAGTCGCCCCGCCGCGGCCTGGAGTTCGTGACCCGGAAGATCACCGACGGCGTGGCGCGCATCAAGCTGGGCCTGGCGACCGAGCTGCGGCTCGGCAACCTGGACGCCGAGCGCGACTGGGGCTTTGCCGGCGACTACGTCGAGGCGATGTGGCTGATGCTGCAGCAGGAGATCCCGAACGACTACGTGATCGCGACGGGCGAGACGCACTCGGTGCGGGAGTTCGTCGAGGCCGCCTTCGCGCACGCCGGGCTGGAGGCCGACCGGCACGTCGTCATCGACCAGGCGTTCATGCGCCCGGCCGAGGTCGACCAGCTGATCGGCGACCCGGCGCGGGCCCGCGCGGAGCTGGGCTGGAAGCCGCGCACGACCTTCTACGATCTGGTCGAGATGATGGTCGACGCCGACATCGCCCGCCTCTCCGCGACGGCGCGCGTCTAGGAGCTCCTCGTCCCGGCCGGATACGCTGACCCGATGGACGGGCCCGCGGCCATCTCTGCGACCGGTGTCTCGAAGCGCTACGGCTCGATCGAGGCGCTGAACGACGTCACGGTCGCCATCGATGGTCTCGCGACCGGGCTGCTGGGCGCGAACGGCGCCGGCAAGTCGACGCTGATGCGGGCGTTGCTCGGTCTCGTGCGGCCCGACGAGGGCACGCTGCAGATCCTCGGCCTCGACGCCGCGCGCGACAGCCGCGACATCCGGCGGCGCGTCGGGTACATGCCGGAGGGCGAGTGCCTGCCGCGCGATCCGTCGGCCCACGTGTTCGTCGTCTACCTGGCCGAGCTGCGCGGCCTGCCGCGGCGCGCGGCCGTGCTGCGCGCCAGCGAGGTGCTGTTCCAGGTCGGGCTGGAGGAGGAGCGCTCGCGACCGATCGGCACGTTCTCGACCGGCA
This sequence comes from Gaiellales bacterium, assembly GCA_046598415.1. Lineage (GTDB taxonomy): Bacteria > Actinomycetota > Thermoleophilia > Gaiellales > F1-60-MAGs149 > VFJZ01. Next base: position 14,539 of record JBKJIG010000037.1, read on the forward strand.
TGCGGCAGCGCGTCAAGCTCGCGCAGGCCCTCGTGCACGGCCCGGAGCTGGTCGTGCTGGACGAGCCCACCGCGGGGCTCGACCCGGCCGGGCGCGAGGAGATGCTGCAGCTCGTGCGGCGGCTGTCGCTCGATCTGGGCGTGCGCGTGCTGCTCTCGTCGCACGTGCTCGAGGACGTCGCCCGCACGTGCGACGCCGTCGTCGTGCTGCGCGACGGCCACGTCGTCACGTCGGGACTGCTGGACGAGTTGCGCGGCGCCGACGCGACTGCGATCGCCGTGCGCGTCAGCGGCGACGTCGAGGCGTTCCGGGCGGCGCTCGCGACCCGCGGCCTCGTGGCAGACGAGTCGGGCGGCCGGCTCGTCGTCCAGGGCGCCGGCAGCGACGTGCTCGACGCCATCCGCGATGCAGCGGCCGACGCCGGCGCCGGCCTGCGCGAGCTCGTTCCCGCCGTCCCCACCGTCGAGGACATCCTCGTCGGCGCCATGGAGGACGTCTGATGGCCGGCGTGCAGGGCGGCAGCCGGGTCGAGGACCTCCGGTACACGCGCTACGAGGGCGCGCGCCGGGGACGGATCGCGTGCCTGGTGTCGTTCGCCCGGCAGGGTGCGCTCCACGCGCTCGGCGCCGGCCGCGGCTGGCGCGGCAAGCTGATCCCCCTCGGCCTGATCTTCTTCGCGTTCACGCCGGCCCTGATCGTGCTCGGCGTGCGCGCGCTGTTCGCCTCGCGGGTCAACCAGGACCTCTCCGAGCTGGCGCCGTACTCCGACTACTACACCACGGTCGCGATCGTGATCCTGGCGCTGGCCGGCATCGTCACGCCCGAGCTGCTGTGCCCCGACCGCCGCGACCGCGTGCTCGATCTCTACTACTCCACGGCCGTGTCGCCGCGCGAGTACCTGGCCGCCAAGTTCGGCGCCGCGCTGCTGCCGCTGCTCCTGACCACGCTGGCGCCGGTGCTGTTCCTGTTTGCCGGCAACGTGCTGTTCGCCGTCCACCCGCTCGGCTACCTGCAGGGCCACTGGAAGGACCTGCCGCGCATCGTCGCGGCTGGCTTCATCATCGCCAGCTACTTCGTGCTGGTCGGCCTGGCCGTCTCGTCGCTCACGTCGCGGCGGGCGTTCGCGATGGGCGGTGCCGTGGCCCTGCTGGTGGCCTCGAGCGCGACCAGCGCCGTGCTGGCGGGACTGGGCGCGTCCAGCAACGTGCTGGTGCTCGCGCTGCCCCTGGTGCCCGTGATCCTGGCGCAGCGCATGTTCCCGGACGTGCAGGGCGGCGTGCAGGAGCTGTCGACCGTCGGCTGGCTGGCCGCGTACCTGGTTGTCTGCGGCGTCTCGTTGCTCGTGCTCCTGCTGCGCTACCGGCGGGCCGACGGATGACCGACGCCGTGGTGGTCGATGGCGTGTCGCGCTGGTTCCGCGACCGGGTGGCGGTCGCTGACGTGTCGTTCGCCGCCGGGCCGGGCGTGACCGGCCTGCTCGGGCACAACGGCGCCGGCAAGACGACCGTCCTGCGGCTGCTGGCGGGCTTCACGTCGCCCAGCCGCGGCAGCGTCCGCATCCTCGGCTCCGATCCGCGCCGGGAGCCCGAGGTGTTCCGTCGCGTCGGTCTCGTGCCCGACGGCGACGGGCTGTGGCCCTTCCTGACGGCGCACGGGGCGGTGTCGCTGCTGGCCCGGCTGCGCGGCGTCGCCGATCCCGACGCCGCGGCGCATCGTGCGCTCCAGACGGTCGGCCTGGACGACGTCGCCGACCGGCGGCTGGCCGGGTTCTCCAAGGGCATGCGGCAGGGCGTGAAGCTGGCGCAGGCGCTCGCGCACGATCCCGACGTGCTCCTGCTGGACGAGCCGCTGAACGGTCTCGACCCGGCGCGCCGGCGAGCGTTCGTCGAGCTGGTGCAGCGCCTCGGCGACGAGGGGAAGACCGTGATCGTCTCGTCGCACGTGCTGCACGAGGTGGAGCGCATGGCGCCGCGCGTCGTGGTGCTGGTGAACGGCCGCCTCGTCGCCGAGGGCGAGACGGCGAGCATCCGCACGCTGATCGCCGACCGCCCCCGCAGCGTGCGAGTCGAGGCGGGGACCGGCACGCGCGAGCTGGCCCAGGCCCTCGTCGGCGCCGGCCTGGCCGACGCGGTGCGGCTGCAGGACGGCGGCGCGCTGCTCGAGACGCCCGACCCCGACGCCCTCGCGCGTCAGCTGCCGAAGATCGCCCGCGAGCGGTCGATCACCGTGTCGCGCGTCGAGCCGGTCGGCGACGATCTGGAGAGCGTCTACGCGTACCTGCACGCCCGGGCGCGGGGAGCCGCGCGGTGATGCCACTCGCCTTCCTGTTCGCCCGCTCCCTGGCCGGGCGCCGGCGCGTGATCGCGCTGCTGGCACTGGCGCTGCTGCCCGGCGCCGTCGTGATCGTGGCGACCGTGCTCGATATCGTCGACAGCCCCGACCGCTTCACGGCCCGCATCGTGGAACGACTGCTGCTGCCGGTCATCCTCGCGCTCGTGACCGTCGTGCTCGGCGCCAGCGCGATCGGCGAGGGCCGCGACGACGGCACGATCCTGTACGTCGTCGCCACCCCGCTGGCGCGGTTCAAGATCGTGGTGGCCGCCTGGATCGCGACGACCGCGGTGGCGGTCGGGCTGATCCTGCCCTCGACGCTCGCCGTCACCATCGTGCCCGGCGCGGTCGGCGCCAGAGGCGTCGTCTCGACCCTGCTCGCGGTCGTCCTGGCTGCGGCGGCGTACGCGGCGCTGTCCGTGCTGCTGTCGCTGTCGATCCGCCACGGCATCCTCGCGGGCGTGCTGTACGTGCTGCTCTGGGAGGGCTCGATCGCGAGCTTCGCGGCCTCCGCCTCGCGGCTCTCGATCGCGGCGTACGCGAAGGTGATCGCGGCCAAGGGCTTCGACGTGGCGCCGCCGCTGAACGTGCCGGCCGTCTCGTCGGCGTCGGCGATCGGCCTGCTCGTGGTCGGCTCCGCCCTGCTGCTGGCCGGCGGCACGCGGGCGCTGAAGCGCGCTGACCTCTAGCCTCTAAGCCGCGAGCCGTTCCAGGCGCCAGACGTCGAAGACGGCCGGGAACGTGCGCCACTCCTCGGCACCGTTCTCGCGTTTCGGCAGCACCGGGATCTCGGCGTCCGACCGGCCGGCGTAGGTCCACTGCCACCCCCCCGTCGAGCCCTCCAGCGGGTGCGCCGGAGGCAGGCCCTGCAGCGTCGCCTCGATCACCGCCACCTGCGTGTCGCCCGTCCTGGCGGCGAGCGCGGTGGCGGCCTCGAACGAGACGGCTGCGTCGGGGGCGAACGGCGCCGTCGGCGGGTTCAGCACGCGGTGCTGGAAGCCGACGGTCAGCGTGTTGATCCACGGGTCCCGGGTGTTGGGATAGAACGTGCCCGGGAACGGGTGCAGCACCGACCAGGCGATCGGCGCAGGGCCGCTCAGGCGCTGCAGCTCGCGCAGCTGGTCGGCGCTGCCGGCGAACAGGGTCTCGCGCGACGCCGTCACGGTCGTCGGCAGCAGCAGCGCGATGCCGGCGGCGGCGGCCAGCGTCGTCACGATCGGGCGGCGGACGACCACGCGCACGCGCAGGATGCGGTCGACGCCGATCACTGCGAGCAGCACGAAGGGTACGAAGGCGCCCGAGAACAGGTACCGATCCCAGTACAGGAACCACGCGTGGTTGAGCGACAGGCCGTAGAACTGGTGGCCGGCCTCGAGCGCCCCGATCAGCGCGAACAGCGAGCAGGCCACCGTCACGGCGCCGGTCGCATCGGGCCGGCCGAAGCCGATCACGAAGCCGGTCACGGCGAGCACGATCAGGAGGATCCCGAAGCGGCCGCCGGCGTCGAGCAGGTAGCTGCGGGAAACGGTGGTGCCGTACAGGCCGGCCAGGGCCGCGATGGCCGTCAGCACGGCCGTGACGCGCCCGGCGCGCGGCCGTCCCTCGGCCGTGCTCCAGCGCGCGGCGCCGGCGCCGATCGCGTACGTGATGGCCGCGAGCGCGGCAACGGCGAGCACCAGCTGCACCGAGACCTCGAGCAGCCCGGCATCGCGCACGCGGTTCGTCAGCGAGGCGACGGCGTCGAACTGGCGCGTCAGGTACGCGTTCGACTGCCACGCGTCGAAGACGTAGCCGAGCCCGGTGCCGGCCACGACCGCGGCCGCCCAGCCCGCCTCGCGCCTCCCCGCGTGCGTCGGTGCGACCAGCCCGCGGATGACGGCGAACGCCAGGCAGGCGGCCACGAGGCGCATGCTGTCGGCGCGGGTGGCCTGCATCAGCGCGGCCCCGGCGGTCGTGGCCAGCAGGACGCCGACCGCGCGCTGCGACCGGTGCAGCAGGGCCAGTTCGAGCAGGATCAGCGCGAGGAACGTCACGTAAGGCGTCTCGGCCGACGCGATCCGCGCGTACCAGACGGGGGTCACGCAGACCGCTGCCGCTGCCGTGACGACCAGCGCGGCGCGCCGGCTGGCGCCGAGCGCCCACGCCACGGCCGGAACGGCCGCGAGCGTGAGAGTCGCCAGGAACGCCATCGCGGCGTCGGCGTTCTCGATGCCGAACGTCGCGGCGAAGGGCACCATCACGGCCGGCGGCACGGCCGTCAGGTCGCTGTTCAGCTCGCCCGTGGTCACGGTCAGCCAGGCGTAGTTGGTGTACGCGCCCGGATCGCCGATCCACAGCAGCGAGTCGACGACGTTCGACGACCGGGCGAGCACGCCGACGACGAAGACGGCGGCCAGCGCCAGCGCGACGACGTCCGGTCGCGGCCAGTGCGGCTCCGGACGGCCCCCGCGCACGACCACCGCGGCGAGCACGGCGACGACCAGCGCCGTCAGCGCCAGCAGCGGCCGCAGGCCGAAGTGGCCGGTGGCGCCGAGCAGCAGCGTCACGCCCGTGTACCAGGCCGCGCCGTACATCGCGGCCTGCACGACGAGCACCGGTGCGGGCCGTTCGCGGCCGCCGGCGAGGAATGCGGCGGGGAGGCCCGGCACCAGGCAGGCGACCCAGGCCGCGACCACGATCGCGAACGTGGCGATCACCGCGGGCGCACGGCGTCGCGGCGGTGACCGGAGGCGACCATCGGGCCCATTCTACGATCGGCGCCCGGCTGACCCGCCGCCCGTCAGGCCGCGGGGAAGTCCCCGGCGGCGGCCAGACGGTCCTGGCGCGCGCCGGGCAGCACCCACAGCACCTGCGCGGCGCGCGTCTCGGTGGCCAGCGCACGGGCGCCCGGGCTCGCCGCGCCGAACGCCGCGTCCGAGATCACGAGGTCGCCGCACGGGGGCGTCTGCCCGGGCACGAATACCCCGTACCGGGCCGGAGCCAGGTACTCGTAGTTGAAGTGGTGGTAGAAGCTCTCGGCCGTCTTGTCGTAGGCGATGCAGCCGAGCGGCTCCTGCGCGCCGAGGCCGTTCAGGGCGTCGGCCAGCACGTGCTCCTGGGCTCGGCTGCGCGACTCGGGCTGGAAGAAGTCGCGCGCGTTCTTGACACCGAACACGACGAACACCAGGCCCGCCAGCGCGATCGGCGCCACGCGCCCGAACCGCCGCAGCGCCGCCACCAGGTAGATCAGCACGAACACGGCCGCGGCGATCAGCAGCGGGTCGGGCCAGCCGATGCGGCGCCGGACCGGGTCGATGCCCAGGACCGTCACCAGGTAGAACAGGCCGTGCAGCCGGCCGGCGCCCGCGAGGCCGTAGAAGATCGCGGCCGACGCCAGCGTGACACCGCCCGCCACCGCGACGTAGAGGCGGCGCAGCGCCACCGCCTCGCTCCCCGCGAGCACCGCGCACCCGGCCACGAGCAGCGGCGCGATGGCACCCTCGTTGTACCGGCCGTACAGCAGGTGATCGGCGCGGCTGGCCCGCGCGTTCGTGGCGACCGAGATCGCGAACACGAACAGCATCGCGGCCAGCGGGTAGAGGGCGATCAGCCGGTCGCCGGCCGTCGATCGCAGCCGCCGCCAGAGCGCGAGCCCGCCGAGCGTCACGAGGCCGAGGGTGGCCGCGTTCAGGTAGAAGAACTGTCCGAACGCCGTGATCACGAGCATCTTGATGCCGTGCGCACTCGAGATCCCCGAGACGATGGCGCCGGAGTCGTACTGCTCGGGGTCGAGCACCGTCCCCGACACCCAGTCGTCGAGCCACGTGATCAGCGGCAGCCCGACGATCAGCGGCGACAGGAACGCGGTGATCTGGCTCCAGTGCAGGCGCGACGGACGCAGCGCCACGAAGGCGACGACCAGGCCCGCGGCGATCACGCCCGCCCCCCGCGGGTGCAGCAGCCACGCGGCCGCACAGCCGGTGCTTGCGAGCGCCCACCAGGCGGGCCGCCCGCCTCGCAGCGCGTGGGCGAAAACGCTCAGCAGCGCCAGCTCCAGCGCCGCGAACGCCACCTCCGGCGCCGCCAGGCCCGAGTAGCCGACGAACGACGTGTACAGGCCGACCGCGAGCGTGGCCGCGAACCGCGCCGGCGGCCGGCGCAGCGGTTCGAACAGCCCGGCCGCCCACCACGCCGCCAGCGCCAGCAGCGCCGCCAGCACGGCGTTGGTGGCGAGCGCGCCGCGATAGACGCCGAGCGGCCCGTCGCCCAGCAGCGCCGCCGGCACGTACAGCAGGCCGGCGCCGGCGTGATACGGCACGTGCGTCTGGCCGACGTCGCCGACGATGCGGCGGGCGGCGCCCAGGTAGCCGTACTCGTCGGCCATGATGATCGGCGCCGTCAGCCGCGAGCCGAGCGCCAGGTGCCACCCGCCGACCAGCACGGCCGCCGACGCCGGCCACCGGGCCGCGCGCAGCGAGGCCCGGCGCGCGCTACCGGCGGCGGGCGAGGACGAGATACCCATCACCGAGGTCGGTGCGCATGAACGGCCGCTGCAGGAGGCTGAACGGCAGCATCGTCGTCTCGTTCACGACCGATCCGACGAGGCGCCGCATCGGGATCATGTTGCCGCTCTCGGCCGAGCGCTCGACCAGCTCGCCGGCACCGGCGTCGCCCTGGTCGGGCGTGATCATGCGCCGCACCCGCATCAGCAGGTTCGCGAGCGGGTAGCCGTAGCACCAGAACACCTCGGGCTCGAAGCCGGCATCGCGCAGCCGCGAGGCGAGCTCGTCCTTCTCGTAGCGGCGGAAGTGCCCGGCCATGTCGTCGACGCGCGAGAACCGCGCCTGATGCGCCGGCACCGACAGCAGGATCGCGCCGCCCGGGCCGAGCAGGTCGTGGATCTCCTGCAGCAGACCGACGTCGTCCTCGACGTGCTCGAGCACCTCGAACATCAGCAGCGCCCCGGCCGTGCCGCGGAGGCTCTCCAGCTGCTCGAAGCCGCCCACGAGCACCTCCGGCCGGCGCTCGGCCGGGATGCGCGAGACACGCGCCCGCGCCAGTGCCATCGCGCTGGCCGACATGTCGAGGCCCGTGGCGCGGAAGCCCTGGTCCGACAGCAGCTCCAGCACGGCGCCCGACCCGTAGCCGAGCTCGATCACCGGTCGCTCCCTGTCGAGCCGGCCGAGCAGGTCCTTCTTCAGCAGGTGGAACCGCATCAGCCAGCGCGGGGCGGGCGTCCAGGCGAGGCCGGGGTCGGGCCGCAGCAGCTCGACCAGCTCGGCGCCGATGGCGCGGGGCGCGAAGCGCCGGTCGAAGCGGGCGGCGACGGCGGTGCCGAGGTCGCGCACGCGGCCCGGATCGCCCGCCAGCTCCACGAGCGCCTGCGCGAGGGCGGCGGCGTCGCCGGGCGGCGTCAGCACGACGTCGTCGCCCAGGGCGTCGCGCGCGGCCGACGTGTCGCCGGTGACGATCGCCCGGCCGACGGCGGCCGACTGGTAGACCTTGTTCGGAATCACGCGGCCGGCCTTGGCGGTCGTGCCGAAGATGCCGAGCACGACGTCGTGCTCGGCGATCAGCGCCGGCAGCTGGGAGTAGTCGACCCAGTCGAGGACACGCGAGCCCGGCCGGTCCTTCGACCGGGCGTCGAACAGCTCCTTGTCCTGGCCGCGGCCGACGATCGTGAAGTCGACGGGCGCGCCGCCGACGAGGCGCATCGCCTCGGCCACCGTCGGCGTGCCCTGCAGCGGCACGAAGGTGCCGAAGAAAAGCACCTTGAGGCGCTCGCCGGGCTCGGCCGGGGCGGCGCGCGCGAAGTGGTCGGCGTCGGCCCCAACGGGAATCGCCGCAAGCTTCTCCTCGGGAATCTGCAGGCGGTCGACGAAGTAGGCGCGATGCTCGGCCGTGTCGACGAGGGCGCGGCGGCACTGGCGGACTGCGAGCCGGTCGAGCCGGAGTGCCAGCCGCGCCTGGATGCCGTTGTCGGGCACCGTCTGGCGGTCGTAGACGATCGTGTCGTACACCGACAGCATGAGGTCGAGGACGACCTTGTCGCGGCCCGCGAGCAGCCGCGCCAGGAACACGTCGAGGTGCCCGAAGTAGCCCACCAGCACGACGTCGTGCGGCGGCGCCGCGCGGTACGCCCGCGCGAGCCGGACCCACGCCCGGCCGATGCGCAGCAGCGTCCGCGGCGACAGCGGGTTGCGGGCCAGGGCGATCTTCTCGTCGGTGCTGCCCGGCCACGCGGGCTCGTGCACCTCGATCACCTCGGCGCCGGCGGCGCGCAGCGCCAGCTCGAGGTTCGCGACCCGCGGGTGCAGGGTCCGGTCGTAGGTGCCGAAGAGGCACACGCGGATGGTCACCGGGTCCTCCTCAGCCGCCGCGGGACGACCCGCATCACGACGACGAGCACGACGTAGGTGACCGTCGCGGCGAAACAGATCGGAAGCACATCAGCGCGCGATGATGCCAGCGATGCAACCGCGAACGCGCCGCCTGCCGCCAGCAGCAGGCGCGCGATCCGGATCGGATCGCCGACCGTGCCGAGCCGCCGGCGCACCACCACCACCTGCCCGATCAGGCAGCCAGAGGCCGCGATCAGCGTGCCCAGCGCGGCGCCCGTCATGCCGTACGCCTTCGTGAGCGGGTACTCGAGGATGACCTGCACCAGCAGCGCCGAGGCCGCGATGACCATGGGCGGATGCGGGTGGCCGGAGCCGGTCAGCAGCGATGCGAGCGTGTAGGAAAGCGCCAGGCAGCCGAGCGCCGGAGCGAGCAGTTCGAACGCCGTCGCGGCGCCCTCGTAGGCGTCGCCGAACGCCAGGTCGAGCAACGGCACCCGAGCACCGGCCATCACGGCGACGATCACGAGCACCACCGACACGGCGCCCTCGATGCCGTCGCCGGCGAGGATCCGCTGGCGGATCTTGTCGCCCGACGCCATGGCCTCGGCCATGGCCGGGAACAGCACGATGCCGGCCGGGATGATGATGAAGTACGTCAGCCGCGCGGCGTTCTGGGCGGCCGCGTAGATGCCGGCGATGTCGTCGTTCGCGATGAGTCCCTTCACGAACAGCAGGTCGATGCTCATGATCGCCGTCAGCGCCAGCGCGAGGCCGATGTTCGGCAGTGCGAACCGCACCAGCGGACGCCAGTCGAACCCCGGCTGCCGGGGGCCGCGCGGCCGAGCCGAGATGACGAAGGCGAACGCGATCAGCGGTGCGATCGCGTAGCCCGCGATGGCGCCGCTGAACTTGAAGGCGACCGCAAGGCCCAGCACCCAGACCACCCGGGCCGCGGCGTAGACGGCGTTCATCTTCGCCTGCCGGACGAAGTCGCGACGGCCGTTGAGCACGCCGCCGATGGTGGCGAACAGCGCGTAGCTGGGCACGGCCAGCGCGGCGATCAGCAGGCCGGCCAGCAGCCGCTCGTCGTCGAGCACGGACGCGAGGATGGGTGCCGACAGCGCCAGCAGCACCAGGCCGCCAGTCGATGCCACGGCCTGCACCCGCAGCGCGGCGTGCCACGCGCCGACCTCGTCGCTGCCGCCGGCGATCGAGCGCGACAGCGCCTGCGGCACGCCCTGGGTCTGCATCAGGTTGACGATCGTGAGCAGGCTGATCACGACGCCGTAGGCGCCGTACGGGCCAGGCCCGAGGAAGCGCGCGAGGACGACGTTCAGGATGTAGCCCGCGACGACGAACAGGCCCTGGGCGGCCGACAGCGTCGCGGCCCCGCGCAGGCTCGACTTGCGGGGCACGCCGAAGTCGCCGGTGCCGTCGGCCGTCACGTCGTCGATCGCCGTCAACGAGCCCCTCGCGCCGTCACGACGGCCAGCGGTGTCCGCAGGAGCACCGAGATGTCCATCCAGACCGACCAGTGCTCGAGGTAGTAGAAGTCGAGCCGCACCATCGCGTCGAAGCCCAGGTCGGAACGGCCCGAGATCTGCCACAGACCGGTCATGCCGGGCAGCACCAGGTAGCGCTTGCGGTGCCAGTCGGCCAGCCGCGCGTAGTCGCGCATCGGCAGCGGCCGGGGGCCGACGAGGCTCATGTCGCCACGGAGCACGTTCCACAGCTGCGGCAGCTCGTCCAGCGACAACCGGCGCAGGATGCGCCCCACGCCCGTGATGCGCGGGTCGTGGCGGATCTTGAACAGCGCGCCGTCCGCCTCGTTGGAACCCTCGAGACCCGCCTGCTCGGCCGCGGCGCCGTCGCGCATCGACCGGAACTTGAGCATCTCGAAGGGGCGCTCCGCCATGCCGATGCGCTGGTCGCGGTAGATGGCCGGGCCGCGCGAGCTGGTCTTGATCGCGATCGCGATCAGCAGCAGCACCGGCGATAGCAACAGCATCGTCATGGCCGACACGACCACGTCGAAGGCGCGCTTGACGAGGAAGTCGAAGCCGGCCAGCGTGGGCGGTACGATCTCGAACAGCGGCACCGACTGGCCCGGGACGTACACGGCCTCGCGCGCGAGCAGGCGCGCCGCGGTCGGCACCACGCGCAGCCGTACGCTGTGGCGCGTGCAGATGTCGAGGGCCTCGAGCAGCGCCTCGTCGTCGGGCAGCCGCGTCAGCACCACGTCGTCCGCGTCGGCGGCCACGATGGCGCGCTCCAGGGCCGCCACGTCGACCACCTGGTCGACGATCTCGATCGGCGTCGAGCGCTCGTCGTCGATCAGCGCCGCCGACACGCTCGCCGCCTCGGGCCCGGCGCCGCAGATCACGACGCGGTGCACGTGGCCGGTGGAGCGCTGCGCGAGCCACGAGACGCTGTCGAACGAGCGCCGCAACACGATGATCAGCAGCAGCGAGACGACCAGCGTCCAGAGCCAGATGGCGTAGGTGCCGGAGCGGTGTCCGGTGGCGTACGCGAAGCCCGCGATGATGAGCGTCGTCAAACACATGCTCGAGACGACGGCGCCGTCACCCGGTCGGTGGCCACCGCGCCGGTACAGGCCGGCGCGCGCGAACACCAGCAGCAGCACCAGCGAGATGAACGGCAGCAGCTCCGCCTCGGCCCGCCAGACCAGCCCCCAGAGCACCTGCGACCGATCGACCTCGTCCTTTACCGCGAGGCCGGTGTAGAGCGCCACGGCGATCGATCCGACGTCGATTGCGCCGAGTGCCAGCACCCGCGCGGCGGCGCGGAGGAGGCGTCCGAGGGCGCGGACGTGCGGTACCGGGGTCGCGATCGCCCGCACGTCGCGTCCGACGAGCGCGGGATCGAGCTCGTCGATGGCGCGTCGCGACAGCGGGCGACGCCGCAGGAGCGAGGACATCTCTGACATCGTACCGAGCGATGGCGGGCGCACGCCCCTTGCGGATTCTGATGTTGACCACGAGCTATCCGCCGGCCTCGGGTGTGCCGTCGGGGCCGTTCGTGCACCGTCTGGCTGCCCGGCTGGTCGTGGCCGGGCACCAGGTGGACGTCGTGGCGCCGCATGCGAGCGGCGCCGCGAGCCGCACCGAGGACGGTGTGCGCTCGCACTTCTTCCGCTACGCGCCCAGCCGGTTCGAGTTGCTGGCCTACGGCGCGGGCATGGTCTACAACCTCGCCGACGACCGCCGCCGCCTGGCGCTGCTGCCGCAGTTCGGCGCCGCGTTCACCGCCGCCGCGGCCCGCCACTCGCGCCACGCCGACGTCGTGCACGGCCACTGGCTGCCGGCCGGCATGATCGCGCGCGTCTCGTCGCGCAAGCCGGCCGTCACGACCGTGCACGGCTCCGACCTCGTGCTGGCGCGGCGCGTGCCCACGCTGGTGCGCGCGACCCTCGGCCGGAACGTCGCGATCGCCGTCAGCGAGGAGATGCGCCGCGAGCTGGAGGCGATCGCGCCGCGCGCCGACATCCGGGTCGTGCCGCCGGGCGGCGTCGAGCTCCCCGCGCGACCGTACGACGAGGCCGTTCCGGGCCGCCTGCTGTTCGTCGGCCGCCTGGTCGACGTCAAGGGCGTCGACACGCTGATGTCGGCCTGGCCGGCCATCCGCGCGGCCGTGCCCAACGCAACGCTCGACGTCGTCGGTGACGGCCCGCTCGCCGATCTGGTGCACGGCGACGGCGTGCGCGCGCTCGGACGGGTGCGTCCGGACGAGATCGGCGGGCTCTACGCCGCCGCCGCGGCGATCGTCGTGCCGTCGCGCCGCGACTCGTTCTCGCTCGCCTGCCTGGAGGCGATGGCCACGGCCCGGCCCGTCATCTGCACGCCGGTGGGCGACATGGCCGCCCGCGTCCGAGACGGGGTCGACGGGATCGTGGTGCCGCCCGACGACCCTGCCGCCGTGGCAACGGCGGGCGGCCGGCTGCTTGCCGATCCGGCCGCCGCTGCGGCGATGGGACTCGAGGCGCGCCGTCGTGCCGTGGAGCGCTACTCGTGGGACGTGATCGTGGCAGAGATGGTCGCTGCCTACGAGGCCGCGATTACTTCTTAGTGGCGCGCACCGCGTACCAGATCTGGCGCTTCTTCGACTTGTGGCTCTTCGGGTAGGTCAGGAAACCCGACTGCCAGCCGGCGGGGTTCACCTCGTCGCGCAGCATGTACCAGGTCATGCCCTGCACCTGCGGGTACCGCTTCAGCTTCGCGACGGTCTGCTTGAAGAACAGCGCCTGCTTGGACGACGGCACGCCGAGCCGCTTATCGGGCGGGTTGACCTGCCAGCCGATCTCGGTCACCCAGATCGGGAACTTCGATCCCTTCCAGCTCTTCACGAACGCGACGAACCGGTTGAAGTTGCCGAGCCGGTAGAACGGCTGCAGGTAGCCCTTGCCGGGAGCGCCGTCAGACGGGCCCCAGCTCGGGACGATCGAGTACGGGTGCACCGAGATGGCATCCATCGGAGCCCGCAGGCTCTTCAGCTGCTTGTAGAACGTGACGTGGTTGACGCCCGTGCGGCCACCGACGGCGCCGCCGATGACGACGGCCCTCGGCTTCCCGGCCTGATCCTGCGCGTGGATGGCGTTGTACGCCGTGCTCAGGATCGTGCGGTAGGCCTTGGCGCCGGCCGGGACGCCGGCCCGCTTCTTCGAGTTCGGCTTCGCCAGCCCGAGCGCGTTGTTGGGCTCGTTCCAGATCTCCCAGTGCGTGATGCGCGGCAGCGGCTCCGTCGCGCCGGCCGGGATGAACGTGCCGTTGTAGCGCTTGGCGAGCGCGCGCATGAACTGCCGGAAGTAGGCCGTGTTCGGCACCGGCACGTAGGCGACCCGGCCCTTGTACCGGTGGGCCCACTTCGCCGTGCCCCAGACGTTGTAGATGACCGTGCCGTTGGCCTTGGCGCTCCAGGCCGCCCCGTCCCTGACGTTCTTGTCGAGCAGCCGCCAGTTGTACGCGGGGTCGTTCGGGTCCTCGGGGTGCTTCGGCTTGTGCGCCGCGATCGTGTGCCACCCGATCTGCGAGCGGATCACGTTCAGGTGCAGGGCGTTCACGTTGTCCCAGAACTGCACGGGATCGCGGTTCTGCATCGTGGCGTCGGTGACACCGATCTTCAGCTTCGCGGATGCCGCCGCGGGCATCAGCCCGCAGGAGATCGCGGCCGCTGCGATCGCGGCCAGGTAGCGTCGGTTCATACTCAGGTAGTCCTTCCGATCAGCTCGTGCCGGGCCGACCGCTCGAGGACCAGGCGCAGGCCCTCCTCGAGCGTGATGGCCGGTTCCCAGCCGAGGAGATGTGTGGCGCGGGTGATATCGGGGCGGCGCTGCGCCGGGTCGTTCTCGGGCAGCGACTCGAACACGATCCGGCTGTCGGAGCCGGTCGCGGCGATCACCTGCGCGGCGAGCTGGAGGAGCGTGAACTCCTCCGGGTTGCCGATGTTGACGGGTTCGTGCTCACCGGAGATCGCGAGCCGCCAGATTCCCGCGATCAAGTCGTCGACGTAACAGAACGAGCGGGTCTGCGACCCTTCGCCGAAGACCGTCAACGGCTGGCCCAGCAGGGCTTGCCGGAGAAACGTGGGGATCGCCCGGCCGTCGAATGCACGCATCCGGGGGCCGTAGGTGTTGAAGATCCGGACGATCGCCGTGTCGACGCCCTGCTGACGGTGGTAGGCCATCGTCAGGGCCTCGGCGTACCGCTTCGCCTCGTCGTACACGCCGCGCGGCCCGATCGGGTTGACGTTCCCCCAGTAGCTCTCGGGTTGCGGGTGCAGCAACGGGTCGCCGTAGACCTCGCTGGTCGAGGCGAGGATGAAGCGGGCGCGCTTGAACTTCGCGAGTCCGAGCGCGTTGTGGGTGCCGTATGCGCCGACCTTCAGCGTGTGCAACGGCAGCCGCAGGTAGTCGATCGGGCTGGCCGGCGAGGCGAAGTGGAAGATGAAGTCCACCGTCTCGTCCAGCTGGATGTGCGAGGTCACGTCCTGGTTCAGGAACGCGAACGCGTCGTCGCGGATGTGCTCGATGTTGGTGAGCGAGCCGGTATCGAGATTGTCGACGCAGATCACCCGATGCCCCTCCGTGAGCAAGTGCTCGCAGAGGTGCGACCCGAGGAAGCCCGCGCCGCCGGTGACGACGGAGGTCGGCATGCGCCACATTGTAGGTCGCCGTCCGACGAGGACTCCCGGTCCGAACACAACCTTTACGTGTCCGTAGTCCATCCGTGGGAGGCCTCCGAGCGGATCCGCTCTCAATGCCCGCGCCGCTGCTGCCGATAGGGGTGCAGGCGAGGACGACGGAGCTGTAGGAGGCCCATCCGATGGAGAACGTGACACTCATGGAGCTGGTCGACGAGGTGCGTGACCTGCCCCTGACAGTGTCGGCCGTGCTCGCGCAGGTGATCTCGGAGTGCGACAACGCCGACGCGTCGGTCTCGAGCCTCGCGCGCATCATGGCGGGCGACCAGGCGCTCGCGGCGATGGTGCTGAAGCTCGCCAACTCCGCCTACTACGGGTACGCGCGCAAGATCGAGTCGCTGCCCGACGCCGTCGTCCTGCTCGGCTTCGCCTCGGTCAAGAACCTCGCCATCACCGCCTCGATCACGCGCCTTCTGACCTCGGACCGCGACGAGTACGCGGGCATCCGCTCCGACCTCTTCGACCACTCGCTCGCGACCGCCGTCGGCGCCCGGATCCTGGGCCGCGCGAAGCGCGTCTCGGGCGAGAAGGCGTTTGTCGCAGGCCTCCTGCACGACCTCGGCCTGATCGTGCTGGTCTGCTACCGCAAGCCGCTGTTCGGCGAGCTGCTGCGCGCCGCCGAGAGCACGAACCGCTCGTTCGACGAGGTCGAGGTCGAGGTGTGCGGCTTCGAGCACGCCGAGCTCGGCTCGCTGATCGCCGCCGAGTGGAAGTTCCCGCCCGCCCTGTGCGAGGCGCTGCGTTACCACCACCACCCGGAGGGTGCCGTGATCGATCCCAGCCTCGCGCGCTCCATCCACTGCGCCGACTGGGTCGCGAACCGGATGGGTATCGGCCTGGTCTCGCCCGGTGCGCCGGAGTGGCCGGACGAGATCTCGCGCTCCGAGTTCCAGATCGACGACCACTCGATCGGAGCCCTGGAGTCGGAGATCCGCGCCGAGTTCCTCGAGGGCTCGTCGCTGAAGGCCGCCTAGCCCGTACCGCCCGATCGGATCGCCACGGCGAGGCCGCTCGCTACCGTTGACCCGGTGCGCATCGTCCTCGTCGACCCGCGCGGCGACTCGCGGCCGTACGACCATGGTCTCGGCGCCGCCCTCGCCGCTCGCGGGCACGACGTGCGGCTCGCGACGTGCAGCTTTCGGCACGGCTCGCTGCCGCCGGCGCCCGGCGTCGCCGTGCAGGAGCGCTTCTACCGCCTGGCCGACCGCCTGCCGGGCCGTTTCCGCCGCCTTGGACGCGGCTGCGAGCACGTCGCCGACCTGGTCGCGCTGCTGCCTCAGGTCCGCTCGGCCGACGTCGTCCACGTCATGTGGCTGCCGCTCGGCCCGGCCGACCGCCTCTTCTGGCGCGCCGCGCGGATGCTGACCCGCACGCGGCTCGTCCACACCGCGCACAACGCGATCGTCAAGGACGGCGTCGGCAGCGCCGAGCAGGTGCGTGCCGACTGCGCGCCGTTCCAGCGCATCGTGGTGCACTCGCACGCGGGCGAGGCGGCGCTCGTGCGGCTCGGCGTGCCGGTGCAGCGCATCACGCGCATCCCGCACGCCGCGCTGGCCGGCTACGCCGACGTCGAGCCGGTGCCGCCGGCGTTGCCCGACGGCGCGCCGGTGGCGCTGTTCGCCGGGCTGATCCGGCCCTACAAGGGCCTCGCCGACCTGCTCGATGCGTGGCCCGTCGTCCGGCAGCGGGTACCCGGCGCGATCCTCCACGTGCTCGGCCGGTCGCTCGGCGGCGATGCCGACGCCGGGCGCGCAGCCGCCTCCGAGGGTGTGGTCGCCGACCTGCGCTACGCCGAGCCGGGCGAGTGGGCGGGCGCCATGCTGCGCGCCGACGTCGTGGTGCTGCCGTATCGCTCGATCGACCAGTCCGGCGTGCTCGCCACGGCGATCGCCCTCGGCCGTCCCGTGATCGCGACCGACGTGGGCGGGTTCGGCGAGACGCTGGCCGACACCGGCGCCGGCCTGCTGGTGCCGCCGCGCGATCCGGCGGTGCTGGCCGCCACCATCTCCGCGCTGCTGCTCGACGACGAGCTGCGTGCGAGCCTGGCCGCGGCCGCCGCCGCGGCCGCCCGCGGCGAGCTGTCGTGGGACCGGTCGGCGGAGCGGCACGAGGTCGTGTACGGCCGGGCTGCACCATGACGCTTCGGCGCGAGGGGCTCGTGGTGTTCGTCGCGGGCTACCTCGTCCACGCCGCCCTCGCGCTCGTGATGCGGGTGCCGGTCGTGATGTACGACGAGTACGGCTACTTCGCGACGGCGCGGCGCCTGGCGGGCGAGGGGCAGGCCACCCACCTGCGCTACTACCCGGGCTACGCGTTCGCGCTGGTGCCGGCGTTCCTCGTCAGTCCCACGTCCGACGGGGCCTACCGGGTATCGCTGCTCGTGATCAACGGGTTGCTCGGCGCGCTCACGACGCTGCTCATCTGGCAGCTCGTACGCCTGCTCGCGCCGCAGCTGTCGCGCCGTGTTCGGCTGCTCGCGACGCTCGCCGTGGCCGTCTACCCGTCGTGGCTGCTGTACACCGACCTGACGTGGTCGGAGAACCTGATCGTCCCGATCGGCGCGGCGCTCGTGCTGCTGGCGGGTCGCCTCGCCCGCGGCGCGCCACCGTGGCTGGCGCTGGCGTACGGCGTGCTGGCGGGCTCCGCCTACCTCACGCATCCGCGCGGACTGGCCATGACGGGTGCCGCGGTCGTCGTCGGTCTGGTCGTGCTCGCACCGGCCGGCCGGCTGCTCCGGGCCGGCCTCATGCTCGTCCCGGCCGGAGCGCTGGCGATCACGACCCCTGCGATCGCGCGCTGGGCGACGGACTCGAACGACTTCAGGAGCGAGGTGCTGCTCAGACGCGGCCTGTCCGACCTGCCGCACCTGGCGGCGTCGATCGGCGGGCAGCTGTTCTATCTCGCCGCCGCAACGTACGGGCTGGCGCCGCTCGGCGTCTACGCGCTGGTCTGCCTGCTCCGGCGCGAGGGCGTGCGTTCCGAGCGCGGCGCCATCGCGCTGGCGGCTCTGGCGGCCGCCTCCGGGATGCTGTTGCTGTCGGGCATCTACTGGCACGACCCGTTCCGCAGCGACCAGATCATCTACGGCCGCTACAACGAGGCGACGCTGGCGCCGATCCTCGTCGCCGGTGTGGTGGCGCTGGTGACGGCGCCGCTCACCCGCCGCCGCATCGCCGTGATGCTCGTGCCGATCGCGGTGCTGTGGATCGTCCCGCAGCTGGTCTGGGGCTCGGCGCTGCGCGCCAACGAACCGGTCAACTTCAACATCCTCGGCGTCGCCCCCGTGGTCGCGCTCGGCGACGGTGTCCAGCCGGTTGCGATCGCCGCCGCGCACGGCCTGGCCGCGGTCGTGCTGGTGCTGGTCGCGCGCCGTCGCGCCCAGCTGGCGCTGCTCGGCCTCTGCGTCGGGCTGTCGGTGTTCAGCCTCGGCATCGACGCCGGCCTCTTCCGCACCGGCTCGCGCGAACGTGCCGGCGAGCAGCGCATCACCGTGAAGCTGCGCCAGATCGAGTCGGTGGTGCCGGCGGCGCAGCGGTGCGTCGCCTTCGACCGCCACACGGTGGACGTGTTCGCCGCGACGAGCTACCGGTACCGGGTCGACGGCTGGCGGTTCGCGCAGCCGGGCGAGGAGAAGTGCGCCGACCTGTTCCTGATCCGGCTGCCCGTCGACCAGATCCCGGCGCTGACGCCCGGCGCGCGGATCGTGGTGCGTGAGCAGAAGGGCTCGACGAACACCCTCTGGGTGCGCCCGGGCGCGCTGCAGCTCGCGCTGGCGAAGGCCGGGCTGCTCGAGGGCTAGCGGCTACTGCTTGGCGCCGGTGCTGCCGCCGAGGTCGGCGTTCACGCCGCCGTCACCGAACAACCCCTCGCGGCGGATCACGACGCCGAGCGTGCGGCGCAGGATCTGCAGGTCGAGCGCGAGCGACCAGTGCTCGACGTACCAGACGTCGAGCACGATGCGTTCTTCCCAGCTGAGGCGGTTGCGGCCGTTCACCTGGGCCCAGCCGGTCAGCCCGGGCCGGACGTCGAGCCGGCGCCGCTGCACGTCGTCGTAGCGCGCGGCCTGGTCGACGAGCCCGGGTCGTGGCCCGACGAGCGACATCTCGCCGCGGGCGACGTTGATGAGCTGCGGCAGCTCGTCGAGCGACCAGGTGCGCAGCAGGTGCCCGGTGCGCGTGATCCGCTGGTCGCCGGCGGCGATGTTGAGTCCGAGCCCGACCTGATCGGCGCCGACCGTCATCGAGCGGAACTTCCAGACGAGAAACGGCCGGCCCCGGTAGCCGGCGCGGGGCTGTCGGAAGAACACCGGCCCGCCGTCCTCCCGCCGGATCCGCCAGGCGATGAGCCCGATCAGGGGCGACAGCGCCACGAGGGCAGCGATGGCGAGCACCCGTTCGAGCAGCAGCTTCACAAGGCGTCGAAGGGCGCGCGGCACGGCTGAACCATACGCTCGCGCCCCGCGAGAACACTGGGGTCAGACCCCCAAAAGGCCGTTTTTGGGGTCTGACCCCAACATGGAAGGCGCACGGGAGGCGCGCGGATCGCGCGCTGCGGCACTCGCGTGCGTGAAAGGACACGAAGGGCGCGTCAATGGGCACGCGACGGTCGGTCATGGTGGGTGGGACTCGACCGGAGCGTCCTGGGCCTAAGATCCTCTCCGATGACGCCGTTTCCGATTCTCGTCTCCAGCGCCGGACGGCGCGGGGCGCTCGTCGCGATCCTGCGCCGGTCGCTCACGAACCTGGGGCTCACCGGGCCGATCCTCGCGAGCGACATCTCCGGCTACGCGGCGGCATTCCACCTGGCCGACCGCGGCATCGTTGTGCCGCCGCAGTCCGATCGGGGCTTCGTCGACGCGCTGCTCGCGATCTGTGAGCGCGCGCAGGTGCGCCTCGTGGTGCCGACGCACGACGGCGAGCTGCCGCTGCTGGCCGCCGCCCGCGACCGGTTCGCCGCCGTCGGCGCGACCGTCTCGATCTCGGCGCCCGAGACGATCGCGATCGGCCGCGACAAGGCGCGGACGCACGCCTGGCTGACGCAGCACGGGTTTCCGACCGTCCGTCAGGGCACCGTGTCCGACGTGCTCGCCGCGGCAGCCTCGTGGCGGTGGCCACTGATCGCGAAGCCGCGCTCCGGATCGGCCGGGATCGGCGTCGTGCACTGCGCGTCGGTGGCCGACCTGCCGGAGGGTGACGTCGTCGTGCAAGAGCTCGCGCCGGGCGCGGAGCACACCATCGACGTGCTCGTGCTGCACGACGGGCGGTGCCGGGTGGCCGTGCCGCGGCGCCGCGTCGAGGTGCGCGCCGGCGAGGTCTCCAAGGGCGTCACCGTCCGCCACGAGCCGCTGCAGGCGCTGGCCCGGGCGATCGCCGAGGCCCTGCCCGGCGCCTACGGCGCGCTCAACGTCCAGGTCTTCGCCGATGGCGAGGAGCTGCGCGTGATCGAGGTCAACGCCCGCTACGGCGGCGGCTTCCCGCTCGCCTACGAGTCCGGCGCGCTGCTGCCGGACTGGACGATCGAGGAACTGCTCGGCCGGCCGTCCACCGTGTCCGACGACTGGCGCGATGGCCTCGTGATGCTGCGCTACGACGAGGCGGTCTTCGTGGACGCCGCCGCGATCCCCAGCGCCAGCAGCGCGTACCAGCTCGGGTAGATCGTCGTCAGGTAGAAGACGTTCGCCGCGAGTGTGGCGACGATCGCGCCGCCCAGGCCGGCTGCGATCGCCCGTTCGCCCGCCCGCCGCGCCCGGTACAGGCAGCGCCCGACGAAGACGAGCAAGATCACGAGGCCGGCCGCCCCGAGCAACCCGGTCTCCGTCAGCGCCTGCACGTACAGCGAGTGCGGCCCGAACCCGACGCGGCCGGAGACGCCCTCGTAGTAGCGCGCGAACGTGTTCAGGCCGAGACCGAACAGTGGGTGGTTGCCGAGGACGTCGGGGATCGTGTCGTAGATCTTGGTGTGGATCGACGAGCCGGGCGTGTCGGGGTTGAGACGCTTCGAGAGCACGCCGCGCCAGTAGTCGAGCCGCGTCAGGATCACGACCGCACCCACCACCAGCGCCGCCAGCGCGGGCCAGGCGAGCGGTCCGCGCACGAGCTTCGTGCGCAGCGTGGCGGCGAGGAACAGCAGCCCCGCCGCCAGCCCGACCAGTCCCGACCGCGACTGCGACAGCGCCAGCACCCCGGCCAGCGCGACCGCGAGGCAGGCCAGCGCCAGCGCCCGCCGGCGCACCGCCCGGGTGGCGAGCGCCAGCACGATCACGATCGGGATCGCCAGCAGCACGCCGATGTGGTTCGGGTCGTTGGTCAGCGCGGTGATGCGATACACGGGCTCGCGGATGAGGGTGCCGTCCGGCTGCGTCACGGCGACCGTGGCGTAGAGGTTCAGCCCCGACGACGCCGAGCCGGGGAAGAACGGGTCGATCAGGTAGCGGTCGAGGTTGACGTCGAAGCGCGTGCCGAGCGCGTACTGCACGACGCCGTACAGGGCGTTGACGCAGAATCCCGCGACGAAGGCCGTCAGCGCCCGCCGGTAGAGGACCGGGCCGCGCCCCGACAGGTGCACGACCGCCGCGATCGCGACTCCGAACCACAGCGCCCAGATCACGAGCCCCTTCGCCAGCTGGCCCCGGTCGGCCGTGAACACCGCCCCCGCCAGGTAGACCGCCAGCAGTCCCGCTCCGATCAGCGCCAACGTGCGCGCCTCGCGCGAGATCCGCGGCCGGGTGAGTGCCACGGCGACGATGAAGCACGGCGCCAGCAGGTCGGCGAGGGTGACGCGGCCGAACGGCTGCCACGCCACGCGATGCCACGTTGCGGTCACGAGCACCGCAAGCAGCAGGAGGTCGGCGGCGCGGCGGGCCCGGGGCACCCATCTATCCTACGGGCCGATGCGCATGGCCTGGGCCGCCGCGGGCGCGCTCGCCGCGTTCACCTATCTCTGGCGACTCGGCGTGCCGTCCTGGCACCGGGACGAGTGGGCCTACGCCAACGCGGGCTACCGCTCGGTCGGCGGGGGCTCTCCAGCGAACCTCGAGCACCCGCCGCTGGGCAAGCTGCTGATGGGCGCGTCAGAGCACCTGTTCGGCTTCTCGACCACGTCCGCGCGCCTGCCGGCGGTCGCCGCGGCACTGCTGACGGGGATCATGCTGGCGTTGATCGCGCGGCGTCTGGTGGGCGAGCCGGCCGCGCTGCTCGTCTTCGTGCTGTGGGTCGTGTTGCCGCATCCGTGGCCCGACCTGCGCGTCGACCGCCTGGGCCTGCTCGACACCTTCGCCGCCGCCTTCGCGACCGTCGCGCTGTGGCTGGCCCTCCGCCTCCGGGACAAACCGGTGCGGTGGGAGGTCGTCCTGCTGGGCGCCGCGCTCGGCTGCGCCGCCGCATCGAAGGCGACCGGAATCCTCACCGTCGTGCCCGTGGCCGTGCTGCTGTGGCCACGCTGGCGCCCGCTCCTGCTCGCCGTCGCGGTGGCGCCGGTCGTGTTTCTCGCGACCTACCTGCCGCTGCGCACCAACCCGGTCGACGCGATCCGCTTCATGTGGACGGAGCAACGCACGCTGTCGCGGATCGGCTTCCCGCTCGAGGTCGCCGGCCAGGTCTACCAGCACCCGCCGTGGTGGTCGGCCGCGTGGTTCGCGTGGGAGGCGGGGCCCTTGGTGCTGGTCGCCACGCTGGTCCTCGCCGTGCTCGGCTTCCTGCGGGTCGAGCGCCGCGTCGCCCTCGCCGTGGTCGTGGCGACGGTGCTGCCGATGCTCGCGGTGACGACACACGGACGCTTCTTCGAGCACTACGGCTACACCTGGGCGCCGACGCTGACGCTGCTCGCCGGGCTCGGCGCCACCCGGCTGCGCGCGCTGCCGGCGACCGCGATCCTGCTCGGCGCGGGCGCCATCTCGGTCTACGGGATCGCGACGCTGGAACGCGCCGACTACGCACTGGCGGGCGACGCGCTGCAGAAGACGTCGGCCCGCGTGGTCTACGTGGCGGGCGCGCCGACGAGCCTCGCCGGCTACGTCTGCCCGGGGACGACGCTCACCCAGAGCACAGCCGGCGCGTCACCCGATGCCGTCGTGGTCGATCGCCGCACCGCCGCGTCGGGCACCTATCCGAAGCGCATCGGCGCGGGCTATGACGAGCAGAGGTTCGGCCCGGTCACGCTTCTGATGCGCCCCGACCTGCAGCCGCGCGACGGCTGTTGAACTCGGCCGCGAGCTCCTCGACGCCACTTCCGCGCACGCCGAACAGCGCGTTGCGCGCGCTCAGCCGCCAGATGGCGGGATCGGCCGGCGCGACGGGAACGGGTCGCAGCCGGGCCGGCAGCCGCAGCAGCACCGCACCGGCCAGCGCCAGCAGCGCGTACTGCACGCCGAGCGCGAGCGCCGCGATGCGGCGGCCCGTCGGCGTGTGGTGCTTGACCCAGTAGCGCTGCCGGCCGCGCCACTGTTCGTTCACGCGCCGCTCGGGCACCGCCGCGGTCGACCGCCCCTGGTGGTGCACGACGGTCACGGCCGGCGTCCACACCACCGCGTGCCCCGCGTCGGCGAGGCGTCGCTCGAGGTCGGTCTCCTCGCTGTACATGAAGTAGCCCTCGTCGAAGAGCCCGACCGAGTCCAGCGCGCTGCGCCGCAGCATGAGCGCGCAGGCCATCGCCCACTCGACCCGCCGGGGCGCGTCGCCACCCGACTGCGTGATGCCGCCGCGGCCCAGCGTCAGGGCGGCGCGCAGGCACGTGCCGGGGGACGGAAAGCGCCACGCCGTGTCCTGGACGCGGCCGTCTCCGAACACCACGCGCGGCCCCACGGCCGCCACGCCGGGTTCGGCGTCGAGCACGTCGGCCAGGCGCGCGACCGACCCGGGCTCGGACACCGTGTCGGGGTTCAGCAGGTACACGTAGGGCGCCGTCGTGTCCCTGATCAGCACGTTGTTGTTGGCCCCGAACCCGAGCCGCCGCTCGCCCTCGATCACGCGCACGCCGGGGTGCGCGGTGCGGATCGCCTCGACCGTGCCGTCGTCCGAGACGTTGTCGAGCACCACGATCTCGACGTCGTCCTCGCCCTGCAGCGACTCCAGGCACGCGAGCACGTCGTCCCGCGTGTCCATGCTGACGATCAGGACGGCGACGCGCGCCACGGACTAGGTCGCGGCCAGCTCGGCCTGCACGCGCGCGTCGCGTTCGCGCACGGAGTCGGCGAGACGCGCCTGGAACGCGACGACCTGCTCGCGCATCTTCTCGTCGCCGGCACCGAGGATGCGGGCCGCGAGCAGCCCGGCGTTGCGGGCGCCGCCGACCGCCACGGTCGCGACCGGCACGCCGGACGGCATCTGCGCGATCGACAGCAGCGCGTCGAGGCCGCCGAGCGAGGTGGCGTCGATGGGCACGCCGATCACCGGGAGCGGCGTCACGGCCGCCACGACGCCGGGCAGGTGCGCGGCGGCGCCGGCACCGGCGATCAGCACGCGGAGGCCGCGATCGACGGCGCCGCGGGCCCAGGCGATGGTCTCGTCGGGCGTGCGGTGGGCGGACAGCGCGCGCACCTCGCAGCTGACCCCGAACTCCTGGAGGGCGTCGGCGGCCTGGCGCATCACTTTGAGGTCGGAATCGCTGCCCATGACGATTCCGACGAGCGGGCTAGAGGTCATGCCGGAGAATGTACAGGCACCCGGGAGGCCATCCTCCGCCTCCTGTTGCGAACGGTTCGCGAGATGTGAACTGGCAGCGGAAGTGAACCGAACTCCTGCCTGGAACGGATGTGACCGCAGAGGACGAGCGGTCGCCGGCCAGACAGAGGAGGAAGGCAGAAGATGCGAAGAACGGCCGTAACCGCGGCGGCGATCACGGGGGTTGCCGCGTTCGCGATCGGCGCAGCCGCGCTCACGCCCAACGCCGCGAAGAAGGCGAAGGCGTCGAGCCACCGGGAGGCGCCGCTCATCTCGAACGACCCGACGGCGGATCTCACGGATCTCTATGCGTTCATGAGCCCGGGGAAGACCGACACGGTCACCCTGATGGCGAACGTGATCCCGATCGAGATCCCCGCAGAGGGTCCCAACTACTACAACCTCGACGATACGGTCCGCTACCGCATCGAGGTCGACAACAACGGCGACGGCAAGGGCGACATCCACTTCGCCCTGCGGACGAGGACCAGGTACGCGAAGGACACGTTCCTGTACAACACGGGGCCGGTCACGTCGTTGCACTCGCCGAACCTGGCCGTCAAGCAGCGCTGGGAGCTGACGATCGCCAAGGGTCACGGCGCCGCGCACGTGGTGGCCCGCGGTGACACCGCGCCCAACAACGTCGGCAAGACCTCGATGCCCGACTACGCCGCGCTGGCGGCGTCCGCCGTCAAGAGCGGCAACGCGCTCGGCAGGGCCAACAGCGTCAAGGTGTTCGTCGGCCCGCGTGAGGATCCGTTCGCCATCGACGTCGGCCGGATCTTCGACTTCCTGTCCGTCGGCGGCCCCGGCACCGACAACCTGAAGGGCGTCAACGTCCACACGATCGCGATCGAGCTTCCCGCCTCGATGCTGCGCCGGTCGTCGAAGCAGCCCGTGATCGGCGTGTACGCCGCGACCGACCGCCAGGTCGTCCGGACCGTCACGAGGAAGCGGCACGGCAAGAAGGTCCGCTACCGCGTGAAGCAGTGGAAGCAGGTCGAGCGCCTCGGCCAGCCCCTCGTCAACGAGGTGCTGATCCCGCGGACGCTGAAGGACTACTGGAACTCGCAGACTCCCGACAAGGACAAGCAGTTCGAGAAGTTCTACACCGCTCCCGGACTCGCCTCGGCCCTGAACGCCCGGGTGTTCGGACCGGTGCTCGACGCAGCCCTCGGCTGCGGCACCGCCTGTCCCGTCGCCCAGACGACGGGCCGTGCCGATCTGTCGGCGATCCTGCTCCGCGGTTTCGACTTCGGCCCCGGTGCGGTTGACCTGACGTTCGGCAAAACCGGATCGGACCGGAGGCCGGTCGACGAGCTGCGCCTGAACACGAAGACGCAGCCGGTCGGTACCTCGTCCCTGACGGCTGATCGCCGTGGTCTGCTCTGCAACTTCCAGACCCCGGCCACCGGCCCGCTCGGTCCGACGCTGCACGATCTCGACATCCCGCCGTGCAGCCCGGCCCAGTTCGACGGCTACCCGAACGGTCGCCGGCTCGTCGACGACGTGACCGACATCCAGGTCGCGGCCATCGCGGGCCTCCCGATCAACGGGCTGATCCCCGGTGCGATCCAGCGCCCCTACGGCCTGCTCGTGATGGGTCTCGGCAAGGACTCCTCGAACGCAGGGCTCCAGCTCCTGCGCCAGGGAGCGGATGGCGTGCCCTCGAACGACAAGCCGTTCACGGACACGTTCCCGTACGCGGCGGCGCCGAACTCCGGCAACCCCTGATCGACTGACCACGCCCGCCGGCCGGCAGCGATGCCGGCCGGCGGCACCCGATTTCCCACCCCCCAGGAGCCCACGACCACATGCGCCGCCTCGTCACCCGTACTGCTGCCGCCGTCGGCGCTGCCGCCTGCCTCGTCGCGGGCGGCCTGTTCGCGGTGCGGGGCGACGGCCAGGCGGCGGCGCCCGCACCGGCCGGTGCGGCCGTCCGGGCGAACGTCGATCCGCTCACGAGCGTGATCGGCTCGGCCGGCCAGGTGTCCGAGCTGCAGGCGGCGGTCAGGACCCGGCCCGACGATCCGGGCCTGGTCGCCCGGTTGGGTCTCGCCTACCTGCAGCGGGCCCGCGAGACAGGCGACCCGAGCTACTACACCCGCGCCGACGAGCTGCTGCGCCGCGCCCGCACGCTGGAACCGTCGAGCCTCGACGCCGTCGTCGGGCTCGGATCGCTCGCGCTGTCGCGCCACGAGTTCCAGCAGGCCCTGCAGCTCGGGCAGGAGGCGGTCGGCCTGACCGGCGGCTTCTCGCCCGCCGCGAAGGCGATCGTCGGCGACGCCCAGATCGAGCTCGGCAAGTACCCGCAGGCCTTCCAGACCATCGACGAGCTGGGCGAGCAGCGCCCATCGCTCGTCTCGTACGCGCGCCAGTCGTACGCGCTGGAGTTGCAGGGCGACCTGCCCGGCGCGGCCGACCTGATGGCCGACGCGGTGGCCGGAGGCGCCGGCGGCGGCGAGGGAACGCAGTGGACGCGCGTCCAGCACGCCACGCTGCTGATCAAGCTGGGCCGCCTGGACGAGGCCGAGGCCGAGCTGCGGCACGCGCTCGCCGCGCTGCCCGCCTACGCCCGCGCCGAGGCCGGCCTTGGCGCCGTGGCCGTCGCACGCGGTGATCTCGCCACGGCCGAGCGCTGGTACCGGCAGGCCGCCGGACACCTGCCGCTGGCCGAGATCCTGGTCGCGCTCGGCGACGTGCAGACCGCTCGCGGCGAGACGGCCGCGGCGAAGAACAGCTACGCCCTGGTCCGGGCCGAGCAGGCCCTCTACCGCGCCGCCGGCGGCAACGCCGACCTCGAGCTGGCGCTGTTCGACGCCGACCACGGCGACAGGGCGGAGGCCGTGCGCCTGGGCCGCGTCGCCGTCGAGGAACGTCCGTCGGTGTACGCCCACGACGCGCTCGGCTGGGCGCTCTACCGGTCGGGTGACTGCAGGGCCGCGCTACCCGAGGCGCGCGCCGCCAACAAGATGGAGAGCGCCGATCCGCTGCTCGCATATCACCTCGGCGCGATCGCGGCCTGTGCCGGCAAGCGCACCGAGTCGGTCGCCGCGCTGCAGCGCGCGCAGGGCTCGAACCCCCGGTTCCACCCGCTCTACGGGCCCGACGCCGCCCGCCTGCTGGCGCAGCTCGGGGAGCCGGTGGCATGAGGCGGCTGCTGCTCGCCGTGCTGCTCGCGATCGCCGCCGTGCCGGCCGCGGAGGCCCATCCGCTGGGCAACTTCACGGTCAACCAGTACGCGCGCATCCAGGTCGAGCCGTCCGGCGTGCAGGTGCACTTCGTGCTCGACCAGGCCGAGATCCCGACGCTGCAGATGATCCAGCAGCGCGATGCGGACGGCTCGGGCACCATCGACGGCGCCGAGATCGCTACCGTCCGCGACGCGCTGGTGCGCGACATCACGGGCGCGATCGAGCTGACGGTCGACGGCCGGCCGGCCCGGTTGGTCGCGGAGAAGGCCACGCTCGGTTTCCCGAAGGGGCAGGGCGGACTCTCGACGACGCGGCTCGACCTCGACCTGCGCGCCGACGGCGTCGAGCTCTCGAATCAGCCGTCGACCATCGCTTACGCGTCCACCTACGCGTTGGATCGCGTCGGCTGGAAGGAGGTGGTTGTCGCCCGCGCGTCCGGTGCCGCCGTGACCGCCACCACCGCGGCCACGGTCGACCGCACGAACGGGCTGCGCTCGTACCCGAAGGACGTGCTGGCCTCGCCCGCCTCGCAGCTCGACGCGACGGTCGACGCGCGGCTCGGTGACGGCGGCATCGACGTCGGCGCCGTCCAGACCGACGGCAACGTCGGCGCCGCCGAGGCCGGCCGCGACCAGACGGGCCGCCTCGGGTCGCTGGTCGATCCATCGCAGCCGCTGACGGTCGGCTTCGTGCTCGTCGCGCTGCTGATCGCGATGGGATGGGGCGCGCTGCACGCCCTCACGCCCGGCCACGGCAAGACGATGGTGGCGGCGTACCTGGCCGGTTCGCGCGGCACGGCCCGGCACGCGTTCGCCCTCGGCGCCACGGTCACGGTCGCGCACACGGCGACGGTGTTCGCCCTCGGGTTCGTGACCCTCACGCTGTCCGAGTTCATCCTGCCGGAGCAGCTCTACCCGTGGCTGAATCTCGTGTCGGGCGTGCTGGTGCTGGCGCTCGGCCTGGCCGCGATCCGACAGCGGCTGGGCGGCTACCTCCGCGGCCGCGCCGCCGCCCGCGCCGCTGCGTACGAGCACGGGAACTCCCACGCCCACGGGCACTCCCACGCCCACGGGCACTCCCACGACCACGGGCACTCGCACGACCACGGGCACTCGCACGCCCACGGCGAGCACGGGCACTCGCACCTGCCGCCGGATCAGCTGTCGTGGCGCTCGCTGCTCGCGCTCGGCGTTTCGGGCGGCATGATCCCGTGCCCGAGCGCGCTGGTGCTGCTGCTCGGCGCGATCGCGCTCGACCGCACGGCGTTCGGCGTGGTGCTGGTCTGCGCCTTCTCGCTGGGCCTCGCCGGCGTCGTCTCGGGCATCGGGCTGACGGTGCTCTACGCGCGGCGGCTGTTCACGCGCATCCCGTCGTCGGGTCGGGCGATCCGTGGCCTGCCGGTGGCGAGCGCGGCGATCATCACGATCCTCGGCCTCGTGCTCACCCTGCGAGCGCTACCCGGCCTCGCCTGACCCGCCGAGCCGCCTTCACGGCGGCGTCGGCACCAAGAGTGACCCCGGAGACGGAGGCGCGATCGACGCCGTCCTCGACCGTCATGGCGCCACCGTCGCGCAGCGCTCGCCGGTCGAGCGGCGACGAGATGAGGGAGACCCGGCCGCCGCCGGCGATGAACGTGCGCAGGCGATCGCGCAGGCCGGGCGTCCAGACACGCATCGCCGGCACCAGCAGCAGCCGGGTCGCTCGCGGGATGCCCTCCTCCTCGATGCGCCGATCGGTGATCGCGCCGCTACGGCCTGCGGCGGCCATCGAGGGGCCGGCCAGCCGCAGCAGCTCCTCCAGCCCGATCCGGGCACCGTCGCCAAGCGGGCGGTTGAGACCCTGCGCCGCGGGCGCGACGTCGGGGAAGCCGTCGCCGGCGGCGTCGTACGGGTTGTCGAGCTGCCAGGTGTAGGTCGGCAGCACGACCAGGGTGACCGCCTCGCCGGCCACCGGCTGCCAGCCCCAGGTGGTCGTGCGCGAGCCCGCGACGCGCAGCCCGTACAGGCCGGCGCGAGTCGGCGCGCGCGGCACGGCGGTGGCCGGCGGGCCGGTGCGCTCGCCGGCCTGGACGCCGGGTAGGCCATCGGTCAGCTGCTGCTGCGCGACCTGCACCTGCGCGTCGAACGTCAGGATGCGGCGCGACGGCGTGATCTCGAGGGCCTGCACGCGCACGGGCGCCGCGGTGCCGGTGTCGCCGGGCGTGAAGGCGGCCGGGCTGCGCACGATGTTGCCCGCGGCGTCGCGCACCTCGTAGCCCACGAGGTAGGTGCCGTCCGCAACGGGCCGGTCGGGCGTGCGGTTGGCGGCGGGCCAGCTCAGCTCGGTGGCCGTGCCGACGGCGAGCGCGACCGGCTCGTCCGGCTGCCAGACCTCGTCCACGGTGCCGTCGGCCGACACCGAGAAGACGGTCGGCCACGCGCTCGCAACCTCGTTGCTGGTCACCGTGTAGCGGTACAGCCCGTCGTCGCCGGCGGCGCCGAACGCGATGGTGCGGCCGGCGGGCAGGTCGGCCGTGATGGTGGGCGGCTTCGTGTCGACGCGGATCACGGCGTTGGGCGCCGCGCGCCAGCGGCCGCGGGCGAAGCGCACCTGCACCTGGTAGCTGCGGTCGGCCACCTGCGCGCGCGTACCGTCGCGGCCGTCCCACGTCAGCGCAACGACCCCCGCACGCCGCTCCTCGTCGAGGAGCGTCCGCACCAGCCGGCCGGTGCGGGTGGTGACGCGCACCGACAGATCGGCGGCGCGTGAGAGCGTCAGCGAGAAGCGCGCGATCGCGGCGGCGCAGTCGCAGCCGGGCGAGAACGCCTTGGCCTGCGTGAAGTCGGCGCTGACGACGCGCGGCGGCTCCGACTTGAGCGACTGCGCGACCGCGAAGGCAACGCCCGAACCGACCATGAGGCCGAGGACGAGCAACGCGCCGACGATGCGCTGGAGCCGCAACACGCGCCTGAGTCTACGGCGCGCCGAGCAGCCGCTCCGCCGCTCCCGGCGAGCGCCAGAGCGCGCGTAGCTCGTCGTATGCCTGGCGCGCGGCGGCGTTCGCGCGGGCGTCGGGACGGTCGCGGCGCTGCGCGCGGATCATCACGTTGCGGGCGGTGTGCTCGGCCGACACGAACTCGATCACCTCGGTGCGGTAGCCGTGCAGCTCGAGCAGCGCGGCGCGCAGGGCGTCGGTGGCGGCGTCGCAGTACCGGCTGCGCAGCAGGCCATGGCGGACGATGCCGCTCGGCGCGGCCTCCTCCACCAGCAGCGTCGACAGCTCGTGGTGACAGCACGGCGCGAGGATGATGGCGTTCGCTGCGAGCTGCACGCCGGCCGCCAGTGCCTCGTCGGTGGCGGTGTCGCAGGCATGCAGCGACACCAGCAGATCGATCTCGGTGCCCGCGCGCTCCGCCGTCCAGTCCGCGATCGACGTGGCAGCGAAGGTGGCGTCGTAGTCCAGCTCGCCGGCGATCGTCCGCACCGTCTCGACGACGGCGGCGTTGCTGTCCAGGCCGATCAGCGACGGGGTGCGACCGAGCTGACGCGTGTACAGGACGAGCGCGAGGCTCATGTACGCCTTGCCGCAGCCGGCGTCGAGGATCGTCAGCGGCCCGTCGCCCTGCAGCACGGCGAGAGGGCGCAGCAGCTCGAGGTAGTGCTGCAGCTGGCGCTCCTTGTCCGCGTGCGGCGCGCGGATGCGCCCGGAGTCGCCCGCGAGGCCAGTCGCGATGAACAGGCGCGCGACGTCCGGGTCGTCCAGGTCGAGGGCGCGGCCGCGCGGCCGGTCGTGCGCCGCCACCGCGACGTCCTCGGGCCGCGACGGCTTGCCCTGCGAGACCAGCAGCCGGCCCTTCTTCGTCCGGCGTGCGTGCACGTCGCCCGCGGGCGACTGGACGTGGGCCTGGTCGAACGGCTCGGCCAGCAGGGCCTCGCGCCGCTCGGCCCACTCCTCGGGCCGCACCGTCTCGGTCTCGTGCCGGGTGCCGACGGTCGCGACGAGCTTCACGCCGACGCCCTCGCGCAGCGTCACCGGCGTGCCGACGACTCGCGACCAGCCGCCATCGGGCGGCCGCCGCACCAGCGTCAGGCGGTGAAAGGCGCCGGGGTCGGCGAGGGCGGCGGCGAGCGCCTCCATCAGTCGCTCTGTTGCAGCTGGCGCGACGCGTCGCGGAGGCCGCGGAGGATCGCGAGCGCCTCGGGCCAGTGCGCGGCGGGTACCAGCAGGTGGTCGCGCGACGCCGCGCCGATCGGCACGATCGCGATGTTGCGCTCGGCGAACGCGCCGGCGATCACGGACATGAAGCCGGTCAGGTCGGACTCGAGCTCGTTCGCCAGCACGATCGCGCGCAACGGCGCCACGCGCACGGCTGCCGGCGGCAGCTCGTCGGCGATCGCGTCGCGCAGCACGAACGTCGTCTGGAACGGGTCGTCGATGCGCACCGCGTACGCCTCCGCCGCGGCGGCGTCGGGTGTCGGGGGTGCCGAGCCGCGCGGGTAGCCGAGCAGCACGAATTCCTCGTCGACGAGGAACGGCTCGAGGTCTGCGAGGGCCTGGGCGAGCGGTCCGTCGGCGAACTCCATGCCGGGATGGTACGCCGGACGGGGGATGGGGACGCCTCTCGGAGATGCCGATTTGAAACACCGGAGACCCCCCCTTTGGAGTGTGCGAGATGGGAAATGCAATCGACCGGCTGCTGCTCGGCGGCGCCTTTGTGTTCGGTGGCCTGATTCATCGCAAGGTGGGGCAGGTCGATGACCGCGTCGGCTCGGTCGAGGACGTCGTCGAGGACCTGGCGCTCGGCCCGCAGGTGCCCGGCATGCCTCTCCCGACGGGCTACGGCCTGCAGGTGAAGGGCCCCGCGTCGGAGGACATCCTGATCCCTGTCTGCCTGCCGCCGGGCTTCGAGCTCGGTTCGCTGGTGTTGAAGCCGTCGTTCCTGCCCGACGAGGAGCGGGCCGCCGCCGCGCCTGCGCCGTCGGTCGAAGCCATCGTCGCGCGGGCCCCGGCCACCGCCTCCGCGCCGCCGGCCGACCGGCCGGCGGATCGCCTTGGCGAGGCCATCCAGCTGATCTACTCGGAGGAGTCCACGTTCCGCACCGCGGGCGCGGAGGGCCTGACGTCGAAGCCCCCGGCGGTCGTGGAGCGGGACACCTCGCTGCTGTAGGCCGGTCGGCGCGGGCTGCTCCGACCCGCGAGACAACCCGGGCCAGGGACCCATCCACAGCCGATTTGTCTGACTCTAGTCAGACAATCAACACCGCGCGAACCACGCCCAACCCGTCACACCTCGCGCGCGCATCCGCCCGCAGCGCGCGACGCGCGCGACTTCGGCGCGTGTCCGGTGCGCCAGGCCTGTCCCCCGAAACCGCCAGATCGGGGTCAGACCCCAAAAAGGCCGTTTCCGGGGTCAGACCCCAACCGCAGCGGCTCACCGCTCCAGCGGCGGCGGCTGAGCTACCCGGCGGCGCTGCCGCTCTCGCTGGCGCCGCCGCGCTCGCGGCTCGCCACGGCAGCCGACGAACGCTGCACGCAGCCACCGCTGCACGCACGGAGGCCTGGAGCTGACGATGGGCAGCGTGTTGCTCGGTTGAACCTGAGCGGCCTCCCATGTCGACGAGCCCTCGCCACCTCGTCGAGCTGGGGCCGCAGGCGCCGGTCTACGAGCGCAGGCCGCTCCAGGGCTCCTCGTTCGCCACGTCGACGACCTCGTAGCCCGTCGGACCGACACAGGGGCCGAGCACGACGTGCATGCGCGCCTTGCCGTCGCCGCTGTTGAAGGACGCGTGCACGACGCCGGCCGGGATGTAGATCGAGTCGCCGGGGTGCAGCGTCCTCGACTCCGACTCCAGCCACTGCTCGACCTCGCCCTCGAGGACCGTGATCAGCTCCTCCTGGTCGGGATGCTTGTGGAAGTCGTGCCCGAGGCCCGGCTTCAGCCACACCTGCGTGATCGTGATGCCCTCCGCCCCGACGGTGTCGGGCGTGCAGATCCAGCGCAGCGTGCCCCAGCCGAGCTCCTCCGTGCGGGCCTCGTTTGCGAGAACGAACTGTCCGGCCATGACGACTCCTTCCACGGGATCGGCCGAGCATACATTGGTCGGACCACATCTGCTAGATATACGCGTATGCCCAGCGTCTCCTACGACTTCTCCGGGCGCGTCGCGCTCATCACCGGCGGTGCGAGCGGGGTCGGCACGGCCGTCGGCGGCCTGCTCGCCGCCTCGGGCGCGAAGGTCGGACTGCTCGACCTCGACCAGTCGAAGGTCGACGCGGCCGCCGCAGCGATCGGTCCCGACGTGCTCGCACTGCAGGCCGACGTGCGCCGGTCGGGCGAGGTCGATGCGGCCGTCGCAGCGCTCGTCGCCCAGCACGGACGGCTCGACGTCCTGGTCAACGCCGCCGGCGTCGCCGGCCGGTCGCTGCGGACACTCGACGTCGACGACGCCGAGTGGGACCTCGTGATGGACATCAACTCGAGCGGCACCTTCTACTGCATCCGCGCCGCCCTGCCGACCATGGTCGGCAGCGGCTACGGGCGCATCGTCAACGTCTCGTCGGTGGCCGGCAAGGAGGGCAATCCGATGGCCGCCGCCTACTCCGCGTCGAAGGCGGCCGTGATCGGCATGACGAAGTCGATCGGCAAGGACGTGGCCGGCACGGGCGTGCTCGTCAACTGCGTCACGCCCGCGCCGATCGACACGCCGATGATCGCCGGGCTGTCGGACGAGCACCTCAACTACATGCTCTCGCGCGTGCCCCTCGGCCGCCTCGCGACGACGGAGGAGGCCGCGCACCTGATCGCGTTCCTGTCCAGCGAGGCCATGTCGTTCTCGACCGGTGCCGCCTTCGACCTCTCCGGCGGCCGGCTCACCTACTAGCCGAGCGGCTCGTAGAACTCGCGCCGGCGCTCGGCCAGCCGCGGGAACGAGTGCCCGACGCCCCACTCCGCGAAGTGCGGCGTCTCGGCGTGCGCCTTGTAGGCGTCGGCGTCGGTGTAGACCTCGAAGATGAAGAAGGTGTTCGGGCTCTCGGGGTCGCGGTGGGCGCGCCACTCGAGGACGCCGGCCTCGGCCTGGGTGGGAGCCGCGAGCTCGCCGAGGGCGCGGGCGATCTCGTCCGCCTCGCCCTCCTTGGCGATCCAGCGGACAGCGACGATGTAGGTCACGGCTCAGGCTCCAAACGCCGACAGCACCTCGGCGGTCGTGGGGATGTCGGCGAAGACGGTCAC
>JBKJIG010000076.1:0-63576 GCA_046598415.1 Gaiellales bacterium
TAGCGAAATTCCTTGTCGGGTAAGTTCCGACCTGCACGAATGGCGTAACGACTTGGGTGCTGTCTCAACGAGGGACTCGGTGAAATTGTAGTATCGGTGAAGATGCCGATTACCCGCAGCTAGACGGAAAGACCCCGTGCACCTTTACTACAGCTTGATATTGGAGTTTGGGACATCCTGTCCAGGATAGGTGGGAGGCTTTGAAGCAGGGACGCCAGTCTCTGTGGAGTCACCCTTGGGATACCACCCTGGATGTTCTGGGCTTCTAACCCCACGCCGTGATCCGGGTGGGGAACAGTGTCAGGTGGGTAGTTTGACTGGGGCGGTCGCCTCCCAAAATGTAACGGAGGCGCCCAATGGTTCCCTCAGCACGGTTAGAAATCGTGCGTAGAGCGCAAAGGCAAAAGGGAGCTTGACTGCGAGACCTACAAGTCGAGCAGGGACGAAAGTCGGGCTTAGTGATCCGGCCGTGGAGAGTGGAATTGCGGTCGGTCAACGGATAAAAGGTACGCCGGGGATAACAGGCTTATGGTGCCCAAGAGTCCACATCGACGGCACCGTTTGGCACCTCGATGTCGGCTCAGCGCATCCTGGGGCTGGAGTAGGTCCCAAGGGTTGGGCTGTTCGCCCATTAAAGCGTTACGTGAGCTGGGTTCAGAACGTCGTGAGACAGTTCGGTCCCTATCTGCTGTGGGCGTTGGAGAATTGACGGGAGCTGCCCCTAGTACGAGAGGACCGGGGTGGACAGACCTCTGGTGTATCAGTTGTCGTGCCAACGGCACCGCTGGATAGCTACGTCTGGAAGGGATAACCGCTGAAAGCATCTAAGCGGGAAGCCCACCCGAAGATGAGTTCTCCCATCCCCTTGAGGGAGTAAGGGTCCTAGTAGACCACTAGGTTGATAGGCGGGATGTGGAAGCGTGGCAACACGTGCAGCAGACCCGTACTAATACCCCGAGGTCTTGTTTATCACTATGGTGAGCCCATCATGCCGCTATGCAGCTTTGAAGGTGCGCGGAGCCGCGCCCTGACCTGACATCTCAGAGCTTTCCGGTGGTTATGGCGAGGGGGATACACCTCTTCCCTTTCCGAACAGAGCAGTTAAGCCCCTCAGCGCCGATGGTACTTGGTTCGCAAGAGCCTGGGAGAGTAGGTCGCCGCCGGATTCAACGTGACGAGGTCGGTGCTTTCGAGCACCGACCTCGTTCGTCGTCCTGCCCCGGTTCTATGCCGTCTCGGTCGGCGTGTGCGCTGTCGCAAGCGGAACGTTGAAGCACTCCAGTCGCCAGCCGGGCACGTCGACGACCGTGAGGCTGCCGTGGATGAGCGGCCCGACGCCGCGCCGGGCGTCGCGCCAGTCGCCGCCGGCCGCGTGGGCGACGGCGGCGCGGATCACACCGCCGTGGCTGAAGACCGCAACCACGTCGTTGTTGGCATAGCCGCTGGCGACGCGCTCGAGCGCCTCGATGACCCGGTCCTGGAGGTCGGCGAACGTCTCGCCATCCTCCCAGGAGGTCTCGCCCGACTCGTGGCGCCCGACGGCGCCGGGTTGGGCGGCGAGGATCTCGGTGCGCTGGCGCCCCGTCCACGATCCGGTGTCGATCTCGCGGAGCAGCGGGTCGGTGAACACCTCGAGCTCGCAGAGCGCGGCGGTCGGCCGGGCCGTATCGATCGCGCGCACGAGGTCCGACGCGTGGATGCCGGCCGGCGCCAGCGCGGCGACCGCCGGTGCAATCGCAACGGCCTGCTCGCGCCCGAGGCCGTTCAGCGGCTGGTCCGAGTGGCCCTGCCAACGTTGCTCGGCGTTCCAGTCGGTCTCGCCGTGTCGCAGGAGGTGCAGGCGCGCCATGTCGCGCCACACCCTATACGCTGCCGCCCGTGGACCTCGGACTCGCAGGCCGTCGCGCGCTCGTCACGGGCGGCACCAAGGGCATCGGGCGCGCCATCGCCGAGAGCCTCGTGGCCGAGGGCGCCCGGGTGGCCGTGGTCAGCCGCGGCGGCGATACCGTGCCGGGCTGCGAGCTCGCCATCGCCGCCGACCTCGCCGTCCGCGGCGCGCCCGAGCGGGCGGTGACCGAGGCGGTTGCAGCGCTGGGCGGCCTCGACGTGCTCGTCAACAACGTCGGCGTCGCGCGGCAGGTCTCGTTCGACGACCTCGACGACGACGACTGGCAGGCCGCGCTCGACCTGAACCTCATGAGCTACGTGCGCGCCATCCGCGGTGCGCTGCCGCACCTGCGCGCGTCCGATCAGGCGCGCATCGTCAACGTCTCGTCGACCGCCGGCAAGCGGCCGTCCACCGGCATGCCCGACTACACCGTGACCAAGGCGGCGGTGCTGTCGCTGTCGAGGCTGGTGGCCGATCTGGAGGCGAAGAACGGCGTGCTCTGCAACGCGCTGTGCCCGGGACCGTCGCTGACGCCGGCGTGGCTCGAGGAGGGCGGTCTCGCCGACCAGGCCGTGGCCCGCGGCGGCGGCGATCGCGAGTCCGTACTGGCCAGGGTGGCGGCCGGCCGGCCGCTGAACCGCATGGCGGAGCCAGACGAGATCGCGCGCGTCGCCGTGTTCCTCTGCTCGGCCGCCGCGTCGTACGTGACGGGGGCCGCGTGGGGTGTCGACGGCGGCACGGTGCCGGTCATCATCTAGCCGAGTACCCTTCGGTGCTGGATGGCCGACGCGGTTCACATCTATGACACGACGCTGCGCGACGGGATGCAGCGCGAGGGAATCTCGCTGTCGGTGAGCGAGAAGTTGCAGGTCGCGCACCTGCTCGACCGTCTCGGCTGCGCCTACATCGAGGCGGGCTTCCCGGCGTCGAACCCGAAAGACTGGGAGCTCTTCGAGCAGCTCGAGCAGGAGACGTTCCAGACCGCGCGCGTGGCGGCGTTCGGCATGACGCGGCGCAAGGACATCCGCGCCGCTGACGACGAGGCGCTGCGCGTGCTGGTGGAGTGCTTCGCGCCCGTCATCACCCTCGTCGGCAAGACCTGGGACCTGCACCTCGACAAGGTCGTTCGCGTCTCGCGCGAGGAGAACCTCGCGATGATCGGCGACTCCGTCCGGTTCTGCGTCGAACAGGGCAAGGAGGTCGTCTACGACGCCGAGCACTTCTTCGACGGGTACGCGGCCGACCGTGACTACGCGCTGCGCTGCCTGCGCGCGGCGGCCGAGGCGGGCGCGGCGAACGTCACGATGTGCGACACCAACGGCGCGACGCTGCCGGAGCAGGTGACCGCGGCCGTGGCCGACGTGCACGCGGTGCTGGGTGAGGTCGTCGCGCTCGGTATCCACACCCACAACGACGCCGAGTGCGCCGTCGCCAACTCGGTAGCCGCCGTCCAGGCCGGCGCCCGGCTCGTGCAGGGCACGCTGAACGGCTACGGCGAGCGGTGCGGCAACGCGAACCTGATCGCGATCATCCCGAGCCTCGAGGTCAAGCTCGGCTACGCGTGCATCGGCTCCGAACGCCTGGCGCGCCTGAGCCAGATCTCGCACGAGGCGGCGGAGATCTGCAACCTGCAGCCCGACGCGCACGCGGCCTACGTGGGGCGCAGCGCGTTCGCACACAAGGGAGGCATGCACGTCGCCGGCATGCAGGCCGACGTGCGCACGTTCGAGCACATCGACCCGGCCGTCGTCGGCAACACCCGCACGGTGCTGGTGTCGGAGCTGTCCGGCAAGGGCACGGTGCGGGAGAAGGCCGCCGAGTTCGGCGTCGAGCTCGATCCGGCCGGCGTCGACCGGGCGCTGGAGCGCCTGAAGGTGCTCGAACACCGCGGTTACGCCTTCGAGGCCGCCGACGCCTCGTTCGAGCTGCTGCTGCGCACGGAGGCGGGGGAGATCGAGCCGCTGTTCGAGCTCGAGGCCCTGCGCGTGATCACCGAGAAGCGCGCCGACGGCCGCGTCGAGACCGAGGCCACCATCAAGCTGCGCGTGCGCGGTGAGCGGGTCGTGCAGACCGCCGAGGGCAACGGGCCGGTGAACGCGCTCGACACCGCGCTGCGCATGGCGCTCACCGGCCACTATCCCGAGCTGGGCCGGCTCGAGCTGGCGAACTACAAGGTGCGCATCCTGAACCCGCATACCGGCACCGGCGCGGTCACGCGCGTCATCCTCGACACGTCGGACGGGCACCAGGAGTGGGCCACCGTCGGCGTCTCGCCGAACATCATCGAGGCATCCTGGGAAGCCCTGGTCGAGAGCCTCACGTACGGCGTGCGCCTGCGCCTGACGGCGCCCGCGGAGGCGTGATGCCCGACGGCGACGGGCCGGTCGCCGCGCGCTTCGAAGAGCGTCTGCGGGCCGAGGAGGAGCGCCGGCTGGCGCCGG
This sequence comes from Gaiellales bacterium, assembly GCA_046598415.1. Taxonomy (GTDB): domain Bacteria; phylum Actinomycetota; class Thermoleophilia; order Gaiellales; family F1-60-MAGs149; genus VFJZ01. The sequence goes on from JBKJIG010000076.1 coordinate 4,330, forward strand.
AGGCGGTGCGCTCGTACGGCACCCGCGGCCGCGCGGAGGTCGAGGAGGAGTGCTCGCTGCGGACGCCGTTCCAGCGCGACCGCGACCGCATCATCCACGCCAAGGCGTTCCGCCGGCTCAAGCACAAGACGCAGGTGTTCATCGCCCCGGAGGGCGACCATTACCGCACGCGGCTCACACACACCCTCGAGGTGGTCGGCATCGCCCGCTCGGTGGCCCGCGCGTTGCAGCTGAACGAGGACCTGACCGAGGCGATCGCGCTCGGGCACGACCTCGGGCACCCGCCGTTCGGACACGCCGGCGAGGAGGCGCTCTCCGATGCGCTGGAAGCCGCCACCGGACGGCGCTTCCGCCACAACGAGCACTCGCTGCGCATCGTCGAGCACCTCGAGCGCGATGGTCGCGGACTGAACCTCACGCACGAGGTCCGGGATGGCATCCTGAACCACACGGGACCGACCGCACCGGCCACGCTCGAGGGCCGGATCGTCAAGCTGGTCGACCGCGTCGCGTACATCAACCACGACATCGACGATGCGATCCGGGCCGGCGTGCTGGAACCGGACCGACTACCGGCCGACGAGGTGGCGCTACTGGGACGCACGGCAGCTCGCCGTATCGATCGATTTGTGCATGATCTTGTTGAAAACTCCGATCAGGTCCGTAATATTCTCTTCACCCCTCGGATGAGCGAGTCGCTCCTGACCCTGCGCGCCTTCATGTTCGAAGAGGTCTATCTGCGTCCTGACGGCGACGACGAACGTCGTCGCGTGCGTCACGTGGTGTCGTCGCTGTTCGGCTATTTCCTGGCCGCGCAGCCCGAGGGCGGAGAGCGCGTGTCGCGCGTGATCGACCACGTGGCCGGCATGACTGACCGGTACGCGCTGCGCACGTACCGCGAGCTGTTCGAGCCCGAGGGATGGGCCTTCCAGCCATGAACGCGGTCGGCGGCCGGATCACCCAGGCGACCATCGACGCCGTGCGCGAGCGCGCCGACCTGGTCGAGCTGGTCGAGGCGCGCACCGGCCCGGGCCGGCCGTCGCGCGGCCAGATGATGCTGCGCTGCCCGTTCCACGACGAGCGCACGCCGTCGTTTCACGTGCACCCGGGTGACAAGCTCTACAAGTGCTTCGGCTGCGGCGAGCAGGGCGGGCTGTTCGACTTCGTCCGCAAGCTCGAGAACCTCAACTTCCCGGAGGCCGTCGAGTGGCTGGCCGACCGGTACGGCGTCGAGGTCGAGCGCGAGGACCTGTCGCCCGGCGACCGCGACCGCCTGGATCGCGCCAAGCGTGCCGACGGCCTGCTCGACGACGTCACCTCCTTCTACGAGCGCTACCTGGAGCACGCGGACGAGAGCGAAACGGCCCGCACCTACCTGGCCGAGCGTGGCGTGTCGGCCGAGTCGATCGCGCGCTTCCGGCTCGGCTTCGCACCGTCCGACTGGGACCGCGTGGCCCGCTCGGCGCTGTCCAAGGGCTACCCTACCGAGTTGCTGTACGAGGCCGGCGTCTCGTCGCAGGGCCGGCGCGGGCCGATCGACCGCTTCCGCGGCCGCATCACCTTCCCCCTGTGCGACGCCCGCGGCCGCGTCCGCGGGTTCGGCGCGAGGGTGATGCCAGGCGGCGAAGGCCCGAAGTACCTGAACAGCCCCGAGTCCGAGATCTTCAAGAAGAGCCGGATCCTCTACGGCCTGCACCTCGCCCGGGCGGCGATCGCGAAGAAGCACCGCGCGATCGTGGTGGAGGGTTACACCGACGTGATCGCGCTGCACGCCGCCGGCTTCGACGAGTCGGTCGCCGCGATGGGCACATCGCTGACGGAGGAGGGCGTGCGCGAGCTGCGCCGCCTGGCGGACGCCGTGCTGCTCTGCTTCGACGCCGACGCGGCGGGCCAGGAGGCGGCGCTGCGCGGCATGGAGATCGCCGAGCGCAGCGGCCTGCGGGTGCGCATCGTGGCGCTGCCCGCCGGGCAGGACCCGGCCGACCTCCTGGCGCGCGGCCCCGCGGCCTTCGAGCAGGCCCTCGCCGCCGCGCAGCCGGTGCTGGCATTCCGCATCGGCCGCGCGCTCGACCTCGCCAAGGGCGAGGAGGGTCCCGACGCGGCGTATGCCGCGTGCCGCAGCATCATCGCCGCGGCGGCTCCCGGGCCCGAGCGCGACGAGCAGGTGCGCCTCGTCTCGAGCGCGCTGCGGCTCAGCCAGGCGTCCGAGGCGGCACTCGTGCCCGGCCGGCGCGGCGGTCCGCGCATGCCCGATACCTCCGTCTCGCACGCGCCGGAGGATCAGCGGGTCAAGACGTACCACCGCATGCTCGCGGCGTCGCTGGTCGCACGCATGCCGCCCGAGGAGTCCGACGAGTCGGCACTCGCAGCGTGGGTTCGCGCGCGCATCGCCGGCACCGCCGACGGCGTGCCGGAGGGGGTGGAGGGCGATGCGGCGAGCGTGCTGACGCACACCGCGAACTACGACGACGACGACGACGGACGGGCCGTGGCGCGTGGCGATGTCGAGAGTTTCCGCCGCGCGCGACGGATCGGCGAGATCGATGACGCCATCGCTGAGCTAAAGGCGCAAGCCGAAACCACCGAATACACCCGTGCGCAGCAAATCACGTTGAACCAGCTGCAACGCGAAAAGGCCACCTTGCGCGACCAGGACCGTAGTGCTGCCACCTAGGAGTTCCGTGGAGCCCGACCGCTTCGATTACATCGAGACCCCCGCCGCCGTCGACCCTGTCGACGCCGATGAGGCCCTGCTCGAGAAGACCGGCCTCGAGGTGATCGGTTTCGACGCCGTCGACGAGGAAGAGGAAGACGTCTTCGAGGAGCCCGTCGCGGTCGATCCGGCCGCCGGCGTGACGATCGACGTCGCCGTCCGCCACCGCGATCACGACCCGGTGCGCGCCTACCTGCGCGAGATCGGCAAGGTGCCGCTGCTGACCGGTGAGGAGGAGATCTCCCTCGCCAAGCGCGTCGAGCGCGGCGACCCGACGGCCAAGCAGGCGCTGATCGAGGCCAACCTGCGCCTCGTCGTCTCCGTCGCCAAGCGCTACGTGGGTCGCGGGATGCTGTTCCTCGACCTGATCCAGGAGGGCAACCTCGGCCTGATGCGCGCCGTCGAGAAGTTCGACTGGCGCCGCGGGTACAAGTTCTCGACGTACGCCACGTGGTGGATCCGCCAGGCGATCACGCGCGGCATCGCCGACCAGGCGCGCACGATCCGCGTGCCGGTGCACATGGTGGAGACGATCAACAAGCTCGTCCGCGTCCGCCGCCAGCTGACCCAGGAGCTGGAGCGCGACCCGACGAACGAGGAGATCGCGCTGAAGATGGAGATCACGCCGGCGCGCGTCGAACAGATCCTCAAGATCGCCCAGGAGCCCGTCTCGCTCGAGACGCCCGTCGGCGACGAGGATGACTCGAGCCTCGGCGACTTCATCGAGGACGACGAGCTGCAGCGGCCGCACGTCGCGGTCGACTCGAAGCTGCGCGGCGAGGAGCTGGCCGGCGTGCTGTCGTCGCTGTCGCACCGCGAGCGCAAGGTGATCGAGCTGCGCTACGGCATCGGCGGCGGCGAGCCGATGACGCTGGAGGAGGTGGGCCGCTACTTCGGCGTCACCCGCGAGCGCATCCGCCAGATCGAGACCCGCACCCTGTTCAAGCTGAAGTCGATGCGAGCCGCGGGACGCTTCAGCGATTGATCCGAACCAGGCCGGGTATACTCCGGTCAGCCGATCCTCGGTAGCTCAACGGCAGAGCATCCGACTGTTAATCGGAGGGTTGTAAGTTCGAATCTTACCCGAGGAGCTCTACGAAAGCCCTGCATTTGCAGGGCTTTCGGCGCTCCGGTAGCAGGCGGACCCGACCCCGACGCCGTGATCCGCGCGGCGCACCTCGATCACAGGTGGGCGACACGCACGGCGCCGGCGACGTAGCCCGGCTCGAGCACCAGGCCGTGGCCAAGGCCGGTCGGCGGGACGCCCGCCGCGGGCTCCGGCAGCCCGGACGCGATCTCCCGGTAGCGCCCGCGCACCGCCACCCGCGCGCACTCGACGTGGCTCGGCACGTCGAGCACCTGCGCGAGGTGCAGGCTCGCCGCCCACGCGATCGGTCCTGAGACGTCGTGCAGCGCGACGCTGCGGCCGCATGCGCCGGCGAGCGCTGCCACGCGCTGCGCCTCGAACAGCCCGCCGCACCACGCGACGTCGACGTGCACGACCGCGATGCCGGTGGCGAGGAGTGCGGGATACGCATCGGCGCCGGCCAGTCGCTCACCGGAGCAGAGCGGAGTGGTCAGCTCGGCGGCGAGCGTTGCGAGGTGCCCGTAGCGTCCGTCGGCGAAGGGATCTTCGATCCACGCCAGGCCGAGCGGCTCGAGCCGCCGGCACACTGCGGCGGCCTCCTCGTCCTCGAGCACGCCGTACAGGTCGACCGCCACCGCGACGCCGTGCCCGCAGAGCGCGGCGACGGCGCTGGCGGTGGTCGCGTGGTCGCCGCCCGGGATGAACGGCCACACCTTGAGCAATGCGAACCCGTCCGCGGCAACCGCCCGGGCGAGGCCGGCCGGGTCTGCAAGCGCAGCCTCGGCGTCGGCGTCGCAGCACGTCGTGTACGCCGTCACCGATGCCGGTCGCGCGCCACCGAGGAGCTCGGACAACGGCAGTCCGGCCCGTCGCGCCGCGAGGTCGTGGAGGGCGAGGCCGAGCGCGGATGCGGCGCGGCTCTCGACGCTCACGTGCCCACCGCCGCGCGGGCCGCCGTACGGCCCGCGCTGCGTGACGGTGGCGACCGCTTCCGGTGTGGCCGGCAGCCCGGAGAGGGCCGGCGCGTACTCCGCGATCAGCGCCTCGACCGCCGCCGGATGCCCGTGTGTCTCGCCCGTTCCGACGCCGCCGTCCTCGTCGGTGACGCACACGTGCAGGAGCGACGGCTCGGCCGGGTGGCGGAGCGTCTCGAGGCCCGTGATCCGTGGGGTCGGCACGGCGGGTACCGTAACTGCGCGCGGTCGTGGGCTGCGGGCGCGCGCGTGCCCAGCATGCAGTCCGCGACTGCTCAACACGGGGTGGTACGTCCGAACCTTGCCCGAGAAGCTCTAGGAAAGCTCTGCGTTCGCGGGGCTTCCGGCGTCCTCGGAAGGTCTCGCCGGCCACGGCAGGATCGGCTTGCCGGCCAGCACGCGCGGAGCGAGTCCGGCGAAGACGAGTCCGATCGTGGTCCAGAGGATCGCCTGCATGCCGACCGTCGACTCGCGGAACCGCCACAGCGTCGCGGCCGGGAAGTCGGCGGGGATCTCGTGCACGCCCGGCAGGACCAGCCCGGCGACGAGGACGATCGCGGCGTAGGTCGCGATTGCGAGCAGCGTCGCCGTTGCCGGCTGGAACCGCCGGGCGTACGCCGGCCGCAGCCGCACGGCGATGTAGGCGGCGAGAAGGGAGATCACGATCATGCAGACGTACAGGAGCGTCCGGCGGCCGATCGTGTCGGGGCTGCCGACGGCGGGTGGGTTCGACGGATACCGGATGAACGGCACCAGGAAGACGACGGCGTAGGCGGTCGCGGCAAGCCACAGCGCCGTCCGCGCCGGTGATGCCTTGCCGACGCGGCGGTAGACCGCAGCGAACGCGAGGGCGAACAACCCGCCGATGGCGAGTCCGAGGACGACGGCGGCCGTGAGCAGGCCGAAGTCCTTCTGGGTCGAGCGGCTCACCAGAGCCGGCTCCTCGGGCTCGCCGGCGACGGCGGCCTTCGCGCCCTCGAAGACGATCGCCTGGTCGACGGCCGCCTCGCCGACGCCGCGGGCGAAGCCCGTCGCCAGCAGACCGCCGAGCACGCCCGCGATCAGACCGCAGATCAGGAGGCTTCTCAGCACGGGGCTAGTGGCAGGGGAAGCCGAGGAGGTGACGGCCGTCGTGCACCCACTCGTGCACTGCGAAGCCGGGGATCACCGACAGTGCGCCCTGATCCACGGCGACGAAGTAGATCATCGCCAGCAGTGCGAAGCCGAACAGCAGCCAGGGCCAGGCCTCGCGAAGCGGCGAGATCGCCGGCGGCTGCGTTGCCTCGGGAAGCGCCCACTGGCCCGCTGTCACGTCGGACATGCCGTACCTCCGCTCCGGAATGCCGGATTCCTCGCTCCATCACCGTATCGGTGCGGACGTTAGCGCGTCCGCCCTGGCGCCGCCAGACGCCGCCGTCACCGCAGGGGCGCGTGACCGCGACGGCGCGCGATGCCACGATATTCGTGACACTCGACGCGGTGAGATCGCTGCTGCTGATCCGGAACGCGTCCACCGCGGCAAACCGTGCTGCGGCGTTCCCCAGGGACGAGCCGCTCGACGATCGCGGACAGCGGGCCGCCGTCGACCTGTCCGCATCGCTGCCGGCGCGGTTCGAGGCGCTCTGCAGCCCGGCGCTGCGATGCCGCCAGACAGCCGCCGCTGCCGACCTGTCGACCCGGGTCGACGCCGCGCTGGCCGCGTGCGACTTCGGTCGCTGGGCCGGGCGGTCGCTCGCCGACGTGCACGCCGGCGACCCTGACGCCGTCGCCGCGTGGATGACGGACCCGGACGCGCGCGGCCACGGCGGCGAGAGCCTGCGGGCCTTCGTGAAGCGGATCGCCGACTGGCTCGACCAGCAGGCGGGGCTCGAGGGGCGGACGGTGGCGATCACCCACGGCGGTGTCATCAAGGCCGCCGTCGTGCATGCGCTCGGCGCCCCGATCGAGGCCTTCTGGCAGGTTGACGTCGCCCCGCTATCGATCACCGAGTTGCGGACCCGCGGCGCACGGTGGACGCTTCGCCGAACCAACCATCCCGGGGCGCGTGTCCTTCGGCCGGCCGAGAAACGCGGCAGCTAGCGGGCCGGTGTGAATGCGCCGGCGGGCCCGGGACGATGAGTCCCGGGACCGCCGGCCCGAACGTCAGCGGGGGGCGTCGGGATTGCCCGGCATGCCGCCGTTGCCCGGTGTCGTCGCGGTGCCGCGCACCTCGCCGCGTCCCTCGATCAGCTCCCGGAACCGCTGCAGGTCGTTCTGCACGCGCCGGTCGTCGACGCCGAGAGCACTGCCGACCTTCTCGACGACGCCCTCGGTGTCGTGCTCGATACCGACCGTGACGCGGGTGCGGGTCGCGTCGAGCGACTCGAACGTGACGACGCCGGCGTTGCCCTTGCCGCTGACACTCTTCCAGGCGACGCGCTGGTCGGGAACCTGCTCGGTGATCACGGCCTCCCACTCCTCGCGCTTGCCGCCGATCTCGGCGACCCAGTGCAGGCGGGTGGCGTCGATCTGCCGAACCTCCTTCACGCCCTCCATGAACTGCGGGAACGTCTCGAACTGCGTCCACTGGTCGTAGGCGGTGCGAACGGGGGCGTCGATGTCGATCGACTCGTTGATGGTGGCCATCGGTGTCTCCTCGCTTGTTGACGTACTCCGACGACTACCCGCCTGCCTCTCGGTCAAACGGCGGAGCCGGTGACGGTCGTTGCCCGGTGGAACGCGATCGCGCTCGCCGCCGCGACGTTGAGCGAGTCGACGCCCGGCGCCATCGGGATGCGCACGAGCAGGTCGCTCGCGGCCAGCGCGGCGGCGCTCAGCCCCGGTCCCTCGGCGCCCAGCAGCAACGCGATGCGACCCGTCGTCGGTAGCCGGTCGATCGGCACCGCGCTGTCGCCCGGCGTCAGCGCCGCAACCGTGAAGCCGGCAGCGCGCGCGTGGGCGAGCGCATCGGGCCAGGCCCGGGCGCGGGCCCACGGCGTGGTCAGCACGTGGCCCATCGAGACGCGCACCGACCGGCGCCCGAACGGATCCGCGGTGCGGGGATCGAGCAGCACGCCGTCCAGGCCGAAGGCAGCGGCGTTGCGGAAGATCGAGCCGAGGTTCTCGATGTCGCCGACGCCCTCCAGCACCGCGATCCGCGTGGCGGACAGGAGCAGGCCGGCCTCGTCGACGCCGTCGTCGCGTTCGGCCGAGGCGATCGCACCGCGGTGGAAGGCGTAGCCGACGGTGGCCTCGATCAGCTCGCGGGACCCGAGGTAGACGGGCGCGTCGAGGTCGTCCAGCACGTCGCGCAGCGCGGCGTGCTGGGGTGCGTCCACCAGGACCGCGCGCACGCGGCGGCCCGATCCGATCAGACGGCGCACCGCGTAGGCGCCCTCGACGATCAGGTAGCCGCCGTCGCGCGCCGCCTGCTCGGGCTCCCGCCGGCGCCGCCGCGGATCGGCGCCCGCGAAGTCGGCGAGGCGCGGGTCGGCGGGATCGTCGATCGGTCGTGCCACCTCGGCATGGTGGCGTAGGATGCGCGGCCATGAGCGATATCAAGCGACTCCATACGAACAGCCGCATGAGCCAGGCCGTCATCCACGGCGACACCGTCTACCTGGCGGGCCAGGTCGCGGCCGACAACTCGGCCGACGTGGCGGGCCAGACGAAGCAGATCCTGCAGCAGATCGACGGCCTGCTGGCCGAGGCAGGCAGTGACAAGACGAAGATCCTGATGGCGACGATCTGGCTGTCCGACATCGACACGTTCGACCAGATGAATGGCGAATGGGACGCCTGGGTGCCCGCGGGCGACGCGCCCGCCCGCGCCTGCGTCGAGTCGCGGCTCGCGACCGCGGCGTACACGGTTGAGATCCGGGTCGTCGCGGGGCGATAGGCTTACGGGCATGGCCGCTACCGAACAGGCGCTGAGAGTCAACCGGCAGCACATGCCCTTCGAGCTCGACGGCGGTGTCGCGCCGCGGGCTGCGATCGGGCTGATCGTGCTCGCCACCGACAACACGATCGAGCACGAGTTCCGGCAGATCGTCCCGCGGGTCGCGGGCGCCGCGGTGTTCCACACGCGGATCCTGAACGACCCGGACATCAACCCCGCCACGCTCCGCGCCATGGAGGCGCGTCTGGCCGATTGCAGCCGTACGCTGCGGCCGGGCGAGCGCATCGACGTGGTTGCCTACGGCTGCACGTCGGCGTCGATGGTGATCGGCCCGGCCGGCGTTGCCGCGCGCGTGCACGAGGGGCGTCCCGACGTGCCGGTCACGAACCCGGTCACGGCCGCCGTCACGGGTCTCGGTGCGATGGGCGCGAAGCGCATCGCGCTGCTGACGCCGTACATCGACGAGGTCAATCAGGGCATGCGCAACTTCTTCGTCGGCCAGGGTCTCGAGGTGCCGGTGATGGGCTCGTTCAATCATCCCGACGACAACGAGGTGGCGCGCATCTCGGAGTCCTCGATCGAGGACGCCCTGGTCGAGCTGGGCTCGAACGACGACGTCGACGGCGTGTTCATCTCCTGCACCAGCCTGCGCGTGTGCGGCATCGTCGAGCGGGCCGAGCAGCGCCTGGGCAAGCCGATCACCTCGTCCAACCACGCTCTTGCATGGCACGCGCTGCGGCTCGCCGGCGTCGACGAGCAGCTGGACGGGCTCGGACGCCTCTTCCGCACGCCGCTGCCGTGAGCGGCGGCGTCGAGATCGAGCGCAAGTACCTGCTGCCGGGCGAGCCGCCGGCCCGCGTGCTCGAGTCGGCGACCGCGTACGAGATCGACCAGACCTACCTCGCGGCCGCGGCCGGCTGCCGCCGCGTGCGCCGGCGCGTCGGCCCCGACGGCGAGCGCTTCTGGCTGACCGAGAAGCACGCGCGCGGTGGCATCACGCGATCCGAGGACGAGCGCGAGCTGACCGCCGAGGAGTACCGCGACCTGCTCGCGGAGGCCGATCCGCGGTCGGGCACCGTCGTCAAGACGCGGCACGTGATCGAGCACGGCACCCAGCTGATCGAGGTCGATGTGTTCGCCGCGCCCGCCGGCCTGGTGCTGCTCGAGGTCGAGCTGGAGTCGGAGGACGAGGCGGTCGAGCTGCCCGCGTGGGCGGCCGGCGCCGTCGACGTGTCCGAGGACGGCGCCTACAGCAATGCCGCGATCGCGCGGCGGCTGGGCCCGGACTGAGCTAGCTCGCCGCTGCGAACTTGCCGTGGTGGAACACCAGCGGCGGCGCGTCGTTGGATTCGGCGGCGGAGACGAACCCGGTGAAGATCACGTGGTCGCCGCCCGGCAGCAGCGAGTGCAGGGTGCAGTCGAGGTAGCCGACCGCGCCGGCGATGCGCGGGTGGCCGAGCGGGCCCGGCTCCCAGTCGATCTCGGAGAACTTGTCGTCGTCCTTGCGCGCCAGGGCGCGGCAGACGCCCTCCTGGTCGGCGGCCAGGAAGTTGATCGTGAAGGCGCCGGCGGCGACCAGGATCGGACGCGTGCGCGAGGTGCGCGCTGCGCACACCAGCACCAGCGGCGGCTCGAGCGACAACGACGAGAAGGCGTTGGCGGCGAAGCCGTACGGCTGCGAGTCGTGGACGACCGTGATGGCTGCGACGCCGGTCGGAAACACCCCGGCCACCGTCCGCAGCACGTCGGGGGCAACCGCGGTGACGGGCTCGAGTGGCTCCCCGTCGGGCCAGTGCTGTTCATCGCCTCGCATGGTCTTGCATGGTAGCCTCCTTCTACCATGCAAGCCAGGGAAGCCAGCCTCCAATCGCGTGTCGCCGCACAGATCCGCGAGGGAATCGTGACCGGTGACTACGCCGCGGGCACCGGGCTCTCCGAGGTCACCCTGTCCGGTGAGCTGGGCGTCTCCCGCACGCCCGTCCGTGAGGCGCTGAAGCAGCTCGCGACCGAGGGCCTGGTCGAGATCGTCCCCCGCGTGGGGACGTTCGTGGCGACGCCGACGCGCCGCGACATCAACGAGCTGTACGGCCTGAAGGAGATCTTCGAGGGCTGCGCGGCAGGGCTGCTGGCGCCGCGCGGCGACGAGGTGACGATCGCGTCGCTGGCCGAGTGCACCGGCGACGGCCCGCGCTTCGCCGAGCAGCTCGTCGAGGCGGCCGACTCGGTGAAACTGGCGCTGACGTATCGCTGGCACATGAACCTGCTCGCCTCGCACGAGCCACCCGACCGAGGTGCCCAGGCGGTCGCGGAGCTCGAGGTGGTGCTGGAGCGGCTCCGCGCCAAGGATGCGCACGGCGCCGAGCACGCGATGCGCGACCATGTCCGGGCCGACCTGAGAGCGCTGATGCAACGATGAAGTTCTCCGTCTTCCACAACCTGGGTGCGCCCGGCCGGCTCGACGAGTACGCGGCCCTGATGGGCGACGCGCGCGAGTTCGCGCTGGCCGCCGAGGCCGCCGGGTTCTGGTCGATCTGGTACACCGAGCACCACTTCGGCCACGAGGGCGTCGAGATCACGCCGAACCCCGTGATGATGAGCACCGACATCGCGGCGCGCACCTCGCGCATCCGCATCGGTCAGGCCGCGAACATCATCACGTTCTGGCATCCGCTGCGGCTCGCCGAGGACCTCGCGATGCTCGACCAGCTGTCGGGCGGGCGCCTCGAGATCGGCATCGGCCGCGGGCTCTACGGGCGCGAGGCCCTGAACCTGAACCCGATCGCCGATCCGCGCAACGAGCACCAGAATCGCGCGCTGTTCGCCGAGACCCTCGAGGTCATGCAGAAGGCGTGGAGCGAGGAGTTCTTCTCCCACCATGGCCGCTTCTACGAGTTCCCGCAGCCGGGCGTACGATGGAACCACCCGCTCAGCCCGCCCGACGAGCGGTTCGCCGACGCGCGCGGGATGATCACGAAGATGAGCGTCACGCCGCGGCCGCTGCAGCGCCCGCACCCGCCGATCTGGCAGGTCATCGACACGCAGCCGTCGATCGAGTGGGCGGCCGGGCGCGGCATCAAGGGCATGTTCTGGCTGCCGCCGGTGTCGGCGCTGAAGCGCCGCTTCGAGCTGTACCGCGAGCGCGCCGCCGAGGCCGGCAGCACGCTCGCCGAGGGCGAGAACCTGGCGCTGGTGCGCGACGTCTACGTGGCTCCGACGATGGAGCAGGCACGGCGCGAGTTCGAGGATGCCGTGATGACGTCGTACCGGTGGATCCTGCACTGGCGCGGCCTGCGCAACCTGCTCGAGGACGGCGAGGAGCTGGGCGCGCACGAGCTCGATTACGACTTCCTGCACTCCCGCAACCAGCTGGTCGGCACCCCCGAGTTCGTGCGCGAGAAGATCGCCGAGCTCCGCGACGAGCTCGGCCTCGAGCACCTGCTGATCTGGACGACGCACCCGGGCCTGCCGCACGCGAACGCGATGCGCAGCCTCGAGCTGTTCGCCAGCGACGTGATGCCGGAGTTCACGTGATCCGCAAGCTGGTGTCCGTCGTCGAGGAGATCTCGGCCGAGCCCGGAGCGGGGGAGAACGAGCCCGTGCGCCGCGCCGCCGTGGCCGCCGTGATCGCCAATCCGTGGGTGGGGCTCGGTCGCGTCGACGACCTGGGGGCCGAGGTCGAGCGGATCGCGCCGGTCGTCGCCGTCGCGCTCACCGACCGGCTGGCCGAGGTGCTCGGCGGCGCCGCGCAGATCGAGGCGTTCGGCAAGGCAGCCATCGTCGGCACCGACGGCGAGATCGAGCACGGCGCCGGGCTCATCCACACGCCCTGGTTCGGCGACGTCGTGCGCCAGGCGCTCGACGGCACGTCGATCATCGTCTTCTCGGACACGCGCGGCCCGGCCGGCACCGCGCTCGTCGTGCCCGTCTGGCACAAGACCGCCGCCGCCACCCGATCGCACTACCAGACCGTCGAGATCAGGATCGCCGACGCGCCCCGGCCCGGCGAGATCGTGCTCGTCTGCGCCGGCGCGACCGGCGGCCGCCCGCAGGCCCGCATCGGCGACCGCACCACCGACACCGCGACTGTCCGCCTGGAGGACCACCGGCCGTGAAGCTCCGCAAGCTCGTCACCATCATCGAGGAGACCACCACCGAGGGCGGCCGCCCGGTCGATCCCGTGCACCGGGTCGCGATCGTGCTCGCCGTGATCGAGAACCCGTGGGCGGGGCAGGGTTTCGTCGCCGACCTCGGGCCGCTGATCGACGAGGTGGCCCCGCAGCTGGGCGAGCTGCTGGCGGCGCGCTGCGTCGCGGCGCTCGGCGTGCCGGCAGAGGCCTACGGCAAGGCCGGCCTCGTCGGCCTCGACGGCGAGGTGGAGCACGCCTCGGGCCTCATCCACACGCTCAAGTTCGGCAACTTCTTCCGCACCGCCGCGAACGCCACGACGCTGCTGCCGGCGGTCGAGAAGGTGGCGCCCGCCGGCGCCAGCTTCGACATCCCGCTGAAGCACATCACCGATGCCACGATCCGCTCGCACCACCAGAGCGTCACCGCGTTCATCCCCGACGCGCCGCGCGCGAGCGAGTTGCTGATCGGCCTCGCCGCCGCCAGCCGCGGCCGACCGCAGGAGCGGCTCGCGCCCCTGTCGACCGAGCTGTGATCGACGGTCCGGTCCTGCTGCTGCACGGCGTTGGTCTCGACCGCACGGTCTGGGACCCGGTCGTCTCCCTGCTCGGCGACGCCGACGTGCAGGCGCCGAACCTCCGCGGCCACGGCGGCGACCTGCTGGACGGTCCCATCACCCTGCGCGACCTGCTGCCCGAGGTGACCGGGTCGACGCACCTGGTCGGCTTCTCGCTGGGCGGGTTGATCGCGACCCGGCTCGCGGCCGACCGGCCCGACCTGGTGCGGTCGCTGACGCTGGTTGCGACCGTGGCCGAGCGCACCCCGGCCGAGCGCGAGGCCGTCGGGGCGCGCCTGGAGGCGGCGGAGGCCGACCTGCACGCATCGTTCGACGGCGCCCTGGCGCGCTGGGGCTCCGACGTGGTCGGGCCGGTGCTGCACGCCAACGACCGGGACAGCTACCTCGCGTGCTACCGCGTGTTCGCGACGGCGGACACGGAGTGCGCACCGCTGTACGCAATGCTCGAGATGCCGGTGCTCGCGATCACCGGCTCCGACGATGCCGGCTCCACGCCGGCCATGTCCGCCACCATCGCCGCGGCATGCCCGCGCGGCGAGGTCGTGATCGTCCCTGGCGCCCGCCACCTGCTGCCGCTCGACGCGCCGCAGGCCGTGGCCGACGCCATCATCCGCAACGCCGGGAGGTCCTGATGGCAACCGTCGCGCTCAAGCAGTACCAGCACTACATCGGCGGCGCGTGGGTCGACGCCGCCGACGGCGCCACCTTCGAGTCGTTCAACCCGGCCACGGGCGAGCCCTGGTACACGGCGGCCCGCGGCAGCGCCGAGGACATGCAGCGCGCGGTGGCCGCTGCCAAGGCGGCGTTTCACGCGCCCTCGTGGAAGGGCCTCACGCAGACGCAGCGCGGCCACCTGGTGCACAGGCTGGGCGACCTGATCGCCGCGAACGCCGAGCGCCTGGCGATCGCCGAGTCGACCGACAACGGCAAGCTGATCCGCGAGATGCGCGTGCAGCTGGCCGTGCTGCCCGAGTACTACTGGTACTTCGCCGGGTTGGCCGACAAGATGGGCGGCGACGTGATCCCGGCGTTGCGCCGCGAGATCCTCAACTACACGCTGCGCGAGCCGCTCGGCGTGGTCGGAGCGATCACGCCGTGGAACTCGCCGCTGCTGCTGACGTCGATGAAGCTCGCGCCGGCCCTGGCAACCGGCAACACGATCGTCATCAAGCCATCCGAGCACACGTCGGCCTCGCTGCTCGAGATGATGCAGCTGGTGGAGGAGGCCGGGTTCCCGCCCGGGGTCGTCAACGTCGTCACGGGCTTCGGCGCGGACGCCGGCGCCGCGCTGGTCGAGCACCCGGACGTCGCCAAGATCGCGTTCACCGGGTCGAGCCAGACCGGCGCGCGCATCGCCGCCCAGGCCGGTGGCCGGCTGGCCCGCGTCACCCTCGAGCTGGGCGGCAAGTCGCCGCAGCTGGTGTTCGACGACGCCGACCCGCAGAGCGCCGCGATGGGCATCGTGGCCGGCGTGTTCGCCGCCGCCGGGCAGACCTGCGTGGCAGGCTCGCGCGTGTTCCTGCAGGAGGGCATCTACGACGAGGTGCTGGAGCGGGTGCTGGAGCGGACGCGGCGGATCAGGATCGGTGACCCGCTCGACGCCGAGACCGAGCTCGGGCCGCTGGCGCTGAAGGACCAGCTCGCCAAGGTGCAGGGCTACGTCGCGATCGGACGGGACACCGACGGCGCGACGCTGCTGCACGGCGGCCGTCAGCCCGACATCGCGGCCACGAGCGGCGGCTGGTTCCACGAGCCGACCATCTTCACCGACGCGCGCAACGACATGCGCGTCTGCCAGGAGGAGATCTTCGGCCCGGTCGCGATGATGATGAAGTTCCGCGACGAGGCCGAGGCGGTCGAGCTCGCCAACTCCAGCCAGTTCGGGCTCGCCGCCGGGGTGTGGACGCGCGACCTGGCGCGGGCGCATCGCATGGCGGCGGCACTGGACGCGGGCACGGTCTGGATCAACACGTACCGGGCGATGTCGCCGATGTCCCCGCTGGGCGGGTTCAAACAGTCCGGCATGGGCAAGGAGAACAGCCCGGAGGTGATGCGGGAGTACACGCGACTCAAGTCGGTGTGGGTCAACACCAGCGACGAGCCGACCGCCGACCCGTTCGTGCTGCGCTGACCGAAGGTGTAGTACCGTCGGCTTTCATGTCCGACCACCTCGCTCTGGTCGCGGACGCCGACGGCGTCCGCACGATCACGATGAACCGCCCCGAGCGCCGGAACGCGCTCAACCTGGCGCTGCTCGAGGCACTCCGGGCGGCCTTCGCCGGCGCCGCCGCCGACGAGTCGATTCGGTCGGTGGTCCTGGCCGGTGCGGGCAAGGGGTTCTGCGCCGGCGCCGACGTGAGCGACTGGGCCGCGTCCGACGATGACGATGCCGCCGCCGCCGCGGGGGCCGCCTGGGAGCGCAACGCGCACGCCCTCGTGCAGGAGGTGCACGACCTGGCGATGCCGACCGTTGCGGTCCTGAACGGCGCCGCCGTCGGCGCCGGCCTCGACCTGGCCTGCGCGTGCGACTTCCGCGTGGCGGCCGACGACGCCGTCTTCTTCTGCGCCTACACCTGGGTCGGCTACAACCCCGATGTGGGCGGCTCGTGGCTGTACCCGCGTCTGATGGGGCTCGAGGCGGCGAAGCGGTTCGTCTACACCGGCGAGCGCTGGGACGCAGCCAAGGCGAAGGGCCATGGGCTCGTCTCCGAGGTCGTCCCGCGCGACGACCTGGCGGCCGCCGGCGCCAGCCTGGCGGCGGATCTGGCGAGCGGCCCGAGCGTCGCCATCGGGCTCGCGAAGGGGCTGCTGCAGACGGCGTCCACCCGCACGCTCGGCGAACAGCTCGCGGCCGAGCATGCGGCCGGCCTGATCTGCGCCGAGACGGAGGACCACCGCGAGGCACTGGCGGCGTTCACCGAGAAGCGCTCACCCCGCTTCCGCGGCCGGTGAGCAACGCCCGCCGTCTCCTGCGGCCACGGTCGGTGGCCTTCATCGGCGGCGGCCTGTCGCCGATCGCGATGCGGCTTTGCGTGGAGGGCGGCTTCGACGGGCCGGTCTACGCCGTGCACCCGCGGGCGGCGGGCGCCTACCGTTCGGTCGCAGACCTGCCCGAGGCGCCGGATGCGGCCTTCGTCGGCGTCAACGCGAAGGCGACGGTCGAGGTGGTCGGGCAGCTCGCCGCCATCGGCGCAGGCGGCGCCGCCTGCTATGCGGCCGGGTTCGCCGAGGCCGGCGACGCCGAGCTGGAACGAGCGCTGGTGGAGGCGGCCGGTGACATGGCGCTGCTCGGGCCGAACTGCTACGGCCTCGTGAACCGGGTCGACGGGGTCAGTCTCTGGCCGGTGCCGTACCCGCTGCCGCGGGTCGAGCGCGGGGTGGGCCTGGCGCTCCAGTCGGGCAACCTCGGCATCAACCTCTCGATGGCCGATCGCTCGCTGCCGCTCGCGTTCCTGGTCACGGTCGGCAACCAGGCCGGACTCGACATCGCCGCCGCGGTCGGGCTGCTGCTCGACCAGCCGGAGACGACCGGCATCGGCATCTACCTCGAGGGGCTGCGCGACGCGGCCGCGTTCGCCGCTGTCGCCGGCCGGGCGCTGGAGCGCGGCATCCCGATCGCCGTCGTCAAATCGGGCGCCAGCGAGGTCGGTGCCCAGGTGACGGCCACGCACACCAGCTCGCTGGCGGGCTCCGACGAGCTGTACGACGCCTTCTTCGACCGTCTCGGCGTGGTGCGGGTGCCCGACATGCCGGCGCTGCTCGAGACGCTGAAGGCGCAGACGACGCTGGGGCGGCTGCGCGGCCGGCGGGCCGTCGTGATCACGTGCTCGGGCGGCGAGTCGGCGCTCGCCGCCGATGCCGCGTCCGCCGCGGGCCTGGACCTGCCGCCGCTCGGCGAGGCCGCGACGGCGGCCATCGCGGCCGAGCTGCCGTGGTATGCCGGCGTGGGCAACCCGCTCGACTACAACACGGCGTTGTGGGGGCTCGAGGAGCCGCTCACGCGGGTCTTCACGGCGGCGCTCGGCGCCGGTGCCGACGTGGCGCTGTTGATGGTCGACCAGCCGGTTGCCGACATCGGCATCGGCGACGACACCGATCGCGCGATTGCCGCGCTGGAGCGGGCGTCCCGTGCGACCGGCGTGCCGGCGGCGATCGCCTCGACCATCCCCGAGTCGTTTCCGGCCGAGCGCCGCGAGGCGCTGTACGCCCGCGGCGTGGCGCCCCTGCAGGGGATGCGGGACGCGCTCGCCGCGCTCGGCGCGTGCGCCGCTTGGAGCGCGCGCTGCGACGACCCGCAGGCCGTCTCCGTCAGCGCGCAGGCCGACGATCCGGACGCCGCGCTGCTCGACGAGTTCGACTCGAAGAAGCTGATCGCCGGGGTCGGTGTGGCGATTCCGAACGGCCGGCTCGTCGAACCCTCCGAGGCGGGCGCCGCGGCGACGGAGATCGGCTTCCCGGTGGCCGTCAAGCTCTGCTCTGCCGACCTGCCGCACAAGGCCGATGCAGGGGCTCTGGCATTGGGGCTGACGACGGCCGCGGCGGTCCAGGAGGCCGTCGCCGCGATGCTGGAGCGCAATGCCGGCGTGCCGCTCTCCGGCGTGCTGGTCGAGACGATGGTCGGCGGCGCCGTGGCCGAGTTGCTGGTCGGCATCAAGCGCGATCCGGTGTTCGGGCCGGTGGTCGTGGTGGGTGCCGGCGGCGGGCTCGTGGAGCTGATCGGCGACGCGCGGCCGCTGCTCGCGCCGGTGACGCGCCCCGCGGTCGAGGCGGCGCTGCGCAGCCTGCGCATCTGGCCGCGGATCGCACGCGGTGATGTGGAGGCCGCGGTCGACGCGGTGCTCGCAATCGCAGGCGTGGCGCCGGATGTCGTCGAGCTCGACGTGAACCCGCTGCTCGTGCTCGAGGTGGGTTGCGTCGCTGCGGACGCGTTAGTCCGCATGTCGCGCTAAAGCCCCCTGCCCGGGTGCCGATGAGGTAGCCCGAGGGCCTGGTACCGGTGTGGGAACCGGTACCGACGCCCGAGCAAGGGAGCACCGTGGTTCGTCTCGTCACGATCGCAGTTGCGTTGGCAGCGCTGGCCATCCCTGCGCGGGCGTTTGCGGGCACGCCGGTGACGTCGGGTTCGATCCGCGTGAACGCTTCGGTGGCGACCGTGCAGATCGGTCACACCCGCTCGACGGTTCTGCAGCGCGTTGGCGAGCCGATCGACCGGCACTCCCGGGAAGACTGGCGCTGGGACGGCCCGATGACGAGCTTCAGCGTCACCTTCGACCATCACCGCGTGGCGCGCGTCTCGATCGGCGGCACTGGGCTCTTCTGCATCAAGGCCGGCGTGTGCACGGGCAGCCGTGGCGGCGTCGGCTATCTGAGGAAGCGGTACGGCACGAAGCTCCGGTTCTTCCGGGTCGAGGACGGCACGCGGGCTGCCATCGTCGTCGGCAAGCTCGGCAAGCGCCGCGTGTTCACGATCTTCGGCGACGTCACCTCCACGAAGCCGGCGGGCCGCTTCCGCAGTCTCCTGATGGGCGATTGCGACCGCGGCGTCAGCCGCCCCTGCTAGCCCGCACGACCCCGCACGACCCCGCGTGGGCCGCGTCTGTCGGTGTCGGATTCGTGCCAGGCACCGGTTCGTCGCTCTCGGAGCGGCGGTTCGGCGCGGACCGCGCGGCGCGCTGCGCTACGCTCGCCGGCCATGAGCCGAGTCGACGATCTGCGCCGCGCGAGCCTGGCAGACCCCACCGCCTTCTGGGGCGAGGCGGCGCGCGCGATCGACTGGACGGTGATGCCGGAGACCGTCCTCGATCGCTCCAACGAACCCTTCGTCCGCTGGTTCCCGGACGGCGAGCTGAACACTGCCTGGAACTGCATCGACCGCCACGTCGGGGGCGGCCGCGCCGACCAGCTCGCGATCGTCTACGACTCGCCTGTCACCGGCACGATCCGCCGCTTCACGTACCGCGAGCTGCAGGACGAGGTGGCGCGCCTGGCCGGTGCGCTGCAGGGCCTCGGCGTCGGGCGCGGCGACCGTGTCGTGCTCTACATGCCGATGGTGCCCGAGGCCGTGTTCGGCATGCTCGCCTGCGCCCGGCTCGGCGCCGTGCACTCCGTGGTCTTCGGTGGGTTCGCGCCGCGCGAGCTGGCGATCCGCATCGACGACGCCCAGCCGAAGGTGATGCTGTCGGCGTCGTGCGGCGTCGAGGGGGCGCGCGTGATCCCGTACAAGCCGCTGCTCGACGAGGCGATCCGCAGCGCCCGCCACAAGCCCGACGCGTGCCTGATCCTGCAGCGCCCGCAGGTCGAGGCGACGATGGTGGCGGGCCGCGATCACGACTGGGCCGAGGCAGTCGCCGGCGCGGCGCCGGCGGACTGTGTGGCCGTGCGTGCGACCGACCCGCTCTACATCCTCTACACCTCGGGCACGACGGGCCTGCCGAAGGGCGTCGTGCGCGACAACGGCGGCCACGCCGTGGCGCTCGCGTGGTCGATGCCCAACGTGTACGGCGTCAAGCCCGGCGACGTCTACTGGGCGGCCTCCGACGTCGGCTGGGTCGTCGGCCACTCCTACATCGTTTACGCGCCGCTGCTGCACGGCTGCACGACCATCCTCTACGAGGGCAAGCCGGTCGGGACGCCCGACGCCGGCGCGTTCTGGCGTGTGATCGCCGAGCACGGCGTGCGGACGCTGTTCACCGCGCCGACGGCGTTCCGCGCGATCAAGAAGGAGGATCCCGACGGGACGCTGCTGCAGCAGCACGACCTGGGCTGCTTCGAGGCGCTGTTTTTGGCCGGCGAGCGCACCGACACCGACACGTACCACTGGGCGCGCGACCTGCTCGGCGTGCCGGTGATCGACCACTGGTGGCAGACCGAGACGGGCTGGGCGATCGCGGCGAACTGCATCGGCATCGAGGCGCTGCCGGTGAAACCCGGCTCGCCGACGAGGCCGGTGCCGGGCTACGACGTGCGGATCCTGCGCGAGACCGGAGAGGAGGCCGACCGCGGCGAGACCGGCGCCATCGCGATCCGCCTGCCGCTGCCCCCGGGCGCGCTGCCGACGCTGTGGAACGACGACGAGCGCTTCGTCTCCTCCTACCTCGAGCAGTTCCCCGGCCACTACGTGACGGGCGACGGCGGGTACGTGGACGAGGACGGCTACCTGTTCGTGATGGGCCGCATCGACGACGTGATCAACGTCGCGGGTCACCGCCTTTCGACCGGCTCGATGGAGGAGGTGCTGGCCACCCATGCCGACGTCGCCGAGTGCGCCGTGATCGGCGTGCCGGACGAGCTGCGCGGCGAGGTGCCGTTCGGGTTCGTCGTGCTGAAGGCCGGTGTCGACCGCCCCGACGACGAGATCGTGCGTGAGCTCGTGCAACTCGTCCGTGAGCAGGTGGGAGCCGTCGCGGTGTTCCGCGACGCGCGCGTCGTCGCCCGCCTGCCGAAGACCCGCTCGGGCAAGATCCTGCGCGGCACGATGCGCGCGATCGCGTCCGGCAGCGAGTACACCGTGCCGTCCACGATCGATGATCCGGCCATCCTCGAGGAGATCGCGACCGCCCTGTCTTAACTGTTCATGTTGTACGCAGTGCGTGTTTCTCGATTGTCCTAAGGCATTTGCAAATGATGCCGAATATAAGAAACAAGAAGCAATGCGCCCTTGTGGGCCTCAGCAGCACCCATTCAGCCAGGGAGGGCGGAACGGTGGCAAGACGACAGTCGGATCTACTCGAAGATGTGAGCGTGGCCAGTCGCGTCGTGGACCTCGAGTTCACGGTCGGCCAGGTGTGCAAGATCGCCGGCATCACCAAGATGCAGCTCGACTACTGGACGGTGCGCGGGGACATCCCGACGCTCGGGAAGAAGCAGCGCCTCTACGACTCGCACGCCGTGGAGTTCGTGATGCTGATCAAGCAGGCCCGTGACCTGGGCTTCGACGTGAACGCCGCCATCGCGGCCGCGAGGGAGTACCAGGGCATCCGCGATACGCAGCGCTCGCACGACCAGATCAGCCGCGCCGCCTGAGTGCGGCCGGCTCGCGCCGGTCGCCCTGCCGCCGGCGTGTCGCCGTATGCTCTGCCGTCCGGGCCTGTAGCTCAGCGGTAGAGCAGCGGACTCATAATCCGTTGTGCCCTGGTTCGAATCCAGGCGGGCCCATCTCGTTAGCCGTCTCGTAGAGCCAAATGTCTGCCAGGCGGTGAGGTAGTCCGAGGCGGTGCGCGTACGCTGGTATGCGACGTCGGCGTTGACGCCGAAGGAGCGCCTCGATCGGATGCTGGCACGCAGCTCAGGCCCGCTGGGAGGCGCTACTGGTGGCCGCTGACGCCGGCGCCGAGTTCGATCCGCGCGGGCTGCTTCAGGTGCTGGAGCGCCATCGGGTGGCGTACGTCGTGATCGGCGCCCTGGCGCGGGTGCTGCACGGCACCGACGAGGTGACGGGTGGCGTTGATATCTGTCCGCAGCGGCGGGGCGAGAATCTGGAGCGCCTCGACGCAGCGTTGGCGGAACTCGGTGCCGCGCCGGTGTCGTCGTTGATTGCGCCGGAGCGCGCCGACCCGCAAACGGCGGGCGGCGCGGTGATCCGGCGCGACACGCATGCCGGCGTGCTGCAGGTGGTGGCGGTGCCGGAGGAGGAGGTCGTGGAGGGCGGCGGTGGCGGTGGTCTTGCCGCTGCCGGGCGGCCCCACCACGCACACCACTCGCAATCGCCACCTATTCGACGTCGCGGCTGACGGCGACGACGACGCGCAGGCCGAGGATTGTCGCGGCGGCGAGTCCGACGTAGGCGAGCAGCTCGACGAGGCCTGTCCCACTCACGATCGTCGGGCCGCCGCGAGCGATCAGGAGGAGGGCGGAGACGAGTCCGAGCGAGGCGCTGAGGAGAGCGAGCATCAGCCGGTTGGCAAGCCGCGTCACGACGGCGACGTCGCTCGGGTCGGCCCGGAGCCGCACGGTGAGCTGTCCGCGTTCGGCGAGGCCGGCAAGCCGGTCGATGCGGCGCGGGATGCGTCGCAGTGCCGGCAGCGCCAGGAGAAGGTCTTCGCTCAGAGCGTCCCGAATGTCGTCCGGCCGCGGGACACCGAACCCGTGCCGAAGTGCGTAGTGCTTCGCCTCCTCGATGCTGTTGAAGCCGGGGTCGAGCAGTTGCAGCGTCCCGTCGAGGGTTGCGAGCGCGCGGAAGACGCCGGCGAGTTCCGGTTCGAGCGCGAGCCCGTAGTCGACCATCAACCGGAGGAGCTCGTTCAGGATTTCGGCGCCGGGTGCCATTCCCGGCCCCAATCGCCGGGCGACGAACTGGGCAACGCCGCGATCGAAGGCGTCGATGTCGACCGTCTCGATTGTCCGCGACAGGTCGAGCAAGGCGTCGGAGAGGATGGTCGGGTTGCGCAGTGCGATCCCGAGGATGGCCTGACGCAGGGCACTCTGCTGCGCGGAGTCGAGCCGGCCGATCGAACCGAAGTCGAGGAGCGCCAGTGAGCCGTCGGGCCGTACAAGCACGTTGCCGGGATGAGGATCGGCGTGGAAAACACCTGTTTGGAGGATCTGGACGAGGAAGCTCTCGAGCAGCGTCCGGGCCAGGTTGACGCGATCGATTCCGAGCCCGTCGAAGAGTGGTCGCGCCTCACGGAGCCTTACGCCATCGATCCACTCAGCGACGAACATGCGCCTGGTCGACAGGGCGGAATAGACCTTCGGAACGTGAAGCGACCCCGATGAGCCGATCACCTGAGCCATCGCTTCGGTGTTCGCCACTTCGACCGAGAAGTCGAGTTCGGAGGTCAAGTTGTCGGCGAAGCCACGCGCAAGCGCGAACGCTCCCATCCGCTTGCCCCACGTCGTGCGTTCCTCGATCGTCGCGGTGAGCCGCAGGATGATGTCCAGGTCGCCGGCGACTTGGTCGGCGAGACCGGGCCGTTGCACCTTGACGATGACCTCGTCACCGCTCAGGAGCCGCGCGCGGTGCACCTGGGCGATCGAGGCGGCCGCGAGCGGAACTTCCTCGAACGACGCAAAAACGTCAGCGGGCGCACGTCCGAGTTCGGCTGTAACGACACCGATAATCGCCTCCAGCGCCTCCGGCGCAACGTCGTCCTGCAGGCTCGCGAGTTCGCGAGCGACCTCAGGCGGCACGACGTCGGGCCGCGTCGAGAGCACCTGGCCGAGCTTTACGAAGAGGCCGCCAGCCTCGGTGAAGGCATCGCGCAGGGCGACGCCGACGGCCCGGTTCGTCTGTCGCTCGCGACGCCGCACACCGCTTCCAAAGTAGCGGGGCAGGCCGTGGCGCGCAGCGATCTTCATGATCTGCACGTAGCGCCGCATTCGCACCACCCGGCGGCGAAGCGCTCGGACCGGATGCGGGGCGCCTCGCTGCAAGCCCTGGCCGACGTTGCCGCTCGTCCGCGGACGGGCGAGCAACGCGAGCGTAGCGATCGCGACCAACGTGGCGAACAGCGAGAAGGTCGCGAAGTTGACAAACGGCGTTGTGTGGCTCGCACCATTTGACAGGAAGTGCTGGGCGAGGAGCCCCGCGCCGACGCCCAGCACGCCGCTGAGAACAGAGATGAAGCCACCGATCTCCACGCCAAGCAATCGCGGGACAACCAAGCGCAGAATGACCACGACGCAGGCGATCCAAACGGCGTCGAAGACCCAGCTCACATCGAATCCAAGGCTCGCAGCCTCCCCATCCGGCGGCCAATGCGCCAACGCGAGACACCGCCATTCTGCCTGAACCCCCCGGGATCTGGTGGGCGCTCGTGATTCCTGAGAGAACGAAGTCATGGTCGCAGGTCGGAAGTGCCCGACCCAACCGGCCCCGCCGGTGCCGGTACCGAAGCCGATCAGCAGTCCGCCGATCCCGAAATGGAATTGACCCGGTCCTGAGGACACCGCGATGCTTTCGGGCTTGAGGCTCGAGGACAGGAGCGGAGATGCCGAAGACGAGGCCGCCGTATTCGCCGGAGTTCCGGCGGGAGGCGGTGCGGTTGTTGCGGGACGGCGATCGGGCGCCGGCGCAGCTGGCGCGCGAGCTGGGCTGCTCAGAGCAGACGCTGCGGAACTGGCGACGTCATGACGCCGCGGATCGGGGCGAGCGCTCGGACGTGTTGTCGACCGATGAGCGGGCTCGGCTGCGTGAGCTGGAGCGCGAGAATCGGGTGCTCCGGCAGGAGCGCGACATCCTGAAGCGGGCAGCGGCTTTCTCTGCCAGGGAGAGCGATCGACCGTGACGCGGTTCCGGTTCGTCGCGCAAGAGGCCGCAGAGTTTTCTGTCTCCCTGCTCTGCCGGGTGGTGGGCGTCTCGCGCCAGGGCGACTACGCCTGGCGCAGGCGTCGCCGAGCGCCCGCTCGATTGCCGATGCCGCGCTGCTGGAACGGATCTCGGAGATCCACAGCGACACGGAGGGGATCTACGGCGCTCCGCGGATCTTCGAGGAGCTGCGCGATGTCGACGGGCTGCGGATCGGGAAGAAGCGGGTCGCGCGATTGATGCGCCAGGCCGGGCTGCGCGGCGCTGACGGCCGCCACAGCGAGCCGCTGCGGACGACGGTGCGCGACCCGCAGCGGCCGTCACCGCCGGACCTGGTCGAGCGGTACTTCAACCGGGACGCGCCGAACCGGTTGTGGGTGTGCGATCTGAAATACATCCAGACCGGGCACGGGTTCCTGTCTCTGGCCGCCGTGCAGGACGTCTGTAACCGCCGGATCGTCGGCTGGTCGATGCGCGACGACCTCAAGGCCGAGCTGGTGCTGGACGCGCTCGGGATGGCCGTCACGCAGCGCCGACCGCGCATCGACGACGGCAGCCTGGTCGCGCATTCCGATCACGGATCGCAGCCTGGGTTCAACCGGTCGTCGCAACACCGGCTTGTTGGAGGGAGTGTACGTACTCGCTGAATGCCTCGGCGGGTGTCTTCCAGCCGAGCGTCTCGTGCCGGCAGCGCCGGCACTGCATCGAAGGCCACGTCCCGATCGCTCGAGACGCACGATTCCCACCGGGTTGCTGGGGAAGGCGGTCGCCGGCGACGAGACTTGGGCCAGCACCCGGACGCTAGCACGGAGCTTGTTGAGCGCAGGTTGCGCCCCGGAGCCGATCCGGCAATGCCCGCTGCGACTGCCTGCGACGCGCGCGCAACTGCTGTGAAGGGCGATCGATCAGAGTGGGCCGCGATCGGTCACCCGCCCATGCTGCAGACCACGCCGCGCGCCCGCCCGCGACGCACGCCGGTCGTCGCGGGCCTTCGGCCTTGATTGCGGTCGAAGGCCCCGATCAGGATCGCGCGCGGGACCGCCGACGAACCAGCGCACTGGTGACGATGCCGAGCAGCCAGCCAAGCAGTGCGGCAACGATGACGATCCAGGCAAGTGACTGCCGGGTCGAACCAAACACCCAACTGGCCTCCACCGGCCGAGTGTTGGCCGCTACGATCGCGACGATCGCGACAACCAGGACCCCCGTGACGAACGCGATGGCGTAGAGCCGACCCCGCCGCGCATGGCGGCGCAGGCGCTGGCGACGCGACTCAACCGGACCGTCGCGGCCCACCTCCTCGGAGGCCTGTCCTGCATCGCTCATGGGATGGACTTTACGAAGTCGCGAGGAATCAAACATCGGCGCGCCGCGTCCTCAGCAGTGGAGCGTGCCAAGCTCGCCGGTCGGGCCATCGCCCCACCGGCGCCGCGGAAGAGGCCTACGATGTCTCGACGACGCGGTCGAGGGCCGAGCCTCGGCCGAGAAGAGATCTGGAGTGCCATCCAATGAACGATGCACTGCACGACACGGCCCGCTCGCTCGTCGCTCCCGGCAAGGGCATCCTCGCCGCGGACGAGAGCGGCGGGACGATCAAGAAGCGGTTCGACTCGATCGGCGTCGAGTCGACCGAGGAGAACCGCCGCGCCTATCGCGACCTCCTCTTCAGCTCCCCTGGCGCCGATCAGTTCATCAGCGGGGTCATCCTCTTCGACGAGACCATGCGCCAGCGCTCCGCGGAGGGGACGCCGTTCCCCCAACTGCTCGACGCCAGGGGAATCATCCCGGGGATCAAGGTCGACAAGGGCGCGAAGCCGCTCGCCCTCAGCGAAGGTGAAACGGTCACCGAGGGCCTCGACGGGCTGCGGGAGCGGTTCGAGGAGTACCGCCGTCTCGGCGCCCGCTTCGCGAAGTGGCGCGCGACCTACTCGATCGGCGACGGGCGCCCGACTGACTACTGCGTCTGGGTCAACGCCCACGCGCTCGCGCGCTACGCCGCGCTGGCGCAGGAGGCGGGCCTCGTGCCGATCGTCGAGCCCGAGGTGCTGATGGACGGCGCGCACACGATCGAGGACAGCGCGACGGTGACCGGTCGCGTGCTCCAGGCGGTGTACACCGAGCTGCACGACCAGCGCGTCGATCTGGCGGGCACGCTGCTCAAGCCCAACATGGTGCTCTCCGGCTACGAATCGTCGCAGCACAGCGGGCCCGACGACGTCGCGGAGCAGACGCTCAGGTGTCTCTACCGGCATGTTCCCGCGGCCGTGCCGGGGATCGTGTTCCTGTCGGGCGGTCAATCCGACGAGGACGCAACGATCCACCTGAACGCGATGAACGTGAGGGGCCCGCACCCGTGGCAACTCTCGTTCTCGTACGGGCGCGCGCTACAGGCGTCGACGCTCAAGGCATGGCGCGGTCAGGCAGAGAACGCCGGCGCGGCCCAGCGGGCCCTCGACCACCGGGCGAAGATGAACGGCGCCGCCCGCAGCGGCCAGTACACGCCGGAGCTCGAACGGGAGGCCGCCGCGGCTGGCTAGCCATGCTCGACTGGGGCGATCCGATAGCCGCAGACACTGCACCAGCCTGGCTGGGCGACGGTCGTCGTCTCGCTGACTTCGACGTGGATGGACGCATGATCCGTCGTGCCCTGTTCGAATCCAGGCGGGCCCATACGACACCCCCCCGGTTGGCGCGTACCGCCCCGTGCAGTTCAATGCCCATCGGGCAGTGGTCCGACGAACTCGATGCCGTACTCGTTGCCGGCCTGCTTGATTTGCGACCCCTCGACCGACGCGAGCGGCGGCAAGCCTCCGGCGCGGGAAGGCAGGGTGATGGCGCGGTAGAACTGCCCATGGCGCGGCGTGGTGAGAAGCAGATAGCGGGCCGTCTCCGACTCGATTCGGAAGCCGTGAACGGTCCCGCCAGGTAGGTGCGCGAACGAGCCGGCAGTGGCTCGAACCCCTGGCTCGTCGCCGATGTAGAAGGTGACCTCGCCTGCGAGCAGGTAGAAGGACTCCATGTCCTCGCGGTGCAGGTGCAGCGGGACGCTCTCGCCGCGTTTCGCCTGCTCTTCGACCAGTGCGAACGCCCCTTCTGTCTGCTCCCCCGTGGCCAGGAAGTAGGTGGACGTCTCTCCCATCCAGCGGAGCTCGCTCTGCTCAGGCTGGTGCAGATACGCATCGGTTGCAGCACCCACGAAGACCTCTCTCTCGGTCGAAGAACCAGGCGACCGACACTACTCTTCGGCGGGCGACCGCGCTATCGCCCGAGGCAGCCGGTTGTGCATCTCTCCCGCGGATCGAGGCGCGTGGCGTCGCCGATCGCGCTGGACGAGGATCCGCTGCGGACAGCGACCGCTACGCCTCTGCCGCGTCATGCACGAGCAGGGCGATCTGCACGCGGTTGTAGAGCACTTGCTGCTCGAGCACGCGTGAGACGTGTGCCTTGACCGTCGCCACGCCCAATGTAGAGCTCGGGGCCGATCTCGGCGTTCGTCTTGCCGAGACCGATCGCGACGGCGACCTGCCGCTCGCGCTCGGTCAGCAGCGCCGGGCCTCGCCGCGTTCCGCCGTTCGGGGTGGCATTCAGCCGCAAACTCGGTGTAAGGTGGATTTGCGCGGAGATTTCGCGCTTTTCAACGGTTTCCGATCTGACGCGGGAGGCGTCCGATCGCCGCTCGTCGTTTCGCCCTTCCCCCCGAGGTGCCCGCGAACATGAACGTCCGACGTCCCGCCTTCGTCCTCGCGACGCTCGCCTCTGCGGCGCTGCTCGCCGCCTGTGGCGGCTCGACCGGCGTTCCGACGTCGAACGGCCCCGCCGCCGTCCCGGCCGACGCTGCGGCGCTCGTCGACGGCAGGCCGATCCTGAAGAAGGACGTCGACCACCTGGTCGCGATCACGCTGGCCGGCCTCAAGCAGCGCCAGGCGGCGGTGCCGCAGGCCGGCACACCGGAGTACGACGCGGTGCAGCAGGAGGCGACCCGGGTCCTGTTCCAGCGGGCGGTCGTCAAGTCCGAGGCCGCGAAGCACGGCCTGAAGGTGGACGAGTCGGAAGTCGCGAAGTCGCTCAGCGACGCCAAGGGCCCCGACGCCGCGGCCTGGCAGAAGCAGCTCTCCGAAGTGGGCGCCAGCGAGGCGGATTACGCCGACATCATCGCCGTGCAGCAGCTCGCGAAGGCCCTCCGCGGCTCCGTCGTCGAGGACGCGCCCGTCACCGGCGCCGCGGTCGAGGCGCAGTACGCCAAGGACAAGACCACCTTCTACAGCGTGCCCGCCGCGCGGAAGGTCGTTCACATCCTGATCGGCCCCGCTGACGGCAGCGCGCCCGCTGCGAAGGACCTGCCGAAGTACCGGGCCAGGGCCGAGAGCGTCATCAAGCAGTTGCGGGGCGGCGCCGACATGACGACCCTCGTCAAGCAGTTCTCGACCGACAAGCGGAAGCTGGAGAACGACGGCGTCTACGACGTCACCCGCACCGGGTTCGACCAGGCGTTCACGAAGGCCGCCTACGCGCTGAAGACCGGCGAGTTCACGCCCGAACCCGTCAAGAGCGCGTTCGGCTACCACGTGATCCAGGCGCTCGGCGCTCCGACCGAGGCCGGCTTCAGGCCGCTGGCCGACGTCGCCAGGCAGATCAAGGCCAACCTCGCCCAGAAGCGCTCCGACGCGGCGGCGTCCACCTGGTTCGATCGCGTCCAGGCGGCGTACGAGGCGAAGACGGCGTTCGCGGCGGGCTACAGCCTGCCGGCAGCCGGCTAGGTCTGGGTCGGGCCGGCGAGCGCGTCGGCGAGTTCGCGCATCGCCTCGGGCACGAGACGGTAGTACGCCCACGTGCCGTTGCGCCGTGACGTGACGAGCCCTGCCCGGCGGAGGATGCCGAGGTGGTGGCTGATCGTCGGCTGCGATAGCTCGGACCCCTCGACCAGGTGGCAGACGCAGACCTCCTCGCCGCCGCTCAGACGCGCGATCAGGGCGACGCGCGTGGGGTCGGCGAGTGCCTTGAACCGGCTGGCGTAGTCCTCGCACGCCGCGGCGTCGAGGGGCTCAGCGCCGCCCGGTGGGCAGCAGGCCGATTGGAGGACCGGCAAGTAGGTCATTGACGTTCTTCAATGTAACAGGTAGCGTCCCGGATCGATGAAGATCGATGTTGAGCAGCCCCGTCTCCGGCCGACGACCGACGACGATCTGCCGGCGATCGAGCGACTGCTGATCGCCGTCGGCCTGCCCGTTGACGGCGTCGCCGCGGCTCTCTCGCAGTTCGTCGTGCTGGACGAGGGCACCGGCGTCGTCGGCGCGGCCGGCCTCGAGTGGCACGGCGACCACGCGCTGCTGCGATCCGTCGCCGTCGCCCCGGAGACCCGTGGTCGCGGATTCGCGCGGGCAATGGTCGGCCGGGTGCTGGAGCCGGCCGCGGCGCGTGGCGCCGGTGTCTACCTGCTCACGACCACGGCGGAGCGGTACTTCGCGACGCTCGGGTTCGCGGCGGTCGACCGCAGCGCCGTCCCGGCCGAGATTCGCGCGTCGCCGGAGTTCGCCTCGATCTGCCCGGCCGACGCCACCGTCATGTACCGCGACACCGCGCCAGAGGGAGAAGCCCGATGAACACGACCGCCGGCGATCGGCTCCGCGACGAGGTCCGCGCCAGGTACGCCGAGGCGGCACTGCGCGCCGACCAGCCCGAGGCCGGCGGCTGCGGGTGCGGGCCGAGCCCCTGCTGCTCGTCCGACGGAGACGGCCGCTTCGGCGAGGCCCTGTACTCGCAGGACGACCGTTCGGCACTGCCGGCGATGACAGTCGAGGCGAGTCTCGGCTGCGGCAACCCGACCGCGGTCGCCGACCTCCGCCAGGGCGAGGTCGTGCTCGACCTCGGCTCGGGCGGCGGCATCGACGTGCTGCTGTCCGCCCGCCGCGTCGGGCCGGGCGGCAAGGCCTACGGCGTCGACATGACCGACGAGATGCTCGCGCTGGCGCGGCGCAACGCCGCCGCCGCCGGTGCTGCGAACGTCGAGTTCCTGAAGGGCGAGATCGAGGCGATCCCGCTGCCGGACGCGACCGTCGACGTCGTCATCTCGAACTGCGTCATCAACCTGTCGACCGACAAGCAAGCCGTCTTCGGCGAGGTGTTCCGGGTGCTGCGTCCCGGCGGCCGGATCGGGATCAGCGACGTGGTGGCGGAGGACTCCCTCGACGCGCCCGCGCGGGCCGAGCGGGGCAGCTACGTCGGCTGCATCGCCGGCGCCCTCTCGCGTGGCGAGTACGAGTCGATGCTGGCCGACGCCGGCTTCGCGGAGGTGGACGTCGCGTTCACGCATGCCGTCGCCGACGGCATGCACGGCGCGATCGTCAAGGCGCGACGCCCGGCTTCGTGAGCTCCGTCCGGCTCGGGATCGACGGTTTCGGCCAGATCGGCCGTCTGGCACTCCGCGCCGGATGGGGCTGCGCGAATCGCCTGGTCGACCCCGCCCGCCTGGTCGGTGCGGCCTCGCAACGCCGATGGAGCGCGTGACCCCGCCACCTCGCACGGGGCAGGGCGATCTGCGCAACTACGCGCTCGTGACCGGCGCGTACTGGGCGGACACCGTCACGGACGGCGCGATCCGCGTGCTCGTGCTCTTCTCCTTCTACGACCGCGGCTACTCGCCGTTCGCCGTCGCCTCGCTGTTCCTGTTCTACGAGTTCTTCGGCATCGTCACGAACCTCGTCGGCGGCTTCCTCGCTACGCGCTTCGGGCTCAAGACGACGCTGGTGATGGGACTTGGGACGCAGACCCTCGCCCTGCTCTCCCTGGCGCTCGTACCCGCAGGCTGGCTCGTGGTCCCGTACGTGATGGCCGCGCAGGCGCTGTCGGGCATCGCGAAGGACCTGACGAAGTTGAGCTCCAAGAGCGCCGTCAAGCTCGTCGTGCCCGAGGGCGCGTCCGACACCCTGTTTCGGTGGGTAGCGATCCTCACCGGGTCGAAGAACGCGCTCAAGGGCGTCGGCTTCTTCCTCGGCGGACTGCTGCTGACCGTGATCGGCTTCCAGCCGGCGCTGCTGGTGCTCGCCGCGCTGGTCGTGACCGCACTCGCCGTCGTGCTGACGATGATGCGCGGCACGCTCGGCGCACCGAATCGGACGGCGCGCTTCGCGCAGATGTTCTCCCACCACCGGGCGGTGAACGTGCTCGCCGCCGCGCGGATTCTGCTGTTCGCCTCGCGCGATGTCTGGTTTGTGATCGGCCTGCCCGTCTTCCTGCGGACGGAACAGGGGTGGAGCTTCTGGCAGGTCGGTGCCTTCCTGGCCATCTGGGTGATCGGGTACGGCGCGGTGCAGGCGTCGTCGCCGGCGCTGCTGCGGCGGCGGCTGGCCGGAGAGCCGACCGGCCGCACCGCCGCCGCGCTGGCGTTCGTGCTCGCGGCGTTCCCGGCCGCGATCGCCGTCGCCCTCGCCGCAAACATCGACGCCTCGCTCGTGGTCGTGCTCGGCCTGATCGCCTTCGGCGTCGTCTTCGCGCTCAACTCGGCCGTCCACTCGTTCCTCATCCTCCACTACGCGGAGGGCAGCAAGGTCGCGATGAACGTCGGCTTTTACTACATGGCCAACGCGGTCGGGCGACTCGCCGGCACCGTGCTTTCCGGTCTGCTCTACCAGTGGCAGGGGCTCGAAGCGTGTCTCGGCGCGGCAGCCATCCTCGTACTGGGTGCAGGTGCACTCAGTCTCCTGCTCCCCGTCCACCGGACGGCGCCGGCGCGGGTCTCGACCGTCTAGCGGCTGCGACCGCGCGACGACTCTGCGCGCGGGTGATTCACGATCGCCACGCCGACGATGACGAGCGCGATCCCGACGACGCCCAGAGCCTTGGGGAGCGAGCCGCGCAGGGCCTCGATCGCCACCGCCACCGCCGGCACCAGGAACGTCCAGGCGTAGACCTTCGTCGCGGGCCAGCGCCCCAGTGCGACATTGAAGCCGAGGTAGACCAGCACCTGCCCGCCGAGGACGAGGAACGCGAGTGCCGCGGCCAGCGTCGGGTCCTGCCAGTCCGTCCCGCCGTCCTCGAACGGCAGCAGCGCCACCAGCGGCACCCCGCCGCACAGGAACTGGGCGGCGGTGAGCCCGGCGACGTCGAGGTTCGGCTCTCGCAACGACACCGCGCGCATCGCGAGTCCGGCCGCGGCCCAGCCCAGCGCCCCGACGAGCGCCAGCACGAAGCCGGTGACCAGCGCCGAGCCGTGCGCGACGTCGCCCGGGTCGGACAGCACGACCGCCAGCACGCCGGCGAAGCCGACGACGAGCCCGGTTGCCCGCAGCCGTGAGATGCGCTCGGCGAGCAGGGCGCGACCCAGGATCGCGACGAAGAACGGCGCCGAGTTGAGCAGCACCGACGCGACCGCCGCGCCTGCTCGGCTCGTGCCCTCGCTGATGGCGAGCAGCGTCAGCGTGGTGTTGCCGAAGCCGATCAGCGCGGCGAGCCCCCAGAGCCGGCGGCTGCGCGGCAAACGGCTCCCGAGCAGGGGGAGGGCTGCCGTGAGCAGGATCCCGCCGCCGATCGCCCGCGCCGCGGCGATCGTGATCGGCGTCGTCCGGTCGAGCGCCGCACTCGTGACCGGGTAGACGATGCCGGCCACCAGCATCGAGACACCGAGAATGGCGGGGACGGGCATGCGCGGGGCCGGCACGGTCGCGGAATCATCGCCGACAAGGCGGCGCGGACGGCCGACGTCTACCATGTCGGCATCGAGCGCTGGCACCTTCCCTCGATCGATGCGGCCGGGCAACGCGATCCGCGCGTGCTGTTCTCGACGCCCGAGGGTCGTGCCGTCGTGATCGACCTGCGTTCGGGCGACGAGCTCGGCGACCACGCCGTGCGCGAACGGGCCACGATCCAGGTCGTCTCGGGCACGGTGGCGATCACGGGCGGCGGCCAGACCGTCGAGGCCGAGACCGGCACGCTCGTCACGTTCGCGCCCGGCGAGCGACACGCCATCAAGGCGTCGGGTGATGCCCGCCTGCTCCTCGTGCTCTCACCGTGGCCGGCCAGCTCGCACTACGAGTCGGGCGAAGACGCCCGCCCGGACCGCCTGCCCGAGAACGCGAAGTCGCCCTCGCTCGACGCCCGGACCTAGCGGTCGTGAGCGCCGCCGACACGCCGCCAGACATCGATGAGACGTCGGGGGCTCGCGTGCACGCCGGCGATCGCGCCCTCGCGCGTCTCGAAGCTCGTGAACATCCGGCCGATGCCGGAGACCTCGAGCGCGCGCTCGACGACGCCGTCGGAGCCGGCGAGCACGACCGCCGCGTCCGGCTCGGTGCGCAGCGGCGCGACCGCCGTCAGCAGCGTCGCCACTCCAGCCGGGACGCCGTGCTAGCGTGGACGGTGCACGGTGGAGTCCTGCTCCGCGGCGCTCGCACCGCAGGCGGCCGCGCCTTCCCGGACATCCGCCGGGCATGACGGCTCCTCAGCCCTGATTCCGGGACACGAGAGGAGCCGCAGGTGGCGGAGGTCGACGATGAACGCGCCGAGACGCTGAACGCGCAGATCTCGCGCGCCCACGTGCGCCTGATGCGCGAGTTCACGGGACGCGGGCCGTCGAAGGCGCGAACGACGATCGACGGCGACCTCGTCGTCTGCATCCTGTCCGAGCTGCTGACCAGGGGCGAGCGGCGCCTCTCCGCCCACGGCAAGGGCGACACCGTGCTCGAGATGCGCCGGGCCTTCCAGGAGGCCATGCGCGACGACCTCGTGGCCGAGGTTGCGCGCATCACGGCGTGCCCGGTGGCGGCGTTCATGAGCGCGAACTCCCTGGAGCCCGACTTCGCGGCCGGGATCTTCGTGCTCGAGCGGCGTTTCGGTGGGCCTGCGCCGGGAACACCCCCAGCCAGAACCACCTGTCGCGAGGAGCGCACCATGGGACAGAACGACCAGGGGAGCCCGCTCGGCACCGAGCTGCCGCTGACCGAGGATGACGTCGTCCAGAAGATCGACGAGGCTGGCGCGAACCAGCCCGTCGACGAGCATCAGTCCTCGGCCGAGCGCCGCGAGACCGGTGACGTCGAGCAGCAGAAGGAAGCCTTCCGCGACACGCTCGAGCAGGCCGCCGGCAGGGAACTGGACGAGGACTCTTGACCGCCGGCTCCCCCGCGCGGGAGACGATCGCGGTCGAGGGATCCGACCTGCTCGAGCAGGTGAAGCACCTCATCCACGAGGGCAACGTGCGGCGCGTCGCGATCATCCACGACGGGCACACCGTGCTCGAGCTGCCCGTCACGATCGGCGTCGTCGGCGTGCTTGCGGCGCCGTGGCTGGCGGCCGTCGGCGCCGCCGCGGCGATGCTGTCGGACTGCACGATCGAGGTCGAGCGGGACGTGCCCGAGCCGGACGAGCAGCCGGTCTAGGACGCAGGCAGAACGGCGCCGATGCTAGCGTTGGCGGATGCCGTCCGGTCATGCCCTCGCACTGTTCTCGCTCGCCACGATGGCGCTGCTGATCGTCCCCGGCCCCGCCGTGCTGTTCATCATCACGCGGTCGGTCGACCAGGGCCGCTCGGCCGGACTGGTGTCGGTGCTCGGCATCCACAGCGGCACCGTCCTGCACGTGCTGGCCGCGGCGCTCGGCATCTCGGCCGTGCTGGCCGCGTCGCAGACGGCGTTCGACGTCGTGCGCTACGTCGGCGCCGCCTACCTGATCGCCCTCGGCATCCGGGCGCTGCTGCGTTCGGCCGAGGATCCGGCGGCGAACCCCGAGCGGGCGACGCTGCGCAGGATCTTCGGGCAGGCGATGGTCGTGAACGTGCTGAACCCGAAGACGGCGCTGTTCATCATCGCCTTCCTGCCGCAGTTCATCGATCCCGCCCGCGGATCTGTCACCGTCCAGATCCTCGTGCTCGGCGCCGTGTTCATCGGGCTCGGGCTGATGTCCGACACCCTCTACGCGCTCGGCGCCGCCCGGGCCGGTGCCCGCCTGCGGTCGTGGCGGCGGTTCGGCTCCGTCCAGCGGTTCGCGTCGGGCGCCGTCTACATCGGCCTCGGCCTCGCGGCCGCCCTCACCGGCTCGCGCCCGCGCCGGTCGTAGCGTCCCGAGGGGGTGCCGCCGCCCCCGCCGGGTCCGGCGGAGGCGGCAGCCTTGGAGGGGGTTTCTACTTGCGCCGCTCGATGGTGAGCGGGTTCGTGAAGGCCTCGGTGCGGCGCTTGCCGAGGTGGATGCGGTCGGGGTTCATCAGCGCGGCGCTGGCCGACAGCGTGAACGTGAGGCTCCCGGAGCAGTGCGCGTTGATGTCGATCCCGTCGTAGCCGCCGTAGTTGTTGAACAGGTACGTGACGGTGGTCTTGTCGGCCGACACCGAGAACACGTCGCCGTGCTTCTTCTCGAGGCGGAACGCGCGCACGTCGAGGGCCTTGCCGTCGTTCGCCTTGATCGTGCCCGTGAAGGTCACCTTCGCCTTGCCGTGGTGCCGGGCGCGCAGGTGCCAGCCGTTCCGGTTGTGCCAGATCCAGACGTCGCCGGCGCGCGTCGCGCGCAGCGCGCGGCCCGTCATCCCGTTGACCGAGGAGGGCACGTGGCCCGCGGTGCAACCGACGGCCGAGGTCTCCTCGGCGGCCGGCACCCTGGCCGATGCGACGGGTGCCGCTCCGGCCGTCAGGGCGACTGCCCCGGCGATCGCGATCATGGAACGCTTCATCTTCATCTCCCGCTCGTGTCGTGATTTGACCGACACTCCGAACGTAAAGGCGGGTTGTAAGCGACGATGGCGTCGTCTGTAAGCGATCGGTGAGGTCGCGGTAGGGAATTCGTGCCAGATTTCGTTGCCTTGGCACTCTTCGAATCTCTTGGATAAGGCCTGCTGATAGGTCGGTCTCCATCGTCGGCGCGGCGACGCTCGATCGGACCGCGGGCCGCGCGTAGACTCTTGCGCGTGACCGAACGAATGAACCTACCCTTCACCGGCATCGCGACCTTCGCGAAGGTGCCGTACGCACCCGATCTCGAGACGCTCGACGCCGACGTCGCCGTCATCGGGGCGCCCTACGACCTCGGCACGCAGGTGCGCTCCGGTACGCGCCTCGGCCCCCGCGGGATCCGCAACGCCTCGACCATCTACGGCATGCGCACACCGCGCTACTACGACGCCGAGTTCGACGAGATCTACCTCGACGGCGTCCGCATCGTCGACTGCGGCGACGTCGACATGCTGCACGGCGACCCGCGCACCTGCCTCGACAACATCCAGACGGCGATCGGCGCCATCCTCGCCCGCGGCGCGCTGCCCGTCACGCTCGGTGGCGACCACGCCGTGCCGATCCCGATCCTGCGCGCGTACGGCGATGCCGGCATCGAGGGCATCTGCGTCGTGCAGATCGACGCGCACCTCGACTTCGTGGACGAGCGCCTCGGCGTACGGGAGGGCCACGGCAACGTCATGCGCCGCATCGCCGAGATGCCGCACACGAGCGGCCTCGCGCAGATCGGCATCCGCGGCCCGGGCTCGTCCGACCCGTCCGACTTCGTCGATGCGCGCGCGGCCGGCAGCGTCATCATCGGTCCGCGCCGCTTCCGCGAGCTGGGCGTCGCCGGCGTGCTCGCGCAGATCCCTCGCGCCGACCGCTACTACGTGACCATCGACTGCGACGGGTTC
Source organism: Gaiellales bacterium (assembly GCA_046598415.1). GTDB lineage: Bacteria > Actinomycetota > Thermoleophilia > Gaiellales > F1-60-MAGs149 > VFJZ01. Next base: position 41,535 of record JBKJIG010000076.1, read on the forward strand.
GATCCGGCGCTGATGCCCGGCAACGGCTCACCCTCGCCGGGTGGGCTCACGTACCACGAGGGCGTCGACCTGCTGCGCGGCATCGCCGAGCTCGGCGACGTGGTCGGGTTCGACTTCGTCGAGGTTGCGCCGATGTACGACCCGACCGAGATCACGCAGCAGACGGCGGCGCGGATCGTGCTCGACTTCCTGGGGGCGATCTTCAAGGCGCGCGAGCGTCGCGCAGCGCCCTAGGCGATCCGGCGCTCGAGCCCGGCGCGCACCGCGGGCCAGTCTGCCACGAGGATCGCGTACATCGCCGTGTCGCGCAGGAGCTCGGGCTCCTCCATGCGACGGCCCCAGCTGCGGAGGATGCCCTCGAACTGCGCGCCGACGCCGAGGATGGCTCGTCGCGAGCGCTCGTTGCGCGCGTCGCACTTCAGCGTCACGCGTCCTGCGCCGAGGTCGTCGAACGCGTAGGAGAGCAGCAACAGCTTCGCAGCCGGGTTGACCTTCGTGCCCTGCCACGGCCCGCCGTACCAGGTGTGGCCGATCTCGAGGCGGTCGTCGGCGATCGCCATCTCGAGGAAGCTCGAGCCGCCCGCAACGGTGTCGCCCTCCAGCACCGTGAACGGCAGCCGCCCGCCGGCCGCCCGCTCCGCCAGCGCCTGGTCGGTCCACTCGTCGGCGCCGCCGCGCATCGAGCCGGGCCCGGAGACGTCGAACGCCGAGCGATCCACGTCGGTGGCCGCGCGGATCCCGTCGCGGTGCGCCTCGGTGATGGGCTCGAGCCGGATGCCGTGACCGGAGAGGACGATGGGCTGAGGGGGTTTCATGTGACGCTCCGGAGGCAAGGTGGAAAACGCACGGGAGCGGAATCTAGCTGCCCTCTGGAGCGTTTGATACGTTGGACGCGGGCATGCCGATCCCCTTACCGACCCACACGCTGGTCCTCAACGCCTCGCACGAACCACTCTCGGTGGTCCCGTTACGGCGGGCGTTCACGCTGGTCGAGGCCGGTAAGGCCGACCTGATCGAGTCGGCGGGTCTGCTGCGCTCGCCGTCCCGCACCTTCGACGCTCCCGCCGTCGTGCGCCTCTCCCGCTACGTCCACGTGCCGTACCGGCGCTCCACCCACGCCGTGCGCCGTGTCGTGCTCGCGCGCGACTGCTACCTGTGCCAGTACTGCGGGCGCGGCTCGCGCGCCCTGACCGTCGACCACGTCATGCCGCGCTCGCGCGGCGGCGACACGTCGTGGGAGAACGTCGTCGCGGCCTGCGTCCCGTGCAACCGGCGCAAGGGCGCGCGGCTGCCGCAGGAGGCCGGCATGCGGCTCATGCAGCGACCGCTGGCACCCTCGCGCGCGCTCCTGCTGTGCCGTGGCATCCGGTCGATTCCCGCTCTCTGGGAGCCGTACCTGGCCTACGCGTCGTAGCTGCGCGGCGGGCGCCGGTCGAGCGCCAGCTCCCGCTCCAGCGCGGCTGCGGCCCGCAGCACGTCGGCCTCGCGCCGGCGCCGGCCGACGATCTGCAGGCCCACCGGTAGTCCGGCGGCGGTGAACCCGACCGGCAGCGAGATCACGGGCAGCCCGGTGACCGTGATCGCGTAGGTGAGCGATAGCCACTGCGTGTAGTTCTCCATCCTGTGGCCGGCGATCTCGGTCGGGTACGGCTGCTCGACCGGAAATGGCACGACGGGAGCGGTGGGGAGGCAGAGGAGGTCGCGGCCGGCCATGAATCCGCGCACCTGCTCCCACAGCGCCGACCTGCGGCGCAGCCCGTCGGCGATCTCCTGCGACGTCAGTGCGAGGCCCTGCTCGATGTTGCCGCGCAGCCCGGCCTGCAGCGCGTCGCCGTGGTCGCGGATGTGATCGTCGTGGTAGACGACCATCGACAGGCCGCGCGTGGCGCGCACGATCGCGCACAGGTCGGTGAAGTCGGGGCTCGCCTGCTCGGTCCGCGCGCCCAGCCGGGCGAGCGTGCGCACCGCCTCCTCGCAGATGGCGGCCACCTCGGCGTCGACGGGCAGCAGGCCGTCCAGGTCGGGCGTGAAGGCGACCCGCCAGCCGTCGACCGACGGCTCGCGGACGGCGGCGGCGTAGGCGGAGGTGTCGACGTCGTAGGACAGCGGATCGCGGTCGTCGGGACCGGCGATCACCGACAGCATCAGCGCGCAATCGGCGACGCTGCGGCTCATCGGGCCGGTGACCGCGAGGCCGTCGAACGGCAGGCTGTCGGGCCAGCTCGGCACCAGGCCGGCGGTGGTGCGGAAGCCGACGACGCCGCAGAACGAGGCCGGCGTGCGCAGCGAGCCGCCGAGGTCGGATCCCTCGCAGATCGGGCTCATTCCGGCCGCCAGGACCACGGCCGACCCGCCCGACGAGCCGCCGCACGTCAGCGCCGGATCCCACGGGTTGCGGGTGGCGCCGAAGACGTCGTTGAACGTGTTGGCGCCGGCGCCGAACTCGGGCGTGTTCGTCTTGCCGAGGATGATCGCGCCCGCGTCGCGCAGTCGCTCGACCAGCAGCGCGTCGACGTCGGGCACGTTGCCGGCGTAGATGGTCGACCCGTACGTGGTGCGCATGCCGGCCGTCTCGGTCAGGTCCTTGATGCCGACCGGTACGCCGTGCAGCGGCCCGGTACCGGTGGCGTCGGTGAGCTTCGCGGCGGCCTCGCGGGCTCCGTCGCGATCGACGGTGACGTAGGCGTTGAGGACACCGTTGACGGCGTCGATGCGCTCCAGGCAGGCGTCGAGCGCCTCGAGCGGTGAGGCCTCGCGGCGCCCGTACAGGGCGATGAGGTCGGTGGCGTCGGTGAAGGCGAGATCGGTCACGGCTCCGACATGCTACGTTCGCGCCATGCCCTTCGTGGAGGTGAACGGCGCGCGGTTGCACGTGCGGCAGGAGGGCGCCGGCGACGACATCCTGCTGCTGTGCGGCCTCGGCGACGATCTGGCCGCCTGGGACGCGCAGACCGACGAGTTCGCGGCGACCCACCGCGTGACGGTGTTCGACAACCGCGGGGTGGGCCAGTCGACCCTGCCGGACGGCGAGTTCGACGTCGCCGACCTGGCCGCCGACACCGCCGGCGTGTGCGATGCGCTCGGCATCGAGCGCGCGCACGTGCTGGGCTTCTCGATGGGTGGCGCGATTGCGCAGGAGCTGGCGCTGGCCCGTCCTGACCTGGTGCGGTCGCTCGTCCTGGTCGACACCTGGTGCACGTCGGACCGGCTGTTCCAGGAGATGATCAAGGGCATCGCGTACACCGCGGGGACCGCCGACGACGCGCGCGCCTGGCTGTACTCGTTCCTCGGCCTCGTCTACTCGGCCGCGGTGCACGAGGACGGGCGCATCGACACGTTCGTGGACGCCGCGCTCGAGCACCCGCACCCGCAGGACACCGAGGCTTTCCAGCGCACGGCCCGCGCGATCCTGCACCACGACACCGCCGAGCGGCTCCACGCGATCGTGGCGCCGACCCTCGTGGTCGCCGGCGAGGACGACGTGCTGTGCCCGCCGCGCCACGCGCGCGCGATCGCCGTCCGCATCTTCGGCGCGCGCCTGGTGGAGGTGCCGGAGCAGGCCCACCAGCCGTTCCAGGAGGATCCAGCGGGGTTCAACGACCTCGTCCGCGGCTTCCTGCCGACTGCCTGAGCGATGAACGCCGGGCACGTCGCGACGGCCGCCGTGATGCTGGTGGTCGCGGGCGTGGCGGTGGCGTCGCTGGTGGACTCGGGCCGGGCGAAGCCCGACGCGCCGACGACCACCTCAGCCCCGACTGACGCGACGCCGCGGCTCGTCGCCGCGGTCGGCTCGCTGCGCGAGCGACTTGGCCGCCTGCCGCTGGTCGAGCCGGGGGCGTTCTCGGGCCGCATCGTCCGCCGCCTGCCCGCCTGCCGCTGGGCCAGCACCGACCTCACGAGCGGTGTCGACACCGACGTCACGCCCCAGGGGCGGTGCCCGCTGTGGCTGCCGGGATGGCGCTACGCGTTCGTGTTCTCGGTCGAGCAGTCGGCGAACGTCCCGATCGTCCGGTCCGTGGACGTGTTCGAGGGAACGCGCCCGACGGGCCACATCGACCTGCCCCTCCAGCCCACCGGCGGCTCGGCCGGCACGCCGCGGGGAAGGCTCGCGCTGTGCCTGCGCGGCGACCGGCAGGAGACCCGGCTGTACCGCGGCGCGACGCTCCTCGAGACGGTGCGGGCCTGCAAACCGGTGGCGTTCGGCGAGGAGTTCCTGTTCCAGGACGGCGCCCGATTCCGCGACACCGACGGCCGGGTCGTGCTGGACCTTGGCGATCCGGACGCCTACGTCCAGCCAGCCGTGAACGGCCTCGTGGTGGTCGCGGCCCGCGGCGAGGTCTCGGTGTATCGCGGCCAGCGGCGGATCCGCAGCTTCCCGCTCCCGGCCGGGGTCACGGCAGGGGCGATCGTCGATTCCGACGCGTCGGAGACGGGGCGCACCGCCGTCCTGCGCTTCCACGCCGTCTCGGCCGCGGACATCGTGGTGCTGCACGCCGCCACGGATGAGGTGGGGCGGACGCAGATCGGCACCGTCCTGACGGCCCGGGTGGCGCCGGACGGGCGGTCGCTCGCGGCGATCGTGGCGGGCGTGCCCGTCATCCTCGACGCAGCGACGCTCGCCCCGGTGGCGCGGCTGGCGATCGAACCGGAGGCCGCACTGGTCGCCTGGACGCGCTGATGTTGCGGACAATCCTGTAAGTGTCCGCGCGTTATCCTCCTGATGCGGGTTCACGCCCGATCATTTCAGCTGGAACGTCAGGAGTTCGCATGGCCGAGTACGGAACGATGCGTGTCAAGAGCGGTCTCGCCGAGATGCTCAAGGGTGGCGTCATCATGGACGTCACTACCCCGGAGCAGGCGCGGATCGCTGAGGACGCCGGCGCCTGCGCCGTCATGGCCCTCGAGCGCGTGCCGGCCGACATTCGCGTGCAGGGCGGCGTCGCCCGCATGTCCGACCCGGACATGATCGCGTCGATCCAGGCCTCCGTCACCATCCCCGTGATGGCCAAGGCCCGCATCGGCCACTTCGTCGAGGCGCAGGTACTGCAGGCTCTCGAGGTCGACTACATCGACGAGTCCGAGGTGCTGACGCCCGCCGACGAGGCGCATCACATCGACAAGTGGAAGTTCGACGTGCCGTTCGTCTGCGGCGCCACCAACCTGGGCGAGGCGCTGCGGCGCATCGGCGAGGGCGCGGCGATGATCCGCTCGAAGGGCGAGGCCGGCACCGGCAACGTCATCGAGGCGACGCGCCACATGCGCTCCATCAAGGGCGAGATCAAGAAGCTCGCAGCCTGTGACCCCGACGAGCTGTACACGCGCGCCAAGGAGCTGCAGTCGCCGCTGCCGCTGGTGCAGTGGATCGCCGAGAACGGCCGCCTGCCCGTCGTCTGCTTCACCGCCGGCGGCATCGCCACCCCGTCGGACGCCGCGATGATGATGCAGCTCGGCGCCGACGGCGTGTTCGTCGGCTCCGGCATCTTCAAGTCGGGCGACCCGGCGAAGCGCGCCCGCGCGATCGTCGAGGCGACGACCAACTTCCGCGACGCGAAGCTGATCGCCGACGTCTCCCGCAACATCGGCGAGCCGATGGTCGGCCGCACGATGGAGGAGATCCCGGCCGATCAGCTCCTGCACACGCGCGGCTGGTAGGTCGGCGATGGCGACGATCGGGGTGCTCGCGCTCCAGGGTGCGTTCCGGGAGCACTGCGCCGCGGTCCGCCGCCTGGGGCACGAGGCAGTCGAGGTGCGGACGCCGGCCGATCTGGCCGGCGTCGACGCGCTGATCATCCCGGGGGGCGAGTCCACCACCATCGACAAGCTGCTCGACTGGCAGGGGCTGCGCGAGCCGCTTCAGGCCAGGCTGGACGCGGGCATGCCGACGTTCGGCACCTGCGCCGGGCTGATCGTGCTGGCCGCCTCGGCGGTCGATGGCCTGCCAGAGCAGCGACCGCTCGCGGCCATCGACATCGTGGCGCAGCGCAACGGCTTCGGCCGCCAGGTGCGGTCGTTCGAAGCGCCCGTCATGCTGAACGGCGACGAGGTACCGATGACCGGCGTGTTCATCCGCGCGCCGCGCATCGTCGAGGTCGGCGACGACGTTGAGATCATCGCGACCATGGGGGAGGAGCCGGTTGCGGCGGCCTCGGGCACTATCATGGTCGCGACGTTCCACCCCGAGCTGACCGACGACGACCGCCTGCACCGCCGGTTCTGCGAGCGGGTCGCGGCGATCGTCCAGCCGATCTGACGGAGGATCTCGATGTCCGGCCACTCCAAGTGGGCCTCCATCAAGCACAAGAAAGGGGCGACCGACAAGAAGCGCGGTCAGCTCTTCTCGAAGCTCTCCCGCGCCATCATGGTCGCGGTCAAGGAGGGCGGCCCCAACATCACCGACAACCTCGCGCTGCAGAACGCGGTGCAGAAGGCGCGCGACTTCTCGATGCCGAAGGACAACATCGAGCGCGCGATCGAGCGGGCGTCGGCTTCGACCGACGGAGCGGCGTTCGAGACCGTCGTCTACGAGGGCTACGGCCCCGGCGGCGCGGCCTTCGTGGTGGAGGCGCTGACCGACAATCGCAACCGCACGGCCGCGAACGTGCGGTCGTACTTCAACAAGGTGGCCGGCTCGCTCGGTCAGACCGGCTCGGTGGCGTTCCTGTTCGACCGCCTCGGCGTGCTCGTGATCGAGGGTGACGCCGACGAGGAGGAGCTGATGCTGGCGGCCGCCGAGGCCGACGCCCTCGACGTGGCCGACGACGACGGCGTGTGGCACGTGACCTGCGAGCCGACCGCGCTGGCGCGGGTCCGGAGCGGCCTCGAGGAGGCCGGCTTCACCGTCGGCGCGGCCGAGATCCGGATGGTCCCGAAGACCCTGACGGCGGTGGACGAGGAGACGGCGCGCAAGCTGCTGCGCCTCGCCGACACGCTCGAGGACGACGACGACGTCCAGGAGGTCTTCTTCAACTTCGAGATCCCCGAGGCTCTGCTGGCCGAGTAGGACGGCCGCGGCGCGGGTTCAGCTCGGCAGCGGCTGGCCGGGCTCCCATGGCGCGGGTGGGTACTCCACCTGGTCGCCGCGGTGCTCGCCGATGGTGAGGATCCGCAGGTCGGCCTCACCGTTGTTGATGAACTGGTGCGCGCGGTCGAAACCCTCCGACTTCGCGAAGAAGTCGCCGGGGCCGATCGGATAGGTGTCACCGCCGACCTGCAGCAGGCCGGTGCCACCGAGAACGAGGAAGCACTCCTCCTCCTCGTGGTGCCAGTGGAACTTCGTGGAGCGCTCGCCCGGGCGGATCACGTCGAGGTTGACGCCGATGCGCCGCAGGCCGGCGTGGTCGCCGACGCGCGTCGAGATGCCGAACGTCTCGCCGCCCGGCTCGTACTCGCCCTCGCCCGACGGCGCCTCGGTGAGCGACACCAGGAACCCGGGGCGGGCGTCGGCACGGCGTAGCAGGCGCTCGGCGGTGAAGCCGTGCAGCTCGGACAGCCCGTACTCGCCGGCCGGCATGCCGCGCACCTGCACCCAGCGCGAGGGCCGGAAGCTCGGGTCGACGACGGCGCAGGCGGCCTCCCACGCACCCTCCCGATCGACGAGGAGGAAGATCTCGGGCTCGCCACCGACGACGCGGGTCACCTCGGCAGCCGCCGCGGCCGCGTCGGGCCAGTACCGGGCGTGGTGCTCGACCAGTGCGATCGTCCGTGCTGTGCGCTCCGCCATCGACGCGGATCGTACCTGCCTGTCCTACGCTTGCGCCCTGATGGCACAGCGCGAGGAAGCCCGCACGCCGTTCGTCGCCGGCAACTGGAAGATGCACAAGCTGCGGTCGGAGGCGCGGACGTTCGCCGAGGCGCTCGCGGCCCGCATCGACGAGCTGGACGAGGTCGACCTCGCGGTCGCTCCCACGTTCCTCTGCCTGTCGGAGGTCGCCGACGTGCTGGCGCCCCTCGGCGTCGGCGTCCTCGGGCAGAACGCGCACGCCGCGCCGATTGGCGCGTTCACCGGCGAGGTGAGCATGGCGATGCTCGTCGACGCCGGCGCGACCGGCGTGCTGCTCGGGCACTCCGAGCGCCGCCAGTACTTCGGCGAGGACGACGAGGCGCTCTCCGACAAGGTGCCCGCCGCGCTCGCCGCGGGGCTCGAGCCGATCCTGTGCGTGGGCGAGACGGCGAGCGAACGTGAGAGTGGCGACACCGAGCGGCGCCTGACCGTGCAGATCACGCGGGCGCTGGCCAACATCGGCACCGTCCAGCTGCCGGGGCTCACCGTCGCGTACGAGCCGGTGTGGGCGATCGGCACCGGCCTCACGGCGACGCCCGAGACCGCGCAGGCCGCCCACGCCCACATCCGCAGCGTGCTCGCCGGCCTGTTCGGCGACGAGGCGGCCGAAGGCGTGCGGATCCAGTACGGCGGCTCGATGAAGCCGGCGAACGCCGCCGAGTTGCTCGCGCAGCCCGACATCGACGGCGGGCTCATCGGTGGCGCCGCCCTGGTCGTCGACGACTTCGTGGCGATCGCCGCAGCCGCCGCGCCGCGAGGCTGATGCCGCTCGTCGCGCTCGTCATCCTGGACGGGTTCGGGATCGCGCCGCCCGGACCGGGAAACGCCGTCGCGCTGGCGCGGACGCCCGTGTTCGACGACCTCTGGGCGCGCTTCCCGCACACGACGCTGGCGGCATCCGGCCGCGCGGTCGGCCTGCCGGACGGCCAGATGGGCAACTCCGAGGTGGGGCACCTGACGATCGGCGCCGGCCGGCACCTGCACCAGGACCTGGTGCGCCTCTCCGACGCCGTCGCCGACGGCAGCTTCGCCGGCAACCCGGCGCTGGTGGCCGCCGCGCGCCGCGCCCGCGACGCCGGCAGCCGCCTGCACCTGATGGGCCTCGTCTCCGACGGCGGCGTGCATTCGCACGTCGACCACTTGCGCGCGCTGGTCGGCCTCGCACGGCGAGAAGGGGTCGTCGCGCACGTGCATGCGATCACCGACGGCCGCGATGTCTCGCCGCACCAGGCGGCTGATCTGCTGGCAACCCTGGAGTCGGAGTGGGCTGACGGCGCCGCGCGGTTCGCAACCGTCTGCGGGCGGATCCTGGCGATGGATCGCGATCGCCGCTGGGAGCGGACGCAGCAGTACTACCGCGCGGTCGTGGGCGGAGCGGGGAGCAGGTCGGATCGCGCCTCGGCCGCCGTCGCCGCCTCCTACGAGGCCGGCCTCACCGACGAGTTCGTCGAGCCGGTGATCGTCGACTCCGATGGGCTGATCAGCGCCGGCGACGAGCTGGTGTTCTTCAACTTCCGGCCCGACCGCGCCCGGCAGGTGTGCGGCGCCCTCGCCGATCCAGCCTTCGACGGGTTCGACCGCGGGCCGTCCCCGCCGCTGCCGACGCTGACCACGATGACGTCGTACTGGACGCGCCAGCCCGGCAGCGTGGCGTTTGCGCCCGAGTGGCCGAGCCGCGTGCTGGCCGACGCGCTCGAGGCCGCCGGCATCCGCCAGCTGCACGCCGCCGAGACCGAGAAGTATCCGCACGTCACCTATTTCCTGAACGGCGGCGACGAGCACGAGCACCGCGGCGAGGTGCGCATCCTGGTGCCGTCGCCGCGCGACGTGCGCACGTACGACCAGGCCCCCGAGATGTCGGCCGCCGAGCTCGCCGACCGCGTCTGCGAGGCGATCGGCACGGGCGATTTCGGCTTCGCGGTCGTCAACTTCGCGAACCCCGACATGGTCGGCCACACCGGCGTCATCCCGGCCGTGATCCGGGCCGTCGAGGCCGCCGACGCCGGTCTCGGCCGGGTGCTCGAGGCGGTGCGTCGCGCGGGCGGCATCGCGCTCGTCACCGCCGACCACGGGAACGCCGAGGAGATGCTCACCGCCGACGGCGAGCCGATGACCGCCCACACCACCAACCCCGTGCCGCTGGTGATCACCGATCCGGCCGCCCGGCTGCGGGGCGGAGGCGATTTGAGCCACCTCGCGCCCACGATCCTTGCCCTTTTGCGGGTCGAACAGCCAGCAGAAATGACCAGCCTCAGTCTCACCCTTGCGCAGGATTGAATCAGTTCTATACTCGTGCCCGGGTTGGGAAAATCGTCCGACATCTCGCGCGTCGAGCAATTCGCGAACGCGTCGGCCCCATTCCGCGCACACGTGTTCACGGCGGCTCTCTGGTACGGCGGTAGCGACCGTGCGTACGCCGAGCGCGTGTATCGCCGCACGTTCGCGCTGCTGTTTGCATCCGGCTCCGAGGTGCGGCGCGTTTCGGCCGGCCGAGCGCTTGCGAAGGCGCTGTACCAGATCGAGCGGCCCCGCGTGATCGCCGAGCCGAAGCCGACCGCCCGGCGGCCCGACTACTCCGAGATCGTCTCGAACATGGCGCCCGATCACGCCATCCCGATGCTGCTGGTCGGCGTGCTCGGCCTCTCCTACGCCCAGGTAGCCGACGCGCTCGACGTCGGCTACGACGACGTCCGCCGCCGCGTTTTCCTGGCCCGGGACACGATCGTCCGCCGCCTCGGCCTGCACGCCGCGCTGCACGCCGAAACCGCCGCGCACCTGCGCAGCTGACCGGCCGTGGCGGATCCGTGCCACGCACCGGAGCGTGAATGGGCAGCCGCCCCGCCTCGGTCGCGCGCGGAGTCCGGCCGCGGATCCGGTGTCTACATGCCGAACGAGAGGCGATCGGCGAGGTGCTGCGGCAGGCCCGCGCTCTCGATCGCCCGCTGCGCCGCGACGATGTCATACCGCACCCGCTGGAAGATCGCCCGCTCCGGCCGGCCGTCGTCGTCCAGGTAGAGCAGCAGCCAGGCCGCGCGGGAGTCGCCGTCGCGCGGCTGGCCCACCGACCCGGGATTGAGCAGCGTGTGGCGGCCGCCGCGGACGTCGTACGTCGAACCGGCGCCGGCCTGGCCGCCGATCAGCCGCTCGTCGACGAGCCGCGCGGCGAGCGGCACGTGCGTGTGGCCGACCAGCACCAACTCGTTCGTCGTCTGCGACAGCGCGTCCAGCGCGGCCGCCGCGTCGGCGACGTACTCCCACACCGGATCACGGGGGGACGCGTGATACAGACCGATGGGGCCGCGCTGCGCGGTGGGCTCGAGGCTGCCCAGCCACGTCTCGGCGTCGGCCGACAGCATCTCGCGCGTCCAGCGGATGGCGCGGCCGGCGTCGCTCGAGAAGGTCGAGAAGTCGACGCGGCCGGCCGCAGCCAGGTCGTGGTTGCCTGCCAGCGCCAGCTCGCAGCGGTCGCGTACGAGCTCGACGCACTCGTTCGGGCTGGCGCCGTAGCCGACCGTATCGCCGAGGCACCAGAGCGCGTCGCAGCGGATCGAGCACGCCTCCAGCACGGCCTCGAGGGCCGGCAGGTTGCCGTGGACGTCCGAGATCAGGCCAATGCGCATCCGGGATGCTGTACGCGGGTCGAGGCTATCCTCCTCCCGACATGGACGAGGACGCGGACGAACGACGCCTGAACATCCACTTCACGCCGGAGCTGATGGCGGGGGTGTACGCCAACTTCGCCAACATCAGCCACTCGGACTACGAGTTCACGCTCACCTTCGCGAAAGTCGACCACGAGGTCGATGACGACGAGGTCCCCGGCTGGGTGGTGTCCCGCGTCAACGTGTCGCCGCGCTTCATGCGCGAGCTGCTCGACGCGATGGAGGACAACTACTCCAAGTGGTCGGCGCGCGAGACCATCCGCGACCTGCCCGAGGTCGAGGAGCCGGAGGACGGCGAGCCCTGATCCGCATCGTCGCCGTCGGCCGGCCGCGCAGTGCGCTCGCCGACGCGGCGCACGACTACGAGGCCCGGCTCGGCCGGGTGCTGCGGCTCGAGGTGGTCGAGGTCCGCGACGAGCCGCTGCAGCGCGGCACGCCGGACGAAGTGCGCGACCGCGAGGGCAAGCGGATCCTGCCGCACCTCGAGGGCTGTCACACGGTCGTGCTCGACCGGACCGGCAAGCAGCAGAGCAGCGAGGAACTCGCGGTGCTGCTGCAGTCGCTGGAGGAGCGCCCGCCCCAGCGCACGGCGTTCGTGATCGGCGGTGCGTGCGGGCTGTCGCCGGCGGTGCTGTCCGCGGCCGGCACGCGGCTCTCGCTAGGCCCGCTGACGTTGCCGCACCAGCTCGCGCGCGTTGTACTCGGCGAGCAGCTCTACCGGGCCACGACGATCCTCCGGGGCGAGCCGTACCACCGGTAGCCGGCGGCGGCGCAGCCGCAGCGCGTCGGCCGTCAGCAGCCCCAGCGCGGCCGGCACCGTGGTGGCGAGCAGGGCGGTGCGCGGATCGGCGGCCGAGCCGGCGTAGGCGGCGACAGCGAGTGCGGCGAGACCCGCGACCGACCGCAGGCGCGAGGCACCGAGGGAGAGCGCGAACGGCGCGGCGAACGCGACCAGTACGACCAGCATCCGCGCGAGTATGAAGAGGGGGGTCCCCGGCACTCGGCTGCCGGTACCCTTGACGCCGTGACCGATCTCATCGCCCGCATCTCGGCGCCGATCGCCGGCGCCGCCGCATCGCTTGCCGACGGCGTCGCGCCCGATGTGGCGCTGGAGCGGCCGAGCGATACCGCGCACGGTGACTTCGCGACCACCGTCGCGCTGCGGCTGGCACCGGTGCTGCGGCGCTCGCCCAGGCAGATCGCCGAGGAGATCGCCTCGCGGATCCGCGACGGTCGTGACTACGCGGCGGTCGAGGTGGCCGGCGCCGGCTTCGTGAACATCCGGCTCGCTCCCGCCTGGTTCCACGACGCCGTGGGCGAGATCGCCGCGGCGGGCGACGACTACGGCGCCGGGCGCCCCGACGTGCGCCGCAACGTGCTGGTCGAGCTGGTGTCCGCCAACCCGACGGGCGAGGTGACGGTCGCCTCGGCCCGCAACGGCGCCTACGGAGACAGCGTCGCGCGGTTGGTCGAGTTCGCCGGCCACGAGGTCGTGCGGGAGTACTACTTCAACGACGCCGGCGGCCAGGTGGAGCGCTTCGGCGCCTCGGTGCGCGCGCAGCGCCGCGGCGAGCCGATGCCCGAGGACGGCTACCCCGGCGCCGTCGTCGCCGAGCTCGCGACCACGCTCATGGTCGACCCGGACGCGTCGGTCGAGGCGTGGACGGCGGCGGCGGTGCCGCCGATGTTCGAGCGCATCAAGGCCAGCCTCGAGCGACTGCGCATCCACGTCGACATCTGGTTCTCCGAGCGCGACCTGCACGCGTCGGGCTCGGTCGACCGGGCGATCGGCAAGGCGCGTGCCGCCGGCCACGTCTACGAGCGAGACGGGGCCACCTGGCTCGCGACGACGCAGTTCGGCGACGACAAGGACCGGGTGCTGATGAAGTCCGACGGCGTACCGACCTATTTCGCGGCCGACCTGGCCTACCTCGAGCACAAGTTCGCGCGCGGCCACGACCGGCTCATCTACATCCTCGGCGCCGACCACCACGGCTACGTCGCGCGGCTCACGGCCGGTGCGGCGTGCATGGGGTACGACCCCGGCGCAGTCGAGGTGCCGATCTACCAGACGGTCACCGTCTCGGGCGAGCGGATGGGCAAGCGCCGCGGCAACGTCGTCACGGCCGACGAGCTGGCAGACGCGATCGGTGTCGACGCGACGCGGTTCTTCCTCGTGCAGCGCTCGCACGACCAGACGATGGACATCAACCTCGACCTGGCCGTGCGGCAGGAGCGGGAGAACCCCGTCTACTACGTCCAGTACGCGCACGCCCGCGCCCGGTCGATCCTGCTCCGGGCCGCGAGCGAAGGGCACGAGCCGACCGCCGGACCCTGGGCGCACGCGCCGGAGCCGCAAGAGCGCGAGCTGGTGAAGCGGCTCGTGGAGTGGCCCAGCGTGGCCCGCGAGGCGGCCGACCGGCGCGCACCGCACCGGGTGGTCGCCTACGCCCTGGCGCTGGCGGCCGACTTCCACGTGTTCCACCACGACCTGCGGGTGCTGCACGACGACCCCGACGTGCGCGCCTTCCGGCTCACGCTCACCGCGGCGGTGGGCTCGACCGTGCGGCGCGCGCTCGACCTGGTCGGCGCGACGGCTCCCGACACGATGTGACCGTCGCGACGCTCGGCGACCTGGTGCTCGACGTGTCGACGCGGCCGCTGGAGCCGATCGCGTCCGACACCGACACGCCGAGCGCGAACCGGCTCGAGGCCGGTGGCCAGGCCGCCAACGTCGCCGCCTGGGCGGCCGCGTGCGGTGCGACCGCCCGGCTGCTGACGCGCCGCTCGAACGACCCGGCGGGCCGCATGGCGGAGGAGCGCGTGCGGGCGCGCGGGGTGGAGGTGGTCGGGCCGGTCGGCCCCGAGCCGGCCGGGATCATCGTGTCGCTGATCGGCACCGACGGCACGCGCTCGATGCTCACCGATCGCGGCGCCGGCCCACTGCTCGCCGCCGCCGACCTGCAGCCGGCCTGGCTGGAGGGCGTGCGCTGGCTGCACGTGTCCGGCTACGCGCTGACGGCGGAGCCGGTGGTGGGTGCGGCGCTGCAGGCCGCGGCGTGCGTGCGCGCCCGGGGCGGCCGCGTGTCGGTCGACCTGGCCTCGGTGGCCGCGATCGAGGCAGCCGGGCCGCGTGCGTTCCTCGGCCGGGTCGCCCGGTGCCGCCCGGCGATCGTGTTCGGCACGCAGGCGGAGCTGCACTATGACGCGCAGCCGGCACCCCTCGTCGTGGCCAAGCGGGGCGCGGCGGGCGCCGGCTTGCGCGGCACGACCGAGGCCGATCGTCCGTCGCGGGCGGCCGACGTGATCGATCCGACCGGCGCCGGCGACGCGCTCGCCGGCGGCATGCTCGCCGCGCTCCTGGCTGGTGCGGCACCGACGGCCGCGCTCGACGCAGGGCTGGAGGCGGCCGCGCGCTGCGTGGGACGCCGCGGCGCCATGCCCGGCCTGCGCTGAGCGGTATACTCGGGTTCCGCGCGGACGTAGCTCAGCTGGCAGAGCGACGGCTTCCCAAGCCGTAGGTCGCGGGTTCGACCCCCGTCGTCCGCTCTCTTCGAAAGGCCCGCATCTGGCGGGCTTTTCGCTGTCTGCAAACGTGGAGCCCACGACATGACTGCAGTACCAGGCGACCTGCTCGAGCGGTTGCGGAAGATCGAGGTGTCGACCCTCTGCGACGCCGACAAGACGATCCCGATCGTCGATCCGGTGGTGCGCGCGCTGGTGCCCGACGTGCGGATGGCGGGCGTGGCGCGCACGGTGACCGCCGAGGACGATCACCTGTCGGTGCTGACCGCGCTCGCGGCGGCGGAGCCTGACGACGTGCTGGTGATCGTCACGAACGGCGGCCGGAGGGCGATTCTCGGGGAGCTGGTCGCGACCGAGGCCGTGCGCCGCGGCGTCGCGGGCATCGTCGTCGATGGCTACATCCGCGACGTGCAGGGGCTGCGGAAGCTCGGGCTGCCCGTGTACGCCCGTGGCAGCCATCCCGCATCGGGATCGGTCACCGGCCGGTCGGCGCCCGATCAGCCCGTCCGCTGCGGCGGCGTCGACGTGTCGTCCGGCGACATCGTGTTCGGCGACGACGACGGCATCGTGATCGCGCCGCTCGAGCGCGTCGCGGCCGCGCTGGACGGCGCGGAGGCCCGCACCCGCCTGGAGCTGGGCGTGCTCACCCGCATCCGCAGCGGCGTGCCGCTGCGGAACCTCACCAACTACGACGAGCACATCGCCGCGCTCGATCAGGGCCACGACAGCAAGATGGAGTTCCAGCCCAACCGCACCTGATCGGCGCGGTCCGGCTTGACGCCGCCGCGCCGACGCACTTGACTATCGCGTATGGCCGCTGCCGATCCTGCCTCCGCCGACGCCCTCCCGACCCTGCCCGACGACATCCGCGGTGCGCTGCGGCACGCGGCGATCGGTGTCGCGGCGGGCACGGTCAGCGGGTTCGTGGTGGGCGGTGTGCTGGGGCGTATCGCGATGCTGGTTCTGCGGCTGACGAGCGCCGACAACGTCATCGGGGTCGAGACCGACGACGGGTTCGAGATGGGGCGCGTGACGCTGAGCGGGTCGCTGAACCTGGCGTTCGTCTACACCGTCGGCGGCGTGATCCTCGGCCTCCTGTACGCGCTGGCGCGCCGGTTCCTGCCGCGGCGCGGGCGGCTGGTGGCCTTCGCGGCCGTCACGGCGGCGCTGGGCGGCGCCACGTTCGTGCACGCCGACGGCATCGACTACGCCCTCCTCGATCCGCTGTGGCTGGCCATCGCCCTGTTCGTGACGCTACCGGCACTGGCGGGTCTGAGCGTAGCGTGGCTCGTCGAGCGCCTCGAGGCGCGCGAAGCGCCCTTCGGCCGCCGCCATGCCGTCGCCGGCCTGGCGTCGCTGCTGCTGGTCGGCCCCGTCATCGTGGGTGGCGCGCTGATCGCCCTCGGCCGTCTGCCCTCGCTGCGCCGCCTCGCCGACGCGCCGTGGGTGCGCCTGCTCGCCCTGGGGCTCGTCGTGGTGCTGACCGTGGCCGGTACCCTCAGTCTGATCGACGACAGCCGCGTTATCCTCGCGCGTTGATGGGGTACACGCTGCTGGACGGAGAGGATCCGTCGATCGAGGTCTTCATGGGCACCTTCCGCAAGGTGCGCGCCGCCCTCGGCGTGACCGCCTTCGGCATCAACGAGATCCGCCTCCCCGCGGGAGCGCAGGGCCGCGGACACGACGAGGAGGAGTACGCCGAGGAGGAGGTCTACGTCGGCCTCGCCGGTAGCGGCACCGTCACGGTCGATGACGAGGCGCTCTCGTTCGGGCCCGGCACCTACCTCAGGGTCGACCCGACCTCGACCCGTCTGGTCGAGGCCGGGCCGGACGGCCTGACCTTCCTGGCCACCGGCGCGCGGGTCGGCAGCCGCCGCGGCCGCCCGATGCTCTAGACCTGGCGCGCGCGGGCGCTGACCAGCGCCGGTCGCGCCTCCATCCGCACGACGTACTCGTCAACCGCGGCGGGTAGCTCGGCCAGCTCCGCCATCTTGGCGAAACCCGTGACAGCTCCGACCGCGAGGTCGGCGACCGAGAACCGGCCGGAGACGAGGAACTCGTTCCCGGCCAGCGCGTCCGCGACGACGGCCGCCCGCTCCGCGAACCGCGACCGCGCTCCGGCGATCGCGGCCTCGTCCGGATCGCCCTCGCCCCACAGCTGGCGGGCGATCTCGTTCAGCGGCGGCTCGAGCTCGCTCGCGGCGAAGAACGACCACTGGTACTGCAGCGCCCGCTCGTGGCTCCCGACCGGCGCGGCCAGGGCGGCCTCGGGATAGGCGTCGCAGACCTGCCAGACGATGGCGGAGGACTCGAACAGCGGGCCGCCGTCCAGCTCCGCCACCGGTGCCCGGCCGAGGGGATGGAGGGCGCGGTACCACGGCGCCTGCTTGTCCTCTCGCGCGATGGGCTGCAGGTCGAAATCGGCACCTGCCTCCGTGAGCGCCCAGAGAGCGCGGACAGAGCGAGAACGTGGCTGGTGATAGAGACGCATGATGCCGTTCAGGGTAACCCGTTCGGGGGACTTGCGCGTACCCCGTTTAGCCGACAAGAATGGAGGTATGCAGACGCGTTACGTACCGGTCACCGCGGAGGGCATCGAGGCCCTCTCCGCCGCTGCGGCGCGCGTCGCCGACGGGCCGGTTCGTCAGGCGCTCGCTGCGCTCGTGCGAGCCTACGAGTCGTCCACGACGGGGTGCCTGCACGGCTCCGTGATGCGCGCCGGCTCGAGCCGCAAGTGCAACGACTGCGGCAGCTGGCTCTAGCGTCCCGGGACGCCGGCCGGGAGAGCTAGGCCCGGAACGGCTGGGACGAGCGCCGCACCCGGCAGGCCAGCGGCTCGGGGATGCCGACCTGGTGACACGACCGGCAGCGGGCCTCGTACTGCTCGCCCGCGCCGACGACGATCGTGGCGCCGTCGAAGGGCGCCGGCTCGCCGCCGACCAGGCGCTGCGTCGTCGTGGCCGGCATACCGCACGCGTGACAGACGGCCTGGAGCTTGTCGACGAACTCGGCGATCGCGAGCAACTCGGGCATCGACCCGAACGGCAGGCCGCGGTAGTCGGTGTCGAGCCCCGCGACGACGACGCGGCGGCCGGCGCGCGTCAAGGACTGCACGACGCCGACGATCTCGGGGCCGAAGAACTGGGCCTCGTCGATGCCGACAACGTCGAGCGGCTCTGCCAGTTCGGCCACGTCGCCGACGTGACGGACGGAGACGCCGCGCATGCGCAGCCCGGCGTGCGAGACGATGTCCGTGGCGTCGAACCGGTCGTCGATCGCCGGCTTGAACACCGCGACGTCCTGCCGGGCGATCTCGGCCCGGCGCAGGCGGCGCATCAGCTCCTCGCTCTTGCCGGAGAACATCGGGCCGCAGACGACCTCGAGCCAGCCACCGGCCACGGCGTGCATGCGCATCACGGCCGGAAGCCTACGGCGCGGGGCGGACGGCTTCGAGATAGGCCAGCACCTTCGTCCACGGGTAGACGACCCAGTCGTCGGCCTCGACGACGAAGTGGTCGGGCCGCGCCGTCACCTCGTTGCGGCCCGGCTTGAAGTGCAGGACCGCGGTGGTCGGCACGCCGCCGGCCTCGCGCACGCGCCCCGTGACGGCCTCGATGGTGCGGCCCGAGTCCCACACCTCGTCGACGATCAGCACCCGGTTTCCCTGCAGCAGCGCCGCGGATGGGAACTGGTGGAAGACCGGCTCCGGCCGGCGCTGCCCGTCGTCGTCGTAGAGCTCCACCGCCGCCGAGAGGATGTTCTTGATGCCGGTCAGGTAGGCGAGGATCCCGCCGGGGATCAGCCCGCCGCGCGCGATCACGAGCATCAGATCGTGGTCGCCGTCCAGCCGCTCGGCCAGGTCGACGACGAGCCGGGCGATGTCGTCGAACGAGAGCGGATCGGGAGCGGCGGCGTCGATGCCCGGGATCCTACCCCGCCGCCACAGATCCCCCGGATGGGGAGCGCGACAACAGATTTCAGCTGGTTTCGTTCGTAGCGGACTCCACCCGCCGGGCTCGGCCCGCCGGCGCATTCCGTGTAATGCCTTCGAAGGGATCGACGTGACCGTCCGGCAGATCAGAGCGAAGAAGGCTGGTGTGGCACTGCTGGCGCTGGCCGCAATGCTGGTCTTCACCGGCGTCGCCCAGGCGGCAGTGCCCACGATCACGTCCTTCGCGCCCACGAGCGGCAACCTCGGCTCGTCCGTCGTCGTCACCGGCACGAACTTCATCGCCACGCCGTCGTCGAACACGGTCAAGTTCGGCGGCTCGGGCGGCACGTCGGCGACGGTCACCGCCGCCACGCTGACGTCGCTGACCGTCACGGTGCCGGGCGGCATCGCCGCCGCGAGCGCGATCTACGTCTCGAACGCGAACGGCACGGTCACCTCGGGCTCGAACTTCACCGTCGCCCCGACCACCGTCAGCACCTTCACGGCGAAGGCCCTCGCGGGTGCGTCGATCACGATCACCGGTACGAACTTCCACACGACGCTCGCGTCGAACACCGTCCTCTTCAACGGCTCCGCCGGCGTTGCCGGCACCGTCACCGCCGCGACCACGACCAGCCTCACCGTGACCGTCCCGGCGGCGGCGACGCCCGGCCGGCTCTACGTATCGACGCCGTACGGCACCGTCACCACGAGCAGCGACTTCATCGTGCTGCCGACGGGGTACGCCGCGGCCGACATCGTCTCCGGCCGCCTCACGCTCGGCACCGCCGTGTCGATCGCGATCCCGTCCGGGTCCGCCGCGATCTACCTGTTCGACACGACCGTCCTCAACCAGCGCATCTCGTTCCGCTGGACGAACTCGACGATCGGCTCGATGTCGATCCAGGTGCGCAACCCGGCCGGCGGCTACGTCGTCGCCTCCACCGCGGGCGCCGGCACGAGCTACATCGACCCGACGGCGCTGACGACGATCGGGACCTACTCCATCCAGATCACGCCCGACCCGACGTTCTCCGGCTCGCTGTCCCTGACCGCCTCGAGCGTGCCGGTCGATGTCACCGGCTCGGTCACGCCGAGCGCCGGCGGCGGCTCGACCACACTCGACCTCTCGACCCCCGGCACGAACGGCCGCGTCACCTTCACCGGCCTCGCCAACCGCCGCCTCTTCATCCGCCTCTCAGCTTCGACCATCAACGGCGGCGCGGGCGTGCTGCTCGACTCGAACGGCGCGCCGATGACGGCCGTGTCGATCGGCAGGGCAGACACGTTCATCGACACCGTGCCGCTGCCCTCCAGCCCGGCGAGCGGCACGTACACGGTGCTCGTCGACCCGTCCGGCATCAACGCCGGATCGATCACCGTCACCGTGTACGACCTCGGCGTCTCCGACCCGGCCCCGGCCACCATCGCGAGCCTTCCCGGCACGCAGACGGTCACCACGGTGTCGCCGGGCGTCAACGGCGGCATCAGCTTCCCGGCCGTCGCCGGCCACAAGGTCTCGGTCAAGATGACCGGCAGCACGTTCGCGACCGTGGTGCTGCGCCTGCTGAAGCCGGACGCCTCGCAGCTCGGTCTGGCAGCGACGTACCGGGCCGCCACCGGCTTCGTCGACGCCCTCGACGTGTCCACGACCGGCACCTACACGCTGGTCGTCGACCCGACCGGCGTCAGCACCGGCACCGCCAGCTTCACCGTCTACGACATCGCGGCGGACGCCGGCGGTGCCCTGAACCTGCCGACGCCGGCACCCGCGTCGGCGACCGGCACGGCGACGATCACGACGCCCGGCCAGAACGCCCTGATCACCTTCACCGGCGCCATCGGCCAGCGTGTCGCGGTCGCCATCTCGTCGTCCACGCTCACTGGCGGCACGATGTCGATCCTGCGCCCGGGCGGCTCGGTGCTGAAGATCGGCGGCCTCTCGAAGACGGCCTTCCTCGACGCCGCGACGCTCGACGCCAACGGCACGCACACGCTGAAGCTCGATGCATCCGACGCCTCCATCGGCACGGTCACCTTCACCGTCTACAACGTGCCCGGCGACGTCGGCGTCCCGACGCCGATCGCGATCGTGCCCGCACAGACGCTCTCCGGCGGCGCCGCAGCCGCGACGATCACGACGCCGGGCCAGGACGCCTGGTTCGCATTCACCGGCACGGCCGGCCAGCGGATCGCCTTCAAGATCGCCGGCTCGTACCTCAAGTCGGGCTCGCTGAACATCACGGACCCCTCCGACAACCCGCTCGGGCCCACCATCGCGTTCGGCGTCACGGGCGGCTGGGGCGACCCGGTCACGCTGCCGAGCAACGGCACGTACAAGATCCGCGCGACCGCCAACGGCGTCGCCACCGGCAACATCGTCATCTCGGCCTACATCGTGCCCGCGGATACGACCGCGGCGGTCGTCCCGAGCGGCCCCGCCACCACGGTCGCAACGGGTATCCCGGGCCAGAACATCAGGGTCACCTTCTCCGGCACCGCCGGCCGCGGCGCAATGGTGCAGCTGACCGCCTCGACCATCGCCGGCACGGTGAAGATCCTGCGTGCCGACGGCACCACGGTGCTCGGCTCCTCGACGGTCTCGACCGCCGGCGGCCTGATCGACTCGACCACGCTGCCGGCGACCGAGACGTACACGGTGCTCGTCGACCCGAAGACGTGGGGCACCGGCTCCGTCTCCGTCCGCGTGCTCGACGTGCCGGCCGACATCGGCGGCTCGCTGCCGCTGACCGGCGTCCAGCAGGTCTACAGCACCAGCGCACCGGGCCAGAACATCCAGCTCACTCTGAGCGCCTCGGCCGGGCAGCGGATCGCGCTGTCGATCACCGGGCCGAGCTTCAGCGGCTCGATCAAGATCTTCCGCCCCGACTCGACGCAGCTGCTGTCGAAGACCTTCAACGCCGCCGGCACGTTCGTCGACGCCACGGCCGTCACCGTCTCCGGCACGCACACCGTCAAGATCGACCCGACCGGATCGGGCGTGGGCATGGTCACGGTCACGGCCTACCTCGTGCCCGCCGACGCCACCGGTGCCGCGCTCACCGTCAACGGGGCCACGAGCCGCGTGGACACGACCACGCCGGGCCAGAACGCCACCGTCACCTTCGCCGCGAACTCGCAGGA
>JBKJIG010000162.1:0-95869 GCA_046598415.1 Gaiellales bacterium
GTTCGCGATCGCCGACGCGACCGCCCTCACCGAGGCCGGCTACGTCGGCGAAGACGTCGAGAACATCCTCCTGAAGCTGATCCAGGCGGCCGACTTCGATGTCAAGAAGGCCGAGACCGGGATCATCTACATCGACGAGGTCGACAAGATCGCGCGGAAGGCGGACAACCCGTCGATCACGCGCGACGTGTCGGGCGAGGGCGTGCAGCAGGCGCTGCTGAAGATCCTCGAGGGCACCGTCGCCAGCGTGCCGCCGCAGGGTGGCCGCAAGCATCCCCACCAGGAGTTCCTGTCGATCGACACGACGAACATCCTGTTCATCTGCGGTGGCGCGTTCGCCGACCTCGAGAAGATCATCTCCAAGCGCGTCGGCAAGAACTCCGTCGGCTTCGCGGCGGAGATCCGCTCGAAGAGCGGCACCAGCGGTGCCGAGCTGCTGCAGCGGACGATGCCCGAGGACCTGATCCAGTTCGGTCTGATCCCCGAGTTCATCGGCCGTCTGCCGGTCATCTCGGCCGTGCACCCGCTCGGTCGCGACGACCTCGTGCAGATCCTGCTGGAGCCCAAGAACGCGCTCGTGAAGCAGTATCAGCGCTTCTTCTCGTTCGACTCCTGCGAGCTCGTCTTCACCGAGGACTCGCTGTGGGCGATCGCCGACAAGGCGCTCGAACGGGAGACTGGTGCACGTGGTCTGCGCTCGATCATCGAGAATGCACTGCTCGACGTGATGTTCGAGCTGCCCTCGAGGGGAGACGTGGCGAAGTGCGTGATCAACCGCGAGACGATCGAGCACGGCCTGCGGCCGGTGCTGGTCAGCGCGAGCGGTCAGGCGATCGTGGACGAGCCGGGCCAGGCGAGCGCGTAGCGGGCCCCGCCCCGCTGCCGATCCGCCTGAACCGCTACATCGCCGCCGCCGGCCTCGGCACGCGGCGCGAGGTCGAGGGCCTGATCCGCCAGGGGCGGGTGCAGGTGAATGGCGTCGTCGCGACCGATCTGGCCGAGAAGGTCAACCACGGCGACGTGGTCGAGCTCGACTTCGAGGTGCTGCGCGCATCGCCGCGCGCCGCCGTGCTGCTGCACAAGCCGTACGGCTCGCCGGCCTCGATCGTGCACCCGCCGGAGCTGCACGTCGTGATGCCGCTGCGGCTGATCGAGCGCGGTGCCGAGCTGCTCGTCGCCGACCCCGACCTGGCCCGTCGCATCGCCAACCCGAAACACCCGCAGGCGCAGCTGCGCGACGGCCGACGCCGGCTCGCCTACGCCGGCCTGGCGGTCGAGGACCTGGAGCCGGGCGAATGGCGTCCGCTCGGGCACAAGGAGCTCGAGCGGCTGCGGCGCTCCGTGCACCTGCCGCCGCGCGCATGACCGCGAAGTACCCTTCGCCCGTGACGCGCATGGACGCACCGTGACCCGCAAAAAGCGCACCCAGCGGCTGCGGCGCGTCGACGAGACGCTGCGCCAGATCATCTCCGAGGCCCTCCTCGCGAATCGCGACCGGCACCTCGAGGGCATCCTCGTGACGGGCGTCGAGACGAGCTCCGATACGGCCTACGCCGACGTCTACGTGCAGGTGCCCGGCAACGAGGCGAAGCGCGAGCGCGGGCTGGCCGCGCTGGAGCGCGTGCGACCGTCGATCCAGCACAAGATCAACGACGAGATGCACCTCCGCCTCACGCCCGTGCTGCGGTTCCGGCGTGACGAGACGCTCGAGCACAGCATCCGCATCGAGCAGCTGCTGGCCGAGCATCAGCCGGTCGATCCGCCACCCGCCGATCCGCAGGCCGAGGGCACGGAGTGAGTGAGCTGCTCGACGCGGCGTATGACGCCGCGGTGGCCGCGCTGCGGGCTGCGCCGCGAGTGGTCGTGGCGACGCACGAGAACCCTGACGGCGACGCCCTCGGCTCCCTGGTGGGCGCCGTCCGCGGCCTGCGCGCCGCCGGGCTGGACGTGATCGGCGTGCGCGCCGCCCCCGACCTGCCGCGCGAGTACCGCTGGCTGGACGACGACGGCCTCACGACCACCGTCCCCGACGGCACCGGCTGGCTGTTGCTGGCGGTCGACTGCGGCTCGTCCGCCCGCATCGCGCTTCCCGCCGGCGTCCGCGAGGGGTCCGACTTCGTGATCGACCTCGACCACCACCACGACAACACGCGCTTCGGTGACATCAACATCGTCGACGACGGTGCGGCCTGCGCGGCGATGATGGTGCGCGAGCTGCTGGCCCGGCTCGGCGTGACGCTGACGCCGGCCATCGCCACGCCGCTGTACGTCGGGCTGGTGACCGACACCGGACGCTTCCAGTACTCCAACACCGACGCCCGCGCGTTTCGCGCCGCGGCCGAACTGGTCGATCTCGGCGTGCAGCCACAGGAGATCTTCCAGCACGTCTTCGAGTCGGTGCAGGCGTCGAAGCTGAAGGTGCTGGCCCGTGCTCTCGGCCGGATCGAGCTGCGCCTCGGCGGCCGGCTCGCGGTCACGTGGGTGACCCGCGCCGACATCGACGAGACGGGTGCCGACGAGGCCTCCACCGACGGGGTCATCGACAGCCTCCGGGCGATCGAGGGCGTCGAGGTGGCCGCGTTCATCCGCGAGACGGCCGACGGTCCGCGCCACAAGGTGTCGATGCGCTCGGCCAACGGTGTCGTCGACGTGTCCCAGATCGCCCGCGCGTCGGGCGGCGGCGGCCACACGCGGGCAGCGGGGTTCTCCAGCGACCTCGACCGCGACGCGCTGATCGAGCTGATCGAGCGCGAGGCACGGGCCGGCGGTGCCTGAGGAGACCGGCGTGCTGCTGCTCGACAAGGCGGCCGGGCACAGCTCCTTCGGGGCCATCGCCGCGCTGCGACCGGTGCTCGGCCGCAAGCTCGGCCACGCGGGCACGCTCGACCCGTTCGCGACCGGGCTGCTGATCGTGCTGGCCGGCCGGGCGACGCGGCTGGCGACGTTTCTGACCGGCCTCGACAAGCGCTACCGCGCCGTGGTGCGGTTCGGCGTCACGTCGACGACCGACGATCCCGAGGGCGACCTGACCGACACCGCCGCGACCACCGACGAGGACGCCGTGCGCCGGTCGCTGGACGGCTTCCGCGGTGCCATCACGCAGGTGCCGCCGGCCGCCAGCGCCGTGCACATCGACGGCGAGCGCGCGTACAAGCGCTTTCGGCGCGGGGAGGAGGTCGAGATGCCCGAGCGGGCCGTGACCATCCACGCCATCGACCTGCTCGCGTTCGACCCCGTCTCGCAGACGGCCCGGCTCGACGTGCGCTGCTCGACCGGGACGTACATCCGGGCGCTGGCCCGCGACCTCGGCGACGCGGTCGGCGCCGGTGGGTACTGCTCCGAGCTGCGCCGCACCGAGGTGGGACCGTTCTCGATCGACGACGCGGTGGCCGAGGACGGCGACATCGCGACCGCGCTGCGCCCAGCCGCCGACGCCGTGCCGCACCTGCCGCTGCGCCAGATCACCGCCGCCGAGGTCGAGGCGATCGGCCACGGGCGCCGCATCCCGGCGCACGACGATCCCGCCGGCCCGATCGTGCTGCTGGCCGGCGAGCGGCTGGTCGCGATCGGCACCCGCGACGGCGACACCCTGCGGCCCGGGCCGGTGTTCGCGTGAGACGCTCGGTCGCGCTCGGCACCTTCGACGGCGTCCACCTGGGGCACCGGCGCGTGATCCAGACGGCCATCGACCGCGCCGCGGCGCTGGGCGTGCGGTCGGCCGTCGCGACGTTCGATCCGCGGCCGGTGTCGGTGATCGTGCCGGAGCGCGCGCCCGACTCGCTGACATCGCTGCCACGCCGGCTCGAGCTGCTGCGCGAGGCCGGCGTCGACGACGTGCTGGTGATCAACTTCACGCTCGACCTGGCCGCGCGGACACCGGCCGAGTTCGCCGACGAGGTGCTCGTCGCTCAGCTGGCGGCGGCCGAGATCGTCGTCGGCCGGAACTTCCGGTTCGGGCACCGCCGGGCCGGCGACGTCGACGTGCTGCGTGCCCTCGGCGAGGA
Organism: Gaiellales bacterium; assembly: GCA_046598415.1. Lineage (GTDB taxonomy): Bacteria > Actinomycetota > Thermoleophilia > Gaiellales > F1-60-MAGs149 > VFJZ01. The sequence goes on from JBKJIG010000162.1 coordinate 4,005, forward strand.
GCGCGGGTTCGGCGTCACCGTGGCAGAGCTGTACGAGTTCGACGGCGAGCCGGTCTCGTCGTCGCGCATCCGCGAGCTGATCCGCCTGCAGTACGTCGAGGACGCCGCCCGCATCCTCGGCCGGTCACCCGAGCTCGAGGGAGAGGTGGTGCGCGGCGACGGGCGCGGCCGGGACCTCGGCGTGCCCACCGCCAACCTCGGCCTGTCGGGCCGCTACGTGCAGCCGGCGGAGGGCGTCTATGCCGGCGATGTGGTGCTGGCCGACGGCCGGTCCTTCCGGAGCGCGATCTCGGTCGGCACCAACCCGACCTTCGACGGCGAGCGCGAGGTCCGGGTCGAGGCCCACCTGCTGCACTTCGACGAGGACCTGTACGGTCAGCACGTGCGCGTCGAGTTTCGCCGGTTCCTCCGTGGCCAGTTGCGCTTCGACACCCTCGACGACCTGGTCGTGCAGATGCGCGCCGACATCGCCGCCGCCGACGAATGATCCCCGAACCGCTGCTCGCCGCGCTGTTCGAGTTCCTGCGCATCCCGTCCGTCTCGTCGGGCGGAGGCGACGCGGCGGCGCTGCAAACGGCCGCGGAGTGGGTGGCGGCGCAGGTCGTCGCCGCCGGCGGCACCGCGCGGCTGCTTCCGACGCCGCGCAATCCGCTGGTGACGGGCGAGCTGGCCGCGTCCCGCGACGGGGCGCCGACGGTGATCCTGTACGGCCACTACGACGTCCAGTCGGCCGAGCCGCTGGACGAGTGGACGTCGCCGCCGTACACGCCCGAGGTGCGCGAGGGACGCCTCTACGCGCGCGGCGCGACCGACGACAAGGGCCAGATCCTGCCGCTGCTCTGGGCCGCCCGCGATCTGGCAGCGGCGCGCGAGTTGCCGGTCAACGTGCGCTTTCTGATCGACGGCGAGGAGGAGATCGGCGGCCCGAGCGCCGAGCACTGGCTGCGCGCCGACGACGGCCCGGCCGACGCGGCGATCGCCTTCGACTCGCGCATGCCCGATCCGCTGACGCCGATCCTCGTCACCTCGGCGCGGGGCACGATGCACCTGCGCGTCGAGGTGCGGTCGGCCGGTAACGACCTCCACTCGGGTGCCGGCAACACGGTGCTCAACGCCGCGCACGTGCTGCACCGGGTACTGGACGCCGTGCTGCCCGACGAGCACGGCCGGCTGCCGGAGGCGCTGCGCGCGGGACGGGCCGAGCCGAGCGAGCGGGAGCGCGCCGACTGGCGGCGCCTGCCGGGTGGGGCCATCGACATCGACCGGCTCGGCGGGCGCCCGCACGACTCCGGCGCGGTCGACGACCGGTACCGCCGCATCGGCTACGAGCCCGCGATCGACGTCCACGGCATCGAGGTCGGCGACGCCCACCAGGTGCGCACGCAGATTCCCGCCACCGCCCGCGCGATGCTGTCGATGCGGCTCGCGCCCGGCCAGGCCAGCGCGCAGCTGTGGCCGGTGCTGGAGCGGACGCTGCGAGCCGCCGTGCCGGCGGGCGCCGACGTGCAGATCACGCTCAACAACGCGTGCGAGCCAGCCCGCGTCGACCCGCTGCACCCGGTCACGCAGATCGCGCTGCAGGCGCTGGAGCGAGCGGCCGGCGTGGCGCCGGTGATGGTGCCCGCGGGCGGGTCGCTGCCGGTGCTGACCGGGTTTGCGGCGCGCGGCATCCCGGCCGTGCTGACGGGCTTCGGCACGCTCGACTCGCGCGTACACGCGAGCGACGAGTCGATCCACCTCGAGTGCCTATCCATGGCCTTTCGCGCAGGTCGCGAGCTGCTCCGTGGCCTGGGAGCCTATACCGGGAGCGCAAACCCGGTATCTCAGGAGGTGATGAAGGCATGACTGTGAACACCCGCAACCCGTCGTCCCTCATCCATGAGGCACCGGTTCGCGTAGCCTGATCGAGCAAGCGCCGGTGCCCTGACACCGGAGTCCTATCTTGCAAGATCCGCTCTCCGCGCTCGGCTTCGACGTCGCGCGCACCGCCGAGCTCTCCCGTCTCGGCAATCATCTCGTCCCGGCCCGCGTCACGCGGGTCGATCGCGGCGTCGTCACCGTTGCCACGGCTGACGACGCGGAGCTCCGCCTGGCGGCGGAGCACCTGGCTGTCGGCGACTGGATCGCCCTCGACGGCACCACCGTGCACGCCCGTCTGGAGCGGCGCTCTGCGCTGGTCCGCAACGCGGGCGACCAGACCCGCGCGGCGATGGCGGAGGAGGCCCGCGTCGTGGCCGCCAACGTCGACGTCGTGCTGGTCGTGCGGGCGCTCGACATGCCCGTGCGGCCGGGTCGCGTGCAGCAGCTCGTCGCGCTCGCCTACGCCAGCGGCGCCGACGTGGCGTTCGTGCTCACGAAGGCCGACCGCCACGACGACGTGGCGCGCGCCATCGACGAGATCGAGCTCGTCGCACCGGGCCTCTCGGTGCTCGCCGTCAGCGCCATGACGGGCGCCGGCATCGACCAGCTCGTGACGCTCATCGGCGGCCGCACGTTCGTGCTGCTGGGGGAGTCGGGCGCCGGCAAATCGACGCTCGTCAACCGGCTCGCAGGCGAGGAGCTGCTCGCCACCGGCGCGGTGCAGCGCAGCGGCGCGGGCCGCCACACGACCACGCACCGCCAGCTGGTGGTGCTGGAGGGCGTCGGCGTCGCGATCGACACCCCGGGCGTGCGCACGGCCGGCTTCTGGGGCACGGCCGCCGACGTGTCCCGGGCGTTCGCCGACGTCGAGGAGCTGGCGGCCGCGTGCCGGTTCTCCGACTGCTCACACGGCTCGGAGCCGGGCTGCGCCGTCCGCGGCGCCGTCCCCCCCGAGCGCCTCGCTGCCTACGAGCACACGCTGCGCGAGCAGCGGGCACTCGAGGTACGCCTCGACCCGAAGCTCGCCAGCGAGCGCCGCAGGCAGTGGCGGACGATGCACCGATCCTACCGTCGAGACAGCTGGCGATAGTGTTGCGCAGGTTCGTTCAACGGCCTCGTGGGCCACCGGTATGTTGGGACCCAGATGGGTGACGGACGCTTGAAGACGGCTGCGACGGCCGCGCCGATCGTGCTGGACGCGCGCCGCACCGGCGACGGCTGGCGGGTCGTCTTGGCCGTGCACGGTGCGGCCGAGCCGTCCGTCGCGGCGGCGGCCGTACGCGAGGCCCTCGCGGTCGCGGCGGGCTTCGATCCGCCGACGGCGCTCGAGCTGCTCGTCGTCGACCCCGACGACGCGACGGTCGAGATCCGCGCCTCCGCCGCCTAGGTTACGCCTCGTCCTCGCTCGGCCGGCGCGAGCCGCGGCGGGCGACGCCCGTCTCGACGGCGGCCTCGGCCACCGCGGCCGCCACGGCGTCGGTGACGCGGCGGTTGAAGACGCTCGGGATCACGTAGTCGGCGTGCAGCTCGCCCTCGCCGATCACCGAGGCGATCGCCTCGGCGGCGGCCAGCTTCATCTCCTCGTTCACCGTCCGTGCGCGCACGTCGAGGGCGCCGCGGAAGATGCCGGGAAACGCCAGCACGTTGTTGATCTGGTTGGGGTAGTCGGAGCGCCCGGTGGCGATCACCGCCACGTCGTCGCGCACGTCCTCCGGCTGCACCTCGGGCGTCGGGTTGGCGAGCGCGAACACGATCGCGCGATCGGCCATCGTGCGCACCGCGTCAGCGGGGACGGTGCCCGGCCCGGACAGGCCGATCGCGACGTCGGCGCCGGCCAGCGCCTCGGCGATCGTCCCGGCGAACCGCCGCGGATCGGTGCGCTCGGCGAAGGCGCGGCGGACCTCGTCGAGGCCCTCGCGGCCGGCGTAGAGGGCGCCCTTGCGGTCGCAGCCGATCAGGTCGGTGACGCCGTGGGCGAGCAGCATGTCGGCCACGGCGATGCCCGCCGCGCCCACACCCACCATCACCACGCGGACGTCGACGGCCTGCTTGTCGACCAGCTTCAGCGCGTTGATGAGCGCGGCCAGCACCACCACGGCGGTGCCGTGCTGGTCGTCGTGGAAGACGGGGATGTCGAGCTCGGCCTGCAGGCGGCGCTCGATCTCGAAGCAGCGCGGCGCGGCGATGTCCTCGAGGTTGATGCCGCCGAAGCCCGGTGCGATCGCCTTGACGATGGCGACGATCTCGTCGACGTCCTTGGTGTCGAGGCAGATCGGCCACGCGTCGACGCCGCCGAACTCCTTGAACAGCATCGCCTTGCCCTCCATCACCGGCATCGCCGCCTCGGGGCCGATGTCGCCCAGGCCGAGCACGGCGGTGCCGTCGGTGACGACGGCGACCGTGTTGCCCTTCACCGTCAGGTTCCAGGCCGCGGCGGGGTCGTCGTGGATCGCCATGCACACGCGCGCGACGCCCGGCGTGTACGCCATCGAGAGGTCGTCGCGGCTCTTGATCTGCACCTTCGGCGCCACCTCGATCTTGCCGCCGCGGTGCAGCAGGAAGGTGCGGTCCGAGACGCTCAGCACCTCGATGTCCGGCAGCGCGCGGACGGCCTCGACGATGGCGGCGCCGTGGGTGGCGTCGACCGTCGCGACCGTGACGTCGCGCACGACGCTGTTCTCGTCGACGCGCGCCAGGTCGATGGCGCCGAGCATGCCGCCCTCCGCGCCGATCGCGTCGGCCACGCGCGCGAACGAGCCCGGGGTCTGCGGGATGCGGCAGCGGATCGTCAGCGAGTAGGAGGCCGACGGCATGAGTGGTGACATGGTCCGAACGGTAGCCGTGCGCATCCTTCGTTGCCGTCGGCTCGCGCGTGCTGGAGGCTGTAGCCTCCGCGCATGCCCGCCAAGCCGTCCGAGCTCGACCTGAACGACGCCCCCGCGCGGGCCTCGAAGCTGTTCCTGGTCGACGCCAACGGCCTCATGTACCGCGCCTTCTACGCGCTGCCGGAGGAGATCGCGACGAGCGCGGGGGAGCCCACCAACGCGCTGCTCGGCTTCGCCAACATGCTCGCCAAGCTGATGACCACGTACCGGCCGCAGGGCGTGCTGGTCTGCTGGGACGAGAAGCCCACGCACCGGCTCGAGATGCACCCCGACTACAAGGTCAGCCGGCGTCCGATGCCCGACCTGCTGCGCGAGCAGCGGCCGCACTTCCGGCCGCTCGTCGAGGCCTTCGGGTACGAGAACTTCAGCGTCGCGGGATGGGAGGCCGACGACGTGATCGGCACCCTCTCACGCATCGCGGACGAGGCCGGCGTGCCGACCTGCGTGGTGTCGACCGACCGCGACGCCTTCCAGCTCGTGTCCGACAACGTCTGCCTGATGATGACCCCGCGCGGGGTCGAGGATCCGCAGGTCTACACGCCCGAGCGCGTGATCGCGCGGCTCGGCATCCCGCCGGCCGCCGTCCCCGACTACATCGGCCTGAAGGGCGACCCCGGCGACGACATCAAGGGCGTGCCCGGCATCGGCGACAAGACGGCGTCGGAGCTGCTGCAGCTGTACGGCTCGATCGACGGCATCTACGAGCACATCGACGACGTCGCCGGCCCGAAGCGGCGGCAGTCGCTGATCGAGCTCGAGGCGCAGGTGCGGGAGTCGAAGGACCTCGGCACCATCCGCCGCAGCCTGCCCGAACTGGCCGCGCTCGACCCCGCCGCCGTGGTGGCGGCGACGCCCGACCGCTCGGCGCTGAAGGAGCAGCTGCGCCGCTGGGAGTTCCGCGGCCTGATGGCGCGCCTGGACGAGCTGGAGGAGCACGTGCCGTCGCAGCCGCGCGAGGCGACCGGCACCGAGGTCGACTGGCGCCAGGTGACGCCCGACGAGCTGCGCGCCGCGCTCGCCCGGGCACCGATTGCCGGCCTCGCCGCCGACGGGCAGCGCGCCGCCGTCGCGCTGGAGGGCGAGGTGCTGGTGGCCGAGGGCACCCCCGACCAGCTCGCCGCGGTGCTGGCCGACGGGCCCGCGATCGTGGCGCACGATGCCAAGGCGCTGCCGCACTCCTACCTACGCGCCGGCCTGCCGGTGGTGTTCGACACGTTCCTGGCCTCCTACCTGATCGAGCCGAACCGCTCGGCGTACACCGTCGAGGCGATGCTGGATGACGCCGCGATCGAGCCCGAGGTGGAGGCCGAGGAGGAGACGGCGGCGCTGATCCGCAGCGCGTACGGCGCGCTGGTGCTGCGCGGGTGGCTGGCGCCCCGCCTGGAGGAGCGCGGTGGCACGCGGCTGCTGGCCGACGTCGAGCTGCCGCTGGTGAACGTGCTCGCGGCGATGGAGGACGCCGGCGTCCGCGTCGACCCGTACCTGCTGGCCGAGATCGCCGCGCGGGTGGCCGACGAGGTGGCCGAGCTGGAGCAGAAGGCGTACGAGCTGGCCGGCAGCCCGTTCACGATCGGCTCGCCCAAGCAGCTCGGCGAGGTGCTGTTCGAGCGCCTCGGCCTGCCTGCCGACCGCAAGGGCAAGACCGGCTACTCGACCGACCAGCGCGTGCTCTCCAAGATCCGCGACCTGCACCCGATCGTGGCCGTCGTCGAGCGCTGGCGCGAGCTGACCAAGCTGCACTCCACCTACCTGATCGCCCTGCCCGCCGCCATCGCCGGCGACGGCCGCATCCACACGACCTTCTCGCAGACCACCGCCGCCACCGGCCGCCTCTCGAGCACGAACCCGAACCTGCAGAACATCCCGGTGCGCACGCCGCTCGGCCGCGAGATCCGCGGTGCCTTCGTGGCCGAGCCGGGCGCGCGCCTGCTGGCCGCCGACTACTCGCAGGTCGAGCTGCGCATCCTCGCGCACCTGTCGCGCGAGGAGGGGCTGGTGGGCGCGTTCCAGCGCGGGGAGGACGTGCACCGCGCGACCGCCGCCGAGGTGCTCGGCAAGCCCGCCGACCAGCTCACGCGCGACGAGCGCGACCGCGCCAAGGCGGTCAACTTCGGGATCATCTACGGGATCTCGTCGTTCGGCCTGTCCGAGCAGCTCGGCATCGACCGGGACGAGGCGCAGCGCTACATCGACACGTACCTCGGCCGCTACCCGCGCGTCAGCGAGTTCATCGAGCGCACCATCGCCGCCGCCAAGGGCAGCGGCTACGCCGAGACGCTGCTCGGCCGCCGCCGGCCGATCCCCGAGCTCCGCGCCCAGAACCGCCAGGTGCGCATGCTGGGCGAGCGCCTGGCCGTCAACTCGTGCATCCAGGGCTCGGCCGCCGACATCATCAAGGTGGCCATGATCGGCGCCCACCGCCGGCTGCGCGACGAGGGCCTCGAGGCCCGCCTCGTGCTGCAGATCCACGACGAGTTGCTGTTCGAGGTGCCGGCGGGAGAGATGAGTCGCGTCGAGGCGATCGTGCGCGAGGAGATGACCGGCGCCTACCCGCTCGACCCGCCGCTCGAGATCGACGTCGGCATCGGTGACAACTGGCTGGAAGCCAAGTAGCACCCGGCAGGGAGCCCTTCGGCGCGCTGCTAAGGTTCGGCTCGGTCGTGCGCCCGCGCACGACCGTCCATGCCTGGAAGGATGACCAACCTACCGATGTCCACGCTCTCGAATGCCGAGCTCGCCGCCGCCGATCCCGATGTCTGGATCGAGGTCGACGGGGAGCTGATCCCGAACTACGACGCGACCCTCTCCGACTTCGACGAGGGTGACGTCGTCACCGGCCTCGTCGTCCGTATCGACAAGGACGAGGTCCTGATCGACATCGGCTACAAGTCCGAGGGCGTCATCCCGGTCAACGAGCTGTCGATCCGGCGCTCCGTGGACCCCGCCGACGAGGTCTCGATCGGCGACGAGGTCGACGCGCTGGTCCTCCAGAAGGAGGACGCCGACGGCCGCCTGATCCTGTCCAAGAAGCGGGCGCGGTTCGAGAAGGCGTGGAAGAAGATCGAGGCTGCGGCCGAGAGCGGCGAGCCTGTCGACGGCCAGGTCATCGAGGTCGTCAAGGGCGGCCTGATCATCGACCTCGGCGTGCGCGGCTTCCTGCCCGCCTCGCTGGTCGACATCCGCCGCGTGCAGGACCTCGAGGAGTTCCGCGGCGAGACGCTGCGCTGCAAGGTCATCGAGCTGAACCGCTCGCGCAACAACGTCGTGCTGTCCCGCCGCGCGGTGCTCGAGGAGGAGCGCCGCGAGGTGCGCCAGCGCATCCTCGACGACCTCGAGCCCGGCGCCGTGGTCGAGGGCGTCATCTCGAACATCGTCGACTTCGGCGCGTTCGTCGACCTGGAGGGCATCGACGGCCTGATCCACATCTCCGAGCTGTCGTGGACGCACGTCAACCACCCGTCGGAGATCCTCGAGATCGGCCAGACCGTCAAGGTCAAGGTGCTCGACATCGACCGCGACCGTCAGCGCATCTCGCTGGGTCTCAAGCAGACCCAGGCCGATCCGTGGCAGCGCGTGCTCGAGTCCTACCAGCAGAGCGACAACGTCCACGGCCGGGCGACCAAGGTCGTCACGTTCGGTGCGTTCGTCGAGATCCTGCAGGGCGTCGAGGGCCTCGTCCACATCTCCGAGCTCGCCGCGCACCACGTTGAGAACCCGCGCGAGGTCGTCGCTCCGGGCCAGCACGTGATCGTCAAGATCATCGATATCGATGCCGACCGGCGCCGCCTGTCCCTCTCGATGAAGCGCGTCTCCGAGCACGAGCCGCTGCTGCCGCCGATCGCCCTGGTGCCAGGCGACAAGCCGTTCCTGGCCGACGAGATCGCCGCCGAGGAGTCGGGCGTGCCGCTGCCCAGCGCACCGCTGTCCGACGCCGCCTACACCGACGAGGTCACGCCGGAGGAGGAGGCCGCGCTGGCGTTCTACGCTTCCAGTGCCGCCGCCGACGTGTCGGGTGACCCCGAGGTCGAGCCGCGTGACGACGACGACGCCGCCGACGACGGCGAGGACCATCACGTCGAGGCCGATCCGGTGGACGAGCCCGAGGCGTCGGCCGACGTGGCCGAAGTCGAGGAGGCGGCGACCGAGGAGACCGCGGCCGCCGAGCCCGAGGCATCGGCCGAGGTCGAGGAGGCCGCCGAGCCGGCTGCCGATGAGGCGAACTCCGAGCGTGGAGACGAGAGCGACGCGGACGCCTAGGCGCCCGCCGGTCATCGGCCTGACCGGCACCATCGGTGCCGGCAAGTCGACGGCGCTCGCGGCGTTCGCCCGGCATGGGTGCGCCGTGCTCGATGCGGATGCCGTGGTGCACGACCTGTACCGGACGGCCCGGGTGCGCGACACCATCATCGCGCGCCTGGGCCCCGGTGTGCTGGGCCGTGACGGCGTCATCGACCGCTCCGCCGTGGCCCGGGCCATCTTCGCGGACGACGATCTCCGCATCTGGCTGGAGCAGTTCATCCACCCGCTCGTGCACGACGAGGCGATCGCCTGGCGCGATTCCGCGCTGGCGGCCGATCCACCGCCGCGGGCGATCGTCGAAGAGGTGCAGCTGCTGTTCGAGAGTGATCGGGCCGACGGCTACGATCGGACGGTCGTCGTGAGCACGGCGCCCGCGATCCGCCGGGGTCGCATCGTCGCCCGCGGGCGACTCGAGGGCCTCGCCGCACGTGAGGCGCGGCTGCTGCCGGAAGCGCAGAAGGCCGAGCGCGCCGACGACGTGATCGTCAACGACGGCGACGTCGCCGCCCTCGACCGGGCGGTCGCCGCCTACCTCGACCGCGTCGCACCGCGATGAAGCGGTTCATCCTCTGGTTCGCGGCCTTCATGGCCGTGATCGGGCTGGCGGCCTCCTACGGCCTGTCGCAGGAGCCCGACTGGTACGTCCGCGCGCGCTACCCGCTGCACTTCGAGCAGATCGTGCGCGTCCACGCCGACAACTACGACCTCGACCCGGCCCTGGTCGCCGGCGTCATCTACGCGGAGTCGAAGTTCGATCCCGCGACGCGCTCCAGCGCCGGCGCGGTAGGCCTCATGCAGCTGCTGCCGGAGACCGCGCAGGGCATCGCCGACCGCACCGGCGGCGCCCACTACACCGAGGCCGACCTGGCCGATCCCGACATCAACGTGCGCTACGGGTGCTGGTATCTGCGCCACCTGCGCGCCAAGTATCGCGACTCGGGTGACGCCACCCGCCTGGCGCTGGCGGCGTACAACGCGGGGCAGGCGAACGTCGACAAGTGGATCAAGGCCACGCCCAAGGGTCAGCAGGTCGCGATCCCGTTTCCCGAGACCCGCGCCTACATCGATCGCGTGATGCACCTGCGCGACCTCTACCGGCGGGCCTACAACCTCTGATCGCGGAAGATTCGGGAGAGAGAATTCCCGACGTGAGAGGCAGCACGTGAGCACGAAGTCGCCCATCAAGGTCGCCGTCACCGGCGCCGCCGGTCAGATCGGATACGCCCTCCTGTTCCGCATCGCGAGCGGTGCGATGCTTGGCCCGGACCAGCCGGTGGAGCTGCGGATGCTGGAGATTCCGCAGGCCGTCGGATCGCTCACCGGCGTCGGCATGGAGCTCGACGACTGCGCGTTTGAGACGCTCGCCGGCATCGTCGCCACCGACGACCCCGTGGTCGCCTTCGACGGCGCCAACATCTGCCTGCTGGTCGGTGCGCGGCCCCGTACGAAAGGCATGGAGCGCGGCGACCTGCTCGAGGCCAACGGCGCGATCTTCACGGTGCAGGGCAAGGCCATCAACGACCACGCCGCCGACGACGTGCGCGTGCTGGTGGTCGGCAACCCGGCCAACACGAACTGCCTGATCGCGCAGCGCAACGCGCCCGATGTGCCCGCCGAGCGGTTCACGGCGATGATGCGCCTCGACCACAACCGGGCGAAGTCGCAGCTGGCGAAGAAGGCCGGCGTGCCCGTCACGAGCGTCACGAAGATGACGATCTGGGGCAACCACTCGGCCTCGCAGTACCCCGACGTCTTCCATGCCGAGATCGACGGCAAGCCGGCGGCGGAGGTCATCGCGGATCGCGCCTGGCTGACCGACGACTTCATCCCCACCGTGCAGAAGCGCGGCGCGGCAGTGATCGAGGCGCGCGGCGCCTCGTCCGCCGCGTCGGCTGCCAACGCCGCCATCGACCACGTCCACGACTGGGTGCTGGGCACGCCGTCCGGCGACTGGGTGTCGATGGGTATTCCGTCCGACGGCTCCTACGGCGTGCCGGAGGGGCTCATCGCGGGCCTGCCCGTCACCACGACGGGCGGCAGGTTCAGCGTCGTGCAGGGGCTCGATCTGGACGAGTTCTCGCGCGGTCGCGTCGACGCCTCCATCGCCGAGCTGGCCGAGGAGCGCGACGCGGTCAGCGGCCTCGGGCTGATCTGACGGGCCGAACCGGCACCGACGGGCTGATCGAGCGCGAGCAGCTCGTCCCGCTCGGCATCGACGACGCGTTCGCGTTCTTCGCCGACGCGGCCAACCTGGAGGCGATCACGCCGCCCTGGCTCCGGTTCCGGATCCTGACGGCGCAGCCACTGGTGGTCCGGGAGGGGGCGCTGATCGACTACCGCCTGACGCTGCACCGCGCGCCCGTCACGTGGCGCACGCGGATCGAACGCTGGGAGCCGTCGAGGCGCTTCGTCGACGTGCAGCTGAGCGGCCCGTTCGCCCGCTGGGAGCACACGCACACGTTCCAGGAGCACCCCGCCGGCACGCTGATCGGCGATCGGGTCGACTACCGGATGCCGTTCGGCGTGCTCGGCGCGGCCGCGCACCGGCTCCTGATCGGACGCGACCTGCAGCGGATCTTCGACTACCGCCGCGACGCGCTCGCACGCCTTTTGACGGCTCGCGGCTAGTCCGCGCGCTCGGCTACCCTGGAAGTCCATGCCGCCGTTTCGCTTCACGGGCTCGTTCCAGCCGACCGGAGACCAGCCCGGCGCCATCGAGGCGCTCTCCGACGGGCTCCGCTCCGGCGAGCGCTTCCAGACGCTGCTCGGCGCCACCGCGACCGGCAAGACGGCGACGATGGCGTGGACGATCGAGCAGACGCAGCGCCCGGCGCTCGTCATCGCGCACAACAAGACCCTCGCTGCGCAGCTCTGCAACGAGTTCCGCGAGTTCTTCGCCGACAACGCCGTCGAGTACTTCGTCTCGTACTACGACTACTACCAGCCCGAGGCCTACCTGGCCGCGTCCGACACGTACATCGAGAAGGACTCGGCGATCAACGACGACATCGACCGGCTGCGCCACGCCGCCACGTCGTCGCTGCTGACGCGCCGCGACGTGATCATCGTCGCGTCGGTGTCGTGCATCTACGGCCTCGGCTCGCCGAAGGAGTACGAGCAGCAGCTCGTGCAGCTCACCGTCGGCGGCGAGTTCGGCCGCGAGCAGCTGCTGCGCGACCTGATCGGGATCCAGTACAGCCGTAACGACGTGGTGCTGGGCCGCGGCCGGTTCCGCGCCCGCGGCGACGTGGTCGAGGTGCAGCCGGCCTACTCCGAGACGGCGTACCGCGTGTCGCTGTTCGGCGACGAGGTGGAGTCGATCACGCACTTCGATCCGCTCACGGGCGAGGTGCTCGGACGGCTCGACGACCTGATGCTCTACCCGGCGACGCACTACGTGACGTCGCCGCCGTCGCTGGAGCGCGCGGTCGAGGAGATCGCAGTCGAGATGGAGGAACGCGTCGCGCTGTACGAGGAGCAGAACAAGCTGCTCGAGGCGCACCGCCTGCGCCAGCGCACCGAGTACGACCTCGAGATGATGCGCGAGATGGGCTACTGCAACGGCATCGAGAACTACTCGCGCATCCTGGACGGGCGCACCGAGGGCCAGCCGCCGTTCACCCTGCTCGACTACTTCCCGTCCGACTTCATCGTCTTCATCGACGAGTCGCACAACACCGTGCCGCAGATCGGCGGCATGTACGAGGGCGACCGGTCGCGCAAGTCGGCGCTGATCGAGCACGGCTTCCGGCTCCCGTCCGCGATCGACAACCGGCCGCTGCGGTTCGACGAGTTCGTGCAGCGCGTCGACCAGGTCGTGTTCGTCTCGGCCACGCCGGGCGCGTTCGAGCTGCGCAACTCCACGAAGGTGGTGGAGCAGATCATTCGCCCGACCGGCCTCGTCGACCCCGAGGTCGAGCTGCGGCCGACGAAGGGCCAGATCGACGACCTGCTGACCGAGATCCGCGGGCGCGAGCGCGCCGGGGAGCGGGTGCTGGTGACGACGCTGACGAAGAAGATGGCCGAGGACCTGACCGACTACCTGCTCGAGTCGGGTGTCCGCACGCGGTACCTGCACTCCGAGGTCGACACCATCGAGCGCATCCAGATCGTGCGGGCGCTGCGCCTCGGCGAGTACGACGTGCTGGTCGGCGTGAACCTGCTGCGCGAGGGTCTCGATCTGCCCGAGGTGTCGCTGGTCGCCATCCTCGACGCGGACAAGGAGGGCTTCCTGCGCGGGCAGACGGCCCTCATCCAGACGATCGGCCGGGCCGCGCGCAACATCAATGGCCGCGTGCTCATGTACGCCGACAAGGAGACCGAGGCGATCCGCGGCGCCGTGCGTGAGACCAGCCGCCGCCGCGCGATCCAGCAGGCGCACAACGAGGAGCACGGCATCACGCCGATGACGATCTCGAAGTCGGTCACGGACATCACCGAGTTCCTGTCGCTCGACTCGAAGAACGTCCCGTCGTCGCGTCGCCGGGGTGCAGCGAAGGTCGACGGCATGAACCGCGAGGACCTGACGAAGCTCGCCATCGACCTCGAGCAGGAGATGCTGGCGGCCGCGGAGGAGCTCCGCTTCGAGTACGCCGCGCGGCTGCGCGACGAGATCAAGGAGCTCCGGCGCGAGCTCGCGCAGATCGAGTCCGCCGGCCTGCGCTGACGGCGATCACCACGCCATCGAGCGGGACGGCGCGGCGGCCCGCACGTCGGTCGTGACAGATCCGGAGGGCACGAAAGGGCCTTCGCTCAGCCCGCCACCACGTGACACTCCCGCGCGCCTCCCGCGCGCGTTCCATGCGTGGGGTCTGACCCCGAAAACGCCCGTTCTGGGGTCTGACCCCAGAACGCTTCCGCGCGGAACTCGCACGAAGGGCGCGCTTTGGTCAGGTCCGTGCGGAAGTGGAGGCCGTGCGTCACGGTGCGGGCGCGAACGACCGCGTACGGTGGATCGGCACGCTCGCGCGCGCCGACCGGTAGATCAGCGCTCCTCGACGACCTTGTCGATGATCCCGTACGCCTTCGCCTCTTCCGAGCCGAGGAAGTAGTCGCGCTCGGTGTCGGTGTGGATCTGCTCGACCGTCTTGCCGGTGTGCTCGGCGAGCACCTCGTCCATGCGGCGGCGGATGTTCAGCACCTCGCGGGCGTGGATCTCGATGTCGGTCGCCTGGCCCTGGAAGCCGGACGTGCCCTGGTGGATCATGATCCGCGCATTCTGCAGGGCGAGGCGCTTGCCCGGCGCGCCGCCGGCGAGGAGGATCGCGCCCATCGACATCGCCATCCCGAAGCAGATCGTCTGCACGTCGGGCTTGATGAACTGCATCGTGTCGTAGATCGCCATGCCCGCGTAGACGTCACCACCGGGACTGTTGATGTACAGCGAGATGTCCTTGTCCGGGTCGTCCGACTCGAGATGGATCAGCTGCGCGACGATGAGATTGGCGATCTCGGGGTAGACGGGCGTGCCGAGAAAGATGATGCGCTCGTTGAGGAGCCGGGAGTAGATATCGAACGACCGCTCGCCGCGGCCGGTCTGCTCGATCACCATCGGGACAAGGGGGCTCATGGGTCGCACGGTAGCGCAGGGGTTTCCCGCTCACCGGAGAATGCCCATGCGTGGAGCACCCGCTCGTGCACACGCGTGCCCACACCGCCGCGCTGACACGCCCGATCGCGGTGGCGTTGGGAGCAGTCGCGATCCTCGCGTTCACGGTCGCGGTCCTCGCGCGGACCGGACGACCGGGGCTGTCGGGCCAGGCTGCCGCCGCCATCACCGCCGGCCTGGCCGTCGTGGCGCTGGCGCGGCTGGTGCGCGAGGTCTGGGCGTGGGACCGGACGATGCTGCTGGTGTCGGAGGACGAGCTGGTGATCCGGCGCGGCGGCATTCGCCAGACGGAGTCGATCGTGCCCCTGCGGGCCATCCAGCGGCTGCGCGTGAAGCGCTCGCTGCTCGGTCGCCTGCTCGGCTACGGCACGATCGAGCTGGCCGGGGCGACGAAGGGAAGCCGGCTCAAGTTCGTTCCGCGGCCGGACGAGGTATCGGCGGTGATCAGCACGTATGCTGGCCGCCATGACCACGTCCGCTGAGCTGTTCGCGCGCGCCGTCGAGGCGATGCCGGGCGGGAACACCCGTTCCACGCTGTACATCCCGCCCGTCCCCCCGTACGCGCGCCGTGGCACCGGCTGCCGGCTGGTGGACGAGGACGGCCACGAGACGTTCGACCTGCAGTCGAACTACACGACGCTCGTGCACGGCCACCGGCACCCGGTCGTGATGGCCGCGGCGATGGCGGCGCTCGAGGAGGGGACGTGCTTCGGCCTGCCCTCGCGGCACGACGTGGCGCTGGCCGAGCGCATCTCCGAGCGCGTCCCCGTGGTCGAGCGCCTGCGGTTCACGAACTCGGGCTCGGAGGCCGTCATGATGGCCTTCCGCACGGCCCGCGCGCTGACCGGCAAGGACGGGATCCTGCGCTTCGAGGGTTCGTACCACGGCATCTACGACGCGGCCCTGCCGACGGGCGCGGCCGGCATCCCGGACGCGGTCTACGGCGATCTCTACGACACGCCGGTCGCCGACGAGGCCGCCTTCCTGCGGGCGCTGGACGAGCACGGCGACCGGCTGGCCTGCGTGGTCATCGACCTGATGCCGAACCGGGCCGGCCTGAAGCCCGTGCCGCAGGCGTTCGCCGACCTGGTGCGGGCCGAGACGACGCGCCGCGGGATCCTGCTGATCGTCGACGAGGTGATCACGCTCCGCCTCGGGCTGGCCGGCCTGCACGACCGCTACGGCATCACGCCCGACCTGGTGACGATGGGCAAAATCATCGGCGGCGGCTTCGCGGTCGGGGCGTGGGGCGGTCCGGCCGACGTGATGGGCGTGCTCGACCCGCGCCGCGCCGGCAACGTGCCGCACGCGGGCACCTTCTCGGCCAACCCCGTCACCTGCGCCGCCGGCCTGGCGGCGCTCGACCTGCTCGACCAGGCCGCGATCGAGCGCATCAACGCCCACGGCGACCGGCTGCGCGAGGCCGTGGCGGCGCTGGGCTACAACGTCGCCGGCTCCGGCTCGCTGTTCCGCCTGCTCGACGTGCTCGGCGACTACGACGCGTGGTGGCGGCTCTACAACGCCGGCGTACTGGTCGCGACGAACGGCCTGTGCTCGCTCTCGACCGTCATGACCGACGGTGACCTCGAGGAGATCGCTGCGCGTTTCGCCGCCGCTCGGGAGTAACTTCCGCAGGCGCGGGGACGCCGTTCGGGCGCCGCTGACCATTACGCGGATCCCGTGCGATAGGGTTCCGTGACCCGAACGGTTGTTCGTATCGGGATACGTTGCTACCGTCCGGGGAAGGCATGTCGAGCGACTGGATCGAGATTCGCGGAGCCCGCGAGCACAACCTCCGCAACGTCAGCGTTCGCATCCCGCGCGAGCGCCTCGTCGTGATCACCGGATTGTCCGGATCGGGCAAGTCGTCGCTCGCGTTCGACACGCTCTACGCCGAGGGCCAGCGCCGCTACGTCGAGTCGCTGTCGGCCTACGCGCGGCAGTTTCTGGGACAGATGGAGAAGCCCGACGTCGACTCCATCGAGGGCCTGTCGCCGGCCATCTCGATCGACCAGAAGACGACGTCGCGCAACCCGCGCTCGACCGTCGGCACGGTCACCGAGATCTACGACTACCTGCGCCTGCTGTTCGCGCGCGTCGGCCACCCGCACTGCCACGTCTGCGGCCGTCCGATCGCCGGCCAGTCGGCCGAGCAGATCGTCGACCAGGTGATGGCGCTGCCGGCCGGCACGCGGTTCACCGTCGACGCGCCGGTCGTGCGCGGCCGCAAGGGCGAGTTCAAGGACCTGTTCGAGAGCCTGCGCGGCGAGGGCTTCACGCGCGTCAAGGTCGACGGTGAGACGCGGCTGCTCGAGGAGGGCATCGAGCTCGACAAGAAGTTCAAGCACGACATCGCCGTCGTGGTCGACCGGCTCGTGATGAAGGACGACCTGCGAAAGCGCCTGGCCGACTCGGTCGAGACGGCGCTGGCGCTGGCCGAGGGCCTCATCGATATCGCGGTCATCGACGGCGAGACCACCACGTACTCCGAGAAGTTCGCGTGCCCCGAGCACGGCGTCTCGCTGCCCGAGCTGGCGCCCCGCGTGTTCTCGTTCAACTCGCCGCACGGTGCCTGTCCGGCCTGCCACGGCCTTGGCGCGACGCCCGAGCTCGATCCCGACATGATCGTGCCCGACGCCGAGGTGTCGATCTCCAACGGCGCGCTGCTGCCGTGGAACGTCTCCGGATCGAGCTTCTACGAGAGCGCCATCCTGGCCGTCGCCGACCATTTCGACGTCTCGCTCGAGACCGCCTGGGGCGACCTGCCCGACGAGCAGCGCAAGCTGTTCCTGTACGGCACCGGCGGGCAGCGCGTGCTGGTCACGTACAAGAACCGGCAGGGCCGCAAGCGCCAGTACATGATGGCGTTCGAGGGCATCATCGCGGGCCTCGACCGGCGCTACCGCGAGACCGAGTCATCGCTGCAGCGCGAGCGCATCGAGGAGTACATGACGCTGCGGCCGTGCCCGACGTGCAACGGCGCGCGGCTGAAGCCCGAGTCGCTCGCCGTGACGGTGGCGAACATCAACATCCACGCGGCCACCAGCCTGTCGGTCGCCGCGGCCCGCACCTGGGTCGACGGTCTCAGACTGAGCGAGACCGAGAACCTGATCGCCGAGCGCATCCTGCGCGAGCTGCGGGAGCGGCTCGGCTTCCTGGTCGACGTCGGCGTCGGCTACCTGAGCCTCGACCGCGCCGCCGGCACGCTGTCGGGCGGCGAGGCGCAGCGCATCCGGCTCGCGACGCAGATCGGCTCGCACCTGGTGGGCGTGCTCTACATCCTGGACGAGCCGTCGATCGGGCTGCACCAGCGTGACAACCACCGCCTCATCGACACGCTCACGCGGCTGCGCGACATCGGCAACACCGTGATCGTGGTCGAGCACGACGAGGACACCGTCCGCGCCGCCGACTGGGTGATCGACATGGGGCCGGGTGCCGGCGAGCATGGCGGCGAGGTCGTCGCCGAGGGCACGCCGGCCAAGGTCGCCCGCACGCGGGCCTCGGTCACCGGCGCCTACCTGTCGGGCCGGCGGCGCATCCCCGTCCCTGTCCGGCGCGGGCCGAGCGACGAGGTGCTGCTGGTCCGCGGCGCGCGACAGCACAACCTCAAGAACATCGATGTCGAGATCCCGGTCGGCCGTTTCGTCGCGGTGACCGGCGTGTCGGGCTCCGGCAAGTCGACGCTCGTCAACGACGTGGTCCTGCGGGCGCTCAAGAACCGGCTCCACAACGCGCGTCTCAAGTCCGGCATGCACGGCCGCATCGAGGGCATCGAGATGTTTGACAAGGTGATCGACATCGACCAGTCGCCGATCGGCCGCACGCCGCGCTCGAACCCGGCCACGTACACGGGGCTGTTCGACCACATTCGCCAGCTGTACGCCTCGACGCCCGACTCCAAGGTGCGCGGCTACAAGCCCGGCCGGTTCTCGTTCAACGTCAAGGGCGGCCGCTGCGAGACGTGCCGTGGCGACGGCACCATCAAGATCGAGATGCACTTCCTGCCCGACGTGTACGTGCCGTGTGAGGTGTGCAAGGGCAAGCGCTACAACCGCGAGACGCTCGAGGTGCGCTTCAAGGGCAAGTCGATCGCCGACGTGCTCGAGATGCCCGTCGAGGAGGCGCTCGAGTTCTTCGCGAAGATCCCGAAGCTGCGCCGCCGCCTCCAGACCCTGCACGATGTCGGCCTCGACTACGTGCGGCTCGGCCAGCCGGCCACCACGCTGTCGGGCGGCGAGGCGCAGCGCGTCAAGCTGGCCACCGAGCTGCAGAAGATCGCCACCGGGCGCACCCTGTACGTGCTGGACGAGCCCACCACGGGCCTGCACCTCGCCGACATCGAGAAGCTGCTCGAGGTGCTGCACCGCCTCGTCGAGAGCGGCAACACGGTGCTCGTGATCGAGCACAACCTCGACGTCATCAAGCAGGCCGACTGGGTGATCGACCTCGGGCCCGAGGGCGGTGACGCCGGCGGTGAGGTGATCGCGTCCGGTCCGCCCGAGGAGATCGTGCTGGTGCCCGAGTCGCACACCGGCCGCTTCCTGCGGCCGCTGCTCGAGGCGCCGCGCGAGGTCAAGGCTACCGCGCAGCTCGTGATCTAGGCGATCAGCGCGACGATCCGCCGCAGTGCCCGGTCGGCGCCCGGCTCGTGCATCAGCCGCGCGGCGGCATCCGGCTCGAACCACTGCAGCGCCAGCGATTCCGCCTCGTCCTGCGCGATCGCGTCGGGCGTCGTGGTGCGCAGGGCGTAGCGCACGTCGTGGTGCAGGTGGGCGGGCTCGGAGCGGCCGGCGGGGATCTCGTGCACGTCGATGTCGAGGATCGCGGTCTGCAGCGGCGTCAGGTCGCGCAGGCCCGACTCCTCGCGCGCCTCGCGCAGCGCCGTCTGCAGCGGGTCGTGCTCGCCTTCGTCGTGACCGCCGAGCTGCAGCCAGCGGTCGAGGCGGCGGTGGTGGTGCAGCAGCACGCGGCCCGACGCCGTGTCGACCACGAACGCGCTGCCGGTGACGTGGCCCGGCGTGAAGAAGGCCCGGTCGAAGCACCGCGGCGTGCCGGCGACGAGCGCCGCGACCGCATCGCGGTCACGGCGTTCGGCTTCGTCGGCCACGTCGTGGGCGAGCAGCGCGTCGTGCAGGGCCTGTCGTGCTGCATCCATGGTCCGGCATGATCCCCGAATGGCCGAAGAGGTGCGCCCCGGAACGATCACGCTCCCGCGGGAGTCGGATCAGGTCATCTGGTCCGAGGACGAGATCGAGGAGTTCGAGGGCCTCGACACCTCGGAGGGCGACTGGTACGGGATCCACACCGACCCGTGGCCGTGCCCGACCTGCGGCGCCGTGTTCGAGTGGGTCACGGGAGCCCACTTCGTGATCGTCGCGCCCGACAAGGACGATCTGCTGCTGATCGCCGCGAAATGCAAGGAGATCGGCCGCAACCCCAAAATCCTCGCCTACGACGACGTGCTGCCCGCGATGTCGATCTTCCAGTGGCAGGCGCTCGGCCGGCCCGTCCACGGCATGCGGCAGCCCTGAAGGAGCTGTAGATGGAGTACGCCCACACCTGTTACCGCGTGTTCGACCTCGACAAGGCCGTCGACTTCTACACGAACGGCCTCGGCTTCAACGAGCAGCGGCGGATCCCGATCCGCGACGAGGCGATCAACGTCTTCCTGACGCCGCCCGGCTCGCCCGACCAGCCGCTCGAGCTGACCTACAACTTCGGGCGCGACGAGCCGTACGAGATCGGCACCGGGTACGGCCACATCGCGCTCTTCGTGGACGACATGGACGGCACCCTGGCGACGCTGGCCGAGAAGGGCATCCAGCCCGAGAAGCCGCCGTACTCGATCCGCGAGGGCGGCTCGCGGCTGTGCTTCGTCCGCGACCCGGACGGCTATCGCATCGAGCTGATCGAACACGGTATCTAGACATCCCACGGGATGTCTCGGTCTGCGTGGCTCGGGCGGCGCGGGAGTCAGTCGAACAGCGGATTCGCCGGCTGCAGCGCGTCCTCGAACCGGGCCAGCTCGTCGGCCGGCATCGTGTACGTGTGCTCGACGGCGGGGAAGGCACCCGACCGCACGTCGGCGGCGTAGCGACGCACCCCGTCGAGCGCGGCGCCGTGCAGGTCGGCGTACCGCTTCACGAAGCGCGGCGCGCGCGGCTCGCCGTAGCCGAGCAGGTCGTGGTAGACCAGCACCTGGCCGTCGCAGCCGGCGCCGGCGCCGATGCCGATGGTGGGGATGCCGAGGCGCTCCGTCACGGCCTGCGCGACCGCGGCCGGCACGCACTCGAGCACGACGGAGAAGGCGCCGGCTGCCTCGATCGCGAGCGCGTCGTCCACCAGCTGGAGCGCCGCGGCGGCGGTGCGGCCCTGCGCCTTGTAGCCGCCCAGCGCGGTCGCCGTCTGCGGCGTCAGGCCGAGGTGGCCCATCACCGGGATGCCGGCCTGCGTGACGGCGAGGATGCGATCGAGCGTGGGGCCCGCACCCTCCATCTTGACGGCGTCGGCGCCGCCCTCCTTCACGAACCGGCCGGCCGTCATGATCGCGTCGCGATTGTCGACCTGGTACGACATGAACGGCAGGTCGGCGAGCACCAGCGGATGCGTGGAACCACGCGCCGCGGCGCGGGTCAACATCAGCATCTCCTCGCTGGTGACCGGCACCGTGGACGGGTGACCGAGCACCGTCATGGCGGCCGAGTCGCCGACCAAGACGAGCTCGACTCCGGCCTCGCTGGCGACCTTGCCGGACGGGAAGTCGTACGCGGTCACCATCACGATGCGGCGGCCGTCGCGCTTCATGGCGGCGAGCTCGGGCAGCGGCAGCTTGCCCGGTGCGGGCGTGCCGGGCGCGGGATGTCGGGGGCGGGTGCTCATCAGGTGCTCCAGGACTCGATCTTGCGGGGCGCCGCCGTGAGCTGCGGCGCGAGGACGACGTTGTCGATCAGGTTGGTGCCGCCGACGCGTGCGGACACGGCCAGCACGGCGGCGCGTCCGAGGCTGTAGGGGCCGAGCGTCTCGGCGTCGCGCAGCTCGACGAACTCGACGTCGATGCCGGCGTCCGCCATCACCGCGCGCGCCACCTCGAGGAGGCGGCGCTGGTCGCGTTCGCCGGCGGCGTACAGGTCTGCGGCGTCGCGCAGGCCGTGGAAGATCGCGCGGGCGCGGTCGCGCTCGTCGCGGTCGAGGTACCGGTTGCGCGAGCTCATCGCGAGGCCGTCGGGCTCGCGGATGGTGGGGAGCGCGCGGATCTCGATCGGCAGCGCCAGGTCGGCGACCAGCCGGCGGATCACGGCGACCTGCTGGAAGTCCTTCAGACCGAAGTAGGCGATGTCGGGCGCGGCGATGCCGAACAGTCGCGCGACGACGGTGGCGACGCCGGCGAAGTGGCCGGGGCGCGCGGAGCCCCAGAGGCCCTGCGCCACCGGCCCGGGGTCGATCGAGGTCGCGAAGCCCGGCGGGTACATCTCCTCGACCGCCGGCGCGAACAGGAAGTCGACGCCGACGTCGGCGGCGCGGACCGCGTCGTCCGACTCCGTGCGCGGGTAGCGCTCGAGATCCTCGCCCGGGCCGAACTGCGCGGGGTTCACGAACAGCGACACGACGACGACGTCGGCCTCGCTGCGCGCCGTCCGCATCAGCGACACGTGGCCGTCGTGGAAGGCGCCCATGGTCGGCACGAGACCGATGCGCCGCTCCGACTGGCGGGCGCTCATCAGCGCCGCGCGGACCTCCGGGATCGTGCGCAGGGTTCTCACAGCAGTGCCTCCACCCGCGCAGCGGCGGCCGGGTCGATGAGGGGCAGCGTGGCGCGGGCCAGCGCCCGATACAGGTCGGTGAGCGCCGGATCGAGGTGCTCGAGCGTCGCGAGGTGCGCCGCGACGGTCGGCGCGTCACCGCGGGCGACAGGCCCGGTCGGCTGCATGCCGGGGCCGGCGGCGATGGCGTTCTCGAGCGCGCCGCGGGCGAGCGGCGCCAGGATCTCGACCGCATCGTGGCGATCGAGCAGCCGGCACGCCGTCGCGAACAGCGTCACGACGAACGCGGCGCCGACCACGCACGCGATGTGGGGGAGGGGCCGCACCGACTCGGGGATGGGGACGGCGTGCAGCCCGAGCGAGACGGCGAGTTCGGCCGCGAACCGGTCGGCCTCCGCGTCGGCGCCGGTCGTGAAGGCGCTGACGCCGTCGAGCTGCGCGGCACCGCCGTCGCGCTCCAGGCTCTGCGCGGGATGCAGCACGAACCGGCGCGCCGAGTGGCCGAGCACCGCCAGCGGCGTCGCGCCCGAGACGTGGCCGACCCACTGGTCGGCGGGCAGCCCGGCTGCCACCTCGGCGATCGCCCGGTCGGGCACGGTCAGCAGGACGACGTCGGCGTCGGCAGCCGCGCGGGGATCGCGTTCCAGGCGTGCGACGTGCCCGGAGGCGGTCGCACGATCACGAATGGCATGTCCGGCACGGCCGGGTCCGACGAGCACGATGTTCATGGCGGTGTGGTACCCCTCGCGAAGGATGGAGTCCTCGGCGGGAAGCGTACTATCCTTTTGCCATGCCCGTCTACGAATATCAGTGCGCGACCTGCGACAACCGGTTCGAGGAGCTCGTCCTCAGCGGTTCGATGGTCGTGGCCTGCCCCGAGTGCACGTCGACCGACCTGCAGAAGCTGCTCTCCACGTTCCAGCGCACCCGGGTCGGCGGCGACATGCCCGTCACCGCCGGCGCCGCACCTGCGCCGCGCGCGGGTGGCTGCTGCGGCGGCGGCTGCGGCTGTCACTGAGGCCGGCGGGATGACGTCGCTCGCGGACCGCGTCGCGGGCTGCGAGCGCTGTGGCCTCGCACACGTGCGGCTCCGGGCGGTCGCGGGCGACTGCCCGGCGGGCGCAACGGTGTTGCTGATCGCGGCCGCGCCGTCGTTCCCGGCCGAGCTGGTGGGGCGGGCCCTGTCCGACGAGGCGCGCGAGGTGCTGGTCGCGGCCGGCGTCGACATGGCGAGGGTGGCGACCACGACGCTCGTGAAGTGCCGCCCGCCGGCCGGCCGCACGCCGACGGAAGAGGAGATCGCCGCCTGCCGGCCGTTCCTCGAGGAGCAGGTCGCCGCCCAGCGGCCGGAGACGGTGATCGCGCTCGGCGGCCCGGTGCTGCGCTCGCTCGCACCCGGCGCGCCGCCGCTGTCCACGTCGCACGGCCACTCGCGGCCGGTGACGATCGGCGACCACGAGGCGCGGCTGCTGCCGGTGCTCGATCCGTACGCGATCGCCGAGGTGCCGTCGCTGGCGCCGCTGCTGGCAGAGGACCTCGGCGGGCCGGCTCCGGTGGCGCCGATCGCGCCGGCGGTGGCACCGGCCGCACCGCCCGACGAGCCGGCGCCCTCCGAGGACCCGCCGCAGCTCGGGCTGTTCTGATGGCGGAGGAGGTGCGCGACGAGCCGGGTACGAGCCGGATCGCCGCGGTGCTCGCGGCGACGCTGGCGCCCGGAGACATCGTCCACCTGACGGGCGAGCTGGGCGCGGGCAAAACGGCGTTCGTCCGGCACGCCGCGGCGGCGCTGGGCGTGACCGAGCCGGTCACCTCGCCGACGTTCTCGATCGCGCACCGCTACACGGGTCGCGACGGACAGGTCGTCTCGCACCTCGACCTGTACCGGTCGCGGGGCGTCACGGTCGAGGAGCTGGCCGATCTGGAGGAGTACCTGGACGAGGCCGCGATCGTGTTCGTCGAGTGGCCGGAGGCCGGCGTCGGCGTGCTGCCGCCGCCCACCGTGACGGTGGTGATCGACGACCTGGGCGACGGCCGCCGGTCGATCGCCATCGACCGGGCGTAGCTCGATACGATTCGCGCGATGCGCGTGCTGGCCCTGGATACGGCGACGGATCGCGCCACCGCGGCGCTGGTCACCGATGGCGTTGCGCTGGAGCGCGGCGGCGATGCGCGCGGCAGCGCGGCCCGCGACGTGCTGGCCCTCATCCACGGTATCCTGGCCGAGGCGGGCGTCGCCCTCTCCGACCTCGACGGGGTCGCGGTCGGCACGGGTCCCGGCTCGTTCACGGGACTGCGCATCGGGATCGCGACCGGCGAGGCCCTCGCCGACGGCGCCGGGTTGCCGGCGGCCGGCGTCTCGACGCTGCACGCGCTGCTGCATCACGCGCCCGCCGGTGCCGTCGCCGTCATCGACGCGCGCCGGCGCGAGGTGTTCGCCGAAGGGCCGGACGTCCCCGCTGCTGCGTACGATCCGGCCGTCCTGGCCGGACTGCTGTCCGCCGGCACGGCCGTGGTCGGCGACGGCGCGCTGCGCTACGCCGAGCTGCTGGCCGAGGCCGGCGCGGTGGTGCCCGCCGACGAGGCGCTGCACCGCGTGCGGGCCGACGCCCACGCCGTGCTGGCGCGGTTCGACGGCACGCGGCCGGTGCCGCGCTACCTGCGCGAGCCCGACGCGACTCCCTCGGCGGTGGCGTGATGATGACGGGCATCGACCTGCGCAAGCTCAAGCTCGCCGACATCCCGTCGATCGAGCAGGTCGAGCGCCGAGCGTACTCGACGCCGTGGTCGCGCACGATGTTCGCCGGCGAGATCGCGAAGCCGACGTCGCGCTGCTACGGCGCTTTCGACGCCGACCGCCTGGCCGGCTACCTGATCGTCTCGCGCTACGTCGACGCGTGGCACATCATGAACGTCGCGATCGACGAGCCGTACCGTCGGCGAGGGCTGGCGTACCACATGCTCGAGCAGCTGTTCGCCGAGACCGACGGTGACGGAACACGCGGTTACACGCTCGAGGTGCGCGTCTCGAACCACGGCGCGATCCGGCTCTACGAGCGCATCGGCTTCCAGCCCACGGGTATCCGGCGCGGCTACTACACCGACAACCGCGAGGACGCCCTGATCATGTGGAAGGACGGTCCCGAGGACCTGTGATCCTCGCGATCGAGACGTCATGCGACGAGACGTGCGCGGCCGTGGTCGAGGGGGCGGAGGTGCGGTCGAACATCGTCTCCTCCCAGGCCGCGCTGCACGGCCGGTTCGGCGGTGTCGTGCCGGAGATCGCCTCGCGGCGGCACCTGGAGCTGGTCGGCCCCGTCGTGCGCGAGGCGCTGGGCGACGCGGGCGCGTCGTTCGCCGACCTGCGTGCCATCGCCGTCACGGCCGGGCCGGGGCTGATCGGCGCGCTGCTGGTGGGCGTCTCGGCCGCCAAGGCGTACGCGTACGCCGCCGCGAAGCCGCTGATCCCGGTCGACCACCTGCACGGGCACGTCGCCTCGCTGTTCATCGCGCCGGAGCCGCTCGAGCCGCCGTTCCTCTGCCTCCTCGCGTCGGGCGGCCACACGCTGCTGCTCGACGTGCACGACCACGTCCGGTGGACGGTGCTCGGCCGCAGCCTCGACGACGCGGCCGGCGAGGCCTTCGACAAGGGCGCACGCCTGCTGGGCCTCGGCTACCCGGGCGGCCCCGCCATCGAACGGGCCGCCGTGGGCGGCGATCGGGAGGCCGTGGCGCTGCCGGTGGCCATGGCGGGGCGGGAGGGCCTCGACCTGTCGTTCTCGGGCCTCAAGACCGCCCTGCGCACGCGCCTGCGCGACGAGCAGCACGAGCTCGCCGATCTGGCGGCCTCGTACCAGGCGGCGATCGTCGCCAGCCTGGTCTCCCGCACCCTGCGAGCCCTGGATCTGAGCGGCGCACGGCGCCTCGGGGTGGTCGGCGGCGTGGCCGCGAACAGCCTGCTGCGCTCGACGCTCGAACAGGAGTGCGAGCGACGCGCGATCGAGCTGCGCTGCGCTCCATTGGTCTACTGCGGCGACAACGCGGCCATGATCGGCGCCGCCGCGGAGCACCTCGAACCGATCGCGTTCCCGGGGTACCTGGCAATCGACGCTCATGCCAGAGCCAACCTCGTGGCACAATCGGTGTAGGTGCAGACGCGGAACCGAACCAGGCGGCGCGCCCGCACCCGTCAGACCGTGCTCGTGATCGCGGTGCTGATCGCCACGGCGGCAGTTGCCGACGCCGCCGGCGGCATCCGCCGCGAGGCCGTCCGCGCATGGTCGGATATCACCGCCAGCACGCGCGTCGCCCAGGCTGACACGCGCGTGATCGTGGTGCTGCGGGCCCAGCCCGCGGCGACGCGACCGGGCGCGATCGGCTCCGATGCCGCCGCCATTGCCGCGCAGGCCGCGCAGGATCGCGCGCTCGCGCAGATCGTGCACAGCGGCGTGGAGCTGACCGTCGAGCAGCGGTTCACGCGCACGGTCAACGCCGTGGTCGCAACCGTGCGCGGCGACCAGCGGGCGCGGCTCGTTCGCGAGCAGACCGTGCTCGGCGTCTATCCCGTGCGCCAGCTGGTGCCGGCCACCGTCGCGGAGTCCGTCGCCACGGCGCTCGGCGACGCCGTCCGGCCGATTGCCTCGGGGCTGCCGGGAGACGGCGGCGGCATCACCATCGCCGTGCTGGACGGACCGATCGACGACACCCACACGGCGCTGGCCGGCCGCGTCGACCATCCCGCGGGCGCCGCTCCGGGCTCGAGCGACGCCACGGCGGAGCACGGCACGTCGATCGCCTCGCTGGCGGCCGGCGGCGCCGGACCGGCCGGGCTGCACGGCGTCGCGCCGGCAGCGCGCATCCTCGCCATCCGGGTGCTGACGCCGGCCGCCGACGGGGCGCTCGCCGGCACCACCGCAGATCTTCTGGCCGGTCTCGAGCAGGTCGCCGACCCCGACGGCAACGGCGATCTGGCCGATCATGCCCGCGTGGCCGTCGCCGCCGTCGCCGCGCCGTTCGCGGCCTTCGACGACGCGCCGGAGGCCCGTGCCATCGCCGCCCTCGACCAGCTCGGCACCGTGGTCGTCGCGCCGGCCGGCAACGACGGCCCGACGGGCGCCCGGTACGGCAGCCTGTCCAGCCCCGGCAGCGCCGCCGACGCGCTCACCGTCGGCGCCAGCGACGGGCGCGCCGCGCTGCCGCAGGTCGCGCTCGACTTCGGCGGCGCCGTCGCCGCGCACGTCGCCGCGGCTGCCCTCGCCGGCGCGCTCGCACCCCAGGCCGGCCGGGCACTGCCCGTGAAGACCGTCACCGGCGCCGCGCGCGCGGCCCACACGGCCGGCGCGCTGGCCTCCGACTACCAGGGTCCCGACGGCGCGACGCTCGTCGCCGGCGCCGCGGTGCTGGTTCCG
The DNA here is from genome assembly GCA_046598415.1 of Gaiellales bacterium. GTDB lineage: Bacteria > Actinomycetota > Thermoleophilia > Gaiellales > F1-60-MAGs149 > VFJZ01. The sequence continues at coordinate 31,825 of JBKJIG010000162.1, forward strand.
CGCGACGGCGGCGACCTCCGTGCGAAGGTGCGTCAGGCCGCCGCCCAGGGAGCAGTCGCCGTGCTCTTCTACGGCGCGTCCGACCTTCCCGCCGGCGCGCTCGGCGGCGACGACCGCACCGGCATCCCGGCGCTCGAGGTCGACGACGCGCTGGGTCTGCGCATCGCCCAGTCCGTCGCGGCCGGCCAGCAGGTCACCTTCACCGCCGGCACCGCCACCTACACACCCAACGCCTGGCGTGACGCCGTTGCGCCGTTCTCGTCCGAGGGCCTGGGATGGGACGACCGGCTCAAGCCCGACGTGGTACTGCCCGGCGTCGCGATCATCGGCGCCCAGGCCGGCGGCGGCTACGCGGCCGTCTCCGGCACCAGCGCCGCCGCGGCCCAGGCCGCCGGGCTGGTAGCCGTGCTCGCCGCCCAGCATGCCGACTGGAGCGCGGCCCGACTGCGCTCCGCGCTGATCTCGACGGCGGTGCTGGTGCGCGGGCTCGACGCGCCTCTGGCACCCGTGCAGGCCCAGGGCGGCGGGCGTCCCGACCCGGCCGCCGCGTCGGTCGTCACCGTCGCGACGCGTCCCGCCACCCTGTCGCTCGGACGACCCGGCGACGACGGCGTGGCGCGCGGCGAGCTGACGGTCGAGAACCTCACCGACGCCGCCCGCACCCTCTCGCTCGGCCTGCAGCGCGACGCCGCCGGCGATGCGACCGGCCTCACCGCCGCGATCGACCCCGCCCGGTTCGTGCTCGCGCCGCACGCGGTCGCCACGCTGCCCGTCGCCATCCGGGTGCAGACGCCCAGCGCGGCCGCCGGCGTCGCCGGCGGCTGGCTCGTCGTCACGCCCGACGCGGGGCCGGCCCAGCGCGTGCCGCTGGCCGTCGCGCTGCCCGGCGCCAGGGTCGCGCCGATCCGCACCGCCACCCTCGCCCCGGGCGTGCTGTCCGCCGGCGCCAAGGGCATCCTGTCGCTCGCGCTCGGCTCGGCTGCCGCGCCCGGTGACGGCAGCGTGCAGCTCGCCGCCGTCCGGCAGCTGACGCTCGAGCTGTACCGCGGCGAGAAGCGCCTCGCGGTGCTGTACACCGCTCGCGACCTGCTGCCCGGCCGCTACACGTTCGCCATCCGTCCGGTCAGCGCCGGCGGCACCGCGCTGGCCACCGGCCGGTACCGCGTCGTCGTCCGCGCCACCGGCAGCGACGGAGACAAGGTCTCGACGTCGCTCCCGCTGCGCGTGCGATGACCGCGGTCGCGCTCTACTGGGCGCAGGGCTGTCATCTGTGCGAGCCGGCCAAGCAGACGACGCGCGCGATCTGCGCCGACCTCGGCGTCGAGCTCGAGGAGATCGACATCACGGGGGACGACGCGCTCGAAGAGGCGTACCGCGCCGCGCTGCCGGTGATCGAGATCGACGGGCGCCGCGCCTTCAAGTTCCACGTCGACGAGCACGACCTGCGCGATCGGCTGATCCGCGCGATGGCCCGCTGACACCCACCGATTCACCGCACAATCTTGGCCTCTTGTGCGCCGCTGACGCCTTACGGTATCGACGGGTGTACGCTGCCTTGTGCTGTTACGAGATCGTCGGCATCACGGGAGCGAAACCACTGTGGCATCCGAGCGACTGACAGTCGGCGTCGCGGCTCGACTGTCCCGCTATCTGCAGGTACTGACCCAGACGAAGAAGATGGGTCGCGACGCGATCTCCTCGCAGGAGATCGCGGAGTACACCCATATCAACGCCACCCAGATCCGTCGTGATCTGAGCGGCTTCGGCAAGTTCGGCAAGCGCGGCGTGGGGTACAACGTCGACGCGCTGATCGGCGAGATCCGCAAGATCCTGCGCGCCGCCGGCCAGCACAACATCGCCGTCTTCGGGGCCGGGCCGCTGGGCGAGGCGATCGCGCGCTCCGACCTGTTCGCCGACCACGGCTTCAACATCGCGGCGCTGTTCGACATCGATCCCGCCAAGGTGGGCCGCCGGCACGGCGACGTCGACGTGCTGGCCTACGACGACGTCGAGTCGGCCATCCGCGAGCGCAACATCATCGTCGGCGTGCTCGCGGTGCCCGACAGCGCGGCGCAGGGCATTGCCGACCGACTGGTCGAGAACGGCGTGCGCATCATCTTCAACTACACGGGAGCGCTGCTGACGGTACCCGCCGACGTGACGGTGCACACGTCGAGCCCGATCGTCGAGCTGCTCTACGCGCTCTACTTCTACCTGGCCTGATCAGCTGGCGGACGGGCTGCGGATGTCGTCGCCACCGGTCGACATGACGTAGATCTTCGTCGTGCCGGGGTTCACCTCGCTGGCGGTGCGCAGATCCTGGACGATCGACGGGATCAGCGCCTGCGGCGCGAGGATGGCGTAGCCGCCCGTCGGCTGGACGAACACGAACGGCGCCGACTTGACCGGCAGCAGGCGCTGCGCGGCCTCGAGGTCGTTGGCGGGGACGCCGAGCGAGAACGTCTGCATCGACGGTTGCTTGGTGGTGCCGCCGCGGCTGCCGCCGAGCGTGACCAGCGCCAGCAGCGCGAACAGCACGATCGCGAGCGCCGGCACGAAGTAGCGGATGCGCGAGCGGGGCCGAGTGCGCGCCGCGGCCAGCTCGGCCGGCGAGTCGTGCGGGATCGCCATCGTCGGCAGACGATCGAGCTCGTCCACCGTCAGGATCAGGTCGTCGATCGTGCGGCGGCACGCCCGGCAGCCCGAAACGTGACGTTTGATCTGATCGCGCGTCTCGTCAGGGAGCTGGCCGATCACATAGTCGAGGAGGAGCAGCTCCTCGGGATGGACGGGTTCGCGTGCGCTCATGGCAGCCGTGTGCAGCATACCGCCGAGAGCGTCTCCCGGAGCGCGCCGACCGTCGCGATCAGGCCGCGCGATCGACGGACTGTGTGACAGCCGCCACGCTGGCCAGGTTCCGGCAGCCGCTCGGACGCCGCGCGTGCCGACGGGCGGCTCGCCACGAGTGGTCCGCTGGCGGCGGGTGGTGGTTTAGGACGGCCACCGCCGCTGCTATCTTCCTGCCCTCCAATGGGCGAGTTCATCGAAGATCCGCTCGACGCGCTCGAGCAGGCACGCGCGCACTTCGCCTCGGCGACCGACTTCACGATCGGCATCGAGGAGGAGTTTCAGATCCTCGATCCCGACACCCTGTCGCTCACGCAGCGCTACCCGGAGCTGCGGGCCATGGCCGACGCCTCGCCGCTGGCCGGCGGCGTCGCAGGCGAGCTGATCAAGTCGGAGATCGAGATCAAGACGGGCCGCTGTGAGACGTTCGCGGAGGCCGCCGCGCAGATCCGCGAGCGCCGTCGTCTGCTGTTCGGGTTGGCCGACGATCTGGGCGTCGGGCTGGGCGCCAACGGCACCCACCCGTTCGCGCGCTGGCAGGACCAGGAGATCATCGACACGCCGCACTACCGCATCGTCGAGGGCCAGCTGAAGTACGTCGCCTGGCGCAACAACACCTTCGGGATCCACGTCCACGTCGGCATCCGTGACGCCGACCGCGCGATGGCGGTCTGCAACGCGCTGCGGTCGATCGTGCCCGAGCTGACGGCCGCCTCGGCCAGCTCGCCGTGGCTCGAGGATCGGGTCACGCACCTGCGCTCGACGCGGTCGCAGATCTTCACGCGCATGTTCCCGCGCTGCGGCCTCCCCGACACGTTCGCGAACTGGGCCGAGTACCAGGACTTCGTCCGCTATCTGATCGATGTCGGGTCGATCCGCGAGCACACCGAGATCTGGTGGACGATCCGGCCGCACCAGTCGTTCGGGACGGTCGAGATCCGGGCCTGCGACGCGCTGCCCGACGTGAACGAGTCGCTCGCGCTGTGCGCGCTGCAGGTCGCCCTGGCGGCGCGCTTCGCGCGGATGTACGACGAGGGCGAGCCGCTACCCATCTACGAGCACCGCTACCTCGAGGAGAACGTCTGGCGGTCGATCCGCTGGGGCCTCGACTGGGAGCTGATCGACTTCGCGGCCCGCCGCTCCGTGCCGGCGCCCGATCGCGTGCGCGCGCTGATCGAGCTGTGCGGCCCCGAGATCGACGCGCTCGGCCTGGCGCCGTACCTGCCGCCGCTGGAGCGCATCCTGGCCGAGGGCGACAACGCCTCGCGGTACCTGCGGCGCATCGAGGCGGGGGAGACCCACCGCGAGATCTTCGCCGAGCAGGTCGCCGTGATGCGCGCGTCCGTTGAACAGGATCCGGTGGCGCGATGAGCGAGGACGAGGTCCGCGCGGCGCTCGACGAGCTCGCCGCGATCCCGGTCGAGCAGCTGCTCGTCGGCACCATCCAGACGCTCGTGAACGTGACGCTGATGCGGCTCGGCCTGGTCGAGGGCATCGAGGCGGCCGTCGATCGCGAGCAGGCGCGCATCGCGATCGACGCGATCGCGGCGCTGGAGAGCGTCGTCGGGCCGCGGATGCCGCCCGACGTCGCGAACGAGCTGCGCAGCGTGCTGGCCTCGCTGCGGATGGCGTACACCGGGCCGCCGGGCGACGATCCGGCCGCCGGTGGCGGCTCACCGCCGCCGCCGCCCCCGCCGCCCGAGCCTGAGCGGCCACCCATCTGGACGCCGCGGGGCAACGTTTGACGGCCCTCGCGACCGTCGGCGTGTTCGGCGGTTCCGGCTTCTACTCGTTCCTCGACGACGTCGAGGAGGTGGCGGTCGACACGCCCTACGGCCCGCCGTCCGACCGGCTGGTCGTCGGCGACGTCGCCGGCACCCGCGTCGCGTTCCTGCCGCGGCACGGCCGTCATCACCACCTGCCTCCGCACGCGATCCCGTACCGGGCGAACGTGTGGGCGATGCGCGAGATCGGCGTGCAGCGGCTGATCGGGCCGTGCGCCGCCGGCTCGCTCGACCGTGACGTTCCGCCCGGGTCGTTCGTGGTCTGCGACCAGTTCGTCGACCGCACCAGCGGGCGCGCCGACACGTTCTACGACGGGCCCGACGTCCAGCACGTCTCCGCCGCCGATCCGTACTGCCCGTCGCTGCGCGAGCTGATCGTGCGGACGGGCCGCGCGCAGGACATCGACGTGCGCGACGGCGGCACGATGGTGGTGATCTCCGGCCCGCGCTTCTCGACCCGCGCCGAATCGGCCTGGTTCGCGTCGATGGGCTGGCAGGTCGTGAACATGACGGGCTATCCCGAGGCGTGGCTGGCCCGCGAGCTGGGCCTCTGTTACGCCAACGTCTCGCTGATCACCGACTACGACGTCGGCGTGCCCGGCGAGAGCGCCGCGGTCTCGCACGAGGCGGTGCTGGCGGTGTTCGCCGACAACGTGGCACGCGTTCGCGACCTGCTGTTCGCGGTCATCCCGCGGGTCGGCGCAGCCCCGGCCGGCGACCCCTGTCGCGCAGCGCTCCCGTCCGCCGGCTGAGCGTCCCGACCGAAGGTCGCGCCGGAATCCAGCGTTGCTTTCTCGTGGCCGTTTCCACCGTGCCCGTTTCGGTGCCTGGCACCCCTACGGTCATGGCGGCACACTTCCGCGCGTCGATTTCACACATCCGGCACACTCCGCGCGCTTTCTGCGGAGCTGGGACGATCTCACGAGCACGTGCTACTCGGAGGTGCGGCGCATGCCCGGCGCGGACGGCGCCGGCGGGGCTGCGCCGCCGATCATCTCGTCGCCCGCCCCGGTGGGCTTCGTCCACACGGCCTCCAAGACGCGCGCGAAGAACGGGACGGCGTGGTCGCGGTCGACGAACCGCGCGCCGTACGGCGTCGTCAGCTGGGCGTCGTAGCGGACGATCTCGACCTCGGTCGGATACGGCTCGTCGCCGGCGACATCCAGGTCGAGCACGAGGCGGTCACCGTGCGCGAACGGCACGCGGCTGTCGAAGCCGACACCGGTGCGCGACGCGTCGACGAGTTCGACCTCGACCACGCGGACGGCCTCGACCGGGTCGTCCGACACGCGGCGGGCGCGAGCTGAGATGCCGAGGCTGGCACGCTGGGCCTCGCGCTGCTTGACGGCGGTGTCGGAGATGATCCGCACCGTCGCGATGTCGCGACCGCCACCGGCCGCCGCGACGCGGAGCGCCTGGACGACGGCGCGCCGGGCGCGGCCGTGCACGTAGTAGCGGAGCGCGAAGAACGCGTCCTGCGGCACCAGGTCGGCGGGCGCCTCGAGGCGCAGGTTGCCGCGCTCGTTGGGCTGCGCCAGCAACTGGACGGACAGGGTGAGGGCGATCGTCTCGACCTGGTCGGACTGGATCGGTGAGGCGGACGCCGGAACGCGCTCCGGCGGCGATGCTTGGGCTGCCACCGACTCATCCTACACACCGCCGTACACATCAACCGGCCCGGCGCCGGCGCCGTACGGCAGGCCGTGCCGGACGGCCTCGGTGGCGGCCGTCTTGGCGCCCGCTGCGGCCTCCCGCAACGGCAGCCCGCGCGCCAGCAGCGCCGCCAGCGTGGAGGAGTGCGTGCAGCCCGCGCCGTGCGTCGTGCGCCGCGGCAGCCGCACGCCCTCGATGCGCGTCAGGCCGTCGCGGTCGCACAGGACGTCGTCGGCGGTCGCTCCATGGCCGCCGGTGACGATCACCGCGCAGCCATGGCGCTCGTGCAGCACCTGCGCCAGGCGCGCGGCGCCGTCCACGTCCAGCTCCGCCAGCGCCTGCGCCTCGTAGAGGTTCGGGGTGATCACGGTCGCGCGGGCAAGCAGCAGCGTGCGGTACGCGTCGTCGCCGCCGGGCGCGAGCAGCGACGAGCCGGCCTCCGCCCGCATCACGGGATCGACCACGACGGGCACCTCGTCGGCGGCGTCCAGGTCGGCCAGCTCCGCGGCGACGGCCGCCACCGTCTCGGGCGTGCCGAGCATGCCCGTCTTGACCGCGTCGAGGCCGATATCGGCCGCCACGAGCCGGATCTGGTCGCGGACGAAGCCGGGCGGTGTGCCAACGACGCCGTGCACACCGGTCGTGGTCTGCGCGGTCAGCGCCGTCACGGCGACGAGCGGGAAGCCGCCGACGCGGCTGATCGCCTTGATGTCGGCCTGGATGCCGGCACCGCCGCCCGAGTCGGATCCGGCGATGGTCAGCACGCGCGGACGGGCGACGAGCGCCTCGCGCAGGGCCGCCACGACGGCAGCGGGGTCGTCGGCCTCGGTGACGGCGCGCACCACGGCAATGCGGCGCGCACCCAGCGCCGCGACGCGGAAGGCGCGACGCTCGTCGATGCCGCCCAGCGCGAACCACGGCAGCCGCAGGCCGCGGGCGGCGGCGACCGCGCCCAGGCCGACCGCGGGCCGGGTCGGATGGGTGGCCGTCTCCCACACGGGGGAGACGCTGGCGTAGTCGGCCCCCTCGGCCTCGGCGGCGGCCAGCGCCGCACCGCCGCGCGTCGTGCGGCCGACGATGCCGCCGCCCATGATCTCGCGCGCCGCGGCGACGGTGCCGTCGTCCTGGCCGAGGTGGACGCCGTCGGCGCCGGCGTCGCGAGCCAGCACGGGGTCGTCGTTGACGACGAACAGGCAGCCGGCACGCCGCGCCGCCGCCGCGCACGCCCGGGCCTCGCCCAGCAGCGCGGCGGGCGCCAGCTCGCGGTCGCGCAGCTGCACGATGTCGGCGCCGAGCGTCTCGACCAGGTCGGCCAGGCGCCCGGCTCGCACGTGCGCGGGCGCGATCACGTAGATGCGCGCCTCGCCGATCGTCACGCGGGTTCCAGGTCGGGCAGGCCGGCCTCGTCCGTCGAGGCCTGGGCGTGGTGCAGGCGTGGGATGCGCCCGGCGCGGCTCGCGAGGCGGCCGGCGTCGACCGCGAGCCGCAGGGCGGTTGCCATCGCCTCCGGGTCGCGAGCGCGGGAGACGGCGGTGGCGGCCAGCACGGCGTCGCAGCCGAGCTCCATCGCCAGCACGGCGTCGGATGCCGTGCCGATGCCGGCGTCGAGGATGAGCGGCACCGACACCGCCTCGCGGCAGAGCGCGATGTTGTGCTCGTTACGGATCCCGAGGCCGCTGCCGATCGGTGAGCCGAGTGGCATCACCGCGGCGCAGCCGGCGTCTTCCAGGCGTCGCGCCAGCACGGGATCGTCGGTGGTGTAGGGCAGCACGATGAAGCCGTCGGCGACCAGCTCGCGGGCGGCCTTCAGCAGCTCGACGCCGTCGGGCAGCAGCGTGCGGCGATCGCCGATCACCTCGAGCTTCAGCCACGGCGTCTCGAACGCCTCGCGGGCCAGCTGCGCCGTGGCGACGGCATCCCGGGCGCTGAAGCAGCCGGCGGTGTTCGGCAGCACGCGGGCGCCGCCGCGCGTGACGGCGTCGTAGAGGCCGCCCGGCGCCTGCTCGACGCGGCGCAGGGCGACGGTCACGATCTCGGCGCCGCTGGCGGCCAGGGCGGCCTCGAACCGGTCGAGACGATGGAAGCCACCGGAACCCAGCAGCAACCTGGAGCGGATCTCCGTGCCGGCGATGATGAACGGGTCGTCGCGCATGTCAGCCTCCGGCCGTTGCGCGCAGCACCTCGAGCTGCGCGTCCTCGTGGAGCGTCGTCGTGTGCCAGGCCGAGCGCGGGACGACGGTACCGTCCAGCGCCACGGCGATGCCGCGCTCGTCGGCGCCCGCGCCGGCGGCGACGACGGCGTCACGGACGGTCGCGCCGTCCGTCAGCTCGGCCACGCGACCGTTCAGCAGCACGTTCATGCGAACCTCCGCGGATCGAAGCCGCGCGCGAGCTCGGGCAGGGTCTCGCCGCGCGCCGCTGCCACGATCGCGGCGCCGGCCAGCGGCAGCAGCAGTACGCCGTGGCGGAACCCGCCGGTCGCCCACACCAGGCCATCGTCGTCGGCGCCGATGGCGGGCCGGAGGTCGCCGGTCGCGGGCCGCAGCCCCGCCACGGTCGCCGCGAGCCGCAGCTCGGCCAGCTCCGGGGCGATGCGCAGTGCGTCCTCCAGCAGGTCGAACACGCCCCCCGCGGTCACGTCGCGATCGCCGCGCTCCTCCTGCGTCGCACCGACCACGACGCGGCCGTCGGGCCGCGGCACCAGGTAGCAGGACGGTGTGCGCACCATCCGCCGCAGCGGCGAGGGGTGGTCGGCCCGCGGCGTGAGCGTGAGGATCTGGCCCTTCACGGGCCGCACCGGTACCCGCGCCGAGAGACGTCCGGCCGCGGCGCCGGCGGCGTTCACGACGGCGCCCGCGGCGATCGTCGAGCCGGCCACCCGGACACCGCCCGGCACGATCTCGGCCGTACCGTCGACGGTCACGACGCCGGCGGCGCGGCAGGCGGCGCGCAGCGCTGTCACGAGCACCGCCGGATCGGCCTGGTGCTCGTCGTCGAGGGCGATCCCGCCGCTGACGGCAGGCCCGAGCCCGGGCTCGACCGCGGCCAGCGCGTCGGCGTCCTGCCAGTCCTCGGGCCGGCCGTTGCGCGCCAGCGTCTCACGGACGCGGCGGACGGCGCCGAGATGCTCCGGCCGGGCTGCGACGTACACCGAGCCGCACCGGTGAAAGCCGCTCTCCAGGCCGGCGGCCGCCTCGACCTCGGTCGCGAAGGCCGGCCACGCGGCGGCGGCTGACCGCAGGGCGGTGTAGAAGTCGCGCTCGCCGTCGTCCTCGTGCTCCGACCAGGGGCAGAGCATGCCTGCGGCGACCGCCGCGGTCGGCTCGCCGCCATCGTCCACGAGGACGACGGACGCTCCCTGCGCCGCGAGTCGCCAGGCCGCGGTCAGACCCCAGACGCCCGCACCGATGACGGCGACTTCGACGGAGGTGGGGAGGAGGGAATCTGCCACGAGCTTCCTACGCTGGTGCGAACCAGGTCAGGTTCCGCGATCGCGGGCCGCGTGCCCGCCTCTCAGCCCCCGTTCGTGGGGCTCCCGCGCTCGTGACGGATCCTACTACGCGTTGTCGGTGACCGTCGTCGCCTGGATCGCGGTCAGCACCAGCTCGTCGATCGTGGCGGCGTTGTCGCCGATGCAGTTCAGGGTCGCGACGCCGCCGGAGATCATGCGGCCCCAGCTGTACGACATGGTCGCCTCGCCACCGGCCTTGATGGTGGTGGTGAAGTTGGGCGACGAGCCGCCGGGCACGACGATGTGGCACGTGACGACGGTGTTGCTGGCCGACGTGACCTGGCCGGACACGAACACGACGTAGGGCGCGAGCGTCAGGTTCGTCGTGGCGCCGAGCTGGGCGACGTTGCCGGCCGAGGTGGTGACGGCGAGGCTGTTGAACCGGTGCACGTACGCCGGGCCCTGCCCGTTGGCGCCATCAGCACCGCCGGCACCGGGAGGACCGGGGTCGCCGGGCTGACCGTCGAGACCGTTATCACCGGAGGTGCCGGAGTCGCCCTGCGCGCCCTGCGGACCGATCACGCCCTTGGCGCCGGCGGGACCTGCGGGGCCGGCCGGGCCGGAACCAGAATTCAGGACGCCCGGCGCGAAGTCGGCCGCCTTCAGGGTGTGATCCTTGACGTGGGCCGTCGTGATCGCGTTCCTGGCGATGTCCTTGCCGGCGATCAGCTTCTTGGCGGCCGGCGCCACGCCCGCGGTCGCGAAGACCAGCGCAAGCGTCGCGATGACCGTCGGCGCCGACGGCCTCTTCAGCAGGCGATTCATGGAGTTCGTCCCTTTCACGTTCATTGCCTGCATCCGGTATCGGCAACCCGTCCGGGGGATGACGTACCCCGATCGGGGGAAGCGCGCTCCGTCACAAGAACCCGGGCAAGCGGCACAGCCGTCCGGTTCGCGTTGTTACAATCGCTCGCCGTCTAACGGCCCCATCCCATTTCAGGAGCGGACGACTCACTCGATGGATACCCTCTTTCAAGAGCATGCGGTGCTCATTGCGCTCATCTGCGGCGCCGCAACGCTGATCTACGGCCTCGCGCTCATCCGCTGGGTCCTTGCCAAGCCCCAGGGCAACGACGAGATGAAGGCGATCGCCGCTGCGATCCAGGAGGGCGCGGCCGCGTACCTTCGCCGGCAGTACCGCACCGTCGCGATCGTCGCGGTCGTGCTGACGGCGATCCTGCTGATTCCCGATCTGGGCGGCTGGCGCGTCTCGCTCGGCTTCGTGATCGGCGCGACGCTGTCGGCCGCGGCCGGCTTCATCGGCATGAACGTCGCCGTGCGCGCCAACGTGCGCACCGCCGAGGCGGCCCGCCACGGCCTGCCGCAGGCGATGTCGGTGGCCTTCAAGGGCGGCACGGTCACGGGCATCCTCGTGATCTCGCTCGGCATGCTCGGCGTGGCCGGCTACTACGGCGCTCTCCGCGCCGGCGGCGTCGACCAGAACGACGCCATCCGCGGACTCATCGGCCTCGGCTTCGGCGGCTCGCTGATCTCGGTCTTCGCCCGGGTCGGCGGCGGCATCTTCACCAAGGGCGCCGACGTCGGTGCCGACCTGGTGGGCAAGATCGAGGCCGGCATCCCCGAGGACGACCCGCGCAACCCGGCCGTGATCGCCGACAACGTCGGTGACAACGTCGGCGACGACGCCGGCATGGCTGCCGACCTGTTCGAGACGTACGCCGTCACGATCGTCGCCGCCATGCTGCTGCTCGACCAGTTCACGACCGGCACGCCCGGCTCCGAGGCCATCGTCGGCCTGCCGCTGGTGCTGGCGGGCCTGTCCGGCCTCGCGTCGATCGTCGGCACACTGCTGGTGCGCGTCCGCGAGGGCGGCTCGATCATCAACGCGCTCTACATCGGCGTGCTCGTCTCGGCCGTCATCTCGGCCGTGCTGTTCCTGCCGGCGATCGCCTCGGTCGGCAAGCGCTTCGACGAGGCCGGCGACGCGTTCGCCGGCATCACCACCAGCGACATCATCATCTGCGCCCTGGTCGGCCTCGCCGTCACGGCCCTGTTGATGGCCATCACCGAGTACTACACCGGCACCCGCTTCAAGCCCGTCCAGGCTACCGCCGAGGCGTCCACCACCGGCCACGCGACCAACATCATCGCCGGCCTCGGCTACTCGATGCAGGCCACCGCCGGTCCCGTCGTCGTCATCGGCGCCGGCATCCTGATCGCCAACAAGCTCGCCGGCCTGCCCGGCATCACGTTCGCCGTCGTCTCGATGCTGTCGATGGCCGGCGTCATCATCGCGCTCGACGCGTTCGGCCCGGTCACCGACAACGCGGGCGGCATCGCCGAGATGGCGAACATGCCGGAAGAGGTGCGCAGCAAGGTCACCGACCCGCTCGACGCGGTCGGCAACACCACCAAGGCCGTCACCAAGGGCTACGCGATCGGCTCGGCCGGTCTCGCCGCGCTGGTGCTGTTCGCCTCCTATCGCGACGAGTTGAGCATCAAGCTGGCAGAGGCGGGCAAGCCGTCGGCGCTGGCGTTCGACCTCGGCAACGCGTGGGTCGTGGTCGGCCTGCTGATCGGCGGCGCCATGCCCTTCCTGTTCGCCTCGTTCTGCATGCAGGCCGTCGGCCGTGCCGGCGCCGCGGTGGTCGAGGAGGTGCGCCGCCAGTTCCGCGAGAAGCCCGGCATCATGGAAGGCACCGAGCGGCCCGAGTACGGCACCTGCGTCGACATCGTCACCAAGACGGCGCTGCGCGAGATGATGATCCCCGCCGCGATCCCGATCGTGATTCCGGTGGCCGTCGCCCTCCTCTCGAAGGAGGCCCTCGGTGGCCTGCTGATGGGCACCATCGTGACCGGCCTGTTCCTGGCCATCGCGATGACGTCCGGCGGCGGTGCCTGGGACAACGCGAAGAAGCTGATCGAGGACGGCGCGTACGGCGGCAAGGGCTCGATCGCCCACCAGGCCGCCATCACCGGCGACACCGTCGGCGACCCGTACAAGGACACCGCCGGCCCGGCCATCAACCCGATGATCAAGATCGCGAACATCGTCGCGATCCTGCTGATCCCGCTCATCGTCAACCTGGCGTAACGTTTCCGCGTGATCGCGGACCTGATCGAGCCGGAGGAGCTCACCGAGCTCCTCCGGCTGCTCGTCTCCACACCCAGCGTGACGGGCGAGGAGCAGGCGGTGGCCGAGGCCGCCGCCGGCTGGCTGCGGCAACGCGGTGTCGACGCGCGCATCGTCGAGGCCGCGCCCGGCCGGCCCAACGTGATCGCCTCGATCGGTACCGGCCCGCGCGGCCTGGTGCTGAACGGCCACTACGACGTGGTGCCGGTGGGCGACGGCTGGACGCGCGACCCGTGGGGCGCCGAGATCGTCGACGATCGCCTGTACGGCCGCGGATCCGCCGACATGAAGGCCGGTCTGGCCTGTGCGATGGTGGCGTTCGTGGCCTGCGCGCGGGCCGTCCCGAACCCGCAGGCCCGCCTGCTGCTGACGTGTGTGATCGACGAGGAGGACGCGGGCCGCGGCACGCGCGCCTCGATCGCCGACGGCCTCGACTGCGACTGGGCGGTGGTCTGCGAGCCGACCGAGCTGCGCGCCGTCCGCGCCGCCCGCGGCAACTGCTACCTCGACGTCACGATCGTCGGCGTCTCGGCCCATGCCGGCAACCCCGACCTGGGCGTGAACGCCATCCACGCGGGGGCGCAGGTGGTGGAACGCGTCGTCGCGCTCGACCGCCAGCTGCAGACCCGCACGCACCCGCTGCTGATCCCGCCCCGCACCGGCGTGGGCGTGATCGAGGGCGGCCTGCTGGTGTCGGCCGTCGCGCCCGACTGCGCGATCCGCATCGACCGCCGCACACTGCCCGGCGAGGACGGCGCCAGCGCACTGGCCGACCTGGAGCGCGTGCTCGCCGCGGCGCCGATCGAGCCGCGCGAGGCCCAGGTCAGCGTCGCGATGACGATGGAGATGCCGCCCTTCGAGACCCCGGCCGGCCACCCGCTGCTCGCGGCGCTGTCGGCGGCTGCGCAGGAGGCCGGTGCGCCCGCCGGGGAGCCGATCGGCGTCACGTATGCCACCGACGCCGGGTTCATCCACCGTGACGGCCAGATCCCGGTCGTCGTGTTCGGACCCGGCAGCGTCACCGAGGCCCATAAGCCCGACGAGTCGGTGCCGCTTGCCGACCTGCCCATCGCGGCGCGCACGTATGCGCTGCTCGCCCACCGCGTCCTGACGGGAGCCGTCTGACATGCCGCCCTTCGACCGAGCCGAGTACGCCGACCGCCTGCGCCGCGTGCGCGCGCGGATGTCCGACCAGGGGCTCGATGTGCTGATCGTGTCCGACCCCGCGAACATGGCCTACCTGACGGGCTACGACGGCTGGTCGTTCTACACGCCGCAGGGCGTGGCGCTGAGCCTCGACGTCGACCCGGTGCTGTTCACGCGCCTGATGGACGCCAACGGCGCCCGCGTCACGACGTACCTGGACGACGACGCGATCCTCGGCTTTCCCGACCACTACGTGCAGGCGCGCGACAAGCATCCGCTCGACTGGGTGGCCGCCGAGCTGACGAAGCGCGGCCTCGGCCGCGGCAAGATCGGTGTCGAGAGCGACGCCTACTACTTCACGCCGCGCGCCTATCACGCGCTCGAGGCGGGCCTCGGCGACGGCGCGCTGGTCGACTCCGCCGAGCTGGTCAACTGGGTGCGCGTGATCAAGTCGCCGGCCGAGCTGGCGGTGATGCGCGAGGCCGCGCAGATCATGGAGCACGTGATCCGCACCGGCATCGACGCGGTCAAGCCCGGCGTGCGCCAGTGCGACGCGGTCGCGGCCATTTATGGCGCGCAGGTGGGCGGCGTGGCGGGCTTCGGTGGCGAGTACACGTCGTTCGTGCCGATGCTGCCGACCGGCGTCGGCACCTCGACGCCGCACCTGACGTGGTCGGACGCGCCGTTCGCCAACGGCGAGGCGACCATCCTCGAGCTCGGCGCCTGCCGGCACCGCTACCACGTGCCGATGGCGCGCACGGTGTACCTCGGCACGCCGCCGCCGAAGCTGGCCGACACCGCGGAGGTGGTCAGCGAGGGCATCGCTGCTGCGCTCGACGCCGTCCGACCGGGCGTGACGGCCGAGTCGGTCGAGGCCGCCTGGCGCGCGGTCATCTCGCGGCACGGCCTCGAGAAGGAGTCGCGCATCGGCTACTCCGTCGGCCTCAACTACCCGCCCGACTGGGGCGAGCACACGGTCTCGTTCCGTCCCGGTGACACGTCGGAGCTGCAGGCCGACATGACGTTCCACATCATCCTCGGCATGTGGATGGACGACTGGGGCTACGAGCTGTCCGAGACGTTCCGCGTCACGCCGCAGGGCGCCGAGTGCTTCTGCAACGTCGAGCGGAAGCTGTTCGTCAGGGACTGAGCGCGGAGCCTCCCGGCACTTTGGGGCGTTGCAGCAGGAAGTGCGGGCCGGGGTACTCGGCCTCGTAGTAGCCGAGATGGCCGGGAATGCACGCGATCAGGACGCCGCCGTTCCCCAATTGACAGTGGCGGCGAGCGCCTCGGCGAGATCGACGGCCTGCCCATCGAAGTCGCTGTTGCCGATGACGTGGCACAGGCCGGGTGCACCTCGGGCACGAAGCTCGGCATGCAGCCATCCGGCGTCATGCTTCGCGCCCGTGATCTCATGCGTGTAGCGTGGATCGAGGTCGGTGGCGAGCGCGTGGTAGAAGTAGTCGAGCAGCTTCCGTCGCTTCTTCGGACTGCCGAGCAGCGTCAGATAGCGCGGCCGCCGGCGACCGTCGAGGAATGCGCTCAGCATCACCTCCTCAACTTCCACGCGAGCAGGATTGCATTTCGGACGGCGCCTGAGCCCGCCCGTCCGCGGCGCTAGGATGACGTCATGACGCCGCGCGTCGACGCTCCGTTCCTCTACGGCCAGAACCGCGAGCGCGGCGACCTCCACGACTGACCGGACGGGGCACGTCTCCGTCCCTGTCGGCTACGACCTCCTCGGGAGGGCATCGTCTCGTGGAATCCACCACCCTGCTCGGCGTCGCGACAACGTCGTGGGGCGTCGTCATGTCCATCGCTCCGGTCCTGCAGATCCGGCGCATCCGCGCGGCCGGAACGTCGGCCGGCGTCTCGAGGGGCCATCTCGTGGTCCTGCTGGTCGGCTTCAGCCTGTGGCTCGCATACGGCATCGCGATCGACCTGCTGCCGCTCGTGATCACGAACGCGGTCAGCATCGTCGCGACCGCTCTATGGCTGGTCGAGGTGCGCCGCTTCCGTCCGCGCACCGATCCGGAGGTCGCGGTCTGACCACACCGCTCGGTCGATCAACCCCGGAGTCAGTGGAATTTATCTCTTCCATTTGGAATGAAAAACTTCCACATGGATGGTATCGTAGGGTCATGGATCTCCGTCGGCCACTGCAGGTCATCTCGCCGACTCTGGACGGTGATGTGCTGGTCGTCCTGGCGGGTGCCGACGCCGAATTCACGGGACGGCAGGTGCATGAGCTGGCGGCGACTGGCTCGCACGTGGGGGTCAAGAAGGCTCTCGACCGGCTTGTCGATCAGGGAATTGTCCTCCGGCGCCAGGCCGGTCGCGCCCACCTGTACCGCCTGAACCGCGAACACCTGGCCGCGCCGGCGATCGAGCAGCTCGCACACGCGCGATCGGCACTGGTCGGGCGCTTGCGCGAGGCGATCGCGATGTGGCGCCAACCGCCCATGATTGCCGTGTTGTTCGGCTCCATCCCGCGCGGATCGGCTTCGGCCGATAGCGACATCGACGTGCTGATCGTGAGGCCGGTCGGCGTTGACCCGGACGACGAGGTCTGGGCCGACCAGCTCACCGAGCTGACCCGTCGCGCGTCAGCCTGGACGGGCAATGAGGCTCGCCTCCTCGAGTACGGGGAGGACGAGATAGCGGATCTGCAGGAACCCGAGCCGGTGCTCGTGGAGGCCGCTCGCGATGGGGTTGAGCTGTTCGGCTCGTTGCGCTCGCTCCGCCGTGCGGCGGCGGGTCGCTGATGGCACGTACGCGGCCATGCACCGCCTCGCTCATAGAAGGCCGAAGACGGAAGGCTGAGCAGTTTCTCGCCGATGCGGAGGCTATTCGCGAGATCGCGGACGACGAGGCCGTGAGTGGTGACTCGTACGTGACGCTGTGCACGCACGCCGGCATCGCAGCCGCCGATGTTCTCTGCTGCCGAGGGCTTGGCGTTCATGCCCACGACGAGAGTCACGGTGAGGCGGTGGAGTTGCTCGGCTCGCTGCGGCCTGATGGTCAGAGGCACGCAAAGGCGCTCGCGACGTTGCTCGCGATGAAGACGCGAGCGGGTTACAGCGATCGACCTGTCGCGGCCGAGCAACGGCGTCGGGCCGGGCGCGCGGCTCACCACCTCGTCGATGCATTGTCGGGCTGAGCGGCGAGCTCAAGTGCCAAGGGCCGGCGGAGGCCCGAAGTACGCCGTCCTGGGCCGGAACCGCAGACGATGCGGGTACTCCTCGATCGCATGGGCGAGGAAGCCCGCGGTGCGCGCGACGGCGAAGATCGCCTCGCCGGAGCCCGGGCCGAGATCGAGGCAGACGCACAGCGCGGCGAGGGCGAAATCGATGTTGACGGCGGGCAGCTCGCGGTCGTCGATCACGGCTGCGATGGTCTGGACCGCCTGCCAGGCTGCCTCCGGCGGGTCGGCTGCCTCAATCGCCTCGAGCAACGCTGCCGCGCGCGGATCGGCGCCTTCGTACACCGCGTGGCCGATGCCGGGCACGCCGGTCGGCTCGCGCAGGCGGTCGCCGATCGCCGCCGCGGCCGATCGGCCGCCCAGCACGTCGTCGAACAGGGCGCGCGTCCCGTCCGCGGCGGCACCGTGCAGCGGCCCGCCCAGCGCCGCGAGACCCGCCTGCACGCAGAGGTACGGATCGGCCCAGGTGCTGGCCGCCACCCGCGCCGCGAACGTGGACGCTGCCAGGTCGTGGTCGGCGAGCAGCACCAGCGCGGCGTTGAGCGCCGCCCGTTCCGTCGGCGTCGCCGGGCGGCTACCGAGCTTCCCCCACAGCCGGCCGGCGATCGATGCCGGAGCCGCCTCCTGCTCGCCGCTCGCCGGCAGGCTGTCGACCAGCGTCGCGATGAGGGTGCGGCCGACGGCGGCGACGGCATCCGGCCGCCGGTCGTGGCGCAGCGGATCGGTCGCCGCGATCACGGCCAGGCCGATGCGCATCCGGTCGACGAGCGATGACCCCGGCGGCAGCCCGTCCGTCGCCTGGCGGACGGCGTCGACACCCGCCGCAGTCGCCGTCCAGGTGGGCGGCTCGCCGGCGTCGACGCCGGTCCAGAGCCACTCCGCGACCCGCTCGAAGCTCGCCTCGCGACTGGCCCTCGGCACGTCCCAGCCCCGGTAGTACAGGTGTCCCGCGGGCTCGACCAACGTCAGGGCGCTATCGACGACCACGGTGAAGGCGCCAGCCGCGGCACGACCCCGTGACCGGCCGGCGAGCCGGTCGATGTCGGCCTTCGGGTACCGGCTGCCGCGGTGCGCGCCGGGGATCGGATGGCTGACCAGCAGACCGCGGCTCACGTACGCGTACAGCGTCGGCAGCTGGATGCCCAGCCGCTCGGCTGCCTCGGCCGCGGTGAGCCACTCGCTCGACATGCGGGACACACTAGCATTGATTTGTGAATCAATGTTGATAGAAGATCGGAGCTGCGGCACTCTGAGGCCATGCCAGCCGCAGCCACCATCATCGATCCGCCGCCGGTGCCGCGCGGCCTCAAGGGCGTCCAGGTCGCCGACACCACCATCGGCGATGTCCGCGGCGTCGAGGGCTTCTACCACTACCGTCAGTACAACGCCGTCGAGATCGCCGAGCGGCTGACGTTCGAGGATGCCTGGCACCTGCTCGTCGACGGCGAGCTGCCCACCATCGAGCAGCGCGACCGTTTCGCCGCCGAGGTGGCCGAGCTGCGAACGCTGCCCGACGCCGTACAGACGATTCTGCCGGTGATCGCCGGCGCCGCCGCGCCCGGATCGCTCGCCGCGCTGCGCAGCGCGCTCTCCGTGCTGGCCGTCGCTGAGCAGTTCCGGCCGAGCCTCGACGCGACCGCGGCCGAGCTCCGCAGCGACGGCCTGCGGATGAGCGCCGTGACGCCGACCATCAACGCCGCCCTGTACCGCCTGGGTCGAGGCGAGGCGCCGGTCGAGCCGCGCTCCGACCTGGGCCACTGCGCCAACTACCTCTACATGCTCACCGGCCAGGTGGCCGATCCCGCGCGCGTCCGTGCCATCGAGGCGTACATGACCTCGACCATCGAGCATGGCTTCAACGCCTCGACGTTCACGGCCCGCGTGGTGACCTCGACCGGTGCCGACGCCGGCTCTGCCGTCGTGGCCGCGCTCGGATCGCTCTCCGGGCCGCTGCACGGCGGCGCCCCGAGCCGCGCCCTCGACACCCTGGATGCGATCGGCACGCCCGACCGGGCCGCCGACTGGATCCGCGACGCCGTCGCCGGCGGGCAGCGGATCATGGGGTTCGGCCACCCGGTGTACCGGACCGACGACCCGCGCGCCGTGCTGCTGCGCCAGGTGGCGCGTGACATCGGCGGTCCGCTGGCCGAGTTCGCCGAGCAGGTCGAGCAGATTACGCTCGACACCCTCGCCGAGCTGAAGCCGGACCAGCCCATCCGCACGAACGTCGAGTTCTACGCGGGCGTCGTGATGGAGCTGTGCGGGCTGCCGCGCGAGCTGTTCACGCCGACCTTCGCCGCCAGCCGGGTCGTGGGCTGGTGTGCGCACATCCTCGAACAGGCCGCCGACGACCGCATCATCCGGCCCAGTGCCCGCTATGTCGGCCCGGCTGCACCGGCGCCGCTGCCGGCCTACAGCTTGGACTGGAGCGCCGCGTAGACCTCGGTCGACGTCGCCACCGGCACGATCTCGAACTCCACCAGGTCGGCCCAGAATGCGACCCACTGCTGGAGGAGGCCGACGTCGTCGGTCTCCATCAGCTGGAAGCAGCGATTGAGGCTCGCCTCGATCCACGACCCGACGTACTCGACGCCGTCCGGCGCGCCGCGGCCGTCGTCGCGGAACCGTCGGTACGCCGACAGCGCGTCGCCGTTGCGGAAGGTCTCGATCACCATGAACAGCATCGCCAGGGTCCTCGTCAGCGGGGAATCACGCGCAACACGTGCGGGTCGCCGGCCACGACGCCGAGCGCCTGGATGCCGTGCACGGCCGAGAAAAAGCGGCCTTCGGGGGCCGGGTGGGTGGTCACGACCAGCTGGGCGCGGCCGTCGAAGGCGCGCTGGATGACCGACTGGATCGACACCTGCTGGTCGGCCAGCACGCGCGAGATCTGCGCCAGCACGCCGGGCGCGTCGAGCACGTCGAGGCGCAGGTAGAAGGCGCTCGGCACGTCGGCCTCGGGCACGATCGGCACCTGCCGGAAGTAGCCGTCGTGGGTGAAGAAGCCGGTGCCGGAGGTGCCGAGCACCGTCATCACGTCGCCGATCACGGCCGACGCGGTCTCGTCGCCGCCCGCGCCCGGTCCGGCGAGCGTGATCTCGCGGATGGCCGAGCCGCGCAGCATGACGGCGTTGAACGAGCCCTCGATCGTCGCCAGCGGGTGCCCATCGGGCACGAGGGTGGGGTGGACGCGCGCCGTGACGCCGCCCTCCAGCCGCTCGGCCGAGGCGATCAGCTTGATGCGGTAGCCGAGCTCCTTGGCGACCGCGGAGTCGATCGCCTCCAGCGCCTCGATCCCCTCGAACGGCACGTCCTCGATGGTGACGCGCGTGTGGAACGCGATCGAGGCCAGGATCGCGATCTTGGCGGCCGCGTCGGCGCCGTTCACGTCCTCCGTCGGGTCGGCCTCGGCGTAGCCGAGCTCCTGTGCGCGGGCCAGCGCGGAGGCGTAGTCCTGGCCGCCGGCCATGGCCGAGAGGATGAAGTTCGTGGTGCCGTTGACGATGCCGAGCACGGCCGAGACGTCGTTGGCGATCATCGACTCGCGCAGCACCTTGACGACCGGGATCGCGGCGCACACCGACGCCTCGAACCGCAGCTGCACGCCGTGCCGCTCGGCCGCGGCGAACAGCTCCTCGCCGTGCCGGGCGAGCAGTTGCTTGTTGGCGGAGACGACCGACTTGCCGGCCGCGAACAGCTCGAGCAGGTAGCCGCGGGTGGGTTCGACGCCGCCCATCACCTCGGCCACGACGCGGATGTCGGGATCGTCGCGGAGGGCCGCGAAGTCGGTGGTCAGCAGGCCGTCCGGCGCGACCGTGTCGCGCGGCCGGGCGGCGTCGCGCACCAGCGCGCGGCGCACCTCGACGGGGCCGCCGGCGACGCGGGCGATCTCCTCGACGCGGTCGCGCAGCATACGATCGACGGCCGATCCGACGGTGCCGTACCCGAGCAGGCCGATTGCGGTGTGGGCGCTCATGCGGCAGGAGAGCGTACCCGTTCGGTACCGTGTCGGCGTCATGCGACGCATCGCTCCAACCGGCCTGATCGAACGCTATCGCGACCGTCTGCCGGTGTCGGACGCGACGCCGGTGATCTCGCTCGGCGAGGGGTCGACACCGCTGCTGCGGGCCGACCGCCTGGGTGCGGTGCTGGGCGTCGAGCTCCACCTCAAGCTGGAGGGCATGAACCCGACCGGCTCGTTCAAGGACCGCGGCATGACGATGGCGCTGTCGAAGGCGGCCGAGGACGGGGCACAGAAGGTCGTGTGCGCGTCGACCGGCAATACCTCGGCCTCCGCCGCGGCGTACGCCGCGCGCGCGGGCATCCCCTGCCTGGTGGTCGTGCCGAGCGGCCAGACGGCGCTCGGCAAGCTCGCCCAGGCGCAGGCCGTCGGCGCCACCGTCTGCATGATCGACGGGTCGTTCGACGACGGGCTGCGGCTCGTCCGCGAGCTGTGCGATCGCTACCCGATCACGCTCGTCAACAACCTCAACGACTACCGCATCGAGGGGCAGAAGACCGCCGCCTTCGAGATCGTCGACGAGATCGGCGTGCCCGACTGGCTGGTGCTGCCGGTCGGCAACGCCGGCAACATCACGGCCTACTGGCGCGGATTCAACGAGGCCGTCACGGCGGGCGACGCGACCGACCGGCCGCGGCTGCTCGGCTGCCAGGCGGCGGGTTCGGCCGCGATGCTGCAAGACGACGACGTGGCGCAGCCCGAGACAATCGCGACGGCCATCCGCATCGGCTCGCCGGTGCGCCGGGTGGAGGCGATGCGTGCGGCCCGCGAGTCCGAGGGCGGCTTCGTCGCCGCACCGGACGAGGAGATCCTCGACTGGTGGCAGCGCATCGCGCAGCTGGAAGGCGTCTTCTGCGAGCCGTCGAGCGCCACCAGCGTCGCCGGGCTGGCGCGCGGCCGGGCCGCCGGCACCGTCGAGGAGGGCGCGCGGGTGGTCTGCGTGCTGACCGGCCACGGCCTCAAGGATCCCGACACCGCGATCGCGCGGAGCCCCGCGGTGGTACGCGCACCGGCGACGTTCGAGGCGCTGGAGCGGATCGCGCTCAGCTGAGCGCAGCGATCAGCTCCGCCCGGGTGGTGACCGTCGCCGGCGGCGGCGCATCCTCCTCGCCCAGCACGCCGGCCGCCATGCGGCGGACGCCCAGCTGCGCGAGGTAGAGCTCGACGGCGGCGCGGGGGAGGGGCGAGACGATCGTCAGCTCGTGACCGGCCTTGCGCGCGCGGCGCAGCAGGGCGTTCAGCTCGGGATCGGGCCGCAGCAGCACCGGCGCCGAGGCCTCGTAGAACCGCACCACCTCGGTGCGCCAGCTGGCGTCACCGGCCCACGCGTCGAGCGCCGGCATGGCTGCGGCGCGACCGGCCGGCACGTCGGCGATCGCCAGCGGCCGGATGGCGGCGTACTTGGCGGCGAGGTGCGTCACGGCGGCGGCGAACACCGCGTCGGCGTCGGCGAAGGCGCCGTCGGAGACGTAGAGAGCGGTCACGCCGGGGCCACGATGCGGGCGCGCAGGCGGGGATTGTGCGCCAGGAGCGCGAGCGCCACCGCGATGCCGACGAGGTCGATCGCGACGTCGATCGGCGACCCGGAGCGGCCGGTGACGAAGGTCTGGTGGAACTCGTCGCTGACCGCGTAGACACCGGCGAGGGTGGCCGCGCCGACGAGCGCCGCCCGCCCGGTGATGCCGTGGAACGTGAGGCTGCGAACGCACGCGGCGGCGAGCAGCCCGAAGACGGTCATGTGCGCGAGCTTGCGCAGCACGAGGTCGACGGTGCCGTCCGTGACCGCCAGGTTCGACTGCGCCGAGAGCGTGAAGATGAGTACGGCGATCGCGATCGCGGGAAGCCAGGCGGCAAGGGCTCGCACGGCCGCAGCGTATCGGTCGCGGCACGGTCCGCGCGTGATTCGTGACATTCCGGCACAGACGCGCGTGCCCCTCGCATGGGAGCCTCGGGACATGCGACGAATCCTCCCTCTCATGCTGCTCGGGGCCCTCGCTGCCCTGGTGGCGCCGCCCGCCCACGCGGTCGACTACCGCGCCGACCTGTACTACCCGTCAGCCGATCAGACGGGCCTGCGGGCGGCCGTCGGCGCCGGCTTCGGTGCATGCGGGGCGGGAGCCGCCGGCAACTCCTGCCGGGCGAGCGGCGTGCTGTCGGCGTTCGCCGCGCAGGGCGTCGCCATCCCGGCCTTCAACGGCGCCGACTTCGTGTTCACGCCGCCGGCCGGCACCAGCATCCTCGGCGGCAGCGTCACGATGCGGCACCGCACGTCCGATCCCGGCATCCACGCGCGGCTGCTGTACCACGCCGCCGGCGCGGTGTGGACCTCGACGGCGCTGGCCGACTCGGCCACGGGTGCCGACACGCTGGTCGAGATCCCGCCCGGCGTGGCGCAGTTCGGGCCGTCGCTGTACGCACGCACCGCGGTGCCGGCGGGTCGCATCGTGAGCGCGAACTCGAACACGCTCGAGGTGCTGCGCATCGGCGTCTGGCTGCGCGACTCCGGCCTGCCCACGCTGACGGTGCGCGCGGGCGGTCCGTTCGCCGACGGCGCCTGGCACCGCGGCGTGGTGTGTGCCCACGCCGACGCCACCGACGGCGGCCTCGGCGTTTATGGCCTCTACCTCGATATCGACGGGCAGAAGGTGGGCGTCGGCGCCCCGGCGGGCCCGACGTTGCAGCCGCGGCCGCGGGCGTTCGGCGGCGACCTCTGCATCGACAGCCACCTGCTGCATGACGGCTACCTGACGGCCGGTTTCCGGGCCACCGACGGCCCGGCCATCGGCGGCAACGCCGCCGTGCCGGTGGCGAAGGCGATCCGCGTCGACAACACGCCGCCGGCGCTGGTGGGCACCGTGGCCGCCGACACCTCCAATCGTCAGCCCGTCGTCGCAGTGCGGTCGTCCGATGCGCTCAGCGGGCTGGTCGAGGTGTCGGCCACGGTCGGCGGGGTCGCCGTCGCGCTGGCCCCTACCGACGCCGGCACGTGGCAGGGCATCCCGGTCACGCCGCTCCCCTACGCCGTGCACGCCGTGCGCTTCCACGCCACCGACGCCGCCGGCAACGTCACCGAGACGGCCGCGACCGTCACCATCGCCGACCGCGTGGCGCCCGTCGTCGACGGCTTCAGCGGCGACGCGAACGGCTTCTCGTTCGGTGCGCGAGACGCGGAGAGCGGCCTGCGCCCCGGCGCGCCGTCGGTCGCGCTCGACGGGCACGACGTGGGCGCCGCCGGGCGCTTCGCCGACGGCATGTTCCGCTACGTCGCCCCGGCCCCGCTCGGGGCCGGCCAGCACGCCGTCATCGCCCACGTCACCGACAACGCGGGCAACATCACCACGATGCAGTGGGCCTTCGCGGTCGCGGCCGCTCCGGTCGCGCCGCCCGCACCCGCGCCGCCGGTCGCGGCGGCGCCGCTCGTGCTGCGGTTCTCGGTTGCGTCGATCACAGTCAAGCGCGGCGCCACGCACGTCACGGTGCGGGCGCTCCGCGCCGCGACGTACGAGCGCGGGTTGCGCATCAACTTCACCTGGCCGGGCAACGTCGGCGCCGGCACGGCTGTCACCGACGAGCGCGGCATCGCCGACCTCGTGCTCGACGGCCGCCGCGAGGGCACGCTGGTCGCGACCGGCGGTGGCGTCCGTGCGCAGCTCGTCGTCAAGATGGCCCGCGGCGTGACGCTGGTCGTCCGCCGGGTCAGGAAGGTCGTCCGCCTGTCGGGGACGGTGTTGCCGGCCAAGGGGGGCATCGTCATCGAGGCGTACGCCGCGGGCCGCTGGCGGGCCGTCCGCACGCTGCGCGTCACGCGCGGCCGGTTCGCGACGCGCATCACGCTCAAGCGCAAGGGCCTCTACGTCTTCCGCGCCACCACCGGCGAGGTGCGGTCGCCCGCGGTGCAGGTGTGGCTGCGGTAGGACACCCGACGATGCACTACCGGCTGGCCTGCTACACCGCGCTCGACGGCAGGCTCGACGAGGCCATGGAGCACCTGCGCGTGGCGCTGGCGGGCCACCCGTCGACCGCCGAGTGGGCCCGCACGGACGACGAACTGGCGGCGCTGCGCGAGCGGCCCGACTGGCCGGGTTGAACGAGGATCGCAGGGGCCCTCGCTGGTACCCTGCAGACCGATGCCGAAGGGTCTCCTCGACGAGCTGAACCCCGAGCAGCGCAGAGCAGTCGAGGCCGTCCAGGGCGCCGTGTTGATCGTGGCCGGGGCCGGCTCCGGCAAGACGCGCGTGCTCACCCACCGGATCGCGCACCTGGTGCGCGATTACGACGTCAAACCGTGGGAGATCCTCGCCATCACGTTCACCAACCGTGCCGCGAAGGAGATGCTGGAGCGCGTCGACGACCTGCTCGGCGCCCGCAGCCGCGGCATGTGGGTGATGACGTTCCACGCCGCCTGCGCGCGCATCCTGCGCGCCGAGGCGGAGCGCATCGGCTTTCGGCCCGGCTTCACGATCTACGACCAGGCCGACCAGATCCGCGTCGTCAAGGACGTGCTGGAGGACGAGCTCGACAAGGATCCGAAGCGCTATCCGCCGCGGGGTATCCAGGCCCGCATCTCCGATGCGAAGAATCGGCTGATCGGCCCCGAGCAGTTCGCGGCCGAGGTGTCCGGCTTCTTCGACCAGACGGTGTCCGATGTCTACTTCGGGTACCAGCGGCGCCTCACGCAGGCCGGCGCGATGGACTTCGACGACCTGCTGGCGCACGCCGTGAGGCTGCTCGAGGACGTGCCCGACGTGCGCGAGAAGTGGCAGGCGAAGTTCAAGTACGTGATGGTCGACGAGTACCAGGACACCAACCACGCGCAGTGGCGGCTCGTCCGTGCGCTGGCGGCGGCGCACGGCAACGTCTGCGTGGTCGGCGACTCGGACCAGTCGATCTACTCGTGGCGCGGCGCCGATATCCGCAACATCCTCGACTTCGAGAAGGACTTCCCGGACGCGCAGACGATCCGGCTCGAGCAGAACTACCGTTCGACCCAGAACATCCTCGACGCCGCGAACGGCGTGATCAGCCACAACACCGACCGGCAGGAGAAGCGGCTCTGGTCGGACCTCGGCCCGGGCGACAAGGTGAAGCTCTGGGAGTGCGAGGACGAGCACAGCGAGGCGCGGCTCGTGGTGTCGCAGATCGGCGGTCTGCTGAACGACGGCCACTCGGCCTCGGAGATCGCGATCTTCTACCGCACCAACGCCCAGTCCCGCGTGATCGAGGATCTGCTGCGCCGCCACGACGTGGCGTACCAGGTGGTCGGCGGGCTGCGGTTCTACGACCGCGCCGAGGTCAAGGACGCGCTCGCGTACCTCCAGGTGCTGATCAACCCGAACGACGCGATCTCGCTGCGGCGCGTCATCAACTCGCCGCGCCGCGGCATCGGTGACACCACGGTGTCGCGGCTGATCCAGCACGCCGAGGCATTCGGCATCACGCTGCGCGAGGCGCTGCGCGAGGCCGACGAGGCGCTGCCGAACGCCGCGGCGCGCAAGTCGGTGCGGGCGTTCTCCGAGCTGCTCGACCGCCTCGAGGAGCTGGTCGAGGGTCGCGGCGTCGCCGACCTGCTGGAGCGCGTGCTGGACGACACCGGCTTCCGCGACGTGCTGCGCGAGGAGCGCACCATCGAGGCCCGGGGCCGGCTCGAGAACCTCGACGAACTGGTCGGCGTGGCCCGCGAGTTCGATGCGCGCGACGACGTGACCGGGCTCGAGACGTTCCTGCAGGAGCTGTCCCTGTTCTCAGACGCCGACGAGGACGAGCACACGGTGCGTTCGATGGTGACGCTGATGACGCTGCACACGGCGAAGGGCCTCGAGTTCCCGGTCGTCTATCTGGTGGGCATGGAGGACGGCGTCTTCCCGCACCAGCGCGCGATCGAGGAGGCGAACCTCGAGGAGGAGCGCCGCCTCTGCTACGTCGGCATGACCCGCGCTCGCGAGCAGCTGACGATGGTGTACTGCCGCAGCCGCACGCTGTTCGGCAGCCGCAACTCCAACTCGCCCTCGATCTTCCTGGCCGAGATCCCGTCCGACGTGGTCGACCATCAGCGGCAGCGGCCGGCGCCGGTCGCGGTCGGGTCCCGCGCCACCTCGTCGTTCGGGCCCGGCCGGGCCGGCTACGAGCGCGAGCGCCAGCGCGGCTTCGGGCTCCTCACGCCCTCGGTGGCCGCCACCCGGCCGCCGCCGGTGCGGCCGAAGGACGACGTCGATCTGCCGGTGCTCGCGACGGGCGACACGGTGCGCCACAAGAAGTGGGGGGAGGGCATCGTGACGGGCATCCGCTCGGCCGAGGAGGTCGTCGTGCGCTTCCCCGAGCAGGGCGAGAAAACGCTGCACGTGCGGTACGCGCCGATCGAGAAGGTCTGACGAACCGGCTTCCGGCCCGCTGCTATCATCGAATACCGGGGGGCGGTTAGCTCAGTTGGTAGAGCACTAGCTCGACAAGCTAGGGGTCACTGGTTCGAGCCCAGTACCGCCCATCCGTTGCAGCACAACGCCCAGAGCTCCGCGTCGTGCTGCAACGGAACGGCACCGCGTGGCCCACTCATGGCCCACTCGCGAATGCATCAGCCTTCTGAGGCGAGATGAGAGGCCGGCGCAATGGTCAGCGCGGTCTCGCCATCGATGACCATGGCGACGGATGGGATACCGTCGCCAGTCTCGTACAGAGCGGCGCCTCGCTTGGGGAGACGCACGGTTGCCACCGCGCCGACCGGCACCGTGCCATCCTCAAAGTCGAATTCCTTCACGACTCGGACGCGATCGTTCTCTTCGAACATGTTGCTGCCCATGGCTGCCGACCCTACACCGGCCACCGAGGTAGCGCCAGTCCGGGGCGCCCCGGCGACGCCTCGCGAGGATCCGGGGCGTCGCGGAATCGCAATCCACGCGCCGCGACAGCGGCACCCTCCCAAGTCCTCTCTGCAAAGTTTCGGCTTTTCGGAATCCCTTTTTTTGCCACCCCCCCAAAGTAGGCGCCCCCCACCGTAGGGCGCCTCAGGGAATCGCTAACCGCATCGCCGCCGGGACAGCACCCGCCGACGATGGCGCACGCCATCGGTTCGCGGAGCCACCTCTAGAAGGGAGCGCCTTCAGGGCGCCGTCAGGTCTTAAGGAGGCTATGCACCTGCCACGTTTCCGGTGCCGGCCGGGTGATGCCTTGTGCTGAGAGGACGGGCTCGAGCTTCGCGTCCCAAGCCTGCGCGTCCGCTTCCGATTCCCACACTTCAACGACGCGCCACGTACCACCAGGGCCCTCTCCAGCAATGTGGACGAGGCCCCCCTTGGGCATGTTGTCCTGGCTGACGCCCAGCTTCTCGCGCGTAGCGTCGTACTTCTCCTTCGTCACGTTTGGATTGTTGAACATGCGCGCGAAGGGCATGGCACGACTCCTCTTGCCGGGAGGGTGGACGGAACCGGGCGAGACTACTCCGTCGCGCCGTCTAACGCAAGCGACAGTCAAGTCCCGTTATGCGATGTGGTCGTCCATGAGCGCCGCCGCGGCCGCCTCCGCGTTCGGGGCGAAGATCACGCGGCGCGGCGTGCTCAAACTCGGCCATGGTGACCAACCCGAACCGGCGGCGCGGTCGAACGAGGCGGCCCCGCAAAGTGAGAATCGTCGAAGGTGATCGGCCCGCTGCGTGCGACGCTGCCCACGCTTGCGGAGCGGCTGAATCGGCACGGGGTGCCGACGCCGCACGGTGGTGGTGAGTGGCGGCCGTCGAGCCCGCAGCGAGCAGTCAGGGACGTCAAGCGTGGTAGGCGTCGTACCTATAGCCCGATACCGCCACCTGGTTACAAGGACTAGGCCCCAGGCGCTTTTGTGGGTCAGATCGATCCCGCCCAGGGCCGATCGATCCTGGCACGTGCGGCAAGACCGGCCGCGGGTGGCGAATCGACAAACTCAGCGACGACTGGAACATCGACGCCGCCGTCGCCCTCGCCATCGCCACCGAACGCGCCCAAGTCGCCGTCCGACCAGTGCGCCTCCTTTGCTGGCTCCAGTCCGCGGGCGCGCGGCGAGGCGACAACTCATCAGGTTCGCACCGGGTCAGTATTGTGAATTGAAGTATCTGCAAAGACAGGCGAGCGACCGGTCATCGTCGCATTCTCGACGTGACTGGTCGGACTAGGCCCTGAGGGAGGCACGATGAACCACCCGAAGCATCTCGGCATCTACCGTGCGTACTGGGTGTTGATCGCGATCTGGGACGCGCTCCTCATCATGGGGGCACTCCGGAACGGTGAAGCGGGCTCCATCGTCCCGCAGGTCGCAGGGAGCACCGGTGCGCTGCTGGTCTTGTACGGGTTCGTGGCGCTCTTCATCGGCTGGGTGCAGGAGGAGCGAATGGTCGGCTGGCTGCGCGGCACCTGGCCGAAGCCCGTTCCGCAGGAACTCGCCGCCCAGCTCGATGCCCTACGCGGCGACGCCTGGCGTCCGAAGAATGCCCCCCTCACGCAGCGCGTCGCGGCGTCTACCCGCGTAGCGACCGATACCTGGGATTAGGGCGCGGTCCCAAACGGCGAAATCGAAGGCGAGAGCAGCGCCGACGCTGAGCACTGCCTGTCAAGGCCTCTAGCTGCTCTGGGGCAGCCTCACGGATTGGCTCGAGCGCGACGAAACCGCCGAAACCGAGCAGACAATGCGCCGTGCCGCGAGCGAGTGGTTGGCGGTCGCCAACGACGAGCCCCGCTGCCGCGCCTTCTTCGAGCACTGGCTCTATGACGAACTCGGCGACGAGCGGCCACCAGCCCGCCCCCCTGAATGCGACGTTCGGCGGCGCTGAGCCGGGCGTGGCAGCGCGTGCACGCCGGGCGGCCATTCGTCGTCGCATCCGACTCGCCCGCCAACGCCCGATTTTGGCTCGGCCCCGTCGGGTTCACCGCATGTGGGACATGGCATTGCCGATCATGATCGCGGCGGCGATGACGAGCGGTACGACGGACAGGCCCGCCAGCGCGACGACCCAGGCTGCGATTCGCAAACCCCGAGACCCGGTGCGATTGAACGCCGAGCATGATGCCCAGCAGGAGCGCGCTGATTGGAGCGGCGGCGGCCACCACGAAGAACACGACAAGCGCAGTCGCGCCGTCAGTCTGGTTGTTCACGAACGCGACGTAGAAGGAGACCGGGAACGCGGCGACCAGCATCGCCGAGAGGACGCACCACGGCCGCCAGGATCGGCATCTCGTCCTTGTGACACTGGTCGGTGCTCGCATCGAGGACCATCATCGACCGACCACGCCCGGGCCTGGAGCCTGTCCGCCGGGCGGTGCCCTCGTACCGTTCAGTGGTCTGCCGATGGGCCGGTGCGCTCAGCGTCAGGACGCGTCGGGCTGCTGCTCGGCCAGTCCCTCGTGCGCTCGGCGACGCTCAGGGTCGCGTGGCACCGCCTGCACGCCGGACGACCATTCCCCGTCGCATCCGTGCCGCCATCCGCGATCGCCACGACGTGGTGCGCCGGAACTGGCGCACCGGCGGCGTCGCGCCGCAGTACCAGCAGCACCGACCGTACGCCCTCAGTACGCGGCGACGGAACCCGGCCGCAAATGAGGGTCTTTCGTGTTGTGGACTTCGCGACCTTGGGCTGGAGCCGCGACGCTTGCGCATGCCGGCGGCGGTGCTCCGGGGTGAAACGGGTGTGGCAGGCCGGGCAGTGGGCCAATGCCGCCGAGCCTCGCGTCGGGACGCTGCCCAAGGTCGACTCCGGGCACGGCGTGCCGGAGCAGACGCCGGAATCGACCTCGGCGTCATTTCGAGGGCTCGCGGGGAGCGCCGGTGTTGGCGTGCCTCGGATGTCGATCGGCGTTGTGCCGTGTATACCCTCCGATGGCTTTGCTGCGATCGGACCGGTCCGTCATTCGCGCTGCCCGTCGCGGCGATCTGACGGCGCGGGCGGAGATCGTGCGCCGGTACGGCCGCGTCGCGTGGCGTGCCGCGTTCGGCGTCACCGGGCGCCGTGATCTCGCTGACGAGGCGGCACAGGACGGGTTGCTGCGTGCGCTTGACAACCTCGCCTCGTACGACGATGCGCGCCCGTTCGCGCCGTGGCTGTACCGCGTCGTCGCCAACGCCGCGGTGACGGCCGTCGAGCGGGATGTCCGGGCGCGCGCGGTGCCGGTCGGTGCGCTCGTCGCGGTCGACGCTCCGACGTGGGAAGGCGCCGACGCGCTCCAGGTCGCGGTGATCGCGCTCCCAGTCGACCAGCGCGAGGTGGTGGTGCTGCGGTACTGGGCCGATCTCGGCATCGGCGACATCGCGGCGGTGCTCGACGTTCCCGCCGGGACGGTTGCGTCACGGCTGTCGCGGGCGCTGTCGCGCCTTCGCGCCGTGCTTGGAGAGGAGGACCGATGATCGAGATCGAGGATCGTCTGCGCGCGTTGGTCGATCAGGAGCCCGGCTCCGACTGGCTCGAGGCCGTCGCCGGGCGGGCGCAAGGCGGGCGTGCAGCGCCCCGGCGCCGGCGCCTCCCGCGCGCTGCGCTCGTGCTCGGGCTGCTGCTGCTCCTGGCCGTCGGCGTCCTCGCCGTCGCCGTCCGCCGCCCGACCGTCGGGCCGACACCGGGGCGGTCGGAGAGCTCGTTCGCTCCAACCATCGCCGCGGCGGGTCGCCCGGTTGCGATGACCCGTGAGTACGGGAAGGTGTTCGGGTTGCCGGCCGGGTTCTCGGCGCAGATCATCCCGTCGTCCGTTCGCGTGCTCGGGACGGCCGCGACCGCCTCGGCGCCGCACGCGTTTCTGCTGCGAAACGGCGCGGCGTGCCTCGCCGCCCAGGGCAACGTGGACTGCGCCACCCCCGGCTCCGGGCGGCACGTGCTGATCGGAAGTCCCGCGTCCGGCCGCAGGATCCTGCTGGTCTCTTCGGACGTTCGCGCGCTGGCGATCGCCTCGGGCGCCTCGCGGGTGGTCGTCGCCCTCCACCGGGGCGTCGGCGAGGCGGCGTGGGCCGGCGGCGACGAGCGGATCCGGGTGACGCTCGCAGGCGGGTCGACCGTCACCGAGGCGCCGGCGATGCACGCGACGCTTCCGACGCCGGCGTCGTCGCGCGCGGCCGGACCGGGGCGCGAGCCTGTAGCGGTGATGCTGGTCGGGGCCGGTTCGCCCGGCGTCCTGCCTGCCGAGCTCGAGCGGTCACACCAGGGGAGACCGGTGACGGTCAGGAAGCTCGCCGGAGGCGTCGGCGTCGAGCGGGACGACGTGTACGCGGTCGTCCCTCGTGCCGCTGGCGGTGCGGGCTCGTACTGCATCTCTCTGGTCGGCCACGGCGATGGCACCGTCGAGTCCTGCGGCGCGGGACGGACGGCCTGCTACGGCGCCTGGCTGGTCGCCCGCAGCATGTACCCGGACTACGTCGTCGGCGTGGTGTCGTCGGTCGTTCGACGCGCCTGGGTCAGGCTCGCGAACGGGACTCGCGTCGAGGCGTCCCTGGAACGCGGCGTGCTGCGGGCCGACATCCCGCTCGAGAGGACGGGCGAGGGACTCCGCGTGCTGCTCCTACTCGCGGACGGTCGCACCGTCGAGGAGCCGGCGGGGGGATGCTGACCTGTGGGGTGCCGGAGAAGCGCGCCGCGCCACGCTGGCTCATCCAGCTTGCAGACCTCCATCGCGTTCGCGTGCGTGGGGACGAAATCCCCGCGCTCGGGCGGGTTCTCGCACGATCCTGACTGCTCGTCGTCCGCCCGGTGATTCACTTCCCACGCGGTCAGCCCCCGGTCGGTGCGCGGGTCGGGTAGCTCGGTGAAGGGCCGACCGCACCCCGCTCGGCCGACGAGCAGCCGATTCCCCCGATCGGGGCATGAAACCACGCCGGCAGACGGGCAGCATCCTTGGCAGCGCCGCCCCTTCTCCCCGAGGACCGACATGCATCGCCGCTGCAAGAAGCTGATCCTGGGTACGACCGCCGCCATCGCGGCGACACTGGCACTCGTGCCGACCGCCGGAGCGGCCACATCGTGTGCCTATAGCCAGACGTCGCAGGTGTTCATGCCCTGGCTCGACGGTGCGCAGTACGCGCGGTTCCCCGGATCGGCGTTCGAGTCGGGCGCCTCCGGCTGGTCCTGGCTCGGCGGCGCGAACATCGTCACCGGCGATAGCAACCTCGCCCTCGCAACGGGCTCTCACGCCGTCCAGATCCCCGGCGCCGGCACCGCCAAGTCGCCCTGGATGTGTGTCAACGTGACCACGCCGTCGATGCGGTTCTTCGTGCGACGCGTCTCCGGCGCCGGCGCGCTCAAAGTCAACGGGGTGCTGAACGGCCCGAACGGCAAGGTGTCGTCGATCGTCACCACGATCAGTGCGGGCACCTCCTGGCGGCCGAGCCCGATCGTGCTGTTCCCGCCGGCCCTGTTGGCGCTCCTCAACACGACGGGCTACCAGGCGCAGTTCTCGTTCGTCGCCGATGCCGGGACGACCTTCCGGATCGACGATGTCCACCTCGACCCGTTCAAGGGTCACTGACACAAGACTCCGGCGCACCACGGCCAACTGGATGGTGGCCGCGACGCAAGCACGCTGCCGCTCATCGTCGGAGGTCGGACTGGACTTCCGGTCGACGCGACGGGCCGTTGGTGGCCGCGTGCGGACTCGCTAACGCGCCAACGGCGGCGTATGGTGGGCTGTCCCTACGCCCCGTCCGCTACTCGAAGGAGCTGCCCGTGCATGCGCGCATCACCCAATTCCGGATCAAACCGGAGTCTGTGGAGGCCGCCACCGCCAAGCTCGAGGAGATGAGGCCGCGCATCGCCGCGCTTCCCGGGATGCACCACTTCATCCACGTGGCGAACGACGACGGTAACGGCTACGTGATCGCCCTGGTCGATGACGATGTCGCCGCCAACCCCCCCACCGAGAAGATCCAGGCGATCTGGGCCGAGTTCGGCGAGCACCTCGCGGCACCGCCGGAGGCTCCGAAGATCTACAAGGTCCTCGCCAACTATCAGAGCTGACCGCTGCGAGGGAACCGCGATCCGGTTCTGGCTGGGCCCTGCCTGATGGCGGGGCCCACTCAGGTGGAACGACACGTCGACGGACTCGTCGCTCACGGCACTCCTTCGAGCTGGACCTTGCCCGAGGCGTGATCGCGCAGGCCGACCAGCGACACGACCGCGAGCGCCGCGGCCGCAACGGCAACGACGCCGAACGCGACGCGCAGCCCGAACAGGTCGCCGATCTGCCCGACGGCGACGGGGCCGAACAGGAACGCCACGTAGGACAGCGCCGTCACGGTCGGCAGCACGCCGCCGCCGTACTCGACGTCGATCGGCACCGTCAGGGTCAGCGCGGCCGGTCCGATGCCGCCGAAGCCGACCGAGGCGATGCCGAGGCCCACGACGGCCGTGCCCGAGACGGTGGCCGTCGCGGCCACGCCGACACCCACCGCTGCGAGGGTCGCGCCGACGGCCATCGTGCGCCGGGCACCGATCCGCGCGACGAACGCGTCGGCCGCGTAGGCGCCGATCGCGAGACCGACGCTGACGACGAACGCCGACGTGCTCGCGACGACCGCGGTCGACCCGATCGCGTTCCGCAGCAGCACGGCGGCGAAGCTCGTGGTCGCACCCTCGAGGAAGAAGCCGCCGAACGCGAGGGCGATCAGCACCGGGATGCCCGCGATCGCCAGCACGCCGCGCAGCGACAGGTGACCGGTTGCGGGGTTGGAGATCGCGGGGAGCACCAGGAGGCGCGCGGTGAGGGAGCACGCGGCGAGCAGGACGACGCCAGTGATCACGAAGCACACCCGGTAGCTCAGGCCGAGCGCGACGACGGCCACGCCGATACCGCCGCCGGCCACGAGGCCGGCGAAGAACACCGACTGCACGCGGCCCATCACCGGCGTGCCGCTGGCCGCCTGCACGCGGCTCGCGGCCGTCAACACGGCGACGTCCACCATGCCGGCGCCGACGCCGGTGATCGCCATCGCGATCCACGGCGTGGCGGAACCGTCGCCGAGAGCGAGCACCAGCAGGCCCGTGGTGACGATCGACGATCCGAGGACGAGCAGCACCCGCGATCCGAACCGCGCCACGATCCGGGAGCCCGACAGCGCCGCCGGCACGCCGAACAGCGGCGGCAGCAGCAGCAGGAGCCCGAGCTGCGACTCCGAGAAGCCGTAGTCGTGCTGCAGCTCGGCGATGACCGCCTGGAACGCGCCCCAGACGGTGCCGAACGCCGCGAACGAGAGGCACAGCAGCACGACGTTTCGTGTCACCCGGCGCTGCTCCACCCCGGCAGGGTACGTGTCCCGGCGAGGGCGAGGAGCGCCGCCCGGGCACGGCGAACCGCCGACGACGTAGACGAGGTGATGAGGATCGCATTCGTCGCCGGCGGAACCCGGTATCGCCCCGAGAGGCGAAGCTCTGGAGCTACTTGTTCGTGATGTTCGTGGTGACGTAGGCCGCGACGTTCTGGATGTCCTGGTCGGACAGCACGCCCTCGAAGGCCGGCATGCCGCCGCCGCCCTTGGTCACCTGCGCGGCGACCTTGGCGTCGTCCGCGGCGGCGGGGATCGAGGTCAGGTCGGGGCCGCCGTTGCCGCCGGTGCCGCTGGCGCCGTGGCAGACCGAGCAGTTGTTGGCGAACACCTGCTCGCCGGCCGCCGCGTCGCCGCCGGCGGGTGCCGCCGTCGTGTCGGTACCGGTCGTGGCAGTCGGCGCCTCACCGGCGTGGGTGGCTGCCGCAGCGGCTGCCCCGGGCTCGACCGGGCCCATCGTGCCGTCGAGCGAGAACAGCCACAGGCTGTCGCCGTGCGACGTGCCGGCCAGGCTGTTGCCGCCGGCGTAGAAGGCGACGTACTCGTGGCCGTCCTCCTCGAAGATGGTCGGCACGTTGTTGGCGCCGGCGCCGGTCTGGAAGCTCCAGAGCAGGTCGCCGGTGGTGGCGTTGTACGCCTCCAGCTCGCCGCCGTTGCGGCCGACGAACGTGACGTTGCCGGCGGTGGTGGCCGAGCCCGAATAGCACGACTCCGGGAAGTCCTTCTGCCACTTGATCTCGCCGGTGGTGCCGTCGATCGCCGTCAGATGCCCGGGGTTCGGGCCGAAGCCCGTGATGGCGATGATGCTGCCGATGAACTGCTTGCCCTCGGTGAAGCCGGGGATATCGGACGCCGAGTAGCCCGCGACGCCGTCCTGGGAGCAGACGTAGATCATGTTCGTCTTCGGGTTGTAGCTCGACGGCTGCCAGTTCGTCCCGCCGGTCGCGTTCGGAGCCGTCACCATGACCTCCTCGTGCTCCTGCGGCGTGAAGATCGAGCCGCGCTTCACCGCCAGCGGCTTGTCGCGCTTCTTGTTGATGGTGTCGATCTGCTTCTTGATGTTGGCGAAGGCCTCGTCGGTCACGGTCTGGCTCGCGAACGGCGCGTTGGTCAGACGAGAACGAGGAGGATGATGCCGGGCACGAACACGACCGTGAATCCTCTGGCGATGTTCTTCATAGCGCGAACCTCCCCGCCTCGTTGACCCATCACACATCGCGCCCGGGTTAGCCCGGCCGAACGCGGGGAGGACGCGGGTGAACGGCTCGTGCGGGCGGGCCGGAAAGGGGATGAGGCAGTTGGTGCGTGAAGACCTTCGCGACCAGTCGTTCGGCGACCTGTTCAAACAGCTCTCGGAACAGACGTCGACGCTGGTGCGGCAAGAAGTCGAACTCGCGCGGACCGAGCTGAGGCAGAAGAGCCGGAGCGCAGGGGTCGGGGCCGGCCTGATCGGTGCCGGGGGCCTGCTCGGACTGGGGGCGTTCGGTGCGCTGACGGCGATGCTGATCGTCCTGCTGGCCCTCAGGGTCGACGCGTGGCTGGCGTGCCTGATCGTCACCGCGGTCTACGGCGCCGGCGCCGCGATCCTGGCCATGGCCGGCAAGGGCAAGGTGCAGGCCGCTGCGCCACCGGTGCCGGAGCAGACGATCGAGACCCTGAAGGAGGACGTGCAATGGGCGCGGACACGGATCTGATTCGCGCGCAGATCGCGCGCACCCGCGACGAGATGGGTGCGATCATCGACGCCATCGCCTACAAGGCCGACGTGCAGGCCCGGGCGAAGGATCGCGTCAGCGACGCGGTCGACCGGGCTCGCGAGTCGGTGTCGGAGACGGCGAGCTCCATCAAGGACGCGGTCAGCGGCACCGCCTCGTCGATCAAGGGCCGGGCCGGAGGCGATCCCGGCTAAGCGCCGAGCCGTGCCAATCCGCGGAGAACGGCGCCGGATCGGCGGCCCCCGGACGGGCACGTTCGGCTCGCGGCCGATCGGTGAACAGCGCGAGATGACGACCGGTGGCACGATGTCGGTGCGCCGACCGGCCAGCCGAACCATAGGAGGGATTCCATGACACCGATCACCTCGCTCGACTTCGTTGCCGTTCCGTCCCAGGATGCCGAGCGATCGCGCGTGTTCTACGGCGAGACGCTCGGCCTGCGGGCCGACGACAAGGCCGACTACGAGTTCTGGATCGGCCAGACGTGCCTCGGCATCTGGGAGCCCGACAAGATGGGTGCGACCTTCGCGCCGCAGAAGAACGCGCACCTGGCGTTGCACGTCGAAGACGTCGCGGCGGCGCGCGCCGAGCTCGAGGCCAAGGGCGTCGAGTTCGCCGGCGACACGTTCGACACGGGCGTCTGCCACATGGCGTTCTTCACCGATCCCGACGGCAACGACCTGATGCTGCACGCGCGCTACTCGCCGCGCGCCTGACATCGCCGTGCCGTGGGCACCCGGCGACGAGATCGAGTGGCGTGAGGTCTGGCAGGGCCACGTGCTGCTGACGTGGCCCGTGCGCGTCGTCGCCGACCGCGACGATCTGCTCGCCGTCTTCATCGCCGAAGGCGCACTCTTCACCTTCCCGGACCGGTGGCCGTGGGCCGCCCAGCATCCCTGGGCGGCCCGCGGCGCCTGGGAGGGGCACGGCGTGCTGATCCTGCACCGGCCCGGCGATCCCTACACCGTCTGGGTGTTCTGGGAGGGCCCGGACCGGACATTCGCGGGCTTCTACGTCAACTTCCAGGCCCCGATCGTGCGTGGCGAACGCTCGCTCGATACCTTCGATCACGAGCTCGACATCTCCGTTCATCCGGACGGCACCTGGGAGTTCAAGGACGACGAGCTGCTCGACCACTGCATCCGCGAGGGCAGGTTCTCGGCGGCCGACGTGGCGGCGATCCGCTCGGCGGGCCGTCGCGTCGCGGACGAGCTCGAGCACGGCCGGCAGTGGTGGGACGACGTGTGGGCGTCCTGGGAACTACCTGGCTGAGGGCGCGGCGGCGCTGACCATCGTCTCCGGCGGCACGTCGCGGAGCGTGCCGCGGGCGACGACCGTCGCGGCCACCAGGACGCCGGCGGCCAGCAGGTAGGCCGGCCGGAGCGCCGCCGCGAGCTCGTGCACCGTGCCCTCGGCCGGTACCTTCGCGGCCACCAGCGAGCCGAGGGCGGCGATGCCGAGCACGATGCCGACGTTGCGGCCGCTCGAGACGACGGCGGCGGCCACGCCGGCCTGCTCCTTCGGCATGCTCGCGACCGCCACGGTCGACAGCGGCGCGTTCAGCACGCCGTAGCCGATGCCGAGCAGCAGGTAGCAGCAGAGGAAGGCGACGATCGGCCCGTCGCCCGGCAGCAGCGCCAGCGCCGTCAGCGCGACCGCCATCGTCAGCGTGGAGGACGCCAGCACGCCGCGCGGCCCGCGCGTCGCCACCAGCCAGCCCGAGATCGGCCCGCCGGCCAGCGTGGGGAGGGCCGCCGGCAGCGTCAGCAGTCCCGCCGCCAGGGCCGAGTAGCCGCGGCCGCGCTCCAGGAACAGCGTGTTCTCGTAGATGAAGCCGCCGAACGCGAAGAAGGCGGCGACGGAGATGAACGTCGCGCCCGAGAACTGCCGGTCGCGGAAGAACCGCAGGTCGAGCAGCGGCTCGCGGGTGCGCGACTCGACCCGCAGGAAGGCCACTGCCAGCACGACGTCGGCGGCGAAGATGCCGACGATGCGCGGCGACGTCCAGCCGTACCGCGCGGCTCCGATCAGCGCGTACGTGAGGCTCGCCAGCAGCACGACCGCCAGCACCTGACCCCACACGTCGAGGCGTCGCGCCACCGCGCTGCGCGACGCCGGCACCACGCGCAGGACGGCGCCGAGCGCGGCCACGCCGATCGCCGCGTTGACCGCGAACACCGCCCGCCAGCCGAACCCGTCGACCGTGGCGCCGCCGATGATCGGCCCGAGGCCGAGGCCGATGCCCGACGAGATGCCCCAGATGCCGATCGCGCGCGCCCGCTCCCGCGCATCGGGATAGAGGTTCGCGACGATCGCCAGGCTCGTCGGCGTCAGCGCGGTGCCGCCGACGGCCTGCACGACTCGGAATGCGAGCAGCCAGCCGACGCTCGGCGCGACGGCACAGAGCAACGCCCCGCCGGCGAACAGCACGTAGCCGGAAACCAGCATCCGCCGGCGTCCGAAACGGTCGGCGACGTAGCCGGCCGACAACAGCAGGCTCGCGCCGACGAGGTTGTACGCGTCGATGATCCACGCCGTCGTGTCATGACCGGCCTGCAGGTCGCGCGCGATCTCGGGCAGGGCGACGATGACGATCGTCACGTTCAGCGTGACGAGGAAGACGCCCAGCGTCAGGGCGACCAGCGCGAACGTGCGGCGGCGCGGATCCACGCTGGGCAGGGTAGGGCCCTGAGATCAGGTGCCGCGCAGGATGCGCATCGCTTCGGGCGGCAGGTGGACGCTGACCGGGGCGCCCTGCTCGGTCGGGATGCCGGCGGCGCCGTCGTTGGCGACCAGCGACCGCACCAGCTCGCCGGTGGCGAGGCGCACGCGCACGTCGAGCACGGAGCCGACGAAGACGACCCGATCGATCAGGCCGGGGAGCGTGTTGTCGCCGGCCGGACCGTGCGTGCCGACCACGACCCGCTCGGGGCGGATCACCGCGTGCACCGTGCCGGTGGCGTCGGTGGCGCCCTGGCGGCAGTGGAGCGTGAACTCGCCGATGTGGAAGGCGCCGTCGCCGCTCGCGTGGCCGCTGAGCAGGTTCGACACGCCGAGGAACTCCGCCACGAACCGCGTGTCGGGCGCCTCGTAGACCGCCTGCGGGCCACCCATCTGCTCGACCTTGCCGTTGTTCATGACCGCGAGGCGGTCGCTCATCGTGAGCGCCTCCTCCTGGTCGTGCGTGACGTAGACGAACGTGATGCCGAGGTCCTGCTGCAGCGTCTTCAGCTCGACCTGCAGGTCCTTGCGCAGGCGGGCGTCGAGGGCGCCGAGCGGCTCGTCCAGCAGCAGCACGCGCGGGTTCAGCACCAGCGCGCGGGCGAGCGCCACGCGCTGCTGCTGGCCTCCCGACATCTGCGTCGGCCGGCGGGCGTCGAAGCCGGTCAGCTGCACGAGATCGAGCGCCTCGGCGACGCGCTTGCGCTGCTCCTCCTTCGTCGTCTTCTGGTATCGCAGCCCGAAGGCCACGTTCTCGGCGACGCTCAGGTGCGGGAAGAGCGCGTAGCTCTGGAACACCGTGTTGACGTTGCGCCTGTGCGGCGGGGTCGCCGACATGTCGGCGCCGTCGAGGCGGATCTCACCCTC
This sequence comes from Gaiellales bacterium, assembly GCA_046598415.1. Taxonomy (GTDB): domain Bacteria; phylum Actinomycetota; class Thermoleophilia; order Gaiellales; family F1-60-MAGs149; genus VFJZ01. Next base: position 72,636 of record JBKJIG010000162.1, read on the forward strand.
GTCGGGGCGTTCGAAGCCCGCGATCATGCGCAGGGTCGTGGTCTTGCCGCAGCCGGACGGGCCGACCATCGAGAAGAACTCGCCACCCGGGATGTCGAGCGAGATGTCGTCCACCGCGGCGATGTCGCCAAAGCGCTTCGTCAGCGACACGATCTCGATGCGGCCGGCGGTCGTCGCCCCGTTCGTGGTCATCTACATCCCTCCGATGGAGTCGAGCGCCGAGCCTTCCGTGCCGCGCGACAGGCGCTTCCAGACGAGATAGGCCAGCCCGAGCGCGAGCAGCGTGACGGCGACCATGATCGACGCCAGCGCGTTCAGCGCCGGCGTCGGCGCACCGCGCGCGGCCGAGTAGAGCTTGATCGGAACCGTCTCCGTGTCGGCGCCCCTGGCCAGGTAGCTGGTGACGACGAAGTCGTCGATCGAGAGCGCGAAGACGATCAGCAGGCCGGACACGATGGCGGGCGAGAGGAGCGGCAGCAGCACGCGCCGCAGCACGTCGGCCGGCGGCGCTCCGAGGTCGGCCGCGGCCTCCTCGTACTCCGGCCCGATCGACGCCAGCCGGCCGCGCACGATCACCACCACGTAGGAGATCGAGAACGTCACCTGGCCGATCACCTGGGCCGTGGTGCCGAGTCCGATGAACCCGAACAGCTGGGTGAAGAGGATGAACATCGACGCGCCCATGACCAGCTCCGGCGTCACCAGCGGCACGAGCATCAGCCCGTTCGCGGCGGTGCCGGCCTTGCTCTGCCATCGCTGCAGGCCGATCGCCAGCGCGACGCCGAGCGGCGTGGCGATCAGCATGGCGAGGGAGGCCAGCTCCAGCGAGTGCCACATCGCGCTGCGGAGTGCATCGTCGCCCCACACCGAGCCGAGCGGATCGCCGTAGAACCAGCGTGTCGAGAAGCCCTGCCAGGCCGTGCGGGAGCGGCCGTCGTTGAAGGAGAACAGGACCGCGATGATGATCGGGACGATCGACCAGATGATGAACAGCCACGTCCAGAGGACGAGGAAGCGGGGCTTGCCCCACGGGTTGGTGATCCAGGCCCTCATGCGCGGATCGCCTTTCCGGCCCGGTGGGTCTGTCGCAGGTAGTAGGCCATCAGGATCAGCAGCATCGCGGACAGCACGACGGTCAGTGCCGCGCCGAGCGGCTTCTCGGAGCCGCGGTGGATGGCCAGGTCGATCTGGTTGCCGATCATGTTCGTGGATGGCGACGACGACATCAGGTCGGGCGTGTAGTAGTCGCCGAACATCGGCAGGGCGATCAGCACGAGGCCGCCCAGGATGCCGGGCATCGACAGCGGCAGCGTGACGCGGACGAACGCCCGGAACGGGCTCGCGCCGAGGTCGCGGGCGGCCTCGATGACGCGCTGGTCGATGCGGTCGACTGACGCGTACACCGGCAGGATCAGGAACGGCACGTAGCCGTACACCAGTGCCAGCACGACGGTGACGGCCTGGCCGTCGAGCCAGCCGGCGCCCTGGTCGAGCAATCCAAGCGATCGGAACAGCGCGTCGATCTGGAAGAACGCCAGCATCCGCGCGGCATAGCCGTCGTCGGCCAGCAGGTTGATCCAGGCGAACATGCGCATCAGGTACGAGATCCAGAACGGCAGCACGATCAGCACCAGCAGGAGCCCGCGGTTGCGGCCCGCGCGCCGCGACACGTAGTACGCGACCGGGTAGCCGATCAGCAGCGACAGCGCGCCGGCGATCAGCACGTACGTGAACGTCCGCAGGAACACCGTCCAGTAGATGCCGCCGGGCGTGATCTCGCCGAAGACCGAGCCGTACCAGCCGACGTTCCAGTTCAGCGGGTTCCAGATGGGGATGGGGTCGCCGGTGTCGTCGGCGAACCCGAACGAGGTGGCGACGATCGCGTAGAACGCGACCACGAAGAAGGCGACGAGCCAGACGACGCCCGGAAGCGCGAACGCTCGCCAGATCCAGCGCGGGTACACGTCAGCCGGCGCGGAAGTCGGCCCAGGCCTTGTCCCAGAGTGACTTTCCGTCGGGCGTCAGCGTCTGGTAGGTAAGTCCGGTCTTGAAGTCTTCGCGCTGCAAGATCGCCGGCGCGACCGAGTCGGGCAGCCCGAGCTTGGACTGCAACGTCGCGAAGTCGAGCCCGTTCTGTGGCGGCTGGTAGCCGTTGTAGTCGGCGAAGTTGTTGTACGCGTTCGTCTCGTCCAGCATGAAGTTGAGGAACGTGTGCGCGAGCACCGGGTTCTTGCCCGTGGACAACACCGTCATCAGGTCGTTCGAGGCGGGGGCGGCGATCGGCGGCTTCCAGAAGGACAGGACGTCGGGCTTGACACCCTTGGGCATGTAGTAGAGAGCGCCCGAGATCTGGTCGCCCGTCCAGTCGTGTGCGAGCAGGATCTTGCCCTCGGGGACGGTCTGGTACTGCGCGATCGAGACCTTCACGCTGGCCAGCTGGTCGAGCTCCTTGAGCCCTTGCAGAGCCTGGGCGACAACCGACGGGTCTTCGGAGTTGACGTCGGTGCTGCCATTGCGGAACAGGGCCAGTGACAGCGCATCGCGCGGGTCGTCCAGGATCGCGATCTTGCCCTTGTATTTCGCGCCGAGATCCCAGAAGGACTGCCACGGGTTCGGCATGCCCGAGATGTCCTCCGACACCTTGTCGTTGCGCCACACGATGCCGGTTGCGAACACCACGTACGGCACGGCGTACTGCGCGCCCTTGTCGTAGAAGGGATCGACCAGCTCGGGCCAGATGTTGGCGGCGAAGTTGCTCAGGTAGTCCTTGTTCAGCGGCCGCACGAGCTGCTTGGAGACGAGGATCGGCAGGCGCGTCACGCTCGGGAAGTAGACGTCGAAGTCGATGCTCCCGGACTGGAGCTTCGCCATCGCCTCGTCCTCGTTCTGAAACGTGGTGATCTTGACCTTGGTGTTGTACTGCTTCTCGAACTTCTTGATGGTCTCCGGGTCGAGGTAGTCGGCCCAGTTGTAGATCTTCAGGGGTCCACTCTCGATCGGCAGGCCCGACGCGATCGGCGGGTTCTTGTCGTACAGCGGCAGCTGCACGGGCCGGTCGCGGCTCGCGATCGGGATGCCGCCGGGCCCGAGCGGCACGGCGTCGGCGGTGCCGGTGCCCTCGGTGACGACCGATCCGGCTTGCGTGACCGGTCCGCTCGACTGCACCTCGGTCGTGTTCGCACAGGCCGCGAGGAACCCGCCGGCGACCGCGAGCCCACCGGCCCGTTCGAGCAACATGCGCCGCGACATCCGGCCGCGAACGTCCTTCGGATGGAACATGGATGACCTCCCCGGGTTGCAACCCGTGCCCGCTGACATCCTCCCGGATCCTGACTCGTGAGTCAATCGATGGCGCGGGGCGGGTTCCCCGAGGGCGTCCGGATACGCTCCGCGGATGACGGCGATGGCATCCCCCGAAGCGACCGAGCTGCGGGCGATCGCCGAGCGCGTGGCCCGCGCGGCGGGCGCGTTGCTGCTCGATCACGCCACCCGCGGCCCGGTCGCGGTGGAGTCGAAATCGAGCACGACCGACATGGTCTCGGCCGCCGACCGGGCGTCGGAGGAGCTGCTGGTGACGCTGCTCGCGGCCGAGCGCCCGGACGACGGGTTGATCGGCGAGGAGGGGGCGAGCCGCACCGGTACGACCGGCCTGACGTGGGTCTGCGACCCGCTCGACGGCACCACCAACTACCTGTACCGGCTGCCGCTGTGGGCCGTGTCGGTGGCCGTGGAGGACGACGCCGGCCCGGTCGCGAGCTGCGTCTACGACCCGTCGCGCGACGAGCTGTTCGCGGCGGCGCGCGGGCACGGTGCGACCGTGAACGGCCGACCGATCGCGGCCTCGGGAGCGACCGTGCTGGCCACGTCGCTGATCGGCACGGGGTTCGCGTACACGGCCGACGTGCGGGCGGCCCAGGGTACGCGGCTGGCCGAGATCCTCGCCGCGGTGCGTGATATCCGCCGCGCCGGCTCGGCGGCGCTCGATCTGGCCTGGGTCGCGTGCGGGCGCCTGGATGGGTTCTTCGAGAGCGGCATCCAGCACTGGGACTACGCCGGCGGGCAGCTGCTGATCGCCGAGGCCGGTGGCCGGTTCGAGGTCGGCCCGGGGCCGCACGGCGGCATCCGGCAGGTCGTGGCGGCGGCGCCGGGCATCCACGACGCCCTGCGGTCGCTGGCCGGCTAACGGCGACCCACTCGCTACACTGAGTTCGAAGAAAGCCCGGTCCTGATACCCGGACGCGCCGGCCGCAAGGCCTGGCCGCGCCCCCTGGGGGCCGGCGGACAGGAAAGGACCGTACGTGCGTTTCTCCGAATTCGGGCTCTCCGAGCCCATCCTCCGCGCGCTCGACGATCTCAACTACGAGACCGCGACGCCGATCCAGGAGGGCACCATCTCGATGCTCCTCAAGGACCGCGACGTCGTGGGGCAGGCGCAGACCGGCACCGGCAAGACCGCCGCGTTCATGCTGCCGATCCTCCAGCGCATCGACCCCGAGATGCGCGACGTGCAGGCCCTCGTGCTGTGCCCGACGCGCGAGCTCGCCCTGCAGGTCGCCGACCACGCCCGCAAGTTCGCCGTCCACCTGGACAACGTGGACGTGGTGCCGGTCTACGGCGGTGCGCCGATCCGCGAGCAGATCGACCGACTGGCCCGCGGCGGTCAGATCGTCGTCGGCACGCCCGGCCGCGTGCTCGACCTGCTGACCCGCGGCAAGCTGATCCTCGCCGACGCCCGCATGGTCGTGCTCGACGAGGCCGACGAGATGCTCTCGATGGGCTTCATCGACGACGTCCGCGCGATCCTCCGGCGCGCCCCCTGGGGCCGCCAGACCGCGCTGTTCTCCGCCACGATGCCGCCCGAGATCCGCAAGCTCGCGGCCGAGGAGCTGCACTCGCCGGAGACCGTCAGCGTCACGCCCGAGGACATCACGGTCGAGCGCATCGAGCAGCGCATGCTCGAGGTCGAGCCGCGCGGCAAGCTCGACGCCATCGACCGGCTGCTGAAGTCCGAGACGCCGCGCTGCGCGATCATCTTCGCGCGCACCAAGATCGGCTGCCAGCGCCTCGCCGACGACCTGTCGGCCCGCGGCCACCGCGTCCGCGCGCTGCACGGCGACATGGGCCAGGGCGCCCGCGACTCGGTCATGATCGCGTTCCGCGGCGACCGCGTCCGGCTCCTCGTGGCGACCGACGTCGCCTCGCGCGGCCTCGACGTGTCGCAGGTCAGCCACGTCATCAACTACGACCTGCCGGACGAGCCCGAGGTGTACGTGCACCGCATCGGTCGCACCGGCCGTGTCGGCCGCGAGGGCAAGGCCATCTCGCTCGTCACCAAGCGCGAGCAGCCGAAGCTCGACGCGATCCAGAAGCTGCTCGGCATCCCGATCCCCAACTGGACCGTGCCCGGTGACGAGGTCGTCGCCGAGCCCGTCCGCGCCGAGGCGACGGAGCCCGCGGTCGGCGCGACCGTCGTCGTGACCGTACCCGCGGGCGACGCGACCGGTGACGGCGAGGTGCGCCGCAAGCGGCGCGGCCGCCGTGGTGGGCGGGGCCGGCGCCCGGGCGGCGCGGCCGCTACGGCCTCAGCCGAATAGGCGTCGGGCGACCATCGGGATGCGGAACCGCAGCAGCCCGAAGACGCCGATCGAGAACGCGAACGCGCTCAGCGCAATCAGTATCTCGATCGGCCCCAGCGACGCGAGTGCGAAGAAGTCGCGGACCGGACCGATCAGGAATGCGCCGCCGAACGCCGCGAGCAGGGCCGCCATCAGCGTGAAGACGGCGCGGGCCCGAACCTTTGACTCCTGCATCGCCTCGTCCTCCAGCAGCAGCACCAGATAGAGCCCGGTCAGCACCAGCACGACGAGCGCGACGGTGCGGCCGGTCTCGACGTCGCTGACGGAGCGCGCGAACGCGTACGCGACGAGCACGGCGAGCGCCGAGACGACGCCGCCGGGCACCGAGAAGCGCATCAGGTCGCGCGTGAAGTTGCGCACCGGCGGCCGGCCGGTGGACGGGGCGAGGGCGAGCACGAACGCCGGCAGGCCGATCGTGAAGAACGCCGCGAACGACAGGTGCCGCGGCAGCAGCGGGTAGGCGGCGCCGGACAGGCCGATGGTCAGGATCAGCGTCGCGGCGAACGCCGACTTGACGACGAACAGCTTCGCCACCCGACGGATGTTGAGCAGGATCCGGCGACCCTCGACGATGCCCTTCGGGATCGACCCGAAGTCGTCGGAGACGAGCACGATGTCGGACACGCCGCGCGCGATCTGCGAGCCCGATCCGAGCGCGATCGCGATGCGGGCGGCCTTCATCGCGGGCACGTCGTTGACGCCGTCGCCGACCATCGCCGTGTACCGGCCGCGGCGGCCGAGCGCCTCGATCAGCGCCTTCTTCTGATCGGGGCTCACCCGCGCGAAGATGGCGTGCGCCGCTGCGATCTCCTCCAGTTCCGCCGGGTCGTCGGGCAGATCGGCACCGGTGACGGTGCTGGTGTCGCGGAAGCCGGCGGCGCGCGCCACGGCGGCGACCGTGCCGGGCGCGTCACCCGACATGACCTTCAGGTCGACCCCCTCGGCGCGCAGGAACGCCACCACGTCGGACGCCTCCGCACGCATCCGCTCGCGCAGCACGGCCAGTCCGAGCGGCGTGAAGCCCGGCGGGTTGGCGGGCACGTCGCCGGCCCCGGCCACGTGCGGCAGCGACGACGCCCGGCCGAAGACGAGCACGCGGGAGCGCTCGCCCTGGCGGCGGGATACCTCGGTCGCGAGTGGGCCGGCACCGAGCGCCTCGGGCGCGCCGAGGATCAGCACGTCGTCGTCGAACGCGACGCCCGACCACTTCCATCGCGACGCGAACGGCACCTCGCCGAGCGTCTGCTCCGGCGAGCCTCCGAGCGCCGCCGAGATGGCGTCCGACGTGCCCGACCGGACGCTGCCGGCCGCCGCGACGCGGGCCAGGAGCTGCCGGGCCGCCGCCTCCGGTACACCGGGGGCGGGGACGACCTCGATCAGCTCCAGCGAGCCGTCGGTGAGCGTGCCCGTCTTGTCCAGGCAGACCGTGTCGACCGACGCCAGCGACTCGATCGCGTTCAGCTGCTGGGCGAGCGCGCCGGCGCGGGCGATGCGCACGGCGCCGGCCGCGAACGTGATCGAGGCGAGCAGCACGAGACCCTCCGGCACGATCGAGATCAGGCCGGCCGTCGCGGTCTGCGCGGCCTCGCGGAACGCCGTGTCGTGCAGCCGCAGCGCCGCGACGAGGATCAGCGCCAGTGGCACCATCGCCGCCAGGAGCAGGCGCAGCAGCTTGTTGATCTCGAGCTGCAGCGTCGAGAGGCGCCGTTTGGAGGCGCGCGCCTGCGCGGTCAGCTTGGAGGCGTAGGAGTCGCCGCCGACGGCCGACACGCGGTAGAGCCCGGCACCGCCGGCGCAGTACGCGCCGGACAGCACGGTGTCGCCGGGCTCCTTCGGCACCTGGTCCGACTCGCCGGTCAGCATCGACTCGTCCAGCGCGAGGCTGGACGATGCGGCGACGACGCCGTCTGCGACGATCTGGTCGCCCGGTTGCAGCTCGACGATGTCGTCGGGCACGACCTCCTCGGCCGGGATATCGAGCTCGACCCCGTCGCGACGCACCCGGGCGCGCGGTGCGACCAGCAGGGCGATACGGTCGAGCTTGCGCTTCGCCGACAGCTCCTGCGCGATCCCGATCATCGCGTTCGCGGCGATCACGCCGGCGAAGATCGCGTCGTGCCACGCGCCCGCGATCACGATCAGGACCAGGAACCCGAGAGCGATCGCGTTCACCAGCGTGAACACGTTCTCGCGCACGATCCGCTGCACGGTGCGGGAGCCGGTGTCCGGCTCCCGCGGGCCGAGGGCCGCGAGTCGCTCCGCGGCCTCGGCGGAGGTGAGCCCGCGGGTGTCGTCGGACGTCACGGTCGGAGATGGTACCCGGACGGTCTACGATGCCGCCGATGCTGCCGCCTCTCGCCGAGCGCCGGCCCGACCTCGCGGTCGCGGCGGCCGATCTCCGACTCACGGTGGGCGCCGAGTCGTTCGCCTTCACGACCACTGCCGAGCTCGACGCGCCGGAGCTGATCCTGGGCCAGAAGCGCGCGGTCGAGGCGCTCGAGCTGGGCCTGGAGATGCGTTCTCCCGGCTCGCACGTGTTCGCCGCCGGCTATCCGGGTACCGGCCGCGGCACCGCCATCGCCGGTCTGCTGGAGCGCATCGCGCCGACGTTGCCGGTGCCGCCCGACCGCGTCTTCGTGACGCGGTTCAGCGCGCCGGACCGGCCCCGGCTGCTGACACTGCCGGCCGGTGCCGGCGCGGTGCTCGCCCGCGAGATGGACGAGCTGCGCCGCATCCTGCCGCAGCGGCTGCCGCTGCTGCTCGAGGACCGCGAGCTGTCACGGCAGCGCGACGCACTGGGCAAGCGGTACGGCGCCGAGGAGGAGGTCGAGGTGGCCGGCCTGCGGGCGCGCGCCGAGGCCGACGGCTTCGGGCTGGTGCAGATCGACGCGGGTCAGCTGTCGCACCCGGAGATCGTGCCGGTCGAGGACGGCCAGCCGGTGCCGCTCGAGCAGCTGCGGGCGTCGTTGTCCCCCGAGGAGTTCGCGGCGAAGCAGGCGCGCCTGGAGGCGCTGGGCGACGAGCTGCGCGACCTCGGCCGCGCGTCGCGCGACCGCCAGCGTCGCTTCGCCGCCGACCTGCGCGAACTGGTCGCGGGCGCGGCGCGCTCGCTCGCCGACGAGGAGGTCGGCGACATCGGGCACCACGTGCCCGACCCCGCGCTGGGGCCGTTCCTGGCCGAGCTGCGCGACGACATCGTGTCCGTCGTGGGCGAGCTGGCCGACTCCGGGGCCGACGCCATGGAGCACCTCGGCCGCCGCCTCGAGCGCTACCGCGTGAACGTGGTCGCCGATCGCACCGGGCTGACCGGCGCGCCGGTCGTCTCCGAGCGGTTTCCGGGCCGGCAGAACCTGACCGGGTCGATCGACCGCATCCAGGACGGCCCGTTCAGCTTCCGGGCCGACGCGACCACCATCCGGGGCGGCGCGCTGCTGGCCGCCGACGGCGGGTTCCTCGTCGTCCACGCCGTCGAGGTGCTCGAGGTGCCGGGCGCGTGGGTGGCGCTGAAGCGCACCCTGGAGACCGGCATGCTCGACATCGGCGCCGCGGGGGCCGGCCTGCTCGGCATGCCGCGACCGCTCGATCCCGACCAGGTGCCGATCGACGTCAAGGTCGTGATGGTCGGGGAGCGCCGGCACTACGACGCGCTGTGGCACGGCGACCCCGACTTCCGCGCGCTGTTCGGCATCCGCGCCGACTTCTCGTCCGACATGCCGCTGGGCGCCGAGGCGCTGACGCGCTACGCCACCGTGGTCGCCGGTGCCTGTCAGCGCGAGCACCTGCCGCCCGCCGACGCCGCCGCGATCGGCCTGCTGGTGGAGGACGGGGTGGCGCGCGCCGGACGCCGCAACCGCGTCTCGACCAGCTTCGGCGAAACCCTCTCGCTCGTCCGCGAGGCCGCCCACGGTGCCGGCGACACGATCGGTCGCGACGACGTCGAGCGCGCGCTGGCCGCGCGCCGGCGACGCGAGGGGCTGATGGAGGAGCGCATGCAGCTGATGCTCGAGGAGGGCATGATCATGGTCTCCACCGCGGGCGAGGCGGTCGGCCGCGTGAACGGCCTGTCGGTGTACGACCTCGGCTACCACGCGTTCGGCAAGCCGACCCGCATCACCGCATCGGCCGCACCCGGCCAGGTCGGCATCATCAACGTCGAGCGCGAGGCCAAGCTGTCGGGGAACATCTACGACAAGGGCGTGCTCATCATCGCCGGCTTCGTGCGCCGCCGGTACGCCGATCTCGGGCCGCTGACGCTGACGGCGAGTCTCGCCTTCGAACAGTCGTACGCCGGGGTCGACGGCGACTCCGCGTCGATCGCCGAGGTCGTCGCGCTGCTGTCGGAGCTGTCCGGCCTGCCGGCCGACGGCGGGCTCGCGATCACCGGGTCGATCAACCAGCACGGCGACGTGCAGCCCGTCGGCGGCGTCGACCACAAGATCACCGGCTTCCACGCGCTCTGCAAGGCGCGCGGACTGGACGGCCACCAGGGCATCGTGATGCCGCACCAGAACGTGCTCGACCTGATGCTGCCGCCGGAGATCGTCGACGACGTGGCGGCCGGGCGCTTCCACGTGCACGGCGTGGAGCACGTCACCGACGCGCTCGAGATCGCGCTGGCCACACCGATGGCGACCATCGACGAGCGCGTCCGCGCGCGCCTGACGGCGTTCGCCGACGCGCTGCGCAACACCGCCGGCGACCGGCCGCCGAGCGGCGCCACCGTGACGCCGCCGTCGACGCAGCTGCCCGACCCGCAGGCGCCTTGATCGACCGCCTGCCCGCGCTCGTCGCGTCCGATCTCGACGGCACGCTGCTGCGCGCCGACGGCACCATCGCCGACCGCACGCGGCAGGCGCTGGCCGACGTCACCGCCGCCGGGTCGTCGGTGATCGCCGCCACCGGGCGGCCGCCGCGGTGGGTCGAGGGGCTGCACCTCGACCTCGGCGTCGACGCCCTGTGCGTGTGCATGAACGGGGCGATGCTGCTCGACCTCGACTCGGGCGAGGTGCTCGCGCACCTGCCGTTCGACGCCGGTGCCGCAGGTGAGATCGCCGCCGCCGTGCGGGCGGCGCTGCCCGGCGTCCTCTTCGCCGGCCAGCTCGGGGCGCGGTTCGCCCGCGAGCCCGAGTGGGTGCCGACGTTCCCGCACGCCTCCGACCTGGTCGCCTCGCTGGACGACCTCGTCAACGAGACCGTCACGAAACTGATCGTGCGGCATCCCGAGCTGACGCTGCCCGAGCTGGCCGCGGCGGTGAAGGAGATCGCGGGCGACCGGTCGCAGGTGACGTTCTCGGGCATGCGGATCGTCGAGCTGTCGGCGCCTGGCGTGCACAAGGCCGCGGGTGTCGCGTCGGCCGCGAAGCTGCTCGGCCGCGACCCGGCGGACGTGCTCGCGTTCGGCGACGCGCCGAACGACATCGAGATGCTCGCGGCGGCGGCGTGGGGGGTGGCGATGGGCAACGCGTACCCCGACGTGGCCGCCATCGCCGACGAGCAGACCGCCTCGAACGAGGAGGATGGTGTAGCCGTCGTGCTCGAACGACTGCTCCGCGTATCCTCCGACGCATGCACGTAACGCTTCCCGACGGCACGCAACTCGACGTTCCGGATGGCTCGAGCGGCCTCGATATCGCGGCTGCGATCGGCCCGCGGCTGGCGTCGGCGACCGCTGCCGTGAAGGTCGACGGCAAGCTGCAGGACCTGCGCCTCCCGGTGCCCGACGGCTCCACGTTCGCGGTGGTGCGCGTGGGCGACGAGGACGGCCTCGCGGTGCTGCGCCACTCGACGGCCCACGTGCTGGCCGAGGCCGCCCGCCACGTGTTCCCGGGCGTGAAGATCACCATCGGCCCGCCGATCGACAACGGCTTCTACTACGACTTCCAGTTCGCCGAGCCCATCACGGAGGCCGATCTCGCCAAGCTCGAGAACGAGATGCGGCGCATCCTGAAGAGGCAGCACGCCTTCACGCGCACGGAGGTGACGCGTGCCGACGCGCGCGCCCGGTTCGTCGAGGAGGCCGAGCCGTTCAAGGTCGAGCTGATCGACGACCTGCCCGAAGGCGAGCAGATCACGCTCTACAACCAGGACGACTTCACCGACCTCTGCCGCGGCCCGCACCTGCAGACGACGGCGCCGATCAAGGCGTTCAAGCTGCTGAGCCTGGCCGGCTCGTACTGGCGCGGCGATGCGGAGCGCGAGCCGCTGACGCGGGTGTACGGCACGGCCTTCTGGTCGCAGCCGGACCTCGACGAGCACCTGCACCGCATCGAGGAGGCCAAGCGCCGCGACCACCGCCGCGTCGGGCCACAGCTCGGCCTGTTCCAGTTTCACGAGGAGTCGCCGGGGGCGCCGTTCTGGCTGCCGAACGGACTGATCGTGTGGAACCAGCTGTACGGCCACTGGAGCAACGAGAACCGCCGCCGCGGCTACCGCGAGGTGCGCACGCCGATCATGTACGACTCGGCGCTCTGGAAGACGTCCGGCCACTGGGACAAGTACCGCGAGAACATGTACACGCTCGAGGTGGACGAGAAGGACTACGCGCTGAAGCCGATGAACTGTCCGGCGCACTGCCTGATCTACCGCAGCGAGCGGCGCTCGTACCGCGACCTGCCGCTGCGCATGAACGAGGCGGGCCTGTGCCACCGCAACGAGATGCAGGGCGTGCTGCACGGGCTGATGCGCGTGCGCGCCTTCACGCAGGACGACGCGCACCTGTTCATCACCGGCGACCAGATCGTCGACGAGGTGCTGGGCGTGATGGACTTCGCCATCTCGCTCTACGAGCTGTTCGACATGGACTTCCGGCTCGAGCTGTCGACGCGGCCCGAGCAGCGGGTCGGCGACGACGCGATCTGGGACCGGGCCGAGCACGCGCTGCACACCGCGCTCGAGCGCCGCGGCGTGCCGTTCGTGGTCAACGAGGGCGACGGCGCCTTCTACGGCCCGAAGATCGACGCGCACCTGATCGACGCCCTCGGGCGCTCGTGGCAGTGCGGCACGTTCCAGCTCGACTTCAACTTCCCCGAGCGTTTCGACCTCACCTACACCGGCGCCGACGACCACGACCACCGGCCGGTGATGATCCACCGTGCGATGCTGGGCTCGTTCGAGCGCTTCATCGGCATCCTGATCGAGCACTACGCCGGCGAGTTCCCGATGTGGCTGGCGCCGACGCAGGCGATCCTGCTGCCGATCGCCGACCGCCACCTGGCGTACGCGGAGGCGACGGCCGCTGTCCTCGAGGACGCCGGCCTGCGCACCGAGATCGACCGCCGCACGGAGTCGATCGGCAAGAAGATCGCCGAGGCCGAGACGCGCAAGATCCCGGCGATGCTGGTGGTCGGCGACCGCGAGGCCGAGCAGCAGACCGTCTCGGTGCGCCGTCACGGCGGCCGCGACCTTGGCTCGCAGCCGCTGGCGGAGCTCACCGGCGCGCTGCTCGACGAGGCGCGCAGCAAGCGCCGCCCCGACGCCTGAGCCGCTCCCGCGCTGCGCGACCGCAAGCGCCGCTGTGCTACCTTCAGCGGCGGTAAGCAGGCCTGCGTCACGCAGCCCTCACCGTTCGCCCTTCACTGCGGTGGCCGGTTTCAACCGAAGATGCGCGTTCCTGGCCGCCTCGCGCGGCCCTGATGGCATTGCGGATGGCGTGACGTATGCTCTGTACGCCGCAATTGCTGCAAACGAGGAACGGAGAGGCGCGCATTTGAAGACGGAGCATCGGCCTTGAGGCCCAGGCGCGGGTTCGACCAGCCGCCGGAGCAGTCGCGAGTTCGCATCAACGAGGCGATTCGCGTTCCGCAGATCCGGCTGATCGATTCCGACGGGTCTCAGATCGGCATCAAGGCGCGTGACGAAGCCCTCGAGTACGCATGGGCTCAAGACCTCGACCTGGTCGAGGTCGCACCCGACGCCAGACCGCCGGTCTGCCGCGTGATGGACTACTCGAAGTACAAGTACGAGCAGGAGCAGAAGGCGAAGCTCGCTCGGAAGCACCAGAGCACCATCACCATCAAGGAGATCAAGCTCCGGCCGAAGGTCGGTGTGCATGACTACGAGACGAAGCGTGGCCACGTCATCCGGTTCCTCAAGAACCGCGACAAGGTCAAGGTGACGATCATGTTCCGCGGGCGCGAGACGACCCACCCCGAGCGGGGTCGGTCGCTGCTCCTACGGCTCGCCGAGGACGTCAAGGACCTCGGCGTGATCGAGTCGGAGCCGCTGCAGGACGGGCGCAACATGGTGATGATGCTGGGCCCCGTCAAGCAGGCGCTTCCCAAGAAGGACGACGACGCCGAAGTGATCGAGGGGCCGACATCGCTCGCCTCCCTCGCCGGAGACATCGTCGACGAGGACCCGGCGGACGAGCCCGAGACCGAGCCGGTCCCGGCCCCCACCGAGCCAGTCGCAGAGGCGGCCGCCGAGGTGGCGACCCCCACCGACGACGACACGCCCGCGACGTAGCTCCACCACCACCTGAAGTGTGCGCCGGCCGTCGAGCGGCCCCAGCGAAGCGAGGATACGACCGTGCCCAAGATGAAGCCCAATAGCTCGGCAGCGAAGCGGATCAAAGTCACCGCCGGCGGCAAGCTCAAGCGCCGCAAGGGGATGGAGAGCCACAACCGCGGCAAGATGAGCGCCAAGCGCCGTCGCAAGCTCACGCAGGATCAGCCGCTCCACGACAACGATCGCCGGGAGGCGCTGCGTCTCCTGGGCATGAAGTAGGAGACCGCCTTGCCCCGCGTCAAGCGCAGCGTCAACGCCAAGAAGAAGCGCAGAGAGGTACTCGAGCAGGCATCCGGTTACTGGGGCCTGAAGTCGAAGACCTATCGCCGCGCCAAGGAACAGGTCATGCGGTCCGGGAACTACGCGTTCCGCGACCGGAAGGCCCGCAAGCGCGACTTCCGCAAGCTCTGGATCATCCGCATCAACGCGGGTGCCCGCCAGCACGGGATCTCGTACTCGCAGCTGATGCACGGCCTGAAGCTGGCCGACATCCAGGTCGACCGCAAGATCCTGGCCGACCTGGCCGTCGCCGAGCCCAAGGCGTTCGCCGTGATCGTCGAGAAGTCCAAGGCCGCGATCGCGGAGAAGGCGAAGGCGGCGACCGACGCCGCGTGATCCTCTCGAGCTCGAATCCGAGGCTGAAACGGGCCCGCCGCCTGCAAGGGCGGCGGGCCCGTTCGCTTCTGGGCATGTTCACCGCCGAGGGTGAGGACCTGCTCGATGCGGCCATCGCCGCCGGCATCGCGCCGTTCGAGGTGCTGGCCGTGCCCGACGTTGCGCTGCCCGTCGACCCGCTGCTGGTCGATCCGGCCCTGCTGGCCGAGGTCGGCACGCTCGGGCATCCGGCGCGGGTGCTGGCGTTCTTCCGCACCGCCGACCTGCCGCGCGAGCCGGTCGGCGACCTGACGCTCGAGCTGCACGGCGTGCGCGATCCGGGCAACATCGGCACGCTGCTGCGATCGGTGGCCGCGTTCGGCCCTGGCTCCGTGTTCCTGGAAGAGGAGTGCGCCGACCCGACCAGCCCGAAGGCGGTGCGGGCCTCGATGGGTGCGATCTTCTCGGTACCGCTGCTGTCGGCGGCCCCCGCCGGCCTCCGCGTCGGCCTGACGGCCGATCGCGGGGTGGCGCTGGCCGAGGTCGACCTGCGCGGACCGGTGACCTTCCTGGTCGGCGCCGAGCGGACCGGCATCCCCGATGGCGTCGCCTACGACGTCGCCGCGCGCATCCCGCAGACGCCCGGCGTCGACTCGCTCAACGCTGCGATGGCCGGCACGGTGGCGCTGTACGAGGCGCGCCGGCAGCGCGCCACGTAGCCGAATGACCCTGGCGGTTCGGCGCACCAGACGGGCACGACCGGTGCCATGACCGACCAAACCCCGCACTGAACACGCATTCCGTGGCCGTTCTCGCACCGCGTGCGAAAACGGCCACGGACGAGCGCCATCAACCGCCGCATCCGTGCGGGGCGTCGGCGCGAGCGCACGAGACCGAAACGCCTCGTCTCCGCCGGCCGGACACGCGTCGAACACGCAAGACAGGTGACGGAAGCGACCAAACCCCGCATCGAACACGTTTTTCGTGGCCGTTTTCGCACCGCGTGCGAAAACGGTCACCGCCGGGCGCTCAGGCTCGGGCCGTCGCCCTGGCCGCCTCGGCCAGGGCCGTCATCGCCTCGACCGGCTGGCCGAGACCGATCAGGTGGATGCCCCGGACGCCTTCGATGGCGAGCACCTGCTGCAGCACGTCGGCCGCCGCAGCGGCTCCCTCGCCGTTCGCCGCGCGCTCGACTACCTCGTCGGTCACCTGCGCGCCGAAGCTGCGCAGGCGCTCGGCACCCGCCCGGGACGAGGGGATGGCGATGCTGGGCAGAAACGCTGCGCGCTCGTGGAACCCGAGCTCGCGCACCTCGGCCATCCAGGCGGCGAAGCCGGCGGCGTCGAGCGTGATCTGCGTCTGGACGAACGTGGCGCCGGCGTCGAGCTTGGCGCCGATCGCCGACACCGGTCCGAACCCCGGCGCGGCGGCGGCGCCGATGGCGAGGTCGGTCGGCTTGCCGTCGAGCTCGCGGCCGCTCGGCAGCAGGCCGGCGTTGAGGTCGTTCGCCAGCTTCACGAGGCCCACCGTCGTCAGCTCGCGGACCTCGGCAGCCTCGGGATTCTCGCCCTTCGCGACCGGGTCGCCGCCGAGCGGCAGGATGCCCTGGGCACCGAGCGCCGCAGCGCCGAGGATCTCGGCGGCGAGCGCGATCCGGTTGCGGTCGCGCACCGTCATCTGCAGGATCGGCGCCGCGCCGGCCTCGGCCACGAATGCCGTAGCGGCCACGGCCGACATGCGGACGGCGGCCCCTGCCCCGTCGGTGATGTTGATCGCGTCCGCGAACGTCGCGAGCTCGGCGGCGTGCCGCCGGCAGGCGTCGGCGTCGGCGCCGCGGGGCGGGACGAGCTCGGTCGTGACCGTGAATCCGTCGAACGTCAGCCGTCGCATGCGCGGAAGCTTAGGGACGCAGCGCGATCCAGGCGGAATCGCCCGGTTCGCCGGTGAACGGCTGCCCCTCGAACCCGGCGAAGGTCGTCAGCACCTCGAATCCCGCCGCCTCCAGCAGATCGCGCCAGTGCTCACCCGGGATCCAGTGCAGGCGCATCGTCGTGGCGTGGCCGCGGTAGGACACCTCGAGGTCGAGCCGGCGCTCGCGCTCGTCCCAGCGAGCCAGCTCGCGGACGCCGGACGGACGCTGCATGCGCAGCCCCTGCGTACCCCGGATGTCGGCTCTTGTCGGCTCCAGCACGTCGAAGATCAGCATGCCCTCGGGCACCAGCAGTTCGGCGACCGCGGCGAGGAACGAGGCGCGCTGCCCGTCGGTGTCGAGGTGCATGAGCACGCGGAACGGCGCCAGCACGCGGTCGGTCCGGGGGAGGGGTGGCAACGCGCGGAGATCGGCCTCGACACCCTCGACGCGGTCGGACACGCCGGCGGCCGCCGTGCGCTCGGCCAGCCGGTCGAGCATCGGGCGCGACTGGTCGATCGCGATCACGTGATGCCCGGCCAGCGCCAGCGGGATCGCGATCCGGCCGGTGCCGGCGCCGATCTCGACGATCGGCCCGGTCGCGCCGTCGCACACCGCGCGGTAGAACGGCACGTCCTCCGTCACCTCGGCGCACCAGTGGTCGTAGATCGCCGCGATGCCGGCGTACGGATCGTCCGTCACGGACCGGACGATAGACTCCTCGGCCAATGGCGGACGACCTCGACCGGCTGCTGCAGGAGGCCCGGGACCGCATTGGCGGCGCCTCGCTGCGCGCTGCCCTCGAGGAGGCGCGCGTCGCGCTGCTGGGCCGCAACGCCGAGCTGACGCAGCGGCTGCGCGGCATCGCCGGCCTGCCGCCGGAGGAGCGCGGCCCGGTCGGCAAGCGCCTGAACGAGTTCCGCCAGTCGATCGAGGCGATGCTGGCCGAGCGCGAGTCGGTCGTCGCGGCGAAGGAGCTGGGCGAGCAGTTGGAGCGTGAGCGCGTCGACGTGACGCTCCCCGGCGCCACCATCCCGCGCGGCGGGCTGCACCTGCTCACGCAGACGCGTCGCGAGATCGAGGACATCTTCATCGGGCTCGGCTACGACGTCGCCGAAGGCCCCGAGATCGAGCTCGAGTACAACAACTTCGCGGCGCTCAACTTCTCCGACGATCACCCCGCGAAGGCCGAGACCGACACGCTGTGGATCGCCCCGGGCGTCTGCCTGCGGACGCACACCTCGCCGGTGCAGGCGCGCACGCTGCGGTCGCAGGAGCCGCCGGTCTACGTGATCGTGCCCGGCCGCGTGTACCGCCGTGACACGCCCGACGCGACGCACTCGCCGATCTTCCACCAGGTCGAGGGCCTCGTCGTCGATCGCGGCATCACGCTCGCCGACCTCAAGGGCACGCTCGCCTACCTGGCGCGCGAGCTGTTCGGCGCCGATCGCGAGACGCGGTTCCGCACCAGCTTCTTCCCGTTCACCGAGCCCAGCGTCGAGGTCGACGTCTCGTGCTTCCTCTGCGGCGGCGCGGGCTGCGGCGTCTGCAAGCACTCGGGCTGGATCGAGATCCTCGGCGCCGGCGAGGTCGACCAGAACGTGCTCGAGATGGCCGGGCTGGACACGTCCGTCTGGCAGGGTTTTGCATTCGGTATGGGCATCGAGCGGATCGCGTTCCTGAAGTACGGGTTCCCCGACCTGCGGATGCTGTACGACAACGATCTCCGGTTCCTGGAGCAGTTCCCCTCGTGAAGGTGCCCGTCTCCTGGCTGCGCGATTACGTCGCGTTCGACCTGCCGCTGGCCGAGCTGGCGGAGCGCCTCGTGCTGTCCGGGCTCGAGGTCGACCGCATCATCACGCGCGGCGCACCCGACCAGGGCTCGAACCACGGTAACTTCCGCATCGGCCGCGTCGTCGAGTTCGGCAAGCATCCGAACGCCGACCGGCTGCGGCTGTGCCGGGTCGACGTGGGGCAGGCCGAGCCGCGCCAGATCGTCTGCGGCGCCTCCAACTTCGTCGTCGGCGACACCGTCGTCGTGGCGCTGCCGGGTGCGGTGCTGCCGGGCTCGCCGGAGCCGCTGCGCCAGGCCAAGCTGCGTGGCGAGCTGTCGGACGGGATGATGCTGTCCGAGCGCGAGCTGCAGCTCTCCGACGAGCACGACGGGATCATCCGCCTGCCCGACATCTACGAGATCGGCTCCGAGGCCGGCGACCACTTCGCGCTCGAGGAGGTCGTGCTCGACCTCGAGGTGACCGCCAACCGCGGCGACCTGATGTGCGTCTACGGCATCGCGCGCGAGATCTCGACGCTGCTCGACACCGACCTTCAGCCGCTGCCGGGCGTCCTGCCGGCGGCGACCGGCTCGCGCCCGACGTCGGACGTCGTCCGGGTCGGCGTCAACGACTTCGATCGCTGCCTGCGGTTCACGGCGCGCGCCTTCGACGGCATCACGGTCGCGGCGTCGCCGCTGCGCATCCGCCAGCGCATCGCGGCCGCGGGCATGCGCCCGATCTCGAACGTCGTCGATATCACCAACTACGTGATGCTCGGCATCGGCAGCCCGACGCACGGCTACGACGCTGCGAAGATCGCCGGCGGCGAGCTGACGGCGCGCCTCGCGCGGCCCGGCGAGTCGATCGTCACGCTCGACGGCAAGGCGCGCACGCTGACGCCGGACATGCTCGTGATCGCCGACGCGGACGGCCCGAACGGCATCGCCGGCATCATGGGCGGCGAGACCTCGTCGACGACCGCTGACACCCGGACGGTCGTGCTGGAGGCTGCGAACTTCGAGCGCTACGGCATCGCGCGCAGCGTCCAGGCGCTGGCCCTGCGCACCGACAGTGCCGGTCGGTGGATCCGCGGCGTCGATCCCCACCTCGCGCCCCAGGCGTCGGCGTGGGCGGCCGAGCTGCTGGTCGGGCTGGCCGGCGGCCAGATGCTGCCCGACGACCAGGACGTGGTCGCGCCGCTGCCGCAGCGCGAGCGCCTCGTGCTGCGGACGGGCTTCGCGGGCCAGATCCTCGGCCTGCCGATCGCGGACGACGAGGAGACGAGGATCCTCGCGCGGCTCGGCTTCGAGCCCGAGGTCTCCACCGATCCGCCCGGCGTCGCCGTGACGGTGCCCACCTGGCGCCTGAAGGACACGACGCGCGAGATCGACCTCGTCGAGGAGGTCGGCCGCATCCACGGCCTCGAGCTGTTGCCGCCGACGATCCCGGGCCGCACCGACAGCGGCGGCTCGCTGACGCCCGCGCAGGCCGTGCGGCGTCACGTCGAGGATGCGCTCGCCGGGATCGGCCTGCACGAGGCGTACACGCTCTCGCTCGTGGACGGCGATCTGTCCGACCTGTACGGGCTGGCCGACGACGATCCGCGCCGCCGGCTCATCGCGCTGCAGAACCCGCTCTCGGCCGACCTCGCGTACATGCGCCGGCTGCTGGTGCCGAGCCTGCTGCGGGCGATCCGCCGCAACCGGTCGGCCGGTCGTCCCGATACCGCGCTCTACGAGATCGCGCACCTCTACCACGCCCCTGGCGGCCAGGTCTCGACCGAGGCGCTGGCGCACGAGCCGTGGACGCTCGGCCTGGTGCTGTCCGGCCATCTGGGCGGCGGCTCCTGGACGGGTGCCGGTCGCGAGGCCGACTTCTTCACCGCGAAGGGCGTGCTCGAGACCGTCTGCGCGCGCCTCGGCGTGCCCGTGCGCCTGGAGCCGCTGCAGCAGCCCTACCTGCACCCGGGCCGCGCGGCGCGCATCGTGGTGGGTGCCGGCGGCGCGCGGGCCGGCGAGATCGGCGAGCTGCACCCGACGACGGCAGCGCGCTTCGATCTCGAGGGTCGGGTCGCGATCCTCGAGCTCGACCTCGACCTGCTCGCGGCGGCGGTGCCGGACGGATTCCGGTACGCGCCGGTCCCCGATCAGCCGCCGGTGCTGCAGGACATCGCCGTCGTCGTCGACGACACCATCCCGGCCGAGCAGATCATCGCCGCAGCCCGCGCGGCCGGTGCGCCGCTGCTGACGCACGTGCGCGTGTTCGACGTCTATCGGGACGACCACCGGCTCGGCCCCGGCAAGGTGTCGCTGGCGCTGCGCCTGGTCTTCCAGGACCCGGAGCGCACGCTGACGGAGGACGAGGCCAGCGCGGTGCGCGAGACGGTCGTGCAGGCGCTCGCCGCACGGTTCAACGCCGAGCTGCGGAGCTGACGAGGCACGTGAACGGACCGATCCTGATCGAGCCGGCGGTGCACGGCGACGAGCGCGGCTTCTTCGTCGAGACCTACCGCGAGAGCTTCCTGACCGAGCGGGGCGTCACGCACGCCTGGGTACAGGACAACCATTCGCGGTCGTCGCGCGGGGTGCTGCGCGGCCTGCACTTCTCGGTCGAGCCGGGCCAGGCCAAGCTGATCCGCTGCGCGCGCGGTTCGATCCGCGACGTGATCGTCGACCTCCGCGTCGGCTCGCCGACGTTCGGCCACTGGCAGGCGAACGACCTCGACGACGTCCACCACCACCAGCTGTACGTGCCAATCGGCTTCGCGCACGGCTTCGTCGTCACGAGCGACGTCGCCGACGTGGTCTACAAGTGCTCGGCGTACTACGACGGGGCCGTCGAACGGTCGCTGGCGTGGGATGACGCCGAGATCGGGATCGACTGGGGCGTGGCCGATCCCGTGGTGAGCGATCGCGATCGGACAGCGCCGCGGCTGGCGGAGATCAGGGCCTCGATCCCGTTCCATAGCAGCTAGTTACGGGCCGAAGAGCGTTCCGACGACAAACGGCCGCCCGGCGGCGCACGTCCGCTCCTGAATGCACGGCAAGAGGTTTCGCTCCCGCACGGACAACCCGCCGAGATCAGGCGCCGGACCTGTCAGACCCGAACTCTTCGGCTCCAGTTGAACCACAACTGCGCCGGTAACCGGCGGTGCACCGTCCACCGATATGCCCGCTGTGGTCTGCTTGCATGTGGATGTCACGCCTGCGGCGGGTGGCTGGTTAAAGCCGCGACAGAGCGGGATGGACGTGTTGAACCCGTACCGGAGGAAGTCGAGTGCGGGCATGAGAATAGGCCCCGGCAAGGCATACGTATCGCGGCCGAGCCGGGCGCCGGGATCGAGGACGATGAGGGCGCCCTCGGGATTCGGTGCCCGAGATGTCGCTGACACGATCGTGCCGAGCACGCGACGTTGCTCGTCCGACCGTCCGTGCCAGTAGCTGCGCTCGCCCTCGGCCGCCAGCAGGACGAGGGCGACGAGCGCGAATGCCGCGACCTCCTCGGCTGGGCGCCAGTGTTGTCCCCCCACGGCCACGAGCGAGCAGACTGCGAGGGTCAACGGCAGAGCCGCGACGGCGAAGATCCGGAGGGGGTCGAGCAGCAGGCTGGGGCTCGGGTAGAACACGAGCGCAGTAAGCGGCGCGAGCAGAAACGCTACGACGGCGATCTGACCGTATCGCCAGCGGCCGCCTTCGATCGCCTCCTCTCGGTCTCGCAGGACCACCGCGACGACCAGGATGAGAACAACGAGCGCGACGACCGCGAGGACGCTCGTCACATGGCCCCGCGGGGCGTCCACGGGCGACAGGACGCCGCGCCAGACGCGTGGGAACAGATCGATCACCTCGTTGCTGGTCCTGCGCGCGCGGATGGTGATCGCTTCCTGGTACAGCGGCTTTTCGGACTGGAGCAGCCAGACGATTCGGATCCCGTTCACGGCGGCAGACAGATACCAGATGAGTGACAGCCGGATGCGCCGATGCCAGGTGAGCCCTGAACACGCGAGAAGGAGGAGTGGCGCAAGCGCCACGATTATGTACTGAGCCTCGTAGAGCAGGAGTGAGACCGCCTGTGCCGCCACCATCGCGACCGACGTGCTCCAGCTCAGACCGCGTCGTGCTTGGACGACCAACAGCCAGAACGCAACCACGATCAGGGCGCTCGACCAGTGCATGTGGACGGCGCGGAGCGTGAACGCCCCATCGTGGGCCGGGAAGACCGCGAACAGGATAGCTCCGGCCGCGACAATCCCCGGCCGCATGCGGAGCTCGCGCAAGAGGAGGACCATGGCTGCTGCCTTGAGGCCGAATGCGGAGGCCTGGACGAACTGGAGACCGACGAAGCTGTCGGGCGTCAGCCAGTATCCGACGGAGTGGGGCAGGACGGTCAGCGGTCGGATCGCCTGCGAAGCGAGTTGCGGGTCGGACGGCGTCCACAGCACGACACCCGCCGTGTCGAAGTAGGAGAAGACGCCCCACTCCTCGACGAGGCCCACGTCTCGGTACCACGGCACAGCCTGAAGTGCCGCGGCGATGAGCCCGGCCACGACTGCGAGGATGCCGGAGCGGACAGAAGCCGACCGGACCGTCACCCGCGTGGCCGTACAACCAGCAGGAACTCCTCGTAGCTGCGAATGTAGTCGTCCGAGTCGTACGGCAACGACGCGAGGACGAGCAGCACGGCGTCCTGCGAATACCGGTACTGCGTCCCCCACCGCAGGGCGGGTACGAAGAGTCCGACGTCGGGGCGATCGAGCGTGAACTCCGTGCGGGAGATCCCGTCGTCGACGAGGCACCGGACGCTGCCGCTGAGGCA
>JBKJIG010000164.1:0-38433 GCA_046598415.1 Gaiellales bacterium
GCGCGAGCCGGGACGGGCATCCCGCGAGGGTGCGGCGTTTCAGGACCCCTCTTCCTTTCTCCCCCGGCGACCGTCTGATTTGATTTTCGCCGTCAAATATCCGATAATCCGGATGCACGGATGAATCCGGTACCTCAAACAGTCCCTTTCGGCGCACCGGTCCTTGACGGACTGGCCCTGCTTGCCGACCCGACGCGCAGCCGCCTGCTCGCCATCCTCGACGGTGTCGAGCTGGGTGTGGCCGAGCTGTGCGACGCGCTCGCGCTGCCGCAGAGCACCGTCTCGCGGCACCTGAAGACGCTCGGCGACGCCGGCTGGGTCGCCGCCCGCCGCGACGGCGCCTCGCGTTACTACGGGCTCACCGTCGACCGCCTGCCCGACGCGTCGCAGCGGCTCTGGGAGCTCGTCCGCAGCGACGTCGCCGCCTCGCTCGAGGCCGGCCACGACCGCCGCCGCCTGCAGCCGGTGCTCGACCGGCGCCGCGTCGGCTCCGTCCAGTTCTTCTCCACCGCAGCCGGCCAGTGGGACGACCTCCGGGCCGAGCTGTTCGGCGCCACCAGCGACCTGCGCATCCTCCCCGCGCTCCTGCCGTCCACCGCCGTCGTCGGTGACCTGGGCTGCGGATCGGGCCGGATCGCCGCGGCGCTCGCGCCCTTCGTCGCCGACGTGATCGCCGTCGACGCGTCGGCTGAGATGCTCACCGTCGCCCGCGAACGCCTCACGGGCCAGCCCAACGTCCACCTGCACGAAGGCAGCCTGGAAGCGCTGCCGATCGAATCCGGGACGCTCGACCTCGCGCTGGTCGTGCACGTCCTGCACCACGTGCCGGAGCCCGCGCTCGCGCTGGCCGAAGCCGCCCGGGTGCTCAAGCCCGGCGGGCGGCTCGTCGTCGCCGACGTCCTGCCGCACGCCCGCACCGAGTACCGCCGTACCATGGGCCACATCTGGCTCGGCTTCGATCGCGCCGCGATCGAGGATGCATTCGCCGACGCCGGGCTCGACGCCGGCCTCTGGCACGAGCTCGCAATCGAGGCGGGCGCGAAGGGCCCCGGGCTGTTCGTCGCCACCGCCACCCGACCATCGTTCCCACGAGGAGGAACCGCCTGATGGCAATCGACGTCAAGACGCACCCCTACGAGCAGGCCACGCAGGCCGGCCGGCCGCCGTTCAAGGTCGCCGACCTGTCGCTCGCCGAGTTCGGCCGCAACGAGATCCGGCTCGCCGAACAGGAGATGCCCGGCCTGATGACGCTCCGCGAGCGTCACGCCGACTCCAAGCCGCTCGCCGGCGCGCGCATCATGGGCTCGCTCCACATGACCGTCCAGACCGCCGTACTCGCCGAGACGCTCAACCTGCTCGGCGCCGACGTCCGGTGGGTCTCCTGCAACATCTTCTCGACGCAGGACCACGCCGCCGCGGCCGTCGCCGTCGGCCGTCCCGAGACCGGCGGCACCGTCGACAACCCGCGCGGCATCCCCGTGTTCGCCTGGAAGGGCGAGACGCTCGAGGAGTACTGGTGGTGCACCGCCGAGGCGCTCGCATGGCCGTCCGGCCAGGGCCCGACGCTGATCGTCGACGACGGCGGCGACGCCACCCTGCTGCTCCACAAGGGCCTCGACTTCGCCAAGACCGGCGTGCCGGCATTCGACGCGGAGAACGACTCCGAGGAGTACGAGGTCATCCTCAACCTGCTCCGCAGCGAGATCGAGGCCGACAACGAGCGCTACGCGCGCCTCACCGCCGACATGCGCGGCGTCTCCGAGGAGACCACGACCGGCGTCCACCGCCTCTACCAGATGGCCGAGGCCGGCACCCTGCTGTTCCCGGCGATCAACGTCAACGACTCCGTCACGAAGTCGAAGTTCGACAACATCTACGGTTGCCGGCACTCGCTGCCCGACGGCATCGCCCGCGCCACCGACGTCATGCTCGGCGGCAAGGTCGCCGTCATCTGCGGCTACGGCGAGGTCGGCAAGGGCAGCGCCCAGGCCCTCCGCGGCCAGGGCGCCCGCGTGATCATCACCGAGATCGACCCGATCTGCGCGCTGCAGGCGGCGATGGAGGGCTACCAGGTCGCAACGCTCGAAGACGTCGTCGAGACCGCGGACATCTTCATCACCACCACCGGCAACTACGACATCATCACCGCCGATCACATGTCCCGCATGAAGGACAAGGCGATCGTCGGCAACATCGGCCACTTCGACAACGAGATCGACATGGCCGGCCTCAAGAAGACCCCGGGCATCACGCGCATCAACATCAAGCCGCAGTACGACGAGTGGCGGTTCCAGGACGGCCACTCCGTGATGATCCTCGCCGAGGGCCGCCTGCTGAACCTCGGCTGCGCCACCGGCCACCCCTCGTTCGTCATGAGCGCCTCGTTCACCAACCAGGTGCTCGCCCAGCTCGAGCTGCACGCTCGCGCCGAGGACTACGAGAACAAGGTCTACATGCTGCCGAAGCACCTCGACGAGGAGGTCGCACGGCTGCACCTCGACCACCTCGGCGTGCGCCTCACCGAGCTGACCCCGGCCCAGGCCGAGTACATCAACGTGCCCGTCGAGGGCCCGTACAAGCCCGACCACTACCGCTACTAAGCCCGGAAATGCCGAGGGGGGGGGAACCTGTGTGGTTCCCGCCCCCTCGTTCGTTCTCGGCTACCAGCCCGGCTGCCGCTGTTCCTGCGACCAGTCGCGGCCGTCGGGGAACTGGTCCGACTCGGCCGAGCCGCCCGGCTTGTTGCGGTAGCTGCGGAAGCGATCGAGCACCGTCTGGTCGAACTTCTTGCACTCGGTCAGCTTGCCCCAGACCTCGAATGCGATCTGGTCGTTGAGCTTCGCGTACGGCGACAGGACAGTCCACTCCGTGTCCTCCAGCACCGCGGTCTTGAGCGCCGCCAGCTGGTCGGCCGGCACCTTCGGGCCGTACTGGATCACCATCCCCGCGTGTTCGAGGTTGTGCACCAGCTTGCGCTGCGCGACCTCGCTGTCGTACTGGCCCCAGATCGACCAGACCGGATCGTGCGGGCCGTGGGTGGGCGGGTCGGAATCCCAGCTCGTCGGGTCGGGATCGGTGTCGGCGATGTGGTCGCCGCCCTTGTCGATCGGAAACTCCTTGACCGTGCAGCCGGCGGCCTTGACCGCGGCATCGAAGTCGGCCGCGCTGGCAGTCGCACCCTTGTCGTCGCCGCCCATCATCGAGATGAAGCCGATGCCGATCGCGATCACGCCCACCACGGCCAGGGCAATGCCGCCGATCAGCAGCGGCGAACGACCGCCGCCCCCGCTGCCACCGGGCTTCGGCGGCGACTTGCTCGCGCCGACGGTGTAGCCCTGCGTTCCGCGGGCGACCGGTTCGTTCTGCCCGTCCTTCTTCTTCTTCGAAGAATCTGCCATCGGAATCAGCCTAGCCGCTGTTCGCCGATCCTGACGCCGAGAAACGCCGCGACCTCGGCCGGATCGGACAGCCGCGGCACGTCGGGCAGCGCCGCCTGCAGGTAGCGGCCGTACGGCTTCGTCACCAGCCGCCGGTCGAGGATGGCCACCACGCCGCGGTCGGTCTCGGAGCGCAGCAGGCGCCCGAAGCCCTGCTTCAAGAGCATCGCGGCGCGCGGCAGCTGCACGTCCTGGAAGCCCGAACGACCCGCGCGAGCGGCCGCCTCGGTGCGGGCCGACAGGATGGGATCGTCCGGCGGCGTGAACGGCAGCCGGTCGATCACGACCAGCGACAGCGCCTCACCGGGGACGTCGACGCCCTGCCAGAAGCTGGTCGTCGCGAGCAGCACCGAGCTGACGTCGTCACGGAACCACTCGAGCAGCTTGTCGCGCGGCGCCTCGCCCTGCCGCAGCAACCGGTACGGCAGCCGGCCGGCCAGCAGATCGTGCACGGCCGACAGCTGGCGGTACGACGTGAACAGGCACAGCGCGCGGCCCTGGCTGGCCTCGACCAGGCGCTCGATCTCGTCGGCCACCCAACGCGAGTCGACGCCCTCGGGGCCACCCGGATGCGGCCCCGCAGCCGGCAGGTAGAGGCGCGCGTTGCCGGCCACATCGAACGGGGAGCCGAGACGCAGCTCGCGCGCCGAGCGCAGGCCGATGCGACGGCGGATGTGCGAGAACCCGTCCGCCAGCGCCAGCGTGGCCGACACCAGCACGGCGCCCTCGATCTCGCTGAACAGCAGCTCGTCCAGGCGCGGCGCGACATCGACCGGCGCGGTGCGCAGCTCGACCGCGCCGCGGTCGCGGCGCTCCGACCACACCACGGTCTCCTCGTGGTCGGGCTCCAGCGCCGCCTCGACGGCGAAGGCCATCGCGTCGGCGTGGCGGGCGAGCGCCTCGGACTCCTCGCCCCCGCCCCGCAGCGCCGTCGCCACGTCGGCCAGCGCCGCCCGCATGCCGTCGGCCGCGTCGCGCGGCAGCGCCCGCAGGTGCGGCTCGCGCAGCCGCGTGCGCGTGCCGGCGGGCAGCGCGCCGAACAGGCGCTCGGCGTGCAGCTGCAGGCTGCGCAGCTCGCGCTCGGGAATCTCGCTCTGCGCGCCGGTCGAGGCTCGCTCGACGTCGCGGGCGAACCGCGCCAGCGACGCGTCGGACAGACGCACGCCGAGCCACTCGGCGGCCACGTCCTCGAGCATCTGCGCCTCGTCGAAGATCACCAGGTCGTGCGGCGGCAGGATCGACACGGCGCCGTCGCTGGCCGCCCGCAGCCCGAGGTCGGCCATGTACAGCGCGTGGTTGACGAGCACCACGTCGGCCTCGCCGGCCGAGGCGCGGGCGCGCTCGGCGTAGCAGCGGTCGATGAACGAGCAGCGCCGGCCGCGGCAGCGCTCGGAGCCCACCGCCAGCTCGCGCCACAGCGTCGGCGACGGCACGTGGTCGAGGCCGTCGCGGTCGCCGGTGATGGTGTCCTGCACCCACGGCCGCAGCCGCTGCCAGCCATCGACGTCCCACAGCTCGATGCGGCTCTCGACCGTCTCCAGCTGCGCCCGGCACAGGTAGTTGCCACGGCCCTTCACGACCGCCGCCGTGAGCGGCATGCCGCTGGCCTCGCGCGCCAGCGGCACGTCGTTGGTGCGCAGCTGGTCCTGCAGCGCCTTGGTGTACGTCGATACCACCACCGTGCGACCCGCGAACGCGATCGGCACCAGGTAGGCGAGGCTCTTGCCGACGCCGGTGCCGGCCTCGGCGATCAGGTGGCCGTCGCCGGACAGGCACGCGGCGACCGCGTCGGCCAGCGCCAGCTGCTCGCCCCGCACCCGGAACCCGGGCAGCGAGCTCTCCAGGGGCGAGCCGTCTCCGAGGTGCTGGCGGGCGTCGAACATCCGTTCGCGATTGTACCGACCGCTATCCTCCACGCCGTGACGTGGACAGTCGTCCGGTTCCTCCACCTGCTCGCCGCCGCCGTGTGGGTGGGCGGGCAGGTCGCCCTCTTCATCGCCGTCCCCGTGATCCGGCAGCACACCACCGACGCGGGCGCCATCCTCGGCACGATCGGCCGCCGCTTCGGCGGGCTGGCCGGGCCGGCGCTGCTGGTGCTGCTCGTCACCGGCATGGCCCAGGCCAGCCATTTCCGGCTCTGGGATGCCGCCGAGGTGCAAGGCAAGCTCACCATCCTGATCGTCGTGTTCGTGCTGACCGGCATTCACGGGGTGTTCGGCGTCCGCATCGCCCGCGCCACCAGCGCGTCGGGTGACGTCGAGCGGCTGCGCCGCATCTCGCGCGGCATCTCGGTCGCCAACCTCGCCCTCGGCGTCGTCGCCATCTACCTCGCCGCATCGCTGGCCACCTGAGGTGGATGCCGACGAGCCGTCCGCCGACCGGCCGCGATACTGCCCGTATTGCGGCGAGCCGGTGGGCTGGTTCTTCGGACGCTTCACGGCCGACGGCGGCGTGTGGTGCGAGCGCTGCCAGGACTGGTTCCGGGTCGAGCGCATCGACGAGGGAACGGGAACGCTCCAGGGCGACCGGACGTTTTCCGATAATGAGGATTCAGATACCGGCGTAACGCCGAGCGAAGGCAGAGACACCCCATGACCGTGAACGAACTGATCATCATCGGCGGCGGCCCCGCCGGGTACACCGCCGCCCTGTACGCGTCACGGGGCAATCTTGCGCCCCTCGTGTTCGAGGGCTTCGAGCATGGCGGTCAGCTGATGATCACGACCGATGTCGACAACTACCCGGGCTTCCCCGAGGGCATCATGGGGCCCGAGCTGATGGTCAGGTTCCGCGAGCAGTCGGCGCGGTTCGGCTCGCAGCTGGTGTCCGACGACGTCACCCGCGTCGAGTTCTCCGACGACCCGATCAACCGCCCGCACCGCGTGTTCCTGGGCGACCAGGAGCACCAGGCGCACGCGATCATCATCGCCACCGGCGCGAAGGCCCGCCAGATCGGGCTCGAGTCGGAGCGCAAGCTGCAGGGCCGCGGCGTCTCGTACTGCGCGACCTGCGACGCCGCCTTCTTCCGCAACAAGCGCGTGGTCGTGGTCGGCGGCGGCGACTCGGCCATGGAGGAGGCGGTCTTCCTGACGAAGTTCGCCGACGAGGTCGTGATCGTGCACCGTCGCGCCGAGCTGCGCGCGTCGAAGATCATGCAGGACCGCGCCCGCCACAACCCCAAGATCACGTGGCAGCTCGGCTACGTCGTGGATGAGGTGCTCGGTGCCAACGCGCTCGAGGCCGTCCGCCTCCGTGACAGCGAGACGGGCGAGACCCGCGACATCGAGGCCGACGGCCTGTTCGTCGCGATCGGCCACGACCCCAACACGGCGCTGTTCACCGGGCTGCTCGACATGGACGAGAACGGCTACCTGATCCAGCAGCCGGGATCGACCGCGACCAACGTGCCCGGCGTGTTCGCCGCCGGCGACGTGGCCGACCACATCTACCGGCAGGCCGTCACCGCTGCCGGCTCGGGCTGTGCTGCGGCGCTCGACGCCGAGCGCTGGCTGACCAACGCCCGCGAGGCGGCGGCCGCCAAGCCCAGCGTGGCCGTCTGACCGGTGCTCGTCGCGCTGCCCGCCGAGCCCGTCCGCGGGCCGGACCAGATCGC
The DNA here is from genome assembly GCA_046598415.1 of Gaiellales bacterium. Classification (GTDB taxonomy): domain Bacteria; phylum Actinomycetota; class Thermoleophilia; order Gaiellales; family F1-60-MAGs149; genus VFJZ01. Next base: position 7,051 of record JBKJIG010000164.1, read on the forward strand.
CTACGCGCTCGCCGCGGCGTGGTCGCAGAAGACGTTCACGCTGACCGGCAGCGAGACGATCAGGTTCCGCAACAACGGCTCGACGCCGCTCGCCCGCATCTGGGTGCGGCACTGGCCGAACGGCTGGCGGGCGGTGGGATCGAGCGGGCAGCGGGCCGGCTGCACCAGGGCGATCGCCACCCTGCGCGTGACCGCCGGCGGGCGGCTGGGGACGCGCACCATCAGCTGCACCGCCTACCGCATCAACCTCAGCCGCGCGATCGAGCCCGGCGCGCGCGGGTCGGTCCGGGTCGCCTTCAAGGTGCGCGTGCCGCGCGGCGACGACCGCTTCGGCCGCGCTGGCCAGTACACCAACCTCGGCAACGCCGTTCCGATCCTGGCCGTGCACGACGCGCAGGGCTGGCACCTCGACCCGTATAGCTCGACCGGTGAGAGCTTCTACTCGCTGTCGGCCAGCTGGGACGTGGCGCTGAAGATGCCCAGGGGCATCAGGGCCGCCACCACCGGCCGGGTGGTGCGCACGTCGAACGGCGCCCTGCTGATCCGCGCCCGCAACGCCCGCGACTTCGGCCTGGCCACCGGCCCGTTTCGCGTCGTCACCGCGACGGTCGGCCGGGTGCGCATCCGCGTCTCCGCACCGAGGTCGATGGACACCCGCCAGGTCGCACGCGCCATGCGCCTGTCGCGCACCGCGGTTGCCGTCTACGAGCAGCGCTACGGCCCCTACGGCGCGCCCGAGCTGGACGTCGTGCTCGGCACGTTCACCGCATTCGGCGGCATGGAGTACCCGCAGCTCGTGCTGACCACGCCCGAGTCCGGGCCCGTGCGGCACGAGATCGCGCACCAGTGGTTCTACGGCATCGTCGGCGACGACCAGCGCCACGCGCCGTGGCTGGACGAGTCGTTCGCCTCGTGGGTCGAGCACGACCTGTCGGGCTTCCCCGGCTGCCCCACGCCACCCGTGCGCGTGGTGTCGGGCGTGTTCCTCGACTCGACCATGGACCTGTTCGACCGGCGCTCCGACCTGTACGGGCGGATCGTCTACACCGGCGGCGCCTGCGCGCTCGAGGAGGTGGCCGCGGCGATCGGCCACGACCGGTTCCGCGCGCTGCTCAGATCGTACGTCGCGTCGCACCGCTACGGCATCACGACCGAGGCCGACTTCATCTCCGCCCTGCGCGCCGCGGCCCCGCCGAGCTTCGACGTCGACGCCTGGGCGGCGCGTGCACGTCTGCGCCTCCGCTGAGGCTACGCTGCGTTCGGCGTGGCCTACTTCATCTGTCCCAACTGCCAGGACCGCAGCATCGACGCCGACGGTCACGAAGGTCTGTCGCACCAGGCCGTCGGTTGTCGCCGGTGCGGCTTCGGCTTCCTCTTCCAGGTGCTCGACGACTACTACCCGCACCCCGACGCAGGCATGCTGGCGTGCGGCAGCGACGGACGCATCCTCGCGGCCGGCCGCGGAGTCTTCGAGCTGACCGGCTTCCGCGAGCTCGACCTGATCGGCCGGCCCGTCTCGGAGGCCCTCGGGCTGCACGGCTTCGCGGACGGCATCGATCCGGTCGCCACCGTGCGCGAGTGGGGCGTCCGGCAGCTCGGCAAGCAGGCGATGATGACGCACGCCGTGGGCCGTGAGAAGCGCGTCGTGCTCGACGTCTTCCCCGCGCTGGACGACGACGGCGGGCTGCTCGTCGCCGTCGCCTCCCGCCCGGCCTAGCGCGAGCCTCGGCCTCACCGCGTGCCCCGCAGCGCCGCCAGCTGCTCCTCGACGAACGCCTGGTAGCGGCCGACCGCGCCCAGCTGCCGCCGGCGCCGGTCGACCAGCGCCTCGTCGTCGTCGCCGACGGTCGTGCGCAGCACGCCGATCGCCTCGAGCAGGCGGCTGTCGTCGCCGCCGAGCCACTCCCGCGCCGCCACTTCGAACTCGGCCCACGCCAGCCGCAGGCGCGCCGCCGACAGCTCGTCGGCCACCCGCTGCCCGTCGCGGGCGAGGCGGTCGGCGTACAGCTCCATGTCCAGTCGGTTCATGGCAGCAGCGTGCCGCCGGCCCGACGCACGTGCGACGCGCGCTCAGCCTCGCTTGGCGCGTGCTTTCGGCCGCACCGCAGCCATCCGCGCCTGTCCCTCGGGACAGATGTCGAGCAGGATGCACGCCGAGCACTGCGGCACCCGCGAGCGACAGATGGCGCGGCCGTGCGCGATCATCAGGTGCGTCCAGTTGATCCAGTGCCGGCGCGGCACGACGGCCATCAGCTGGCGCTCGGCCTTGATCGGGTCGGTCGTGTCGGTGAGCCCGAGCCGCATCGACAGACGCCCGCAGTGCGTGTCGACGGCGATGCCCTCGGCGATGCCGTACGCCTCGCCCAGCACCACGGCCGACGTCTTGCGGCCGGCGCCCGGCACCTGCACGAGCTCCTTCGTCGTGCGCGGCACCTTGCCGTCGTGGTACATCAGCAGATGCTCAGCCGCGCCCCTGATCGAGCGCGACTTGTTGCGGAAGAAGCCGGTCGGGCGGATCAGCTCCTCGAGCTCCTCCTGCGTGGAGTCGAGCACCGAGGCGGGCGTCGGGAAGCGCGCGAACAGCCGTGGCGTCACCTCGTTGACGCGCGCGTCGGTGCACTGCGCCGACAGGATCACGGCCACCAGCAGCTGCCAGGCGTCCTCGTAGCGCAGCGAGATGACGGCCTCGGGATACTCCGCTGTCAGCCGCCGCACGATCACGCGGGCGCGGCTCGCCGGAGGGCTAGTAGGGGTCAGGCGCGGCATGCAGGGCATCGAGGTCGGGCCCGGCGCAGAGCAGCCCGAGCACGGGGCAATCCTCGCAGACGATGCCTGGCCGCGGGGCGTACGGGCCGCTCGTCGAGGCCGCCACCGCGCCGGCCACGCGCGCCCGCAGATCGGCGGCGTCGGCCTGCGTGAAGCGCCGCATCACGGCCTCGTCGGCGTCGAGGAACGCGAAGTGCACCTCCACCTCGTCATGGCCGTGCTCGAGCAGCGCCAGCGCGTAGACGGCCTCCTGCAGCGCGTAGCCCGCGTCGCGCATCTCGGCCGGCGTCGCGTCGGTGACGCGGTTCGACTTGTAATCGACCACCAGGCCGGTCGTCCCGTCGCGCGCGAGCAGGTCGAGCCGGCCCGCGATCTGCGCACCGCCGGCCTCGACCAGGAACGGCACCTCGCGGCGCGCCTCGAGCCCGGCCACGCGGGCCGCGAGCGGCGAGCGCTCCCACACCGCGACCAGCGCGGCCGCGCGCTCCACATCGGCCGCGGTGGCGTGCGGGAACCGCGCCAGCGCCACCTCCACGCCACGGCCCGGGTGTTCGAGCGTGTCGTGGACGACGGTGCCCAGCTCGGCACCGTCGAGGCCCGTGCTGCCCGGCGTGCGCGAGCGGTCGAGCGAGCGGAACCCGAGCAGGCGCTCGGCGTAGAACCGGTAGCCGCAGCGCTCGAACAGCGACAGGGCCGAGAACGAGAGCCGGCCGGGGCGCTCCGGCGGCGCGTCGGGAAGGGGCACCAGCGGCGGCGGCACGTCGACGGCCACCGGCGGCGGCAGCGGCTCGACCTCGGACAGCGACTCGAAGAACGCGAGCTGGCCGGTGACGGCCGCCGCGACGGGCTCGGCGGGCGCCGGTTCGACGACGGCCGTGGCCTCCTCCGCCTCGATCTCCCTCTGCCCCACGCGCACGCTCACGGACGCGCCCGGGATGCCGATCGCCTGGTCGCCGTCGGACGGCGACGCGCCGAGGCGCCGCAGCATCCATGCGATCGGCGTCTCCTCGTTGGCGCCGCCGCGGACGACGCCCGAGATGATCAGCCGCTCGACCGCGCGCGTGAGGGCGACGTAGGAGACGCGGCGGCGCTCGGCGTCCTCCGCCAGCGCGTCGATGCCGCTCGCCTCGGTGAACGCGCTCGTCTCGCGCAGCTGGCCGACCGAGTCGGGCACCTTGATGCCGACCCGGCCGTCGGGCAGCGCCACCAGGTGGTCGGAGCGCCCGGCGGCTCCACGACCGGCGTCGGCCACCACCACGACGCGGAACTGCAGGCCCTTGGCGGCGTGCACCGTCATCAGCCGCACCGCGTCGGCATCCTCCTCCGACACCAGCGCGTCGGGCTCGCGGTCGGCCGCCAGCCGGCGCACCTCGACGGTCTCGAGGAAGCCCTCCAGGTCGGGGCCGCGGAGCGCCTCGAACTCGCGCGCCAGGCGGGCCAGCTTGCGCACGTTGGCCAGGCGGCGCGGGCCGTACGGGTTGGCGAGCAGCGCCAGGTCGTAGTCGTGGTCGTCGGCGATGCGCTCCACCAGCGCGCCCAGGCTGCTGCGTCCCGCCGCCTCCACCAGCCGGTCGAAGCGCTGCCGGAAGGCCGCCAGCAGCCGTCCGTCGTCGGCCTCGATGGTGGCCGGGATGCCGTTCTCGACCGAGGTGTAGAGCGGGCGCTTCGGCGCGCTGGTGCGCAACCGCGCCAGCGTGTCGTTGGTGACGCCGACCAGCGGCGAGGCGATCACCGCGAGGAAGGCCGCGTCGTCGTAGCGGTTGCGGATCAGCCGCAGGTAGGCCGTGATGTCGCGCACCGGCTGGGCCTCGAAGTACTTGCGGCCCGTGGCGCTGACCGTGTCGAGCCCGGCCGCCTGCAGCGCCTGCTCGTAGCGGGCCGCGTCGGTGCCGGCCGAGAACAGCAGCACGACGTCGCCGGCGCTGCACGCGCCCTCGGCGACCAGCTGCGCGATGCGCCTGGCGAGCATCGCCGCCTCGGCGTCGCGCGGCTCGATCTCGCTGGCCGGCCCGGAGGCGTCGGTGACCAGGAACTCGACCGCCGGCTCGTCCGGCGCCAGCTCGGGGAAGGCGCCGTCCGACGGCTGCAGCGGCTCGTAGGTGGGCCCGAACGCGTCGCCGAACAGGTGGTTGACGACCGCCAGCACCTCGGGCCGCGAGCGGTAGTTGGTGCGCAGCGAGATCGCGCCCTCGCCGTCGCCCTCCCGCACCTCGGCTCGGCGGCGGCGGAACACGTCGACGTCGGCGTGGCGGAACCGGTAGATCGACTGGAACTCGTCGCCGACGAAGAACAGCGTGGCGTCCGGCCCGGCCACCGCGTCGACGATGGCGGCCTGCAGCTCGTTCGTGTCCTGGAACTCGTCGACCATCACCTCGGCGAAGCGCTGCTGCAGGTCGGCGCGCACGTCGTCCCGCTCGGTCAGCACCCGCCGCGCCTCGAGCTGCAGGTCGTCGAAGTCGAGGCAGGACGCGGCCTTCTTGCGGCCCGCGTACTCGTTCGCGAACGCCTGCAGCAGCTCGTCCAGCAACGGCCGCAGGTCCTCGAACACGGCGTCGCGGGCGGCGCGCTCCAGCTCGGCCAGGGCCGCGTCGTAGTCGCCGGCCACCTCCAGCCGCCCGCGCGAGGCATGGTCGGGCAGGGCGGCCAGCACGCTCGGGTGCGGCGGCTGCTCGAGCAGCTCGGCCAGGGCCAGCGCGCGGGCCCGCGACTCCTCCAGCCGCACGCCGGGACCGAGCGTGCGCGCCAGCGCCAGCGCGGCGTCGCGTGCCTTGTCGATGGCGTCCGGCAGGCTCGCCGCCGGCGCCGGATCGAAGCGCAGCGGATGGCCGGCCGTGCGCAGCCGCTCGTGGGTGCCATCGATGAGCGTGCGCAGGCGGTCCTCGCCGTAGGCGGTGACGAGGTCGAGCACGTCCTCGCGGGCCTTCGCCATCTCGCGCAGCGCCGTGTCGTACGACTCGGCGCGCATCAGGTCGGCTGCGGCGGGATCCAGCACGATGAACGCGGGATCGAGCCCGGCCTGCAGCGCGTGGCGGCGCAGGATCCGGCCGCAGAAGCCATGGATGGTCGAGATCCAGGCGCCGTCGAGCGCCCGGGCCAGCTCGCCCTCGCCCTCCTCGACCAGCCGCAGGCGGATGCGCGCGGCCAGCTCGGCCGCGGCGCGCTCCGTGTACGTGATCGCGAGGATCTTGTCGGGCGAGAGGCCGCGGTCGAGCACCGCGCGGGCGAACCGTTCGACCAGCACGCGCGTCTTGCCGGTGCCGGCGCCGGCCGAGACGAACACGACGCCGCCGGCCTCGATGGCGCGCCGCTGCTCCTCGTTGAACGCCGTGGTGCTCGTGCTCATGCCGTGCGCTCCCGCGGAGCTGCGCACGGCAATCGCCACCGCAGGCAAGGGGCTTCACGTCGCTCCGTCCGTTGCATGCTCATCGCGCGATCCTGCAGACGCCGGCCCAGGGGCAGTACCAGGGACAGGCCCCGCCGCGGGGATCGTGGCGGATGTCGCCGACGCGGACTCGACCGACGATCTCGATCGCCTGCTCGCGGGCGACCGAGACGATCTGCCAGAGGTCCTCCGGCGCCACCAGGTCGGTCTTCACGAGGCCGGGCGGCGCCACGTCGGCCGCATCGCGATCGACCACGCCGCGGGCGCCGCCGCCCGGCCCGAGCGCGCGATACAGGCCCCCGATCGGCTCGAGGCCGAGCAGCTCGCGCGCGGCCAGGATGTAGAGCGGGATCTGCAGGCGGCCCTCGTCGTTCAGCTGCCGGGCCGTCCACGCCGTCTTGCCGGACTTGTAGTCCTGCACCAGCGCGTGCGCCGTGAACATCGGGTCGGTGTCGATGCGGTCGATCTTGCCGGCGACCGCGAAGTCCTCGATCTTCAGCCCTTCCTTGAGGCCCGGCGCGGAGTTGGCACCGCCGAACCCGACCTCCAGGCGCGTCGCGGCGAGCGGCGAGGGACTCTCCGCGTCCTGGCGCACGAACCGCGCCAGATCGCGCGCGACACGACGCGCGACGATGCGGGCCTCGAGGGTGTCGGACGGCAGCGTCTGGCCGCGCATCGACTCGTCCACGAGCTCGCGGATGCGCTCCTCCGCCCGATCGGCATCGCCGGGCTCGAGGCGGTCCTTGCCGAACGTGGCCGGCAGACCCTTGTAGAACCGCTGCAGGGCGCCGTGGGCGATGGTGCCGGCCAGACGCGCGTCGTAGGCGGCGTCGATATCACGGGGGCTGAGGTGACGCTCGACGAACCACCACGACGAGCAGTCGCCGAAGCGCTCCAGCGCCGTCACGGGGAAGCGGTCGAGTGCCGCCAGGTCGGCCAGCACCTGCGGGTCGCGGATGCGCGTCGGCCGCCGGTAGGCGTTGCGGGCCCGGCGCAGGCGGCGCGTCAGGCCGTCGGCCTCGGCGATGCGCTCGGCCCGGCGCGGGTCGTCGGCGGCCAGGCGCGAGACGGCCCGCGCCCGCTCGCGCGGCGTCGGGGCGGCGGCCACCGTCCACGAGACGTCGGCGAGGCCACGGCGGACGACCGGTGTGGCGCCACCGGCGGCGCGCACGATGTCGTGCCACAGCGGCGAGGGCTCGAGCGGCCGGCCGTCATCGGAGGCGATGCGGCGGCACACCACCACGCGCTGCCGGCCGCGCGCCAGCGCCACGTACAGGAGGTGCCGGTCGAGATCGCCCGCCTCCGGCGTCTGCAGGCCGTCGCCGAGGGCGTCGCGGAGCCCGTCCGGCAGGAACGCGTCGTCCCCGCGAGAGGAGAGGCCGCCCTGCTCCAGGCCGAGCACGATCACGAGGTCGGCATCGAGCGTGCGGGCGGCGCGCAGGTCGCACACCAGCACGCGCGCGGTGGCGTCCTCCCGCACGTCCACGCGCGCCCGCAGCAGCAGGCCGCGCAGCTCCTCGCGGGAGGGCGCCGGCTGCAGGTCGGCCACATCGTCGAGCACGCGCAGCACCGCCCGCGCAGCCGCCAGGTCGACGCGCTCGGCCGGCGCGATGCCGCGCGCGTCCAGGCCGTGGGCCGCGACGACCATGCGTCGCACCGTCTCGGCCAGCGCGACGCGCACGTCGCCCGCCGCGCGCAGCAGTTCGACCGCCTGCAGGCCGCCGCCGAGCAACTCGGTGACGCTCGCCTCGACCCCCGCTGCCTCGTTGATCGCACGGCCACGCAGACGACCCTCGACGAAGTCGACGCGGCGGCGCGGCAGGCCCGACCAGGGTGAGCGCAGGTACGAGAACAGGTCGCGCCGCACGGCGTCGGAGTCCCACGCGAAGCGCATCAGGTGGTCGAGCGCGAAGCCGAACGCGGTCCGGCCGACCGAGGTCGACCGCTCCATCACGTGCGGGATGGCGGCGCGCCGCAGCCCCTCGGCCAGCTCGGGCCAGCCGACGGGATCGCGCGGCGTGACGATCGCGATGCGGCCCGCCTCCGTACCGGCACGCAGCGCCGCCGCGACGTCGGCCACGACGAGGTCGGCCTCGGCCCGGCCGCCGGCCACCTCGAGGAAGGTCACGCTGGCGTCGTCCGGGTCGGCGGCGGGCGTCTCGCCGGGCTCGAACAGGCGCCGCTCGAGCTGCTCCAGCCGCGCCGGCCGCTGGCCGGTGAGCGGCGGCATCTCGATGATCGAGGAGCCCTCCGCCAGCCGCGCGACCGACCCGCTGAGCGCGGCGAACGCGGCCCGGCCCGGCTCGTACGGCAGGGTCACGACGGCGCCGGCGCGCTCGGCGATGAGCCGCACCACGGTCTCCTGGGCGTGCGACAGGTCCTCGAAGCCCTGCACGTGCAGCGGCGTGCCGTCCCAGGCGGTCACCTCGCGCGCCAGCAGGGCGCAGGCCTCGACCCGTCGCCGCGGCGCATCCCACGCGCCGAGCTCGTCGAGCCGCGCCCACCACGCCGCGTACAGACGAGCCAGGTCCTCGCCCGCAGCGTCGCCCGCGGCGGCGGACGCGAACGCGGCCGGATCGACGAGCGCCGAGCCGAGCCGGTCGAACAGCCGGCCGAGGGCGTCGGGAAAGCGTGCGCCGGCAGCCGAGACACCGATCGTGCCGAGCTCCACGCCGGCGATCAGGCGCGCCAGCTCGAGCCGGCGGCGGGCCGGCGGCAGCGCCGCGCGGTCGGCGCCCGCCAGCCGGAGCGCGCGCTCGAAGACGCCGTCGAACGTCACCACCAGGCCGCCCAACAGCACGCCCCGCTGCAGCAGCTCGCGCTCCGCCCGCCACAGCGCCGGCAGGTTCGGCACCACGAGCAGGGCGAGGCCGCCCGCCTTGAGGCTGGCACGGTGACGGCGATACAGCTCCGCCACCTTCCCCGCGTTCGCGGGACCGACGATCAGGTCGAGTGGCACCCGCCGAGGATACGTCAGTCGAAGTCGCGGAGCGCGTCGTCAACGCGCCGCCGCGACTCGTCATCGAGGATTGCGGTCGCCGGCACCGGTTCGGTCCTCGGACGCCGCCGCCACACCAGCACGAGGCCGACCGCGACGCCGATGCCCGCGAGACCCACGGCGAGCGGCACCAGCCAGGCGAACAGGCCCGAGCCGTCGGTCGGGGTGGTCGCCAGGATGCGCTCGCCGAACTGCGCCACGAGCGCCTGCTTGACCTGCTGCTTCGTCCACCCGGCCTCGCGCTTCTGGTCGATGAACTCGCGGATCTGGTTCGCGGCGGGCGAGTGCGACAGGTCGAGGCGCGTGCCGCAGACCGGGCACATCACCTCGGTCTCGATCTCGTCCTGCGTGAACTGCGGCGTGGCTGCCACCGACACCGGGACGGCGACGAGCAGCAGCAGCCCCGCCAGCGCCAGGAGCCGCCTCACGCCGCGTCCGCCTTGGCGATCGCGGCGCGCAGCCCGTCGGCGTCGATCTGCCCGGGGAACCACTCCACGGCGCGGCCCTCGCGGTCGATCACGAACGTCTCGGGGAAGCCCGTGACGCCGAAGCGGTCCTTCTCGGAGCCCTCGCCGTCGTGCGCCTGGGCGTAGTCGAGCCCGAAGCGCTTCGAGAACGCGCGCGCGTCGTCGACGATGTCGTTCGCATCGATGCCGACGAACACCACGCCGGCCTTCTCCTGCTCGGCCGCCATCGTCGCGAGCAGCGGCGCCTCGTCCGCGCACGGGTCGCACCACGAGGCCCAGAAGTTCACGACCACGATCTTCCCCTTGTAGTCGGCGAGCCGCACGCGATCGGATCCCGACAGCGCCGGCAGGTCGAACGCCGGCGCCGCCGGTAGCCGGCCGGCCGCGACGCTCTTCACGAACGCGTCCTTCGACCGCGAGTTCTCGACCGCCACCATGAGCACCACGACCAGTCCGAGCATGGCCGTGATGCCGATGGCCTGCAGCAGACGCTTCAATTCCTAGAAGATCCTCACCGGGGTGCCGAGCTTGACGTGGTTGAACAGCCACTCGGCGTCGGGGATCCGCATGCGGATGCAGCCGTGCGACGCGGAGTAGCCGATCGACGCGGCGTCGGGCGTACCGTGGATACCGACCGCGGGCGACGAGATGCCCATCCAGCGCGTGCCGAGCGGGTTGCCCGGTCCCGGCGGGATCGGCTTCGCGCCCTTGGCCCACGGCGAGCTCGGCGGCGTCCACCACGGGTTGCGCTGCATCTGGATGATGCGGAACAGGCCCTTCGGCGTGGGGAACGACGACTGGCCGGTGGCGACCCCGAAGCGCCTCCACAGGATCGTCCGCCCCTTCGCGAAGCGGTACAGGTGCAGCGTGTTGCCGGCGCGGGAGATGGTGACCGCGGGCGGCAGCTTGGCGCGGGATAGCGAGGCGCGCACCTTCGTCCGCCGGACGGTGATGTCGCGGGCGCCCGGATGACGCAGCGCGGCGACCAGCGTGACGCGCAGGCTGGCCCGGTCGAGCGCGACACCGGCCTTCTCGGCGATCGCGACGGGCGCGCGGCCCTTCCAGCCCCAGTGCGCGTTGACGGGCTTCCTGGCGGTCGACTTCGCGATGCTCGCGACCGCGGCCAGCATGGCGGGACGGTCGTAGGTGACGCCGACCGGCACGTCGCCGGGCGTCGTGCGCAGCACGGCCGCGTCGGCGGCAGCGGACAGGGTCGGGAGCGAGACCTTCATCCGCTTCACCGGCAGCTTGAACAGCTTGGATCCGGCGTGGATATGCACCAGCCCGGAGGTGTACGCCGTGTTGACGGCGGCCACTGCCTGAGCCTTGCTGAGGCCGGCGACGTCGATACCGCCGATCGTGACACCGGCGACCGCAACCGGTTCGGGGTCGGCGGCTCGGGCGACCGGGGCGAACGCCGTCACGGACAACGCCAGGACAGCCGTAACGATGAAGCTCCTCCGCATGCGCCCAGTGTAGCCGCGCGACGGCCCTGCATCAGCGGCAGATTTCGACCGTGGTTCAGCGAATGGCGAGCGCGGCCTGCGGCGCGAAACGCTCGGCCCGCAAGAGCCGCTCGGCGTCGATCGGGCGGGCCGGATCGAGCGAGACGACGACGAGAATGGCCGACAGCTCGCGTTCCGGGCGCAGCGGCACCAGACCGGCGCTGGCGCCCGGCGCCAGCAGCGGGCCGAGCAGCGTCTCGCCCTCGCCCAGCTGTCCGCCCTCGATGATCACGGCCTGCCCCGAGGCCAACGCGCGCAGCGTGGCGGGCGGCACGAAGGAGGGCGCGTGGCGCACGATCCGCCGCACCGGCTCTCCCAGTGCAGGCGACGCGACGTGCAGCGACTCGACCACCAGCGACCCGTCGGCTCCCAGCAGCAGCACGCCGGCGGCGTCGGCGTCGACCAGCTCGGCGGCGGCGCGGGCGACGGCGGCAGAGGCGCGCGGACGATCCCAGCCTTCGGCCACCGCGCGCACGACGGTGTCCTGTGCATCCAGCTCGCCACGGGCGCTGCGCTCGGCGGCGAGCGCGGCCGACAGCTCCTGCTCGAGACGCAGCGAGTGGCTGGCGAGCACGGCGCTCTCCAGCGCCAGCGCGATCGGCGCCGCCTGGCGGCGCATCAGATCAACCTCGCGCTCGCCCAGCGTGCCCGGCTCGCGGCCGGCCAGCGACAGCGCGCCGATGACGGCCTCGCGGAATCGCAGCGGTACGACGAGCAGCGACCGGACGCCGGCCTCGGCCATCTCGGTGGAGACGCCTTCCAGGCGCTCGTCACGGGTCACGTCGGCGACCAGCACGTACGGCGCGGTCGGATCCTCGCGCAGCAGCGCGGCGACGGCGGCCCCTTGCACGGCGGCGACGGCGGCGGGCGGCTCGGACAGCACCGGCCGGCCCTCCTCGATCACGTAGACGCCGGCCTGCGCGCCCGGCGCGAGCGTGGCGAGATGCTCGCCGACGGCGGCCAGGGTCTGTTCGATCGAGGCGCTGGCGGTGGCCTGCGCGGCGATCTGCACCAGCGCCTGCATGCGGCGCAGCTCGTCATCGCGACGCCGCGCCTCGCCGGCCCGGTGCAGCGCCTCGGCGGCGGCGGGCGCGAGCTTGGTCGCTGCCGGCTTAGCGGCGACGGCAGCGTCACGCTCGCCGAAGTGCAGCTGCAGGGCGCCGACGATGGAGTCGTCGTGCAGCAGCGGCGCCGACAGCACCACGCCGGGACGTCCTGCGGCCAGCGCGGCGACCCCGCCCGTCTCGCCGCCGGTCACGAGCACCTCGCCGCGCGCGATGGCGTCGGCGGCCAGCGCCCGGCCCGGTGCCGCCGCGATCTCGTCGCGCCGGAAGCCGTATCCGGCGATCAGCGCCAGGTCGTCTCCGGTCGCCCGGTACAGCACGGCACGCTCGGCGCCGAGCGCCTCGGCGGCAAGGCGGGCGAGCAGGCGTGCGACCCGCGTCTCGTCGCTGCCGGCAGCCAGCGCCTCGGCCAGGCGTCCCGCTTCGGCGTCGGCCGTGGCGGCACCGACGTGGGCGTGGCGCCGCACGCGGTCGAGCACCACGAGCATCGCGGCGTGGGCGACGGCCGTGCGTACGCGGCGCAGGTCGTCGGGTCCGAAGCGCGGTCCCGGGCGGGCGATCAGCAGCGCGGCGGCCGGCCGGCCGTCGATCATGATCGGTACACCGGCGGTCTCGACGCGGCCCAGCCGCTCCGTCACCGGGCCGGCGACGGCGGCGTCGACGATGGCGTCCTCGAGCAGGTCCTCGCCGGCCATCAGGCGGGCGACCGCCGGATCGGACAGCGGCACCCGGGAGCCCTCGAGCTCGGCCGCCAGGGCCGCCGAGCGGGCGTGCACGCCGCGCGTCACCAGCTCGCCGGCGGCGTCGTCCAGCACGCGCACCAGCGCGACGTCGCTGGAGGTGGCCTCGAGCGCCGCGCGAGCGACCAGCGCCAGCGCGGTCTGGTCGGCGCCCGACGTGGCCTGGCGGACGGCGTCGGCGAGCACCTCCATCTGCCGGGCGGCGCGCATCGAATCCTCGTAGCGGCGGGCCGTGTCGAGCGCCCGCGCGCCGACCTCGCCCAGCGATGCGGCCAGCGCGGCGTCGTCCTCGTCGGGCATGGCGCCGTGGTCGCGACCGGCGAACAGCACACCCACCGCGTCACCGCCGGCGGCGCCCAGCGGCGCGGCAACGACGGCGACGGGCCGGTCGGCGCCGCTGTAGCCGATCTGCTCGGCGTCGGCGGTCGTGACGGCCTGGCCGCTCGCGAGCACCCGGGCGCAGAAGCCGTCCTGCTCCGACAGCGACCAGCGCTGCGCCCAGCCGGCGCCGCGGCCCTCGAGCGCGGCGATCACCAGCCGGCCGTCCTGCTCGCGCAGCGCGACGGCGGCCCAGTCGCAGTCCAGCGTCGCGACGGCGGCGCGCACCAGAGCCTGCAGCACGCCGTCGGCGTCGAGCGCGGCGGCGGCAACGGCACCGGCCGCCTCACGGAAGCGGTCGGCGCGGTCGGCACGCCGTTTCAGCTGCATCCGGCTGCGCTCCTCGAGCGACCGGGCGGCGGCCGATCCGAGCTCGCCGGCGATCTCGCCGGCGGCGCGCGCCACCGCGGCGACGGCGCGCGGATCGAGCTCGGCGGCGACGGTCATCATCGCGCCGACGGCCGCGTTGACGCCGCTGATGACCGTGCCGAGCGACCGGCCCTGATCGAGGGCCCGCAGGGCGTCGCGGTTCAGCGACGAGACGGCGCGCGGCGCGTAGCGCCCGGCCAGGGCCGCGCCGACGGCCTCCACCCAGGCCGCGGCCACTTCCCGGGCGCTCGCGAACGACGACCCGTCGATCGCGACGGCGTCGTGGAGGTCGAGCGCGATCCGCTCGACGAGCGCCGAGCGACGGGCCTCGAAGAGGTCCATAGCGGCCGACTGGGGCGAGCCGGGCTGGTGGGGCTGGGTAGCCATCGAGCCGACAGATCATAGAGTTTCCGGGGGTTTCCCGTACGGACGCGAGGGGCCAGGTTCCGGCGAGGGATGCTGCAGGCCTCGCGCAGAAGCGCCGCGACGGAGTACGATGGCGCCGTGCGGGAGACCACAGGACGGCGCCAACGAGCGAGGTCCCGCGTCGATGCGATCGACCGGACACACGAGGCGCAGCTCGAGACCGAGCTCGAGTTCCGCCGCGCAGAGCGGTCGGCCATCCGCGCCCGCGAACGCGCGCAGCGCCACGCGCGGCGCCGGTTCGTGCTGGCCGTGCTGGTGCTGCTGGCCCTCCTGGCGGGCGTCGCGTACCTGCTCATGGACGGCATCAACGGCCTCTTCGGTTGACGCCGTCAGGCCACGCGCCGACGCGCGATGGGTAGGGTGTGGAGCGATGGCGCACGCCCCGCGCCACTGAGAGGAGCCTGCACATGAGCTCGAATGCCGCCTCGCCGTCGTTCGACTGGTCGAAGATCTCGTTGGGAACGCGGATCGCCGGCGGCGGCGCGATCGTGCTGCTGATCGCGTCGTTCATGTCCTGGCGCCACCTGTCGGCCGGCCCCATCACCGTCAGCCAGAGCGGCTGGAGCGCGTACACGTTCGGCAAGCTCGCCGCCCTCGTCGCGCTGCTCGCGATCATCGTGCTGGTGCTCGAAATCCTGCGTCCCGACATCGCGCTGCCCGTCGCGCCATCGCTCGCGCTCGCCGGACTCGGCCTCATCGGCGTCCTCTGCACCGTCTGGCGCATCGCGTTCGTGGGCGATCCCGACGTCTCCGGCATCGACGTCAGCCCGTCCTTCGGGGTGTTCCTGGCCCTCGCGGGCGCGATCGCGCTGCTGTACGGCGGGTACCGCCGCATGCAGGAGCCGTAGGCCTCCGGCGGGTCGGTCGCGTACCCTTTCGGCGCAGTGACCCGCAAGAACGCCTCCCTCAAGCCGCAGCTCAACCAGATCCGCTCCTGGGTCCAGGAGGGCGCGACCGACATCTGGATCGCCCACAAGCTCGGCTCGACGCCGTCGTCGATCTCGCGCTTCCGCCGTCAGCACGACCTGCGGCGCAGCGATGAGCCCGCCGGCCCCGCGGTCGATCACGTGGTCGAGGCCGACTTCGAAGCGGCGGTCGCGGAGCCGAAGCCGGCCGCGCCCAAGCGCGTCCGCGAGCCGCGCGCTGCTCGCCCCCGCACTGCAGCCGCAGCACCCGCGGCCGAGGCTGCGCCCGACGATACCGCGCCGCCCGCCGAGGACGGCGAGACCGATCCGGCCAAGCGTCGCCGCGGCCGTCGCGGCGGCCGGGGTCGCTCGAAGGGCGGCGGCGCCGACGCACCGCTCGAGCTGGAGGCCGTGTTCGACCACGGCGATGACGGCTACGGCCTGTGGCTGGACGGTGCCGTGCGTGATGCGGCCGTCTACCGCCGCTACTGGCAGGGCCACGCCGACATCGTCGTGCGCATCACCGCGGACGAGATCGTCATCCGCCGCGCCGGCGACGCACCGCAGGCCAGCTCCTAGCGCTAAAACCGGCCGCGGAGCTTCGAGGCCTGTTCAGGATCAGGCGCGGCGTCCGAGACGCCCAGGCGAGGCGTCGAGCGCGCGTGCGGTAAGCCTCCGCGGTGGCTACCCCATCGTGACGCGGACGCGGAGCATGGCCTTCGCCTGCTCCACCAGACCGATCGGATCGAGCGGCTTGCCGACGAACGCGTTCGCGCCCCCGGCCTGCGCCTTCTCGTTCCCACCCTCGGTCTTGCCCGAGAACATCATCACCGGCAGCGAGTCGATGCCGTGGCGCTCGCGCACGCGCCGGAGCATCTCCCAGCCGTCGATGCCGGGCATCATCACGTCGAGCATCACAAGATCGGGCGGATCGGCCTCGAGCGCCCGGAGGCCCTCCTCGGCGGTCCCCGCCTCGATGACGGTCATACCGTCGTACTCGAGGTTGACGCGGATCAGCTCGCGCAGACGCGGATCGTCGTCGACGACGAGGACCGTGGCCGCGTTCCGGGGCCGCGAACCGGCACCGTTGCGCGACAGGAAGCCATCGAGATCGTCGCGCTTGAACCGGCGATGGCCGCCCGGTGTATAGAACACCGGCAGTCGTCCAGCGTCCGACCAAGCCCGCACCGTGCTCTGCGCCACGCCGAGCACCTTCGCAGCCTGCCCGAGCGTCAACCAGTCTTCGCGACCATTGTCCACGTGCCCATGGTAGCGCGCCGGGCCCGCGGCAGGACCGCCTATTTGGTGACGACGATGTACGGCGTCTCGCCGCGGAACACGAAACCGAGCGATCGGGCCTCGGCCACGAGGGCCCCGCGCGTGCCGGATTCGGCAGCACGACGGGCGAGATCGTCATGTTCGGCCTTCACGCGGGCGAGCGCGATCTCCGCCCGGCGGTGATGATCGGATGCAGCGCGATAGGCCTGAATCGGCTGGATGAAGAGGACCGCGAGGACGACGGCGGTCACGGCAAGGATCACTCGGCGAGGTCGCACCGTTGGCGATTCGCGGCGAGCGCGCGGGCTCCTTCCCGGTACCGTTCCGGTCGTGGAAGCCGACGTCGACACCGTGGAACGCCAGCTGGGGCGCCTGCCGCTGCCGTTCAAACGGGTGGCGGCGCGCTGCGGCGGTGGCCGGCCGATCGTGATCGAGCAGCCCGCGACCACCCCGGCCGGCGCCCCGTTTCCGACCACCTACTGGCTGACGTGCCCGGGCCTCTTGGCCGCGATCGGCCGGCTCGAGTCGGCCGGCGGTATCGCGGCGCTCGAGCGACGCATCGCGGACGAGCCCGACCTGGCAGCCGCGTTCGCCGCTGGCCGCCGGCGCCAGATCGCGCTGCGGCCCGACGGCGCGCCGCTCGGCGTCGGCGGCACGCGCCGCGAGCGCGCGGTGAAGTGCCTGCACGCCCACGCCGCCTTCGCACTCGGCGCCGGCGAGTACCCGATCGGCGACGAGATCATCGCGGCCGCGGGCGGCATCCCGCAGCCCTGCTGCATGGACGGCACGGCGTGAGCGAGCAACGGCTGGAGCGCAGCGGAAGCCCTTGCTCGCGGTTGCGAGCGCCGTGCGAGAGTCCGCAGGACGGCACGGCGTGAGCGCTGCGGGGATCCGGGCCGCGATGGCCGAGTGGGAGGCCGGGCCTCGCACCGTGAAGCGCCTGCGGCGCGGCATGCCGCCGCGCCTGGCCGCCGCCACCGACCAGGCCGCGCGCGACCTCCAGCGCGAGCTGACGCGCCTGCTCGGGCCCTCGTACTCGCTCGACGACCTGTACCGCCTCTACATGGACGCGGAGTCCTGGGGCCGCAGCGTCGTCTCGCGCGCGCTCGCGCCGATGAGCGAGCCGGCGCTGGTCGCACCCCTCATCGACGCCGCCTTCCTGCGCGCCGTCAGCGGCGTCAGGCCGGGCGGCTGATGCAGCCCGAGCGCCCCGACGTGCGGCTGCGCGACGCCCGCCGTCGGCCGCCGCGGCCCAAGACGGCCCGGATCGTGGCGCTGCTCGCGATCGTGTTCGTGGTCGGCCTGCTCGCCGGTCGCGTGCTGCTGGGGCCGCCCAGCACGCCCGGCCCCGTGGTGGCGACGCAGGATGTGAGCATCGTGACGGTCACGGAGGGCACCGAGACCGTCACGGTCACGAAGTAGCAGCTACAGCGCCTGCACCAGGATCGAGTTGGTCGAGCCCGGCCGCCCCACGCGCGTGCCCGACGTGAGCACGACGCGGTCGCCCGGCCCGGCCAGGCCGGCCCGTACGACGGCCTCGGTGGCCTTCGACCAGAGCTCCTCGATGCCCGACGCCTCCTCCAGCAGCAGCGGCACCACGGCCCAGTCCAGCGCCAGCTGACGCAACGCGGACGGCGACGGCGAGACGGCGACGATCGGGCGCCGGGGCCGGTGCTTCGACACCTCCCTCGCCGACTCGCCGGTCGCGGTCGGCACGACGATGGCCGCGACGCCGAGTGTCTCGGCGATGTCGCAGGCCGCATGGCCGACGACGTCGGCGATGTAGCGCGGCCCGAGCCGGCTCAGCCCGTAGCTGGCCTCGTGGTACGCCAGGCTCGGCTCGACGGCGAGCGAGATCTTCACCATCGTGTCGACGGCCTCGGTGGCGAACGCGCCGACCGCGGTCTCGCCCGACAGCATCACGGCCGACGTGCCGTCGAGGATGGCGTTCGCCACGTCGGACGCCTCGGCCCGGGTCGGCTCGGGCCGGCTGATCATCGACTCCAGCATCTGCGTCGCCGTGATCACGACCTTGCCCGCCTCCCGTCCCAGCCGGATGATGCGCTTCTGCGCCAGCGGCACGGCGGCGGCGCCGATCTCGACGCCCAGATCGCCGCGCGCGACCATCACGCCGTCGCTGACGTCGATGATCGCGTCGAGGTGCTCCATCGCCTCGGACTTCTCGATCTTCGAGATCACGCGGGCCCGCGAGCCTGCCGCCTGGATCAGCTTCTTGAGGTCCTCGACCTCCTCCGGGCGGCGCACGAACGACAGCGCCACGTAGTCGACCTCGTTGGCGAGCGCGAAGGAGAGGTTGTCGCGGTCGGCCTGCGTGATGGCCGGGATCGGCAGGTACGTGCCAGGCAGGTTGACGCCCTTGTTGGACGAGACCAGGCCGCCGATCTCGACGCTGCAGTGCACGCGCCGGTCGCGCGCCTCGACAACGCGCAGGCGGATCAGCCCGTCGTTGATCAGCACGTCGTGGCCGCGGCGCAGATGCAGCGCGAGGTCGATCTCGAAGCCCAGCTCGAGGTCGCCCTCCTGCGCGTCGCCGTGCCCGGCCAGCGTCACGAACGAGCCGGTCTCGAGCATGATCGGGTCGGGCAGCTCCCCCACCCGCAGCTTCGGGCCCTGGAGGTCGGCGAGAATCGCGATCGGGCGGCCGATGCGCCCCTCGACGGCCCGCACGCGGTGGATGCGCTCGAGGTGCTCGGCCTGGTTCCCGTGCGAGAAGTTGAGGCGGAAGCAGTCGACGCCGGTGCGCGCGAGGCGCTCGACGATCTCCTCGGGATCGGAGGCGGGGCCGAGCGTGGCGACGATCTTGGTGCGACGCAGGAGCGCCATCAGCGGTGCGCCGCGAACGCGCGCAGGCCCGGGTAGACGGCGGCGGCGCCAAGGTCCTCCTCGATGCGCAGCAGCCGGTTGTACTTGGCCACGCGATCCGAGCGGGACGGCGCGCCGGTCTTGATCTGGCCGGCATTGGTGGCCACTGCGAGGTCGGCGATGGTGGTGTCCTCGGTCTCGCCCGAGCGGTGCGAGATGATCGAGACGTAGCCGTGCTCGGCGCCGAGGGTGATGGTGTCGAGCGTCTCCGACAGCGAGCCGATCTGGTTCACCTTCACCAGGATCGCGTTCCCGACGCCGCGCTCGATGCCCTTCTGAACGCGCTCCACGTTGGTCACGAACAGGTCGTCGCCGACCAGCTGGCAACGATCGCCGACGGCGTCGGTGAGCAGCTTCCAGCCGTCCCAGTCGTCCTCTGCCAGCCCGTCCTCGATCGAGATGATCGGGAAGCGGTCGACCAGGTCGACGAAGTACGCCGCCATGCCGGCCGAGTCGAGCACGCGATCCTCGCCCGCCAGCGTGTAGGTGCCCTTGGCGGCGTCGTACAGCTCGGTGGTGGCTGGATCGAGCGCGATGAAGACGTCCTTGCCGGGCTCGTAGCCGGCCCGCTCGGCGGCCTCGAGGATGGCCGAGATGGCGTCCTCGTTGCGGCCCAGGTTCGGCGCGAAGCCGCCCTCGTCACCGACCGCGGTGGCGAGGCCGCGCTCGTGCAGCAGGCCCTTCAGCGCGTGGAACGTCTCGGCGCCCATCCGCAGGCCGTCGGCGAACGACGCGGCGCCGGCCGGCACGACCATGAACTCCTGCAGGTCGATCGAGTTGTCGGCGTGCGCGCCGCCGTTGATGACGTTCATCATCGGCACCGGCAGCGTGCGCGCCGCGACGCCGCCCAGGTACCGGTACAGCTCGATCCCGAGCGCGTCGGCGGCGGCGTGTGCGACGGCCAGCGACGTGCCGAGGATCGCGTTGGCGCCGAGGCGGCCCTTGTTGGGCGTCCCGTCCAGCTCCAGCAGCACGTCGTCGACCTCGCGCTGGTCGAGCGCGTCCAGCCCGGCGATCGCGTCGGCGATCTCGCCGTCCACGTTGGCGACGGCCTTGGAGACGCCCTTGCCGCCGTAGGCCGTGCCGCCGTCGCGCAGCTCGACCGCCTCCCACTGGCCCGTCGACGCGCCCGACGGCACGGCGGCGCGGCCGCGTGCGCCCGACTCGAGGACCACGTCCACCTCGATGGTCGGGTTGCCCCGGGAGTCCAGAATCTGCCGTCCGCGGACGGACTCGATCGACGTCACGTGTGATCCCTCTCGCAGTCCTTAGCGCGTCGATAGTAACCGTCCTGCACATCCAGCCCGAGCAGTCGGAACTCGTTCCCATCCCGCTCCGCGAGCGTCTCCGCGACCTCGACGCGGCTGCGGAAGCGGCGGGACGACGCGCGCACGGCGAGCTCCGGATCGACGCCCGCGAGCCGCAACACGTTGACGACGGCGAACAGCACGTCGCCGGCCTCGTGCAGCACCTCCGGCGCGGGCTCGGCGCCCTCGGCGCCGTGCGCGGCCAGCGCCGTGGCGAGCTCGTCGACCTCCTCCGCGATGGCCGGCCAGGCGTCGGCGTACCGCGCCCAGTCGAAGCCGACGGCAGCGGCGCGACGCTGCACCTTGCGTGCGTACAACAGGCCCGGCAGGGCGCTCGGCACGTCGTGGAAGATGCCCTCGCGGCCCTCCTGCTCGCGCTTGATGCGCTCCCAGCGGTCGCGCACCTGGTCGGCGTCGGCGAGCGCCTCGGCCCCGAACACGTGCGGGTGGCGGCGCACCAGCTTCTCGCGGATGCCGTCGGCCACGTTCACCAGGTCGCCGGCGCCGGCCTCGCGGGCCAGCATCGCCAGGAAGTAGGTCTGGAACAGCAGGTCGCCGAGCTCGTCGATGAGGCCGGCGTCGGGCGGCCCGGCGAGCGCCTTGTCGGCCACCTCGTAGGCCTCCTCGATCGTGTGCGGCACGATCGAGGCGATCGTCTGCTCGCGATCCCACGGGCAGTCGCGGCGGAGCCGCAACGTGACGCGCCACAGCTCGGCCAGCGCGGCCGCGGCGGCGGCGG
Source organism: Gaiellales bacterium (assembly GCA_046598415.1). Lineage (GTDB taxonomy): Bacteria > Actinomycetota > Thermoleophilia > Gaiellales > F1-60-MAGs149 > VFJZ01. Next base: position 28,258 of record JBKJIG010000164.1, read on the forward strand.
CCTCGAGCAGCTCGCGCTCCGGCCACGTCGCGCGGTGCGGCTCGGCCAGGGCCAGCGTCCAGGCGACGCGGTCGGGCGCCGCCACGACGGCCGCGGCGGGGTCGTGCGAGATGCCGTGCTCGGCCAGCGCCGCCGCGACGTCGGCCGACGCCCGCACGTCGGCCGTGCCACCCGCCCCGAGCATGCGAAGGGCCCCGAGCGGAATCCCTTCGGATCCGCCGGGGCCCAACGCGACGATCATGCCGAACTAGCCTGTCGTTGCAGCGGGAGCCGTCTCGGCGGCACCCGTGCCGGTCGTGGCCCCGGCCGTGGTCGACGGCGGCAGACTGTAGCCGGTCGCGAACGAGGTCTTCTTCTCATACTGCGACTGGATGCCCGCGAACCAGGCGGCGACGGACTTGTTCTTGTTCGCCTCCTCGAGCTGGCTCTTGATCTGCGCCTTGACCTCGGCCAGCGCCTTGGTGCTGTCCTTCGTCGGGTCGGCCATCGCCTTGATGATGTGGTAGCCGAACTGGCTTTTGACCGGCTGCTGCGTGAACTCGCCGGTCTTCAGCGCGTAGGCAGCCTTGGTGAAGTCGGGATCGAAGCCGTCGGCGGTGACGTCGTAGACGCCCTTGTTCTGCGTCTTGCCCGGGTCGACCGAGTACTTGGTCACGAGCTTCGCGAAGTCGCCGCCCGCGTTGAGCTGCTTGATGACGGCCTCGGCGGCCTTCTTGTACTTCGGCAGGTCCTTGGCGGCCGGCGTGGAGCCGTCCGCCGGGCCGAACAGGATGTGCTCGACCTTGCGGGACGCGGCGACCTTGTAGACCGTCGCCTTGTCCTTGTCGTACTGCGCCTGGATCTCGGCGTCGGTGACGGCGGCGGAGGCCTTCGTGAGCTTGTCGTACAGGCCCTGCGCCAACTGCTGGACGGCGAACGTGTCGGTGTAGTCGGCCTCGGTGGCGCCGGCGTCCTTGAGCTGCTTCTGCCAGGCGGCGGCGTCACCGGCCTGCGTCTTCAGGTTCTTGAGCTCCTCGGCGACCTTGGCCTCATCGACCTTCACGCCCTGCTTGGCGGCCTCGGTGCGGATGATGGCGCGCTGGAACAGGATCTGGACGGCCTGCTGCTTGAGCAGCTCGTACTCCTGCGTGCCGGCCTTGGGCGCTTCCTGCTGACGCGCCTTGAAGGACGCGAGCCCGACCGTGAGCAGGTGGTCGAAGTCCTTCTTCAGGATCGGCTTGCCGTCGACCAGCGCGACCGAATCGGCCGGCACAGCGGCCTTCGTGCTCGAATCTCCCCCGCTCGAACCACCGCAGGCGGCGAGGACGGATGCCGTGCCGAGCGCGGCGAGAAGGAGGATGGGACGTCGTACGTTCATTCGCGAATACCTCAACGGGAGTGTGGCGGAGCGGGCCCGCCCGGACGCCTCCCACGGCTGACCGGACCCGTCAGGCAGGACGAAAAATCGCCCTACCACGTACTTCGAATATACCAGCGACAAGATTCGCTGCCGCCTCCATTGCGGTTCGGCCTTCCGGAACACGCAGCGAGAGCTCACGCTTTGCGGCCGCGTAGAGCAGCCCCGGGATGGCGGAACGGAGCGCGCGGATGTCGTCCGCGCCCAGCGTCAGCCCCGACAGCGCGATCCGCTCGCGCCGCACGCTGAGGGCCACGGCGCCCAGCGGCGCGAGCGCGATCCGGACCGCCTGGATGCCGATCAGATTCGAGACCGGCTCGGGAATCACACCGAACCGGTCGGCCAGCTCGGACTCCAGCTCACGCAGGTCGTCCTCGGAGCCGGCCAGCGCGATGCGGCGGTGGACGTCCATCTTGGCCGCCTCCATGCCCACGTACGTGGACGGGATGTAGGCATCGACGGCGGCGTCGACCCGGACCGCCGACGCGACCGCCGGCAGCGACTGGCCCTGCAGGTCTGCGACGGCCTCGGCCAGCAGCTCGCAGTACAGCTCGAAGCCGACAGCGGCGACATGACCGGTCTGCTCGTCGCCGAGCAGGTTGCCCGCGCCGCGCAGCTCGAGGTCGCGCATCGCGACCTTGAAGCCGGAGCCGAGCTCGGTGTAGTCGGCGAGGGCGGCCAGGCGCGCGCCCGCCTCCTCCGTCAGCTCGGCCGCGTCGGGGTAGAACAGGTAGGCGTGGGCCGGCACGTCCGAGCGGCCGACGCGGCCGCGAATCTGGTACAGCTGCGACAGGCCGAGCAGGTCGGCGCGCTCGATGACCAGCGTGTTGGCCGACGGGATGTCGAGGCCCGCCTCGATGATCGTCGTCGCGCACAGCACGTCGGCGTCGCCGCGCACGAAGTTCTCCATCACGGTCTCCAGCTGGCGCTCGGTCATCTGGCCGTGGCCGACCGACACGCGCGCCTCGGGCACCAGTTGCCGCAGCGCCTCGGCCGCGTCGTCGATCGATTCGACGCGGTTGTGGAGGAAGAACACCTGCCCGCCGCGGCCGACCTCGCGCCGAATCGCCTTCGCGACCAGCTCCGGGTCGTACTCCCCCACGTGCGTGCGCACGGGGCGGCGGCCGCGGGGCGGCGTCGCGATCACGGAGATGTCGCGCAGGCCGGAGAGCGACATGTGGAGCGATCGCGGGATCGGCGTCGCGGACATCGACATCACGTCGACCTCGGCGCGCAGCTGGCGCAGGATCTCCTTCTGCGCGACGCCGAAGCGCTGCTCCTCGTCCACCACCACGAGGCCGAGCTCGGCCGGCACGATGTCGCGCGACAGCACCCGGTGGGTGCCGATCAGGATGTCGACCTTGCCGTCGCGGAACCCGGCGATGGCGCCCTTCAGATCGGCGGCGGCCCGGAAGCGCGAGACGACCTCGATCTCGACGGCAGTGTCGCGGAACCGGTCGCGGAACGTCTGGAAGTGCTGTTGGGCGAGGATCGTCGTCGGCACCAGCATCAGCACCTGGCGGCCCGACTCGACGATCTGCGCCGCCGCCCGGATCGCGACCTCCGTCTTACCGAAGCCGACGTCGCCGCAGACCAGCCGGTCCATCGGCCGGTGCGATGCGAGGTCGGCCTTCACGGCCTCGATCGCCCGCGCCTGGTCGTCGGTCTCGGTGTACGCGAACCCGCGCTCGACCACGTCGAGCAGGTCGCCGTCGCCCTCGATGGGCTGCTTCTCCGACGCCTGGCGGGCCGCGTACAGGGCGAGCAGCTCGCCCGCCAGCTCGTGCACGGCGTTGCGAGCGCGGGCCTTGAGCGTGTGCCAGGCCTTGCCGCCGAGCTTGGACAGCACCGGCGCACGGGCGTCGGAACCGATATACCGCGACACCTTCGCGATCTGCTCGTGCGGCACGAACAGCTTGTCGGAGCCCTTGAAGTCGAGGCAGAGGTAGTCGCGGGTCACGCCCGCCACCGTCTTGGTGTCGAAGCCGACGAAGTGGCCGACGCCGTGCTCCTCGTGCACGACGTAGTCGCCCGGGCGCAGGTCGGTGAACGACCGCACCGCACGGCCGATGCGCGCATCGGCGGCCTTGCGGCGAAACAGCTGCGCGGACGGCAGCACCGACAGCGCCAGCTGCGCCGACACCAGGCCGCGCCGCAGCCGCGACACCACGAGATAGACGCCGGGTGCGGACGGCAGCGTGGCGCCCGGCTCGAGCAGCTCGGTCTCGACGCGCTTCAGCTGCAGGGCGGTGCGCTCCGCCTCGCCGCGGTGCGGGAAGGCGATCAGCACGCGCTGCCCGCCGCGCACCTGGGCGCGCAGCTCGTTCTCGGTCTCGGCGATGCCGCGCGCCGCGATCGCCGGGCGCTGCCCCTCGAAGGCGACGGCCTGGCCCTGCGGCAGCGCGTCGAACGCGTGCAGCCCGTCGACCAGCTCGCGCACGTCCTCGAGACGCAGGTAGCCCCGGCGGCGGCTGGCCGGGGTCTCCACCTCGGTCAGGCGCTCCTCCGCGGCGGCGGCTACGAGGCGCGGCTCCCAGGCGATCACCGCGCCGGCGGCGAGCAGCTCCGGCGCCAGCGAGACGAGGCCGGAGGGGATCTCGAGCCCGTCGTCGGCGTCGGCGAACGAGGCGGCGCCGTCGACGTCGAGCAGCTCCTGGGCCGGGTAGAGGGCGACGTGGCCGAGGTCGCGCAGCGAGCGCTGCGTGAGCGACGAGAAGGCCGACACGCGCTCGATCTCGTCGCCGAACAGCTCGATCCTGATCGGCTCGCGGCCGGTGGTGGGAAACACGTCGACGACGTCGCCCCGGGCCGATAGCTGGCCGCGCTCGTCGACGGTGCCGCCGACGCGCTCGTAGCCCGACTCGACCAGGGCCGCGATCAGGTCGTCGCGCTCGATCAGGTCGCCGACGCCGACACGCACCGGCGCGGTGCGCGAGTCGCGCCCGCCGATCCGCTCGACCAGCGCCTCGGCCGAGACGGCCACGATGCCGCCGGCGGCGAGCACGTCGAGCCCCCGCGCGCGCTCGCCCACCAGGTGGGGCGGCGGGATCAGCGGCGAACCCCAGGCGGCGCCGCGGTGCGGCAGGTAGCCGACCTGCGTGTCGGGGCGGAACGCGACGATCGACTCGGCCAGCTCGCGCGCCGCGTCGTCATCCTCGACCAGGATCGAGAGCGCCGGCCGGCCGGTGTCGACGCGCAGCGCGTGGAGCGCGGCCAGCAGCAGCGGCAGCATCGACTCCGACGCCCGCACGGTGGTGCGCGCGGCCGCGCCCAGCCGGCGGGCGAGAGCGTTCGCGGCGTCGTCGCGCAACAGCGCGCCGAGCGCGACTTCGGCGCCGGCGGCGGCTGCGGTGTCGGGTATCGTCTGCGGGTCCATGGGAGCGGGCCGTCGTGCGGCCCAGAGCCGGAGATTACCCACTTGCCCCGCACGACCGCCGAGCTGCTCGAGGAGCTCTACGACTTCATCCGGATTCCGTCCATCTCGTCGGGCGATGGCGAGGACGCCGACCTCCGCCGCGCCGCCGAGTGGGTGTGCGACCGCGTCCGCGACGCCGGCGGCACCGCCGAGGTCGTCGAGACGACGAAGAACCCGCTCGCCGTCGGCACCATCTCGTGCGGCCGCGCCGGCGCACCGCACCTGCTCGCCTACGGCCACTACGACGTGCAGACCGTCGCGCCGCTCGCCTCGTGGGACTCGCCGCCGTTCCAGCCCGAGGTGCGCGACGGCTACCTCTACGCACGCGGCGCCTCCGACGACAAGGGCAACTTCCACTGCCTGCTCGGCACCCTCGTCGACCTGGCGCGCGACGGCGAGCTGCAGTGCGACGTCACCGTGGTGTCGGACGGCGAGGAGGAGATCGGGGGCGACTCCGTCGTCCGCTGGCTCGATGCGCAGGACGGCGGCTACGACGCCGCGCTGGTGTTCGACAGCTCGCTCGTCGACGAGGGCTGGCCGCTGCTGACAATCGGCGTGCGCGGCGTCATCACCGGTAGCCTGCGCGTGACCACAGGCGTGCGGGACGTGCACTCCGGTCTCTACGGCGGCGCCGGCCTGAACGCGGCGCACGTACTGGCAACGCTGATCGACGGCACCCGGGCGCGCGACGGGCTGATCCCGGCCGTGTTGCGCGCCGAGGTGCGCGACCCCTCGCCGGAGGAGGTCGCCAGCTGGGCCACGCTGCCGTCGGGCGAGCACGAGCTCGCCGTCGGCGGGATCGCGCCGCTCGATACCGATGCGGCGGCCGACTTCTACCGGCGCACGTTCGCCCTGCCGACGTTCGACGTGAACGCGATCACGTGCCGCGACGCGACGCAGCACCGGACGATCATTCCGTACGAGGCGACTGCGGCCATCTCGCTGCGCCTCGTGCCCGACCAGACGGTCGAGGGCGTGTGGTCGGCCCTGACGGAGCACCTGAACGGGCTCGCCCCGGTCGGCGCCACGATCCAGCTCGAACGCTGGGGCGCCTCGGCCGGCTGCGCGTTCGATCCGTCGCTGCCCGCGCTGCAGATCGCGCGCCGCGTGCTCGGCGAGGTGTTCGGGCGCGAGTGCACCGTCGCGCGCACCGGCGGCGCGATCCCGCTGGTGTCGGCGCTGCACCGCCACGCGGTGCCGACGATCCTCTCCGGCGTCGCGATGGTGGACGACAACGTCCACGCGCCGAACGAGCGCCTCAAGCTCTCGAACTACGAGGCCGGCGTCCGCGCGGCCCGTCTGCTCTTCCGCGAGCTGGCCGCCCTGACCCCGTGACAGGCACGCTCCGGCGGAGCGCGATCCTCTACGCGCTCGTGATCGTCGCGGCGTTTCCGACCGTCGCCGCGATGCGCCGGACGTTCGCACCGAACGGGTCCGTGGCCGGCCAGATGAGCCAGCCGACGAAACTGGCGTACCCGTACACGCCGCAGACGCCGACGACCATCGACGCCGGCGCGTTCTCGTGGTTCTTCGAGCCGATGACCGAGACCGCCCACCGCTCGCTCGCCGGCGGGACGGTGCCGTTGTGGAACCCCTACGCCGGGCTCGGGATGCCGCTCGCGGCGAACGCCCAGAGCGCGGTTTTGAGCCCGCTGACGGCCCCGGCCCTGGCGTTTCCCGAGCAACGCGTGTGGAACGCGGTGATCCTGTTCCGCCTGCTGGTCGGGGCGCTCGGCTGCCTCGTCCTGCTGCTGTTGCTCGGCGCTCGGCCGGCGGCGGCGACGGGTGCGGCGCTGCTGTACGGTCTGGCGCCGATGTTCACGCGCTGGGCGCCGCAGGTGTCGATGTCGGTCGAGGTGCTCGCACCCTGGCTGCTCGCCGCGATCCTGGCGCTGGTGCGCCGGCCCGGCCCGCTGCGGTTCGCGGCCGTCGCGGGGCTGACGGCGGCGGCGGCCTACGGCGGCCAGCCCGAGGTGCTCGCCTGCCTCGCCTACCTGGGCGCCGGCTGGGGCCTCTACTGGTGGTGGCGCGAGGGCCGGTCGGGCCGCGTGCTGGCCGAGCTGGCCGGCGCCGCCCTCTGCGGCGCGCTGCTGGCGGCGCCGCAGATCGTGCCGACGCTCGAGTACCTGCGCATCGCCGCCGACTCGCACGGCGGCGAGCTCGGTACGACGCGGCTCGCGCTGTCCGACCTGGACGCCCTCGTGCGCCGCAAGGGCCTGCAGCCCGAGCTGCTCGGGTTCCCGCTCGCGATCGTGGCCGGGCTGGGCGCGATCGGCTGGCGGCGGCGCATCGCCGGCACCGGTCCGCTGTGCGTGGCGGCCGGCGTGTGGGCGCTGCGGAGCCTCGACACGCCGCTCGCGTCGCTGGTCTCGTGGCTGCCGGGCCTCGACCGCGTGAACGTGCCGCGCTACGGCGAGCTCGTGCTCGGGCTGGCGGCGGCGGCGCTGGCTGCGGGCGCCCTGGCGCGGCTGCGGCGCCCGACCGTGGCGATGGGCGGGATCGTGGCCGTGGTGCTCGCGCAGGTGTGGCTGCTGCACCCGCCGCGCCAGTTCGCGGTGCCGGTCGACCCGTTCCAGCCGTTGCCGTCGCTGGCGGCGGTGCAGCGCGGCCTGCAGCCGGGCGAGCGCCTCGCCGCGATCGGCCGCAACGTGCGGCCGCAACTGCCGTCCGCGCTCGCCATCGCCGACCCGCGAGCCGAGGACGCGCTCTACCCCGGCCGCTACGAGCGCCTCGTCGCCCTGCGCGGCGGCGGCGCCCGGTTCGGCTTCCTGTTCGCCCAGACGCCCGAGACGATCGGCCTCGACCTCGTCGACGCGGTCGGCGTCCGCTACGTCGCCGCCTCGCCGGGCTCTCCCGCACCGGCCGGCATGCAGCAGGTGCCGACGCGCCCCGACGACCTCGCGGTGTTCACGAACCCGGAGGCGTACCCGCACGCCTTCACGCCCGCCGCCGTGGTGTTCGCCGCCTCGGAGGAGGAGGCGGCGGCGGCGCTCGCCGGCCCGGAGCGGCTGCGCGACCGGTCGGTGATCGAGCAGCCGACCGACGCGATGCGGGCCGCGACGGGCACGGCGACGGCGACGGTGGCCGAGATCGGCTGGGACGGCGAGCGCCTGCAAGTGACGAGCGACGACCCTGCGAACCTCGTCGTCGCGTCGCAGGTGTTCCCCGGCTGGGAGGCCACGATCGACGGCAGGCCGACGCCGATCCGGCCCGCGAACCTCGCGATGCGCGCGATCGCGGTACCGGCGGGCACGCACACGGTCGAGTTCCGGTATCGCCCGGGTTCGTTCCGGCTCGGCCTGCTGCTGGCGCTCGCCGGCGTGCTGGCGCTGACGGCGAGGGCTGTCGCGGGCGCCCGGCACCGTCGTACACTCGCGCGGTGAGGCGCAGATTCGCCGCCGCGTACGCCGTCCTGGCCCTGCTCGCCGGCGGTGCCACGATCGCGGCCGTGGCCGTCGCGCGCCGGCCCTCTCCACCGCCGGCCATCTCCGCCGCCACCGTGATCGCGGCGTTCCGGGCCGAGCACATCGCCCTCGAACCCGCGGGCAAGACCGCGCTCGGCACGGTGTTCCTACGCGAACCGACCGGTCGCGACGGCAGGATCGGGCTGTTCGTGATCGTCGCGAGCGGGCCTTCCGCGGTCGGAAGGGTGCTCGCCGGCGCCCGGTTACCGGCCGGGACGGGTCTGGTGCGGTTCAGCGAGCTCGAGGTGGCGAACGTGACCGTCCGCAGCGCTGTCTGGGGCCGCGGAGCCAGTGGTGATGCGGCCGTGCGGGCAGCGGTCGCCCGGTTGCGTTGAGCCACCGTCACACACATCGCTTTTGCAATATATCCATCTCACTTACAAAACGTAAAGGTGGGATGGGGAGGCGGCGATAACACCTCTTGCAACCGGACGGCGAGGAACGCCGAACGGGAGCCGCCAAGATACGGCGAACGGCCCCAGGCGAGGGGCCACCTCGGCAGGAAGCCGGGTCAGTACCAAGTCAGGGAGGATAAGGATGTCGCTCCGTATCAACACCAACACTGAGGCGCTCAACGCCCACCGGCAGCTGTCTGCCACGGCGATGACGATGTCGAAGTCGATGGAGAAGCTCTCGTCGGGCCTGCGCATCAACCGCGCCGCCGACGATGCCGCTGGCCTCGCCATCTCCGAGAAGATGCGCGCCCAGATCCGCGGCGTGGCCCAGGCCAGCCGCAACTCGCTGGACGGCGTGTCGCTCGTCCAGTCCGCAGAAGGCGCGCTGAACGAGGTGCACTCGATCCTGCAGCGTGTTCGTGAGCTCGCCGTCCAGTACAACAACGGCACCCTCTCCACGGGCGACAAGGCTGCGATCACGGCGGAGATCGTGCAGCTCTCCTCGGAGTGCAGCCGCATCGTCAGCACGATGACCTTCAACGGCATCAACGCGCTCGGCTCCACGTCGCCGATCACCTTCCAGGTGGGCGCGAACACCGGCGAGACGATCATCATCAACCCGATGAACCTCGGCGGCACGTACTTCGACAGCGTGTTCGTCGGCACGTTCACGACGGGCGCCGACATCACCGCCATCGACCGCTCGCTCTCCTCGATCGCAGACGCCCGGGCCGGCCTGGGCGCGATCCAGAACCGGCTCGAGCACACGATCGCAAACCTCGCGACGTACCACGAGAACCTCTCGGCCGCCGAGTCGCGCATCCGCGACACCGACATGGCCTTCGAGATGACGACGTTCACGAAGCTCCAGGTGCTCCAGCAGTCCGGCGTTGCAATGCTCGGACAGGCGAACCAGGCGCCGAACGCGGTTCTCTCGCTGATCCGCGGCTAGACCGCGGCAGCCACAGACGTTACCCGGATGCATCCACCGGGTAACGCCCGGCGCCAGGGAAGGCGTCGGGTCAGGTCAGGGACGACGATCGCCAGCGTCATCGGCCCCCGGGACGCCAGCCCGGCGCGGGCCGACCCAGACCACCTCCCCACCGGCCGTCGTGGTTCGCCACGGCGGCCGGTCCCTGTCCTGGGGCGGGCGGTTGCACGAAACGTTCCGTGCACTTGGGCGTCGCGTTCCGTGCACCTGGGCCGACAGGGACGCGGCGGCGCGAGAAACCGTCGCCGGCGCAGCAGTCGTCGCACCCGCCCCGCGCATCGCCGTGCACTTGCACGGATCACGCCGTGCACTTGGACGATCCCGCCAGAAACGGATGAGGCCGGCGCCCCCGAAGGGACACCGGCCTCGTGACGAGCCAGATCAGGTCCGGAAATTACCGGAGCAGCGACAGCACGCTCTGCGGGGCCTGGTTGGCCTGAGCGAGCATCGCGGTGCCGGACTGCGACAGGATCTGCAGCCGGGTGAAGTTGACCATCTCCTGCGCCACGTCCACG
>JBKJIG010000012.1:0-8540 GCA_046598415.1 Gaiellales bacterium
GGGGCCTGCGCCGCCGGCGCCTACCTGTATTCCGTCCGCCATTTCGAGACGGTGCTCGACGGCGCCCGCGGCTCGGCGCTCGCGCAGGCGGAGCTCATCCGCACTGCGCTCGAGCACGAGATGGTCACGCAGGATCGCCGGCTGATCGGCCGCATGATCCGATCGTTCGGCAGCGAGCCGCGCGTCTCGAGCGTGATGCTCCTGGATCGCAAGGGGGTCGTGCAGTATTCCAGCGGGCCGATCGCGTCCGGCAACGAGCTGAGCCTGCAGGCGCCGACCTGCCAGGCCTGCCACCAGTTTCCCCCGGCGCAGCGCGCCTCCAGCCGCGTCATCGAGACCCAGGGCAGCTCGATTCTGCGCACCGTCGTGCCGGTGCGAAACCGCCCCGAATGCCACCCGTGCCACGACCCGGCGCAGAAGATCAACGGCATCGTGATTGTCGACATGGACGCCTCCGGGATTCACGCGGCGGCAAACCGTGATCTCCGCTGGATGGTCGGCACCACCGCCATGGTGGCGCTCCTGCTCGTCGCCGCCATCGCCTTGGTCGTCCGGTTCGTGGTGCTGCGGCGGCTGCAGCGGTTCGAGACGACCGCGCGCCTGATCTCCGAGGGCGACTTGGCCCGTCGCGTCCCGGCCTCGGGGACCGACACGATCGCGTGGCTCGCGCGCGAATTCAACGTGATGGCCGATTCGGTCACGGGCCTGCTCGGCCAGGTTCGCAGCCAGCGCGAGCGGCTCGAAAGGGTCATCAACAGCATCGACGACGGCATCGTGGTCCTCGACGCGAAGCGGACGGTCATCGCGGCCAACGACGCGTTCATCGCAAGGACCGGGCGCACCCGGTTCGACATGGTGGGATGTTCGTGCCACACCGGGGCGTCGGGCATGTGCGGCGTCTCGGACTGCCCGACGGTGGCGTGCCTCGGCTCGGGCGAGCGACAGGTGCGGATCTGTGAACGGCAGCGGTCCGACGGATCGATCGCCTGGGAAGAAGTGCATGCCTGCCGGATCGAGGGACGCTCGGCGGACGACACGCAGATCGTCGAGGTCTGGCGGGACATCTCGGCGCGGCGCGCGGCCGAGGCCCGGCTGGCCGAATCGCACCGCCTGGCGTCGCTCGGCATGCTCGCCTCGGGGTTCTCCCACGAGATGAACACGCCGCTGGGGACCGTCCTGACCTGCGTCGAGGGGATCGCGCGCGAGCTCCGCCGCACGGACGCGGGCGTCGACCTCACCCGCGTGTCCGAGCACGCGGCCGTCGCCCGTGAGCAGCTCCTGCGGTGCCGCGGGATCACGCAGCACTTCCTGCGCATGTCGCGTGGCCAGACCACGCAGGGCGAGGTCGTGAACGTGGCGGCCGCGCTCGCCGGCGTCGTCAGGCTCGTCGAGCCGACCGCGCGCGCCCATGGCGTCACCCTCGACGTCGGGCCGGCGTGCTCCGCGCGGCTCCAGGTCCGCGCCGACGAGTCGGACCTGCAGCAGGCGCTGATCAACGTGCTCCTGAACGCCGTCCAGGCCTCGAGCCCGGGAGGACGCGTCAGCCTGCGCGTGGACAGCGCCGACGCCGTCAGCATCCGGATCGCCGATCGGGGCTGCGGGATCGCCCTCGATCAGCAGGCGCGAATCTTCGAGCCGTTCTTCAGCCTGCGCGGCGGCGGGACCGGACTGGGCCTGTTCGTCTCGCTCAATTCCGTCCGGAAGTGGGGCGGCGACATTCTCGTCCGGAGCGCGCCCGGGGAGGGCGCGACCTTCGAGGTGCGGCTGCCGGCGGCGATCGCCGCGGCCACGCAACCCGCGATATGAGCGCGCGTCCGACGATCCTCCTCGTCGACGACGACGCGGCGTTCCGCGGCGTCCTGCAGTCCGAGCTGCAGCGCATGGACTTCGACGTGTCGGCGGCCGACAGCGGCGATGCGGCGATTCGCCGGCTGACGGACCATCCTCCCAACGTCGTGCTGCTGGACCTGCGGCTGCCCGGGATGAGCGGGCTCGACGTGCTGCAGCGCATCCGCGCGAGCGCGCCGGCCACCGACGTCATCATGCTCACCGGCCACGGGTCGATCGACACGGCGATCGAATCGCTGCGCATGGGCGCGTTCGATTACGTGTCCAAGCCGTGCCCGCTCGACGACCTGGAGCTGCGGATTCACCGGGCGCTCGGGCGCCAGTCGCTGCGCACCCGCGCGAGTCTGCTCGAGCGGGGCCTGACGCCACCCGATCTCGGCAGCGCGTTCGTCGGGCAGAGCCCGGCGTTCACCCAGCTGCTCGCCCTGATCGACCGCGCCGCGCCGTCGGACGCGACCGTCCTCATACTGGGCGAGACCGGATCGGGGAAGGAGATGGTGGCCAAGCTGCTGCACGCGCGCAGCGGCCGGCGCGCGCGCCCGTTCGTCGTCGTGGAGTGCGCCGCCCTCCAGGACAGCCTGCTCCAGAGCGAGCTGTTCGGCCACGAGCGCGGCGCGTTCACGGGGGCCGACCGGGCGAAGCCCGGGCTGTTCGAGGTGGCGCACGGCGGGACGCTGTTCCTCGACGAAATCGGGGAAGTCAGCGCGGCCACGCAAGTGAAGTTGCTGCGCGTCCTCGATGCGTCGACGTTCAGGCACGTCGGCGGCACGGCCGAGCTCCGCGTGGACGTGCGCACCATCGCCGCCACCAACCGCGACCTGCCCGGGATGGTCCGGCAGGGCGTGTTCCGGGAGGACTTGTTCTACAGGCTCGGGACGCTGACAACCCGGGTCCCGCCGCTGCGCGACCGCGGCGCCGACGTCGAGCTCCTCGCCACGCACTTCGTGTCGCTCTACAACCAGCGATTCGGCCTCCGCCGCCGGATCGGCGAGGCCGCGCTGGAGGTCCTGCGACGTCACACCTGGCCCGGGAACGTCCGGGAGCTGCTCCACGTGGTCGAAGCCGCGATGATTGTCTGCGACGGGCCCGAAATCCTGCCGGCGCATCTCTCGTCCGCATTGAAGCCGCCGGCCGGCATGGCCGCGGCGCCGGCCGAGGGGCCGCTCTCGACGCTGAGACAGAGCGAGCGGGTGCAGATCGAGCGGGCGTTGACGGCTGCCGCCGGCCATCGCGCGCAGGCCGCGCGCTCGCTCGGCATCAGCGAGCGCAACCTCTATCGGAAGATCCGGGCCCACCGGATCGACCGCTGACGGCGCCTGACGATTCGTCAGGCCGCCCCCTGACAGGCTGGCAGGCCGAGCGCGCCCATGCCGCCACATCCCGATGTTTTCCGCGACATTCCTGCCGGCGTCCGGTGGCACCGTCCCTGCTCTGTTGCCCCCCGGACAGGCGAGAGGAGGACGTATGGAGATGTTCCTGATGGTGCTGTCGTTGAGCGTGGTAGGCGTGCTGGTGAGCGGCGTGCTATTCGCGGCCGCGACCCGCGACGGGCGGCGCCGCGAGGGCCTGGCCCTCAGTCCGGCCGCCGTTCACGATGAGGAGCGGTTCTTCATGTTGCGTCCGGCCCGGCCGCTCGCGGCGCCGGTGGCTCGCGACCACGCCGAGGTGCTCCTGCACCGGGTCGAGCGCCACGTGCGCCTCGAGCAGGCGGCGGCCGAGTCGTTCCTGCAGTTCCCGTCGGTCGAGGCGCTCCACATGCGGACGCTCTCGCCGCTGGCCAGGTAACCGCCGATGGCACTCGAGCAGCCGGATCTGCTGATCGGACTGGGAGCGGACGAGGCGGCCGCGGTCCTGGCCCTGGGCACACCGGTGCAGCTGGACGCCGGCGCGGCCCTCTTCCGGCTCGGCGATCCGGCGGAGTCCGTGTATCTGATTACGCAGGGACGGATCGCGCTGACGCTGCCGATGCAGCTGGGGGGCCGCGAGCTGGACGTGGTGGTCCAGGAGCACGGGCTGTGGGAGACGGTCGGCTGGTCCGCGCTGATCCCGCCGCACCGCTTCACGCTGGCGGCGAACGCGCCGCTCGCGACCCGGCTGCTCGCGTTCCGCCGGACCGCGCTGGTGGACCACTGCGCGGCGCACCCGCGCGCCGGGGCGGTGGTCGCGATGAACATCGCCGCGCTCGTCGGGCGACGCCTGCAGCTGTTCCAGGCGATGTGGCTCCGCGAGATGCAGCGGACCGTGAGCCAGGCCCATGCGTAGCTTCGCCGTCGTTGCCGGGCTCGCGATCGCCGTGGCGATCGCCTGGACGGCCGCGGCGCGCGAGGGCGCGCCGGCGCCGGCTGGCCAGCAGGCGTCCCCTCCGGTCGCGACCAGTCAGCCGGCGGCGCCGGGCCTTCGCGTCGAGGTTCCGGCCCCGCCGTTTTCGGACGGCATCTTCCCGTGCACCACCTGCCACACCGCGGACATGCCCGCCAACCGCACGCGGCGCGTGCTGGCCGACATGCACACCGACATCGTGCTCAAACACGACGAGGAGCACCGCTGGTGCCTCGACTGTCACGACGCGGATCACCGTGATCAGCTGCACCTGGCCAGCGGCGAAGCGGTGCCCTTCGCAGAGTCGTACCGGCTGTGCGGCCAGTGCCACGGGGAGAAGTATCGCGACTGGCGCGCCGGCGTGCACGGCCGGCGGGTGGGTCAGTGGAACGGCGCGAAGAGCTATCTGCTCTGCGTCCATTGCCACAGTCCTCATCAGCCGCACTTCAAGCCGATGGCGCCCCAGCCGGCGCCGCTCCGGCCGCAGCGGCGCTAGGTGAACCAGAGGACAGCCATGGTACCCCACGACACCACCTCCACAAACGTGACGCGGCGGCAGTTCGCCTCGGTTGCCGCGGCCGCGGCGGCCGGATTCCTGCTGACCGCCTGCGGTCCGCGGCGCCTGCACCAAATCCCCAAGGACCGCCTCCGCAAGGCGATTGCTGACTGGGAGCGCGAGTACTCGCAGACTTACGGCAAGGCCGTGACGGTGTCGGACAGGGGGCCGATGCCGGGCGTGTTGTTCGCCTATGCCCTGGATCTGGCGCGCTGCAACGGGTCCCGGCGATGCGTGGATGCCTGCGTGGCGGAGAACAACCAGTCGCGCGATCCGCAGGTCCAGTGGATCCGCGTCCTGTCGATGAACAAGGACAAGGGCATCGACTTCTCCGAGGCGGACCCGTACTACGCGCCGAAGGAGGTACCGGAGCCCGGCCGCTTCTACGTGCCGACCGCCTGCCAGCATTGCCGCAACGCCCCGTGCACCAAGGTCTGTCCGATCGGCGCGACGTGGACGGAATCAGACGGCATCGTCGTGATCGACTACGACTGGTGCATCGGCTGCCGGTGCTGCATGGCCGCCTGTCCCTACGGGGCCCGCCATTTCAACTGGCGCGCGCCGCAGGTGCCTTCCGATCAGGTCAACCCGACGATGCATTACCTCGGCAACCGGCCGCGGCCACGAGGCGTGGTGGAGAAGTGCACCTGGTGCATCCAGCGCACGCGCGCGGGCCGGTATCCGGCGTGTGTCGAGGCGTGTCCCACCGGCGCGCGGAAGTTCGGGAACATGCTCGACCCCGAGGGGGAGATCCGCTACATCCTCGAGAACAAACGGGTGCTGCTCCTCAAGGAGGAGCTGAACACGATGCCGAAGTTCTTCTACTTCTACGGAACGTGAGGGTCACGTGGTGGTTGTCCGGCAGTTTTCACGCTTCGTCGCGGGCAGCTGGACGCTCGTCACGCGCGGGCAGGCCTCGTACTGGCTGTGGATTGCCGCGCTCCTGGCGCTCATCGCGTCCGGCGTCGCGGCCTACTTGCACCAGGTCACCACCGGCCTGGTCGTGACCGCCATGCGCGACCAGGTGAGCTGGGGGTTCTACATCGGCAACTTCACCTTCTTGGTTGGCGTCGCCGCGGCGGCGGTCGTGCTCGTGATTCCCGCGTACGTCTACGACTGGGGGCCGATCCGCGAGATCGTCATCTTCGGCGAGCTGCTCGCGGTCAGTGCCATCGTGATGGCCATGCTGTTCGTCACGGTGGACGTCGGCCGGCCCGACCGCCTGTGGCACCTGATGCCGGGGCTCGGTCACCTGAACTTTCCGCGCTCGCTCCTCGCGTGGGACGTGCTGGTGCTCAACATCTACTTCGTGATCAACTTGGTCGTGGTCACGCATATCCTGTACCGCGCCTTCCACGGCCGCCACTACACGGCGCGCCTCGTCGTCCCGCTCGTGCTGTTTTCGATCCCGATGGCGGTCAGCATCCACACGGTCACCGCGTTCCTCTACAACGGGATGGCGGCGCGGCCGTACTGGAACTCGTCGATCCTGGCGCCCCAGTTCCTGGCCTCGGCCTTCTGCTCGGGGCCGGCCATTCTCCTGTTCGTGCTGCAGGTGCTGCGGCGGGTGACGAAGTTCGAGATCCGCGACGAGGCCATCTGGAAGATCGCCGAGCTGATGGCGTACGCGATGTTCGTCAACCTGTTCCTCCATGGCGCCGAGGCCTTCAAGGAGTACTACTCGAACACCGAGCATCTCCTCTACACGCGCTACTGGTTCCAGGGAATTGGCGGGCACAACACGCTCGTCCCGTTCGCGTGGGCCGCCGTCGCGTTGAACGTGCTCGCGCTGGTGCTGTTCACCGTCCCGCGCACGCGGACCAACTGGGTGACGCTGAACATCGGCTGCCTGGCCACCTACGCAGGGTGCTACATCGACAAGGGCATGGGTCTCATCATCCCGGGCCTGACGCCGGACACGCTGGGGGAAATCTACGTGTACTATCCGTCCCTGAACGAAGTGCGCGTGGCCGCCGGCGTCTTCGGCATCGGGTTCCTGGTCTTCACGCTCATGCTGAAAGTGGCCGTGCCGATTCTGCTGGGTGGGTTCCAGACCCGGAAGCGGGTGGATGGGACGACCGCGGATGGGCGGCCGTTCCATCCTGCGGCGGCCGGGGCTATGCGGTCGTGAGCACGATCCGGCCGGTGACCTGGCCGGTGCGCAACCGGTCCAGCACGGTATTGACCGCCTCGAGCGGGGCCGTTTCGATGTTCGCCTTCACCTTGCCCGCCCGACGCGAATGCGAGGGCTTCCTTCATGTCGGCCCGCGTGCCCACGAGCGAGCCGCGGACGGTCAGGCAGCGGAAGACCACGTCGAAGATCGCGAGCGGAAAGTCCCCGGGTGGCAGACCGGGCACCTGGTGCTGAAGCGCAGCTTGGCGCCGCCTCGCTGGCTCGATCTGGGATTGCGCAGCCTCACATACATTCTCCTGGCACTGTTGGTCTATGTCGTAGTCGCCATGCCGGTGCCTCAGATCCACGAGCTCCTGAACAGTCCGTATGGCCTGGTCGCGGACGTCAAGATGCTCAACTTCTTCCGTGAGATGGGACGGGCGACCGCCATCGTGCTCGCCGTGCTCGTGTTGGTGTCTCTCGTCGTGAAGGACGCCTGGTGCCGCTACCTGTGCCCCTACGGGGCGATGATGGGACTCGTGGCGCTGGCGAGCCCGGCGCGCATCATCCGAAATGCGGACGCGTGCATCGACTGCTCGACGGTGCGATTCTGAAGCACGCGCAGCAGCTTCACCTGCATCGACAGCGGCACGTCGTCGATGTCGTCGAGAAAAACGGTGCCTCCCTCGGCGAGCTCGAAGCGACCCGGACGGTCCCGGGCGACACCTCGATCACCCGCCGCGGCGTCCAGCTCATCTGGCACGGCGGCAGCTACCGGGACCGTCACCCATCAACTCGCGCGCGTCTGGTCAATAGTGCACACCGGAGAGATCCTGCCGGGAATCCGGCAGCACGCCCGCGCGCCGCGTGCCACGCACCCCGATCCCGGGGTGTCGTGCTGCTTGCAGGATGCTCGGCATGGAGACCGTCATGAAAGTTGCCTATTGGCACCGGGAACTGCCGCCCACCGATGGCGAGGTGATCGGCGAACACACCGTGGAGGCGACCAGCCGCAGGGTCGCATCGACGCTGGCGCACCGCGACGACCTCTGGGATCAGTGTCACCGCGAGCTGATGCTCGAGGTGGCTACGCGGCTGGAGCAGGAAGTCCGCCGCCTTGGCGGCGACTATGCCCACGTGCTGACGGAGGCGGTGGACACGCAGCGGAACGACGCCACCGGAGAGGCCTGGCTGCACGGGCGGTTCGGCTACGTCCTGCTGCGGGCTACTCCGGCGCCGGCTCCAGCCTAGGCACGCGCGTCAGCTCCGGCGCTGCGGCGATCTGCGCGGCGCATCCCTCTGCGCATCCCTTCAGCTCCGGCCAGCGCGAGCAGGTGGCGAGCCGCACGTCCGCCTTCTCCCATAACGCTGTCGCCGACGCATGACCGAGGTCGACCGTGACCGCCGCCAGCGTGCGGCTGTCGGGGCACCTGACCACGTGTACGCCGCGGAGGCGGAACCGTGTCGTGACCGCGATGCCGGCGTAGACGACCAGGACCAAGGAGAGAAGCAGGGCAACGAGCAGCTGTGCGGCCATGGGATACCTCACCGGTTCGCGAGTGTCTCGTACAGCTTCCATCGCGCGTCGATGTCGTGCTGTGCTTCTCCGGCCAGCCGGGCCGCCGCTTCGGGATCAAGCGTCTTGAGCACGCGGTAGCGCGTCTCTTCGTAGGCGTAGTCACCGAACGAGATCGTGGGTTTCTT
>JBKJIG010000026.1:0-60503 GCA_046598415.1 Gaiellales bacterium
GTTCCTGGCGGCCGAGGCCGCGTGGTCGGGAAACCGCCGCGACGCCGTGCGCGCGCTGACCGCGAACCCGCTGGTGCGGACGCTGCCGCGGGCCGAGCGGCTCTACGCCGAGCTCGCCGCGGCGCACCGCGCGCACCTGCCGGAGCGGCTCGCCGCATGAGGCTTCCCGACGCCGCCGGCTACCGGATCGACCTGCTCGATCTCGGCGAGCTGTCGTTCGACCCGGGCAAGCTCCTCCCCGAGGACACGGTGACGGTGCCGGTGACGGGACTGCTGCTGCGCGGCAACGACACGACCGTGCTGATCGACTGCGGGTCGGGCGGGTACGACCCCGACCTCGAGGGCACCGAGCTGCTGCGTGCCGCGCTCGCCGAGCACGGGCTGACGGTCGGCGACGTCGACACGCTGGTGCTGACGCACATGGACGGCGACCACGCCGGCGGCGCGCTGTCGGGTACGTGGCCGGACGACGTGCAGGCGGCGTTCGGGCGCGTCGTGATCCTCGACGAGGCGATCGACTGGTGGCGGGCGCGGACCGATCCGTGCCTCGGTACCGGACTGGTCGCGGCGCTGGAGCGCGACGGCGTGCTCGAGCCGGTCGCCTCGGGCGTCGAGTTCGCACCGCACCTGCGGTTCGAGTCGGCGCCGGGTCACCGCCCCGGCCACGCCGCCGTCTGGATCGGCGACGAGCTCGTCCACGGCGCCGACATCCTGCACGTCGCAGAGCACGTCGCGAACCCGTCCTGGGACGCGTACTTCGACACCGACCAGGCGCTCGGGCTGCAGACGCGGCTGCAGTGGATCGACCGCCTCGCCGAGGCCGGCACGCCGGTGCTCTTCTCGCACATCGCCGCGCGCGGCCGGATCGTTCCCGGTCCCGCGTGGCAGCCCGAACCATGACCCTCGTCCTCGGCGTCGACGGGGGCAACACGAAGACGGTCGCGCTGGTCGCACACGGCGACGGCACGATTGTCGGCGCGGGCCGCGCGGGCTGTGCCGACATCTACGGCGCCGACTCGCCGGAGGCCGCCGTCGACGCGATCGTGGCCGCCGCACAGGGTGCGCTGAACGAGGCCGGTGCGACCGGCGCCGATCTCGACGCCGCGGTGTTCTGCCTGGCGGGCGCCGACTGGCCCGAGGACTTCGCGCTGCACCACCGCGAGCTGACGGCGCGGCTCGGCCTCCGGCAGACGGCGACGGTGTTCAACGACGCCATCGCGACGCTGCGCGCGGGCACCCCTGACGCCGTGGGCGTCGCGGCGGTGGTCGGCACCGGCGGTGCGATCGCGGGTCGCAACGGGGAGGGCCGGACGTGGCACCTCGGCTTCTGGCCCGACGGCCTGGCGGCGGTCGGCATCGCCCGGGCGGGGCTGCGCGCCGTGTACCGGAACGGGCTCGGGCTCGATGGCCCCACGTCGCTGACCGCGCGTGCGCTGGAGCTGTTCGGCGCTCCCGACGTGCTCGAGCTGCTGCACCGCTTCAGTCGGCGCGGTCCGCGGCCGGCGGTCGTGTCGATGGTACCGATCGTCCTCGAGGAGGCGGCGGCCGGCGACGAGGTGGCGCTCGCGATCATCGAGACCGATGCGGCGCGGTTCGCCGACGCCGTCCGCACGACGGCGCAGCGGCTCGAGCTGCCCGCGCCGTACGCGCTGGTGCTGGCGGGCGGTGTCCTGCGTCATCCGGCGGCGTCGCTGCACGCCGACGCGGTCGCGCGCGGCGTGCCCGACGCGATCACGGTGCGGGCGACGTGGGAGCCGGCGGCGGGCGCGCTGCTGCTGGCGTGCGACGAGGCGGACGAGGTCCCTGATCCCGAACGGTTGCTGGGCACCCTGCCGGCGGAGGCGTTCTTCGCCACCCGCTCGGACCCGTAACCCGAACCGAAGTACTACCGCCGCAAGAACGCCGAGCCGGAAACGGACCGCGTCCTCGAGCACACGGTCCGTCCCCAAGCGCGCCCTTCGCGCGCCTTCCGCGCGGAAACGTTCCGGGGTCAGACCCCAGGACGGCC
Organism: Gaiellales bacterium; assembly: GCA_046598415.1. Classification (GTDB taxonomy): domain Bacteria; phylum Actinomycetota; class Thermoleophilia; order Gaiellales; family F1-60-MAGs149; genus VFJZ01. Next base: position 2,009 of record JBKJIG010000026.1, read on the forward strand.
GATTCCGGGGTCAGACCCCGCACATGGAAGGCGCGCGAAAAGCGCGCGGGAGTGTCACCGCCGATAGAGTCGCGCGCATGCTTGAGCCCCGGACACTGGCCCCCATCGCTCGGGCCGAGGGCATCGCCTGCGGCCCCGACTCGTCGCTGTACGTGTGCGCCGACGACGGACAGGTCTTCCGCATCGATCCCGACGGTGCCGGCGAGACGCTCGTCGCGACCATCGACGGGTGGGGCATGGGACTCGCCTGCGACGGAGCCGGCCACCTGTTCGTCTGCACCTCCGGGCCCGAGGCGGTCGTTCGCGTCGACCTGGAGACCGGCGCCTCCGAGGTCTGGTCGGAGTCCGCGGCCGGCACGCCGTACACGCTGCCGAACTACCCGGTGTTCGCTCCGGACGGGATGCTGTACGTGTCCGACTCCGGGCCCGACCCGCCCGGCGCGCTGCACGGCCGCGTCGTCGCGGTGCCGCCCGGTGGCGGTGAAGCGACCCTCGTCGCCGAGGGATTCGACTACTCGAACGGCCTGGCCCTCCGACCCGACGGCATCCTCTACGTGGTCGAGAGCTACGACAACCCCGGCGTCATGGCGCTGTCGCTGACCGACGGTTCCCGGCGCCGCGTGGCCGACCTGCCGGGCACCGTGCCGGACGGAATCGCGCTGTGCGACGACGGTGCGCTGCTGGTGTCGTGCTTCCAGCCGAACCGGATCTACCGCATCGCGGCCGGCGGCGGCGAGCCCGAGCTCGTGCTCGACGACTGGCGCGGGCTCCAGGCGCTGACGCCCACCAACATCGCCTTCTTCGGCCCCGGCGGGACGCGCCTGGCGATCGCGAGCCTCGCCGGCTGGCAGCTCTCGTGGGCCGACACGGCCTGGCGCGGGCAGCCGCTGAGCTATCCCGCCTAGTCGCGATCGACAGCGAACGGGGCGACCCAGCCGGGCACGGCACCGGAAGTCACCAGCTCGGCGATCGCACGGCCCGTCGCCGGCCCGAGCGTGAAGCCGAGCATGCCGTGACCAGCGGCGACGTAGAGCCCGGGCTCGCCCGGCACCTCGCCGATCACCGGCAGGCTATCGGGCGTCGCGGGGCGGAACCCCGCCCAGCCGGTCGCCTCCCAGCCGGGCTCGGGCCGCCAGTCGCGCAGGTACGGCAGGGTGTCGTCGACGAGCTGCCGGATGCGCGCGGGATGCACCACGCTGTCGGTGCGGCCCAGCTCGAAGAAGCCGGCGATGCGGATGCCGGCGTCGAGCGCCGACAGGCCGAGCTTGGGCTCGCACAGGTACAGGGCGCACGAGGGCGCGGTGCCCGCTCCGCGGGCCGTGATCGAGTAGCCCTTCGCGCCGACGATCGGCAGCGTCACGTCGAACGGGGCGAGCAGGCGCGGTGCCGCCGTGCCCGCGGCGACCACGACGGCCGCAGCGGTGAGCGACTCCGATCCGGCCCGCACGCGCCAGCCCGCGCCGGTGCGGGCGATCGCGGTCACGGGCGCGTGCTCGACGACGCGGCCGACCTTCGCGGCGAGGCCGCGCACGAGGCTCTCGGGGTCGACGTGCCGATCGATCGTCATGCGCGTCGCGGCGCCGACGGCGTCGCCGAGCGCCGGTTCGGCCGCCCGCGCCTCGTCGCCGTCCAGGTGCACGAGGTCGCCCTCGAAGCCGTACCGGGCGAGCTCCGCGAACGTGTCGTCGAACCAGTGGAACGCCGAGCGGTCGCGGGCGACGGCGATGATGCCATCGCTGTGCATCTCGAACTCGACGCCCGCCGCGCGGTACGCGTCCAGCTCGGTCAGCGTGCGCCGTGTCATCTCGAGCAGCGCCTTGATGCCGGCACTGAACAGCTCCGGCCGCGCGTTGCGCTTGAAGCTCCACAGCCAGCGCAGCCACGCCGTGTCGAGCGATGGGCGGATCACCAGGGCGCCGCGCGGATCGAGCGCCGACCGCAGGCCACTCGTGAGGATACCGGGGGCTGCGAGCGGCGTCGCGAGGCTCGGCGTCACCCAGCCCGCGTTGCCCTTCGACGCGCCGCCGGCGATGACGCCCGCGTCGACCACGACGACGTCACAGCCGACCTCGGTCAGTGCGTACGCGCACGCCAGACCGATCACGCCACCGCCCACGACGACCACCGTCTTCGCCATATCGCGGAGACGGTAGCCGTTAACCCTGGGCGCGCGCCAGCGACAGGCGCCGCACCGGCGCCGCCGTGACGACCACGCCGGCCATGCCGATCGCGAACCCGCCGAGCGCGAGGGCGACCACGCCGTCCCACCCGAACAGCCGCCACGCGAGGCCGGGCACGTAGCCGCCGAGCGCTCCGGCCAGGTAGTACGTGCTGTAGTAGACGGCGCTCGCGGCGCCGCGGTCGGTGAGCGACGACTCGGCGACGCCGAGCTGCGTCGCGGTGACTCCGGCGAAGTTGGCGACCGCGAACAGGGCGAGGCCGATCACCAGCGCGGGCAGCGCCGGCACCAGCGTCAGTGAGAGGCCGACGGCGGACAGGGCCAGTGCGACTGCTGCGACGCGGCGCCAGCCGGTGCGTCCCGCGATGCGCCCGGCCGACGGCCCGATGCCGCCTGCCAGCCACAGCACGAAGATCAGGCTCGCCGTCGTCGGCGACAGCGAGAACGGCGGCCCCTGGAGCCGGTAGTCGACGTACGAGAACGCCGCCACGAAGCCGAAGAACAGGCCGGAGCCGGCCAGCGTCGCACCGACCAGCGTGCGGTTGCGCAGCAGCGCCGCCAGCGCCGCCCGATCGATGCGGTGCGGCGACGGCACCGCCACGTCGGCGGGCAGCGACCGGCGCATCACGATCGTCGCGGCCAACGGTAGCAGCGCCAGCGCGCCGAGGCCCGCGCGCCAGCCGAGCTCGGCCGTCACCAGCGCCACGCCGAGCCGCCCGACCAGGCCGCCGACCACGAGCGCGGCGAGGTACAGGCCCATCGCCCGCGTGCCCAGCCGCGGCACGAACACCTCGGCGATGTACGGCACGCCGACCGTCAGCAGGCCGGGCATGCAGAGACCCTGGACGGCTCGCACGACCAGCAGCACCTCAAACGTCGGCGACAGGGCGAGCAGCGCGGTCGGCACCACCAGCAGGGCGCTCGCGAGCACCAGCGAGCGGCGCCGGCCGATGCGATCCGACGCCGGGCCCCACAGCCAGGCGCCACCTGCCAGCGACACGATGAGCACCGAGATCGAGAGGCCGCTGGCAGCGGCGCTGACGCCGAACGACCGGCCCAGCTCGGGCAGGATCGCCTGCGTCGAGTACATGGTCGCGAACATCGAGGCCGCGCCGAAGAGGAACGCCCCCATGCCGTCGAGCGCGAACCGGCCGCGGACCGTCGTGCTGATCGTTGACCCCACAAGCGCACCGTACGGGCTGGCCGGTGATATCTCCAATATCAATTGCGAGATCCAGTGATACCGTTTGCCTCTCAGTGCTCGATCTCCGCCGCCTTCGCTCGTTCGTCGTCGTCGCCGAGGAGCTTCATTTCGGTCGCGCGGCGCAGCGCCTGCACATCGCGCAGCCGCCGCTGTCGCAGCAGATCCGGCTGCTGGAGCGCGATCTCGGCGCCCAGCTGTTCAACCGCAACCGCCGCCGGGTCGAGCTGACCGCGACGGGCCGGCTGCTGCTGGTGCACGCCCGGCCGCTGCTCGAGCAGGCGGAGCGGATCGAGTCGCTGGTCGCGCTCGCCGGCTCGGGCATGGCCGGGCTGCTCGCGATCGGCTTCGTCGCGTCCGCGGCCTACGAGGCGATGCCGGCAGCCGTGCGTGCCTTCCGCGAGGGCCATCCGGAGGTCGAGCTGCGGTTGGAGGAGGGGCACTCCGCCGAACTGCTGGCCGACCTGAACGCCGGCCGCATCGACGTCGCGTTCGTGCGCCGCCCGGTGCTCGACCGGCGCCTCGTGATCGACGCGCTGGCCGACGAACGCCTCGTCGTGGCCTTCCCGGCCGACCACCCCGCTGCCGGCGCGCTGGCGCTGCCGGTCGGCGCACTGGCCGGCGAGGGCTTCGTCATGGTCTCCCGCCGGGTCGGTGCCGGCTACCGCGACGACGTGGAGAGCGTCTGCCGCGAGGGCGGGTTCGTGCCGCGCGTCGCGCAGGAGGCGAGCGACATGCACACCATCGTGGCGCTGGTCGGCGCCGGTATCGGTGTCGCGCTGGTGCCGTCGAGTGTCGCCGCCGTCGGTCGCGCGGGCGTCGCGTACGTGCCGCTCATGGACGCCACCGCGCGGCTCGGTCTCGACCTCGCGTCGCGGCGCGACGACACCTCGCCGCTGGTCGAGCGGTTCCGCGAGCTGGCGCGCGACGTCAGCGCGCCGGCGGCCTGACCGGCGTCAGTCGCCCAGCTCGGCCCGCCGGCGGACGACGTACTCGTCCAGCTCGGCCAGGCAGCCGTCGTCGAGCGGCGGCCGCTCGTACGCCTCGATCGTCTTCCGCGCCTGCTCGGCGGCGCGCTCGGCCGCGTCGGCGCCACCGTCGCGCAGCCACCGCGTGTAGTTGGCGGTCGAGAACACCATCGGCCGGTAGAAGCACGTCCGGAACCGCTCCAGCGTGTGCGTCGCGCCGAGGAAGTGGCCGGCGTGACCGACCTCGGCGTGGGCGTCGAACGCGAGGCTCTCAGGCGTCACCTCGAGTGGCGTGAACTCGTGCTGGAGGATCTTCAGCGCCTCGATGTCGAGCAGGTACTTCGAGTAGCTTGCGACCAGCCCCGACTCGAGCCAGCCGGCCGAGTGGAGCAGGAAGTTCGCGCCGGCGAGGAAGGCCGGCAGCATCGTGTTGAGCCCCTCGAACATCGCCTGCGCGTCGGGCCGCTGGCTGGACGTGAGCGCGCCGCCGCCCGACCGCCACGGCAGACCGAAGCGCCGCGCCAGCTGCCCCGAGGCGAGCAGGCCGATCGCCGACTCGGGCCCGCCGAACCCCGGCGATCCCGACTGCATGTCGGTGTGCGAGAGGAAGGAGCCGAGCAGCACCGGCGCACCCGGCCGCACCAGCTGGACGTAGGCGACACCCGCCAGCTGCTCGGCCGTCTGTTGCACGAGCGCCGCCGGAATCGACACCGGCGACATCGCGCCCATCAGCAGGAACGGCGTCACGACCGTGACCTGTCCCGCTTCGGCGAGCGCCTCCATCACCTCGAGCATCGCCACGTCGTAGCGCAGCGGCGAGTTGACGTTCGCGACGCCGTACACCGCCGGCGCGCGCCGCAGCGCCTCCGTGCCGCCGTAGATGATCGCCGACATCTCGAGCGAGTCGCGTGTCTTGTCGCCCGAGAACAGCGCGGCCATGCCGACCTTGTCGGTCAGCGTCAGCTGCGCGTACGCCATGTCGAGGTGCCGCGAGTCGTGCGGCCGGTCGGTCGGCTCGCACGGGATCAGACCCGTCGTGTCGATCTCGTCGAACATGTGCCCGAGCTGCACGAATCGCTCCAGGTCGGCGATCGTGCCGTCGCGGCGCTCGGCACCGTCGAGCACGAACGGCGCCCCCGCGACCCCGCCGAACACCATGTGGTCGCCGCCGAACACGATGTCGCGGGCCGGGTTGCGGGCATGCACGGCGAACTCGCTCGGAGCCTTCGCGACCTGCTCCAGTAGGAAGTCGGGGTCGAACCGCACGACGCCCTCGTCGGACACGTCCTGCCCGGCGGCGCGCAGCCGCTGCTGCGCCTCCGGCAGGTCGAAGCGGATCCCGATCTCCGATACCAGCCGGCGCCAGCCACCCTCGAGCGTCTCCATCGCCTCGGCCGACAGCACGTCGTAGCGGGGCATGCGATTGACGAACATCGTTGCATTATGCGAACGATCGTCGCACAATGTCAACGTGATCCAGGCTGTCGACCGAGCGCTCCGCCTGCTGGAACTGATCGCGGCGGCACCGGACGGACTCACCGGCACCGAGCTGTCGGCGGCCGCCGGCGTCAACCGCTCCACGGCCTGGCGGTTGCTCGCGACGCTCGAGACGCATGATCTCGTGGAGCGCGATCCCGACTCCAGCCGCTACGGCGTCGGGCTCGGTGCAATGCGCCTCGCGGCCCTGACGCCCGGCGCCGCCATCGCGCGCCGCGCCCGGCCGATCCTCGAACGCCTCTCGCTCGAGGCGGGCGAGGCCGCGACGCTCACCATCGGCGGCGCCTCGTCCCTGCTCGTGATCGACCAGGTCGACGCACCGCAGGTCGTGAACGTGCGGTGGACGGGCCGCGTGATCCCGGTCGAGAGCAGCTCGGTCGGCAAGCTGGTGCTGGCCGCGTGGACGGACGCCGAGATCGCCGCGTACCTGGGCGACCGTCTCACCGACGCGCTGCGCGCCGACATCGCGACGGCGCGGGCGACCGGGGTCGGGACGACGTTCTCCGAGTACGAGCAGGGACTGAACGGCATCTCGGCCGCCGCGTGCGACCGCCACGGCCGGCCGGTGGCGTACGTGAGCGTGACCGGGCCCGACTACCGGCTCTCGGCGGCCCGCACCGCAGAGGTGGCGCCGCTCCTGCTCGCGGCGGCGCGTGAGCTCGAGTACGCAGTCGCGCGCCCGGGCTCGCCGTAGGGCGGCTATATTCGCACCGTCCTCGACCCAGGAGCCGAACTCGATGCAGGATCGTGTCGCCCTCGTCACCGGCGCCGGCCGCGGCATCGGCCGCAACGCGGCCGCCACGCTCGCCCGCCGCGGGGCCAGGGTGATGGCCGTCGCCCGGACCGAGGAGGAGCTCGTCTCGCTCGCCGCCGAGCAGCCCGGCATCGAGTACATCGCCGCGTCGCTGCACACGCCCGAGGCGTGCGCCGCGGTGATCGCCGAGACGCGTCGCCGGCTGGGGCCGATCACGATCATCGTCAACAACGCCGGGGTCGGGTCGGCCGACGACGGCGAGCTGTGGTCGCAGGACCTCGATGCCTTCCGGTACACGATGGCGGTCAACCTGGAGGCGCCGTTCCTGCTGTCGCAGGAGGCGAGCCGCGACATGCGCGAGGCCGGCTACGGCCGCATCGTGATGGTGTCGTCGACGGCCGGGCAGATCGGCTCGGCGCGCAATATCTCGTACACCACGTCGAAGCACGCGCTGCTGGGCCTGATGCGTGCCTCGGCTCACGACGTCGGATCGTTCGGCGGCACCTGCAACGCGGTGCTGCCCGGCTGGGTCTACACCAGCATGGCCGACCGCTCGGCCGACCGTCACGCAGAGCGCAGCGGCAAGACGCGCGCCGAGATCTGGGCCGAGCGCGACCGGCTCTACCCGCGCGGCCGCGCGCTCGACCCGCAGGAGATCGCCGAGATGATCGCGTTCCTCTGCAGCGAGGCGGCGAGCGGCGTGAACGGCGAGGCGATCACCGTCGCCGCCGGCGCGATGGAGTAGCGAAGGCTCCGCCGCGCCCGGCTCGCGAAGGCCGTCTTGTGCGAGAGGGCTCAACCTCCGCGGCGTTGCTGCCGATGGGGACGCGTGCGCGCGCCGTGGACGAGACGCCGGCAGCCCCTCCCTGCATCCGGGCTCACTGTGGACGCGCCACCCCGTTCGGAACCCGCCGCTGCGGCCGAGCCGCCCGTCGGGCTGGTGGGCGAGCAGGCTTTCCGCGACCGCCTCGGCGAGGAGTTCGCCCGGGCCGAGCGTCACGGCCGGTCACTCGCCGTCGTCGTGCTCGGCGCGACTGCCGAGACGATCTGCGACCCGCTGTTCGTCGACCGGCTGCGCGCCTCCCTACGCCCGGGTTCGCTGCTCGCGCGCCTGGGTGACGACGAGCTCGGGCTGCTGGTGCCCGAGGCCGACGGTATGGACGGCTACGCCGCCGCCGAGCGCCTGCGCCGTGCGGTGAACCCGCCCGGCGCCGCCCACACCGAGCTGTCGGCCGGCGTCTGCGACATCGAGCAGGCGCTGCGGCCGGACGACCTGCTGCGCCTCGCGCGCGCGGCGCTCCGGCAGGCCCTCGCCGACGGCGGCCAGCGGATCTGGTGCTACTCGGCCCAGGTGGCCGAGCAGGTGGGCGTCGAGAGTCCGCTGCAGCACGAGTCGCTGGCCGGCATCCGCGCGCTCGCCCGGGCCATCGACCACAAGGATCCATCGACCGTCGGCCACTCCGACGGCGTCGCCGCGATGGCCGGCGCGCTGGCGGGCCAGCTCGGCTGGTCGCAGGAGGAGATCGCGCGGCTCGAGCTCGCGGCGCTGGTGCACGACGTCGGCAAGATGGGCGTGCCCGACGCGACGCTGCTGAAGCCCGGCCGGCTGTCGCCGTCCGAGCACGAACACGTGCAGCTGCACTCCGCCCTCGGCGCGCAGATCGCGGGCGAGGTGCTGGCGAGCGACCAGGTCGCGTGGGTGCGCTCGCACCACGAGCGGATGGACGGCACGGGGTACCCGGATCGCCTGGCCGGCAACGCGATCCCGCTCGGCGGGCGCATCATCGCGGTCGCCGACGCGTGGGACGTGATGACGGCCGGCCGGCCGTACGCGCCCGCGCTGGACACCGCCGACGCGCTCGCCGAGTGCATCCGCGCGGCCGGAACGCAGCTCGACGTCGAGGTGGTCGACGCCCTGGTGCGCGTGCTCCAGGCGCGGCACCGCGACGAGCGCGACATCGCGTAGACGACGCCGCGGATCTAAGCTGCCGTCATGGCAGACCTCGCGATCCTCGGCGGCCAGCCGTTGCGCTCACGTCCCTACCCGTCGTGGCCGATGTGGGACGACAGCGAGCGGGAGAACCTGGTCGCGACGCTCGAGTCGGGCGCGTGGTGGTCGGGCGACGGCGATCGCGCCCAGCGCTTCGCCGACGACTTCGCCGCGTTCCAGGGCGCCCGTCTCGGCCTGCCGATGACCAACGGCACCCACACGATCGAGGCCGCGCTCAGCGCGCTCGGCGTCGGCGCGGGTGACGAGGTGCTCGTCCCCGCGATCACGTTCGTCGCGTCGGCGACCGCGATCATGGCGGTCGGGGCGGATCCGGTGATCGTCGACGTCGACGCCGACACGCTCTGCATCGACGCCGTGGCCGCCGAGGCCGCCATCACGCCGCGGACGAAGGCGATCATCGCCGTGCACTGCGGCGGCTGCGTGGCGGACCTCGACGCGCTGACGGAGCTGTGCGCGCGCCGCAGCCTGCAGCTGGTCGAGGACTGCGCCCACGCGCACGGCTCGTCGTGGCGCGGCCAGGGCGTCGGCTCGTGGGGCGCGTTCGGCTCGTTCTCGATGCAGGGCTCGAAGCTGATCACGGCCGGCGAGGGCGGCGTGCTGCTGACCAACCAGCCCGAGCTCGAGAACGCCGCCTGGGAGTTCCACAACTGCGGCCGCGAGCGCGGCAAGTGGTTCTACCACCACCGCACCGCCGGCTCGAACATGCGCATGACGGAGTGGCAGGGCGCGGTGCTGCAGGCGCAGCTGGCGCGGTTTCCCGAGCAGCACCGGATCCGCAACGCCAACGCCGTCGTGCTGAACGGGGCACTGGCCGAGATTCCCGGCATCCGCCCGCAGCCGCGCGACCAGCGGATGGACGCGAACGGCAACTACTGCTTCATCTTCCACTACGACGCGAGCGAGTTCGCGGGCGTGCCGCTGCGCGAGTTCGAGGCGGCGCTGGCGGCCGAGGGCGTTCCGATGGGCGTGTCGTACCCGTCGCTCGGCGACCTGGAGCTGTTCGCCGGCGACGACCGCCCGGCGGTGCCGGTGGCGGTCAACGCCGCGGCCACGACGGTGTGGCTCGAGCACCGCATGCTGCTCGCCCGGCGCGAGTCGGTGCTCGACGTGGCGCGCGTGGTGGAGAAGGTGCACCAGAACGCGGCGCGGCTCGCTGCGCGCTCTGCGACCGTGTAGGGATGGATCCCGCCGCCCGGGCCGAGGTCCTCGAGCACCTCTGGATCCCGCTCGCCGACGGCACCCGGCTGGCGGCGCGCATCTGGCTGCCACTCGGCGCCCGGGAGCAGCCGGTTCCGGCCGTCTTCGAGTACCTGCCGTACCGCCTCAGCGACGGCACGGCGCCGTGGGATCACGCCCGGATGCAGTACTTCGCGCAGAACGGCTACGCCGGCGTGCGCGTCGACATCCGCGGCTCCGGCAACTCCGACGGCGCGACCATGGACGAGTACTGCCCGCAGGAGCAAGCCGACGCGCTCGAGGTGCTGCGGTGGATCGCCGCGCAGGAGTGGTGCGACGGCGCGATCGGCATGATCGGCACCTCGTGGGGTGGCTTCAACAGCCTGCAGATCGCGGCCCTCGCCCCGCCCGAACTGAAGGCCGTGGCCAGCTACTTCGCGAGCGACGACCGGTACGGCGACGACGTGCACTACCGCGGCGGGTGCGTGCTCGGCATGGACATGCTGCACTGGTCGGTCTCGATGCTGAGCTTCCTCGCGCAGCCGCCGCTGCCGTGGGTGGTCGGCGACGGCTACCGGCGGCAGTGGCTCGACCGGCTCGAGCAGATCCAGCCGTTCGGCGAGATCTGGCTCGCCCACCAGCGGCGCGACGCCTACTGGCAGCACGGCTCGGTGCGCGACGACTACGGCGCCGTCACGTGCGCGGTGATGGCGATCGGCGGCTGGACCGACGGCTACACCGACGCGGTGCTGCGCCTGCTGGAGGGCCTCGACGGCCCGCGCCGCGGCGTGATCGGGCCGTGGGGACACAACGACACCGAGGCCGGCGTGCCGGGGCCGGGCGCCGGCGTGCTGCGCGAGGTCGTGCGCTGGTACGACCGCTGGCTGAAGGGCATCGACAACGGCGCCGACCGGGCGCCGATGCTGGCGGCCTTCATGCAGGATCGCATCGTGCCGGCCGGCCGCTGCGCCGTGCGTCCCGGCCGCTGGGTGACCGAGCAGGCGTGGCCGTCACGCGATGTCGTGGCGCGGACGATTCCGTTCGCCGGCGAAGGTGTGATCCGCGGCCTGCAAGCGTGCGGCCTCGACTCCGGCGCCTGGTGCGCCGACGGCGGCTCCGACGACCTGCCGCTCGACCAGCGGGCCGAGGACGGCATGTCGTTCTGCGTCGAGGGCGAGCCGCTGGACGAGTCGATCGAGCTGCTCGGCTTCGCTCGGGTGTCGTTCACCGTCACCTCGGACGAGCCGCTCGCGCTCGTCGTCGCGCGGCTGTGCGACGTCGCCCCCGATGGCGCCTCGCTGCTGGTGACGCGCGGCCTGCTCAACCTCACGCAGCGCACCTCGCGCGCCGAGCCGGAGCCGCTCGTGCCCGGCAGGGCCGAGCGTGTCACGCTGACGCTCGACGGTATCGGCCACCGGTTCGGCGAGGGGCGCCGGCTGCGGATCGGATTCTCGCCGACCTACTGGCCGCTCGCCTGGCCGTCACCACGGGCGGCCACCCTCCGCCTCTCCGACGTCGTGCTGGAGCTGCCGCTGCGCACCCGCACCGACGAGGTGGCGGAGCCGTTCGGTCCGACCGAGTTCGGCCCGACGATGGAAATCGAGCAGCTCACCGCCGGGTCCGGCTCACGCCGCATCGAGCGAGACCTCGCGACCGGCGCGGCCGTTCTCACGTTCGACTGGGACATGGGCGGCCGCCAGCGCCGGGTCGCGAGCCGGATCGAGGCGGAGGACACCTCGACCGCGCGCTACTCGATCGTCGAGGGCGACCCGCTGTCGGCGCGCGTCGTGGTGGAGAACACGTCCGCCATCGGCCGCGACGACTGGCAGATGATCGCCCACGTGCGCGGCGAGATGACATCCGACGAGCACGCGTTCCACCTCGTCCACGAGCTGGTCGTGCGCGAGGGCGAGGACGAGGTCTTCTCCCGCACCTTCCGCGCAGACCTGCCGCGGGATCACGTGTAGACGGACGTCTGGCGGCGGCCCGAGATGCTGGCGATCACCGCCGCCGTCGAGGCCAGGCCGAACGTGATGGCGACGACGACGATGCCCGCCGCCGTCGTGCCGGCGATCGCCGACGCGCTGCCGAGGATCAGGGGGACGATCATCTCGAGCGTGCCGGTGGCACCGAGCATGACTGCCGTGCCGGTGTCCACGTCGTTCGGGAAGTTGCGGGCACTGGCCGCGACCACTACGGGGAAGACGTTCCCGCAGGCGATGCCGACGACGAAGATCAAGGCCAACGCCGCCGGTGCGCCGGGAATGATCAGCAGCAGCGCCACGGCCGTGGCGGCGACGGCGGTCATCGGGATCAGCGTCCACGGCTCGAAACGCAGCCGGACGGCCATGAACCGGCTGATCGTGACGCCGGTCCAGAACGCCATCGGCGAGCCCGCCGCGAGCCAGTCGGGCCAGCCACGCGCGTCGTCGGCGTACGTCGCGATCCAGCCGATGAAGCCCGCCTCGGCGGCGATGTCGATGGCGATCACCGCGACGAGCAGCACGTAGAGGCGCCGGCGCAGCAGCCCGCGGACGCCGTGCCGGTCGGGGCTCGGCGGCATCTTCCCCGCCGGCAGCGAGCGGGCGAGGGGGATGGTGAACGCGCAGAACACCGCGGCCAGCGCGGGAGCGGCCCGCCAGCCGGGGCCGACGCCGACCAGCGCGCTCGCGAGCAGCGGGCCGGCGATCGCGCCGACCCCGAAGAAGCCGTTCGCCACGGCGAGCGAGCTGTCATTCGCCTCGGCCAGCGCCGAGTTGGCGGCACCGGTGAGCAGCCCGCCGCCGAAGCTGAACAGGAGGGAGCCGGCGATCACGATCGCACCGATCGGCGCCGCCGCGAGCAGCAGCAGGCCGAGGGTGATCAGCGTCGTGCCCGACGCGAACGACGTGCGCCGCCCGCGGGCGCGGGAGACGCGACCCGACGTCAGGACGCCCGAGCCCCAGCCCGCGCCGGCCGCCGCGATCGCGAGGCCGGTGCCGACATCGCCGACGCCGAGGTCGTCGCGCACGCCCGGGAGAATCGGCCCGAGCGAGGCTGCTGCGAGGCCGAATCCAACGAAGGCGAGCGAGCAGGCGCGCACGGTCGAGGGCACGGATGACACCGTACGTGACGGATTCGGGCGACGCATCAGTCCCGTCCGCCGGCACCGCGGCCCTAGACTTCCGCCCGTGCCAGACCTCCGGATCGCCGTGCTCGGCTGCGGCTTCATCTCCGATCTCCACGTGCGCGCCGTGCAGGACACCGGTCTCGGCCGGGTCGTCGGCGTCGGCAACCACCGGCTCGAGAGCGCGCAGGCGTTCGCTGCGAAGCACGGCATCGAGCAGGTCACGACCGACTGGCAATCCCTCGTCGCCGACGCCGGCGTGGACGCGGTCGTGATCGGGACGCCGAACAACCTGCACGCGCCCCAGGCGCTGGCGGCGATCGGCGCCGGCAAGTCGGTGCTGGTCGAGAAGCCGATGGCGATGAACGTCGCGGAGGCCGAGCAGATGGTGGCCGCCGCGGCGGCCGCCGAGGTCGAGCTGTTGGTCGCCCACATGTGGCGGTACCGGGACGAGGTGCGGGCGCTGCGCGCACGGGTCGAGGCCGGCGAGCTGGGCCGCGTCGTCCGCACGCACGGCTACGGCATCCACGCCAGCTGGGGGCCGGCCGGGTGGTTCACCGACCCGGCTCTGGCGGGCGGCGGCGCACTGATCGACATGGGCATCCACGCCATCGACACCGCGCGGTACCTGCTCGGCGACCCCGACCCGGTGCGGGTGCGGGCATCGATCGGGACGGCGTTCGGCGACTACGCGGTCGACGACGACGGCATCGTGCTGATCGACTGGTCGGACGGCACTCGCTCCGTGGTCGAGTCGGGCTGGTGGGAGCCGCGCCTCGGCGGGCTGGAGGCCGATACCGAGCTGTACGGCACCGTCGGCTACGCGCGCATCTGGCCGCCGGACGAGCCGCCGGCCGGCTACGACCACTGCGCGTTGTCCATGTACGCCGCCCAGATGGACGACTTCCTGCGTCGTGTCGCGCCCGGCGATCACACGCCCCCGGCCGGGGCGCCGACGGGCGAGACCGGCCTCGTCGCACTCGGCATCGTCGAGCGCGCCTACGTGTCGGCCCGGAGCGCGGCTTGAAGCTGGTGCTCGGCATCGACGCCGGCGGCACCACCACCGACGCCGTGGTCTGCACGGCCGGCGGGGCGGTGGTCGGGATCGGCTCGGCCGGGCCGGGCAACTGGGAGGAGATCGGCGTCGACGGCGCCATCGCGGCGATCGTCGCCGCGACCACCGCAGCCGGTACCGAGCCGAGCGCGCTGTACTCGGCCGGGCTCGCGCTCGCCGGCGTCGACTTCCCCGGCGACGCCGAGCTGCTCGATCCGGGGCTGAAGTCGGTCGGCATGCCGCGCCGGCGGCTGATCGTCAATGACTCGTTCGCGGCGTTGCGGGCGGGTTCGCCGACCGGTGTCGGTGTCGTCTCGTGCGCGGGTACGGGCTGCGTCAGCGCCGGCCGGTCTGCCGACGGCCGCGTCTTCCGCACGCTCGCGATCGGCTACGGCGAGGCGGGCGGCTCGTACGAGCTGGCGCGCGAGGCCGTGCACGCGATGGCGCGCTTCTACCACGGCACTGGCCCCGCCACGACGCTCACAGAGCTCCTGCCCGAGGCGCTCGGCCTGCGCGACGCGGACGCGCTGTTCCGCGCCATCTCGCGCGACGACTACGTGCCGGCGCCGTCGCTGGCGCGCACGGTGCTCGGCGCCGCCATCGCCGGCGACGAAGTGGCCCGGCAGATCGCTGCGAGGGCCGGCACGGGGCTCGCGTTCGCGGCCTACGGCGTGGCGGCGCGGCTGGGGATGGAGGAGTCTTTCACCGTCGTGCGGTCGGGCGGCGTGCATCGCGCCGGCTGCCGTTCGCTGGACGACGCGTTCGAGGCCGAGGTCGCCGTGCGCCTGCCGCGCTGCCCGATCGCCATGCTGACGGCGCCGCCCGCCGCGGGTGCCGCGCTGCTGGCGCTCGACGCGCTGGGCCGGGTCGACGTGGGCGTGCACGAGCGTCTGCTCCAGGAGGCGTCGCGGTGAGTCGGATGCGGGAGGAGATCGCGCAGCAGCCCGCCGCGGTCGAGCGCACGCTCGCCGCCACCCGCCCCGCTGCGGCCGCCCTCGCCGCCGCCGTCCGGGCGCGTGGTTGCGGCGTCGTCGTGCTGGTCGCGCGCGGCACCTCCGACCACGCGGCCATCTACGCGCGCTACCTGCTCGAGGCGCGCTGCGGCCTGGTCGCGAGCCTCGCCGCGCCGAGCCTCTACACCGCCTACCGGGCGCCGGTCGACCTCTCCCGCGCGCTGGTGATCGGCGTCTCCCAGTCGGGCGAGACGCCCGAGATCAGTGCGTCGTTGGCGTACGCGAAGGAGCGCGGCGCGCTCACCGCCGGCCTCACGAACGGCGCCGGCTCCGAGCTCGCGCGCATGGCCGACCACGCGCTCGTGACGGCAGCGGGGGAGGAGCGCTCGGTCGCCGCAACGAAGACGTTCACGGCGCAGCTGGCCGCGGTCGCTGCGCTGGCCGAGGCGCTCGGTGCGACGGGCCTGGAGCAGCTCGACGAGGTGCCCGCGGCGATCGCGCAGGCGCTGGTGGAAGGCGTGGAGGGCGCGCGGGCGGCGGCGGCCGACCTGGTGACGGCGCCGGCCGCGGCATGTGTGGCCCGCGGCTTCGCGTACACCGTCGCACTGGAGGCGGCGCTGAAGCTGAAGGAGACCACCGGGCTGTGGGCGGAGGGGTTCTCGAGCGCCGACCTGCGGCACGGCCCGAAGACGGCGGCGGCGGGGCTGCCGGCATTGGTGTTCCACGCCGCCGGGCCGCTCGGCGATGACGTCGACGAGATGGCCGCCGAGCTGGCGGCGCGCGGCGGCCGCGTAATCTCGTTCGGCCCGGGCCGCGAGATCCCGTCGCCGGTGCTGAGTGAGGAGCTCGCGCCGTTCACGCTCGTGGTGGGCGCGCAGCTGCTGGCGGAGCGGGTCTCGATCCTCCGCGGGCGTGACCCGGACCGCCCGCCGGGTCTCACGAAGGTCACCCGCACGCACTAGGGCTCCCTCCGCGTCGCCCGCGGCCGTACTCGCCCTAGACTTCCGGCATGCCCAAAGCGCCCATGCCGCAAGACGTGATCGACTTCATCAAGGAGCGCCGGCCGGGCATCGTCTCGACCGTCCGCCCAGACGGTTCGCCCCACGCGGCGACCGCCTGGTACCTGTGGACGGGCGAGCACATTCTGCTGAACATGGATCGCAGCCGGAAGCGCTTCTCGTACATGGAGCACGAGCCGCGCGTCGCGATCACGATCATCGACGGCGACAACTGGGGCCGCTCCGTGAGCCTCCTCGGTCACGTCGAGAGGTTCTATCCCGACGAGGAGCTGGCCGACATCGACAAGCTCGCGCTGCGCTACCAGGGCTACGTGTTCGAGGCCCGGGTGCGCGACTCGGTGACCGCCCTCGTGAAGGTCGACTCCTGGCACGGCTGGAACGTCGACCACATCTGGGGCTCCCCGGGGGCGACCTGATGGCGGCCATTCCGACTCCCGAACAGGTCGCCGCGTTCCAGCGCGACGGCGCCGTGTTCCTGCCGGGCTTCCTGGCGCCGCAGCTGGTCGAGCAGCTCGCCGAGGGCGTCGAGCGGGAGATCGCCGAGCCCGGCCCGCTCGCCATCAAGATGGCGCCGGCCGACGGCTCCGGCGAGTTCGTCGAGGACTTCTGCCGCTGGGGCGACATCCCCCAGTACCGCGCCGTGGTCGAGGCGAGCGGCATGGGCCGCGCGGCCGCCGAGCTGATGGGCACGGGCGAGGTGCGCCTGTTCCACGACCACATGCTGGTCAAGGAGGCGGGCTCGTCGATCCGCACGCCGTGGCACCAGGACCAGCCGTACTACTGCATCGACGGAAGCGAGACGGTCTCGTTCTGGATCCCGCTCGATCCGGTCTCACGCTCGGCGACGCCCGAGTTCGTGGCCGGCACGCACAGCGGCGCGTGGTTCATGCCGCGGTCGTTCCTGGCCGGTAGCGCGCTGGTGTTCGATGAGGGCGCGCTCGAGGAGGTGCCCGACATCGAGGCCGACCGCGACGCGTTCCCGATCCTCGGCTGGGAGATGCAGCCGGGCGATGCGGTGGCGTTCAACATGCTGACGCTGCACGCCGCCGGCCCGGCCGACAGCCGCCGCCGCGCGGTTTCGTTCAGGCTGATCGGCGAGGACGTGCGCTACGGCCCCCGCCCGCACCGTACGTCGCCCCCGTTCCCCGGGCTGGACGAGGAGCTGGCAGCGGGCGAGCCGATGGCGGTCGACCGGCTGTTCCCGGTCCTGCACCCGTAGGATCGATGCCCATCGACAGCAGGGAGCCGGCGTTCTGGGACCGGCTGTATCGCGACGGGAACACGCCCTGGCAGCCCGACTCCTCGCCGCCCGAGGCGCTCGAGCTCGGTCCGCCGCCGGCGCCGCGAGCCCGCCTGCTCGTGCCGGGCTGCGGGTGGACGAGCGAGACGCTGCTCTTCGCCGCCGCCGGCTGGAACGTGCTGGCGGTCGACTTCAGCAGCGAGGCCGTGGCGCTCGCACAGCGGCACCTCGCCGGCTCGGCGGTCGAGGTGCGTGAGGCCGACGTGTTCGAGCTCGACGAGGCGCCGTTCGATCTGGTCTACGAGCGCGCCTTCCTGTGCGCGCTCCATCCCGGCACCCGCGCCGAGTACGGGCGGCGGATGCCCGGGCTGGTGCGGCCCGGGGGCGTGCTGGCAGGCTACTTCGAGGTCGGCGAGGGACGTGGTGGGCCGCCGTACGAGATCACGCGCGAGGATCTCCACGCGCTGCTCGAGCCGGCGTTCACGCTCGAGGCGGACCGGCCGTCCATCGCCCCGCTGCCGGCGTTCGAGAACGAGCGGTGGATGGTCTGGCGACGTCGCGGCTGACGAGCGGTCACCTCGTGATCTCGTACCAGCGCTCGACCATGCCGTTCTCGCACGCGGGTGACATCCTCGAGGTGGGGCGGGTCGACGGGCGCGTCGGCCCGCGCCCGCCGGTGGATCACGTCGGCCGAAATGCTGGGGTCTGACCCCGATTCGGCCGTTTTTAGGGTCTGACCCCAACATGGAAGGCGCACGGGAGGCACACGGATCGCGCGACTCGGCACTCGCGTGCGCAAGAGGACACGGTTCGTGCGTCAATGGACACGCGGGGATCAGCCATGCTCCGGGCACCTTCGGAGGCGGCCGGTTCGCTCCCTTCGAACTGCCGCTCAGGCCGGGACGACGAGGTCGCTCGGGACGTCCGTCACCGACGCGACGCCACACAGGTGCAGCGCGTTGGCGAGCTCTGCGCGGAGGATCTCGAGCACCGCGCGCACGCCGTCCTCGCCGCCCGCCACCAGACCGTAGATCGGCGCCCGGCCCACCAGCACCGCCCGTGCGCCGCGCGCCAGCGCGGCCACCACGTCGACCCCGCGGCGGATGCCCGAGTCGACGTACAGCTCCAGACCGTCGCCGACCGCGTCGGCGATGCGCGGCAGCGCGTCGATCGGCGCGATTGCGCCGTCCAGCTGTCGGCCGCCGTGGTTGGAGACGAGCACGCCGGCGCAGCCGTGCTCGACCGCGAGCTCCGCGTCGCGCGGATGGAGGATGCCCTTCACCAGCACCGGCAGCGACGTCCACGAGCGGATCCGTTCGACGTCGTCCCACGACAGCCCCTGGTCGAGCATCATGGTGGTGAGGTCGAGCGACCCGGACGACTCGTCCGCCCGGTGCAGGTTCGGCAGCGGGTTCGACGCCAGCAACCGGAAGCCGGTGCGCACGTCGCGCTCGCGGCGCCCGAGCGCCACCAGGTCGACGGTCAGCATGATCGCCCGGTAGCCGGCTGCCTCGGCGCGCTGGACGATCTCGCGCTGGTGGCCCCCGTCGCTGCGGGCGTACAGCTGGAACCAGCGCGGCGCCGCCGGCGCGGCGGCGGCGAGGTCCTCGACCGACCAGTTGGCCATCGTCGACACGGTCATCAAGGTGCCCGCAGCCGCAGCCGCACGGGCCGTCGCCAGATCGCCGTCGGGATGCAGATGCCCCTGGTGCCCGACCGGCGCGACGATCACCGGCATCGAGATGGTCGCGCCGAGCACCGTCGTCTCGAGCGACGGTGCCGACACGCCGGTGAGCACCCGCGGCAGCAGCCGCAGCCGCTCGAACGCCGCGCGGTTTCCGGTCAGCGCGCGCTCGTCGCCCGAGCCGCCGACCAGATAGCCCGCCAGGTCCGGAGACAGCGCCGCGATGGCCGCCTCCTCCCAGTCGAAGACGTTGACCGGATCAGCCAAGGAGCGCCCGGTCGAGCAGCTGGACGGGATGCAGGGTCGGCACGGGGCGCTCCAGGTACGCGGTGATCTGGATCAGGCAGCCCGGGTTCGCGGCGGCGATCACATCGGCGCCGAGCGCGTCGATGTTCGCAGCCTTGCGGCGTCCCAGCTCGGCCGCGGCGTCGCTCTGGAGCAGGTTGTAGACGCCCGCCGACCCACAGCAGATCTCGGCGTCGGGGATCTCGAGCAGTTGCACGCCGGGGATGGCCTGCAGCACCGCCCGCGGCTCGGCCCGGACGCCCTGCGCGTGCGCCAGGTGGCACGCGTCGTGGTAGGCGACGCGCAGGTCGAGGCGCTTCAGCCCCGGCGGCGGGCCCAGCTCGGCGAGCACCTCGTGCACGTCGCGCACCTTCGCTGCCGCCGGGTGCTCGGCCTCCTTCAGCGACGAGCCGCAGCCGGCGCTGTTAACGACGATGCGGTCGACACCGAGCGCGTCGAGGCGGTCGAGCAGCGCCGTGCGGCGGCGCTCGGCGGGCGCCCGGCCGGTGTGCAGCTCGAGCGCGCCGCAGCAGGCCTGGTCGCGCGGTGCCAGCACCTCGCAGCCATACGCGGCCAGCACCCGCGCCGTGGCCGCGTTGACGTCGCCGAAGAACGCGCGCTGCACGCAGCCGAGCAGCATCGCGACTTTGAGCTTCTGCTCGCCCGCGGCCGGCGTCCGCACTGGCGGGCGCTGCCGGATGGCGGCCAGCTTCAGCTTCGGCGCGATCTTCGGCGCCGGCAGCTTCAGCGCCAGCGCGTAGGCGGCCGGGCGCAGCCGGCGATGGTACGGCAGCACCTGGAACAGCGCCGCGCGGCGGAGGCGATCCATCGTTCCGCGCCGGTACTGGGTCTCGACCTTCGCGCGGGTCGACTCGATCAGCGCGTTGTACTTCACGCCGGACGGGCACGACGTCACGCACGCCATGCAGCCGAGGCAACGATCCCAGTGCTCGACGACCTGGTCGGTGATGGCGAGCTCCCCCTTGTCGACGAGGTCCATCAGCAGGATGCGCCCGCGCGGCGAGTCGGGCTCCTCGCCCCACAGCTGGTACGTCGGGCACGTCGGCAGGCAGAACCCGCAGTGGACGCAGTCGTCGAGCAGCGGGCGGATGTCGTTCGTCGTCACGCGGCCTCCGCTAGCCGGCCCGGCGCCAGCGTGCCGTTGGGGTCGAGCTGCTGCTTGATCGCCAGCGTCAGTGAGCGCGACACGGCGTCGGGCTCTGACCACGTCAGATCGGCCAGCGCGGACGGCAGACGTCGCGGCGACACATGTCCGCCCAGCGCGACGACGGCGTCGCGGAACAGGCCGACCGCGGCGGGGTCGGCGGACAGGCGAGCCTCGCCGACGCCGATGCCAGCGCGCAGCACGAGATCGTCGCACCGGCCCTCGGCGGCCCGCAGCAGGTCGGCGACGGCTGCCAGCGGCACGCCCACGCCCACGACGGCGCCCTCGCCCGTCCACGGGCGGTTGGCCAGCCGCGGCACGAGCATGCGCCGGTCCGAGTCGGGCAGCGCCCGCGCGTCGGGATCGAACGCGGCGGCGGCCAGCGCCTGCTCGCGGGCGGCCGCCGGCGTGGAGTCGAACCGCGCCATCACGCGGCCGTCGGGCCACGTCACCTCGATCTGCGTCGGCGTCAGGCCGGAGCCGCGGACGGCAGCGGCGAACGCCGCCGCGCGTCCCGCATCGCGCGTCTCGAGCAGCACGGCGACGGTCGCCTCTGGCACCGGATGCAGCCGGAAGGCGAGCTCGGTGATGACGGCGATCGAGCCCAGCGAGCCGCACAGCAGCCGCGCCAGGTCATAGCCGGCGACGTTCTTGACGACGCGCCCGCCGGTCTTGGCGCGCGTGCCGTCGGCGAGCACCATCCGGGCGCCGATGACGAGGTCTCGGGGCGCGCCGTAGCGGTGGCGCAGCGGTCCGGAGGCATTGCTGGCGACGATGCCGCCGAGCGTCGCGTCGGCGCCGTGCGGCGGGTCGAGCATCAGCCGCTGGCGGTGCCCGGGCTCGGCTTTCAGCGCGGCGTCGAGATCGGCCAGCCGCATGCCCGCCTGCGCGACGCAGACGAAGTCGCCGGGTTCCATCGCGATCATCCGGTCGAGTTCGCGGACGGAGAGGAACTCGCCCTGTGCGGGCCGTCCCCAGTCGAGCTTCGTGCCGCCGCCGCGCGGGATCAGCGACCGGCCCGCGGCGTCAGCCTCGGCGAGCAGTTCCGCGACCTCCTCCTCGGTGGTCGGCCGCAACATCAGAACCGCTCTCCCAGCCCGGCCGCCTCGACCGGATGCACGCGGTGGAAGCCGGGCACCTCGCCGCACAACCGCGGCGTCGGCAGCAGCTTGCCGGGGTTCGACAGCCGCCCGGGATCGAACGCGGAACGCACCCGGTCCATCACCGTCAGATCGGCGCCGGTGAACATCTTCGGCATCGAGCATGCCTTGTCGTGGCCGACGCCGTGCTCGCCGGTGATCGAGCCGCCGTGCGCGACGCACAGCTCGAGGATGCGCGTGGCCACCTCGAGCGCGCGATCCGACGCGCCCTCCTCGGCGCCGTCGTACAGCACGAGCGGGTGCAGGTTGCCGTCGCCGGCGTGGAACACGTTGCCGACGCGCAGTCCGTACTCGGCCTCGAGCTCGCGGATGCCGCGCAGCACCTCGGGCAGCTTCGTCCGCGGGATCACGCCGTCCTGCACGTAGTAGTCGGGCGAGACGCGACCCATGGCGGCGAACGCGGCCTTCCGGCCCTTCCACATCAGCGCGCGCTGGTCGAGCGTCTCGGCGCGGCGGATCTCGGTCGCGCCGGCGGCCCGGCACAGCTCGTCGATGACCGGGCCGAGCGACCGCACCTCGGACCCGGGCCCGTCCAGCTCGACCAGCAGCACCGCCTCGCAGTCGGGGTAGCCGGCGTGCACGGCCGCCTCGGCGGCCTCGATCGTGAGCCGGTCCATCATCTCGATCGCCGCCGGCACGACGCCCGCCGCGATGATGCGTGAGACCGCATCGCCGGCCGCGTCGGTCGAGTCGAACGCGGCCAGCAGCGTGTCGATCGCCTCGGGCTTCGGCAGGATCTTCAGCACCACCTCGGTGACGATGCCGAGCGTGCCCTCGGAGCCGACCACCACGCCGAGCAGGTCGAGCCCGGGGCTGTCGGGCACCGCGTGGCCGAGCGTCGCAACTCGTCCGTCGGCCGTCACGAACGTCGCCTGCAGCACGTGGTGGATGGTGAAGCCGTACTTCAGGCAGTGCGCGCCGCCGGAGTTCTCGGCGACGTTGCCGCCGATGGTGCAGACCTGCTGGCTGGAGGGGTCGGGCGCGTAGTAGTAGCCGTGCCGGGCGACCGCCGCCGAGACGGCGAGATTGGTGACGCCGGGCTGCACCGTCACCCGCTCGTTGACCGGGTCGACCTGCAGGACCGACCGCAGCCGCTGCACGCAGATGACGATGCCCTCGGCGACGGGCAGCGCGCCGCCCGAGAGCCCGGTTCCGGCACCGCGGGCAACGAACGGCACGCCTGCCTCATGGCAGATTCGAACACAGGCCGCGACCTCGTCCGTGGTGGCCGGCAGCGCCACGGCGCGGGGCGTCACGCGATAGCCGGTGAGGCCGTCGCAGGCATACGACGCCATCTGCGCGGGATCGGTCATCACATGCTCGGCACCGATCGCGCGGATGAGCTGCTCGATCACCGGAGGGACCCTACAAGCTCGGCTGCCCGGAGCCCGCTCCGCAGCGCGCCCTCCATCAGACCGCCGTCGCCGCGCGCGGTGTGCTCGCCGCAGAAGACGAGCGGCAGCTCGGCGCGGCAGATCGCCTCCTCGTCCCCCGGCCGGGCGGCCGGCGACGAGACGGAGTAGACGCCCTGCGCCCACGGGTCGTCCCACGTCGCGACGACCGCGCCCGCCTCGTCCAACTCCAGGTCCGACCGCAGCCGCCGCAGCGACGCCACCCAGGTGGCCGGGCCGTCGCCGAGGCGCAGCCGGTCGACGGCGGCGGGCGACCCCGCGAAGCAGTTCACGACCGGCGTCACGGCGCCGTCGGCGCCGAGCGCCGTCCACGCCCAGTAGCGCTCCGGCACCGCCAGCGTCGCTGACGGCTCGGCGACTGCGGTGAGCGGCACGAACAGCTTCGCCGCCGTCGCGATCGGCAGGCGGGCCAGGGCGGCGCGCTTGTCGTCGGGCAGCGCGGGCGCGAACCGCAGCGTCTTCAGGATGGCGGCCGGCACCGCCACGACGGCGGCATCCGCCGTGCACGTACCGCGCTCGGTCTGCACGCGGACGCCGTCGTCGTCCCACGTGATCGAGTCGACCGGCGTCCGGAGGCGGAGCCGTTCGCCGAGCGTGTCAGCGAGACACTTCGCAATCGCGTCGTTGCCCTCCACGATCCGGTCCGACTCGGGCCCGCCGTAGCTCGATCCGAAGTGGGAGAGCACGCCGGCGTCGACCTCGTCGGCGCCATGCGCCGACGACACCTCCACGCGCGCCAGCACGGCCTCCCGAGCGGCCGGGTCGACGTCGAGCGAGTCCAGCAGGTCGGCGACCGAGAGCCGCGGTTCGCCCAGACGCTGCCGCAGGGTCTGCCGCGCCAACTCGGCCACCTCGCCGACCGCGGCGGGTGTCGTCTCCACGCCTCGCGGCTCGCGTTCGGAGTACCGCATGCCGCGCGGCACGATCGTCAGGCCGAAGCGCCGGGCGTAGCCGCGCAGCGTGGAGTGGTCGGCTTCGAAGAAGTCGGCGCCCATCTCGATCACGGCGCCGTTCGCGAGCCGCCGGCTGTACACCCGCCCGCCGACCCGGTCGCGCGCCTCGAGCACGGTTACCTCGACGCCCGCCTGCACCAGCGCGTCGGCCGCCGCGAGGCCGGCGAAACCGGCGCCGATCACGATCACCTTCATCGCCGGAATCTACGCGACCACGAGCGCCGCGTGCGGCGTGACGGTGACCGCGTCGACGCGCTCGGTGCCGAGGATCACGGTATCCTCGATGCGGACGCCGAACCGGCCGGCCAGGTACGCGCCCGGCTCGATCGTGAAGGTCATGCCCGGCTCGAGCACCGTGGTGCCGCCCGGCATCAGGTACGGCGCCTCGTGCGTGTCGAGGCCGATGCCGTGCCCGAGCCGGTGCGTGAAGTACGGCCCGTAGCCGGCGGCCTCCAGCACCGCGCGCGCCGCCCCGTCGACCGATCCCGTGGTCGCGCCCGGCACCGCCGCCGCACGACCGGCGTGGTGCGCGGCGTCGACCGCGGCGTGCACCTCGCCGTACCCCTCGGGCGGCTCGCCGACCAGTACCATTCGCGTCACGTCGGAGACGTAGCCGTCGACCTCGCCGCCGATGTCGATCACGATCGCGTCGCCCGCCCCGATCACCCGGTCGCCCAGGGCGTGGTGGGGGATCGCACCGTTGCCGGCCGACCCGACGATCACATCGTGCACGGTGTCGTGGCCGCAGGTGATGAGGAGGCGCTCCAGCTCGCGGCCGATGTCGCGCTCGGTCGAGCCCTCGAAGCGCAGCACGCCGAGCGCGCCGATGACGCGGTCGACGGCCGCACCGGCGCGGCGCAGGGCGTCCTGCTCGGCCGGATCCTTGACCGACCGCAGCGGCTCGATCAGCGGGGATGCGCCCTCGAACTGCGCGCCGAGCGCCGCCTGCAGCGGCAGCACGTAGCGCGCCCAGGTGCGGTCGGAGACGGCGACGCGGGCCGGCGAGGTGCGGCGCAGCAGGTCGGCCGCCAGCGCGTCGGCGTCGGTGCCGTCCGACCAGGCGACGACTTCGCAGCCGGCATCGGCCGGCGCCTCGAAGCCCGGCGTGACGATCACCGGGTCGCCCTGCAGCGGCACGATCGCGAGCGTCAGCCGCGTCGGGATCGGCGGGTTGAGCCCGGTCAGCCAGCGGTAGTCGGCCGACGGTCCGGCGATGACGGCGTCAACCCCGGCTGCGGCCATGCGCTCGCGGAGCCGGGCGACCCGCGCGGCGATCAAAGCCCGAGGGCCGCCTTGACGATGCGCTCCTGCTCGCGCTCGTGCGCGATCGGGTAGCCCTCCGACGGGCTCGCCCGCCACGGGCGTCCCTCGTAGCGCAGCGGCACGCCGGCCGGGATGGCCTGCTCGAGTCGGTGCCTGATGTGCCGCCAGGCGCCCATGTTCTGCGGCTCCTCCTGCACCCACACCATCGACTCGAGGTAGGGGAAGGAGTCGATCAGACGGCCGAACTGCTCGGTCGGAAACGGGTACAGCCGCTCGATGCGCGCCACGGCCACGTCGGGCCGCTCGGCGCGCTGCGCGTGGCGCTCCAGGTCGTAGTACATCTTCCCGGAGCACAGCACGAGCCGGGAGATGTCCTCCTTGTAGTCCAGCGACGCCTCGTCGTCGAGCACGGCCTCGAAGGTGCCGGTGGTCAGCTGGTCGAGGCTCGACGCGGCGTCCTTCGCACGCAGCAGGCTCTTCGGCGTCATCACCACGAGCGGCCGGCGCAGCTTGGCCAGCGCCTGCAGCCGCAGCAGGTGGAAGAACTGCGCGGGGGTGGTCGGATTGACGACCGTCATGTTGTCCTCGGCGCCCATCTTCAAAAACCGCTCGAGGCGGGCCGAGGAGTGCTCCGGACCGTTGCCCTCGAAGCCGTGTGGAAGGAGCAGCGTAAGCCGCGACTTCTCGCCCCACTTCGACTCGGACGAGACGATGAACTGGTCGATGATCACCTGTGCGCCGTTGACGAAGTCGCCGTACTGCGCCTCCCAGATGACGAGGGCGGTCGGGCGGGTGACGGAGTAGCCGTGCTCGAAGCCGAGGCACGCGTTCTCGGTCAGTGGCGAGTTGTGGATCTCGAAGCCGGCGCGGGCGCTCGCCAGGTGCTCGAGCGGCGTGAACAGCTCGCCCGTCTCGACGTCGTGCAGGACGGCGTGCCGGTTCGAGAACGTGCCGCGCTCGGTGTCCTGG
The DNA here is from genome assembly GCA_046598415.1 of Gaiellales bacterium. Taxonomy (GTDB): domain Bacteria; phylum Actinomycetota; class Thermoleophilia; order Gaiellales; family F1-60-MAGs149; genus VFJZ01. The sequence continues at coordinate 28,058 of JBKJIG010000026.1, forward strand.
CCCGTCATGCGCACGTGGATGCCGTCGCACAGCAGCGAGGCCATCGCCAGCGACTCGGCGGTGGCCCAGTCGATGGTGCCGTCGTCGAGCGCCCGGCCGCGCCGCGCCAGCTGGGTCGCGAGCTTGGGGTGCACCGTGAAGCCCTCGGGCGTCTCGAGCAGCTCGGCGTTGAGCTTGCGCAGACGCCCCTCGGAGACGGCCGTCGGCGTCTCCCAGCGGGCCGGTTCGCCCAGCGGCTCGTGCCACTTCGGCTCGCGCACGCGGCCGTGCTCCTCCTTCAGCCGGCGCGTCACGTGGAGGCGCATCGCGGCGACCTCGTCCTCGGTGGCGATGCCGTCGGTGACGATCTCCTCGGCGTACTGCTCGGCGATCGGCTTGTGCGTGCGCACGAGGTTGTACATCTTCGGATGCGTGTAGGCGGGCTCGTCACCCTCGTTGTGGCCCCACCGTCGGTAGCCGACGAGGTCGATCAGCACGTCGCGCCCGAACCGCGCCCGGAACGCCATCGCCAGCCGCACGGCGGCGCGGCAGCCGGCCAGGTGGTCGGCGTTGACGTGGATGATCGGGACGTTGAAGCCCTTCGCCAGGTCGGACGAGTGACGCGTCGAGCGGAAGTCGCGCGGATCGGTGGTGAAGCCGATCTGGTTGTTCGAGATCAGGTGCAGCGCGCCACCGACCGTGTAGCCGGGGAGCGTGCCGAGGTTGAGCGACTCCGCGACGATGCCCTGGCCCGAGAACGCCGAGTCGCCGTGGATGAGGATGCTGAGCGCGCGACGTCGGTCGTGCGTGACCGAGGCGGGCGCGGCGTAGACGGTCTCGAGCGCACGGGTGCGACCCATGACGACCGGGTTCACGAACTCCAGATGCGACGGGTTCGGCACCAGCGACAGCCGGATCGCGCGATTCTCGCCGCCGACCTCGAACGTGCGCGTGGTGTTGGCGGCGTGGTGGTACTTGACGTCGCCGGAGCCATGGTCGGGCCGCAGCGTCTCGACGTCGAGCGCGTGCTCGCCCTCGAACTCCGCGAAGATGTCGCGGTACGGGCGGCGCAGCACGTGGGCCAGCACGTTCAGCCGGCCGCGGTGCGCCATGCCGAACACGGCCTCCTCGATACCCTCCTCGGCCGCCAGCAGGACGGCCTCGTCGAGCATCAGGATCATCATGTCGAGACCCTCGATCGAGAAGGTCTTGGCGCCGAGGAACGTGCGGCGCAGGTACATCTCGAGGCCCTCGACGCGCAGCAGGCGAATCAGCAGGCGCCGCTTCTCCTCGACCTGGGTGGGCACCCAGAAGCGACGCGACTCGATCGCCTCGCGCAGCCACCGGCGCTGCTCGTGCGACGAGAGGTGCTCGATCTCGTACGCGACCGTGCCGCAGTAGATCTCACGGAGGTGCGGCAGCACGTCCCACAGCGTCTCGCCGTCGACGTACACGCGCAGCGCGCGGGCGGGGATGGCCCGCATCGCCTCCTCGGTCAGCCCGTGGTATTCGGGATGCAGCGCGGGGTCGTCAGGAGCGAGCGTGCCGAGGGGGTCGAGTCGCGCGGCCAGATGACCGTGCGTTCGGTAGGCCGCTACAAGCGACGTGCCAGCGCTGGTGTAGTCGAGGAGCGCGCTGGCGGAAACTGGCTCGCCAGCACCCGCAACCGTTTCGAGGTGCGGACGCTGGTCAGGCTCCTTGTCAGGTACTGCAGACAACTGGATCCGAGAGGAGAGGGTAGCGCGGTTATCGGCAGAAGGGTGAGACGACATGACAGCGGCGCAGCTTGGCTTACGTGCTAGCGTCAAAAGGCAGTGGCAAAGACCCTCATCATCTGCGAGAAGCCGAGCGTCGCCGCCGACGTGGCGAAGGCGCTGGGCGCGAAGAAGGTGTCCGACGGCTTCTACGAGTCGGACTCCGACGTCGTCGGCTTCGCCGTGGGCCATCTCGTCGAGCAGGTCGATCCCGAGGCGTACGACGCCAAGTACAAGACGTGGCGGTACGAGGATCTGCCGATCCTCCCGGATGCGTTCCGATACGAGGCCCGCGACGCCCGCTCGAAGAAGCAGTTGAGCCTGCTGCACAAGGCGATCCGCCGCAAGGACGTCGACGTGATCGTCAACGCCTGCGACGCCGGACGCGAGGGCGAGCTCATCTTCAAGCTCATCTACGAGACGTCCCAGTCGTCGAAGCCGGTGCGCCGCGCCTGGTTCTCGTCGATGACCGGCAAGGCCATCAAGGAGGCCTTCGCCCACCTGCGCGACGACACCGAGATGCAGCCGCTCGAGGATGCCGCCCGGGCGCGGTCCGAGGCGGACTGGCTGGTCGGTATGAACGCCAGCCGCGCCGCCACCACCAAGATCGGCTCGCGCAAGCTGCCGCTGTCGCTGGGTCGCGTGCAGACGCCGACCCTCGCGATCGTCGTGCGCCGCGACCTCGAGATCGCCGCCTTCGTGCCCGAGGACTACTGGCAGATCAGGGCGCGGTTCGAGACGGAGCAGGGCGCGAGCTACCTCGGCCTGTGGCACCGCGCCTCGAAGGACCGCCTGCCGGCGGCGGCCGAGGCCGAGGCCATCGCCGCAGCGGCGAACGGCGCCGACGCCCGGGTGGTCGTGGCCGAGCGCAAGCCGGTGTCGGAGTCGGCGCCGATGCTCTACGACCTGACGGCGCTGCAGCGCGATGCGAACTCGCGGTTCGGCATGACCGCGACCCGCACGCTGGCCGCCGCCCAGGCCTGCTACGAGCAGCACAAGGTCCTGACCTACCCGCGGACGAGCTCGCGGTACCTGTCCGCCGACCTGATCTCGTCGCTGCGGTCGATCGCCCGCCACGTCGGCTCGGCCGACCCCGACTACAAGGCGCCCGCCGAGTACGTGTCCGGCCTCGACGTGCTGCCGCTGGGCCGCATCGTCAACGACGCCAAGGTCACCGACCACCACGCGATCATCCCGACCGACGACCGCCACACGCTGTCGGCCCTGTCACAGGACCAGCGGCGCATCTACGACCTGGTCGCGCGCCGCTTTCTGGCTGCGTTCCATCCCGACGCGAAGTACGAGCAGACGACCATCGAGACGGAGGCCGCCAAGGAGCGGTTCCGGTCGCGCGGCAAGGTGCTCATCGACGCCGGCTGGCGGGCCGCGTACGGCGCCGTCGCCGAGGCCGACCGCGACAAGACCGACGACGATCCGGACCGGGAGCAGGACCTGCCGATGCTTCGGGAGGACGAGGCCGTCAGGTGCAGCGAGGCCGAGGTGCTGGCGAAGCAGACGAAGCCGCCTGCCCACTACAGCGACGCGACCTTGCTGCGCGCCATGGAGACCGCCGGCCGGCTGGTCGAGGACGACGAGGCCGCCGAGGCGATGAAGGAGTCGGGTCTCGGCACGCCCGCCACCCGGGCCGCCACCATCGAGCGCCTGATCGACAAGGAGTACCTCGAGCGGCAGGGCCGCACGTTGCGGGCCACCGACCGCTCGATCGGGCTCATCTCCGCCCTCGGCGACCACGCGCTGGCCTCGCCGGCGATGACGGGCGCCTGGGAGAAGCGGCTTGCCGACATCGAGAACGGCCGCGAGAACCGTGTCGCGTTCATGCACGACATCACGTCGTTCACGGCCGAGACCGTCGCCTGGTTCGCCGACAAGGACCGCTCCGTCATGCGCGCCCACCGGCGCGTCATCGGGCCGTGCCCGAACGGCGACGGCGAGATCGTCGAGCGGCCGCTGTCGTACTCGTGCACGTCGTGGAAGTCGAAGACCGAGCCCGGCTGCGGCTACCAGATCTGGAAGCGCATGGGCGGACGCGTGATCACGCCCGACGAGGCCGCCGAGTTCGTCGCGAAGGGCGTCACGGGCGACGAGATCGCCGCCCAGGTGCGCGCCGAGCGGACCGTCGTGGGCGACTGCCCGAGCCCCGACTGCGGTGGGCAGATCGTCGAGCGCGAGCGCTCGTTCGGCTGCACCTCGTACCACTCCAAGACCGATCCCGGTTGCGGGTTCGTGATCTGGAAGAAGCCGCGCGGCAAGCCCGAGATCACCGTCGAGATGGCGCAGGAACTGCTGCGCACCGGCGAGCTGCCCGAGGCGCCGAACCGCGAGCCGATCGGCGATTGCCCGACGCCCGACTGCGGCGGCAAGATCGTCGAGAACAGCCGCGCCTTCGGCTGCACGTCGTGGAAGAGCCGTAAGGAGACGGGCTGCGGGTTCGTCATCTGGAAGACGCAGCGCGGCCGCGGCGAGGTCTCGCGCGAGCTGGCCACCGAGATGCTGCGCGAGGGCAACTTCGAGCTGGCCGCCCAGGCGGCACCGGCGCGCGAGCCGCTCGGGCCGTGCCCGACCGAGGGCTGCGGCGGGACGGTCAAGTCCAACCGCGCCGGTTGGGGCTGCGATTCGTGGAAGTCGAAGTCGAAGCCCGGCTGCGGGTTTGCCATCTGGCGCAAGCAGCAGGGTCGCGAGATCACGCGGGACGAGGCGCTGGCGCTGCTCGAGCGTGGCGAGACCGAGCTGCCCGAGTCCTCGTCCGACGCCGCATAGCCCGGGAACCGCGTTGGCGGTGTGAGAGTCTTAGCTCCCATGAGGCGCCTCCTGTTCGTCCCGTTCCTGGTCCTCGCCCTGGCCGCCTGCGGCGGCAGCGACGTGCAGGAGCCGGGCGACGGTTCGGCCGCGGCCACCTCGGTCGCCGGCACGACCCTCGTCGTCACTGTCTGGGCCGATCCGGCCACCTCGGCCGACCCCACGGTCGCGACCGTCACGGCGACGCCGGCGGGCGCGGCCGCCAAGGACTTCGCGGCGCCCGATCCGAGCCAGGCGTGCACGATGATCTTCGGCGGCCCCGGCAAGGCGACGGTCACCGGAACGCTGGACGGCGCTGCGGTCAACGCGACGTTCACGCGCTCGGGCGGCTGTGAGATCTCCCGCTGGGACCGGATGGTCGCGCTCGGGCTGATCCCGGCCGGCGTCGGCGGCATGTAGGGACGTCGGCGTCGCGGACGGCCGCTGGTAGGCTCGCCCCGTGCGAGACGCGCCTCGGGCAGGGCCGGTCCGGCGGGAGGTGTTCCGCCGTCGTCGGCGGGTCGCCGCCGCGTCGCTGGTGCCGCTCGCGGTCTTCGCGGTCGGGGCCGTGCATTTCGCCGGCGGGAGGTCGCATCCCACCGCCACGACGCCGGCGGCCGCAGCGGACGGCGGCACGACGACGGCCGCGGCGAAGCCGGACCCCAAGCCGAAGATCGTCGTGAAGCTGGGCGAGATCCCGCCGGCGGTGCCCGGCACGGCCCGGGTGGTGTCGGCCGGGCCGTCCGGCCGAAAGCTGGTGGCGCTGACGTTCGACGACGGCTTCTGCGTGCGCTGCGTGCGCCAGCTCGTGCACGCCGTCGAGCGGACCGGCGCTCACGTCAGCTTCTGTCCGAACGGCGGCTACGCCGCGGCGTGGGAGCCGCAGCGCAAGGCGATCCGTCGAATGCTCGCGACCGGCCAGGTCGCCATGTGCAACCACACGTTCTCCCACGCCGACCTGCGGCACGTCGACGCAGCGCGCCGGCGCGACGAGATCGAGCACAACGAGCGCTGGATCGAGAAGACGTTCGGCGTCTCGGCGCGGCCCTACCTGCGGCCGCCGTACGGCGCGTTCGACGCCGCCGTGCTGGGCGCGGCCGGCGACGCCGGCTTCACCCGCGTCGTGACGTGGTCGGGCACGCTGGCCGACTCCTCCGTCCGCACGGACGACTATCTCGTCGCCGCGATCCGGGCCTGGGCGAAGCCCGGCGCGATCATCCTCGCCCACGGCAACTACCCGGCGACCCCGCACGCGTTCGACAAGATCCTCGCGGTGCTGCGCCACCGGCACCTGCACACGGCCACCCTGCCGGAGCTGCTCGGGAGGTAACTACCGCGCGGTGATGGCGAGCGCCGCCCGGTAGCACGCCACGACGTCGGCCTGCGTCCACGGGTTCGGCGCGACCGAGATGAAGTAGTCCTGCATGGCGTTGGCGGCGAGACCCTCCAGCTGGTCCTCGGTGACGCCGATCGACGACAGCACCGGGAAATCCACCGCGCGCAGGATCCGGCGCACCGCGCGCACGGCGCGCGAGCCGTCGGTCGTGCCGTCCTGCGGCTCGCCGAGCGCGTCGGCGATCCGGTCGAACAGCTCGGGCACGGCGCGGCGGTCGTGGTCCATCGACTCCGCCAGCACGAGCCCGATGGTGAGGCCGTGCGGAATGCCGAAGGCGCCGCCGAGGGCCTGCGCGATCGAGTGCTCCGAGCCGCAGTCGGAGAGGTTCATGACGAGGCCGCCCATCAGGCTCACGCAGGCCATCTGCTGGCGGGCTCCGTGGTCGGAGCCGTCGGCACAGACGGCGGGCAGCGCGGCGGCGGCCATGCGGATCGCCTCGAGGCCGATACCGTTTCCGATCGGCGTGCGCGCGGTGACGGCGATGGCGGCGATCGCCTGGGCGAGGGCGTCGACGCCGGCGTCGCGGGTCGGCGTCCGCGGCAGGCCGTAGGTGAGGACCGGGTCGACGAGCGCGTGCTGGCCGCGCATGTTCGGCGACGCGATACCTGCCTTGATGTGCGTCCCGTCGTTGGTGATCACGGCGCCGCCGGAGACCTCGGAGCCCGTGCCGGCCGTGGTCGGCAGCAGCACCAGCGGCAGCTTTGCCGGCGGATACGCGCGCCCGCCGGCGGCCCAGGTCGCGTACGGCCCGCCGTGGTCGACGCACAGCCGCGCCGTCTTCGCCGTGTCCATGACGGAGCCACCGCCGACGGCGACGATGCTGTCGGCGCCCGACGCCCGCAGCAGCTCGGCGCACTCGTCCACCTGGCGGTCGGTCGGCTCGCCCGGCGCCTTGTCGTAACGGCCCGTGAAGGAGACGGCGCCGACCACGGCGGCAATCGCGGGGATGGCGTCGAGCCCGCGGTCGATCAGCAGGAAGGGGCGCTCGAGACCGTCACCGGCGAGCACGTCGGGAAGCGTTGCGGCCACGCCCTCGCCGAAGCGGATGCGCACCGGGAGATGGTTGCCGAAGGCGGCTACGGGATCGATCATGCAGCCGAGCATACGAGCAAATCAGGCCATCGTGTCGAGGATGGCGGAGATATCCGCCTCCGTCGTGCGCGGGTTCACGATCGCGAACCGCGTGACGGTCTCTCCGTCGTGCACGGTCGGCTGCACGAAGGCGAAGTTGGCCCGCATCAGCCGGTCCGCCCAGTCGCTGTACTGCGTCGGCGTCCAGCCGATGCGGCGGAACACGACGACCGACAGGTCGGGCTCGTGCAGCAGTTCGACGTAGTTGCGGCTGCGGATGTCCTCGGTGGCGGCGCGGGCGATGGCGAGCGTATGCTCGATCGCCTCGGTGTAGGCCTTGGTGCCGTGCGTGGCGAGCGAGAACCAGAACGGCAGGCCGCGGGCGCGGCGGGAGAGGTTCACCGCGTAGTCGGACGGATTCCACTCCTCGGAGCTCTCGAACATCTCGAGGTAGCTGGCCTTCTGCATGTGCGCGGCCCGGGCCAGTTCCGGTGCGCGGTACAGCAAGGCGCAGCAGTCGAACGGCGCGTAGAACCACTTGTGGGGATCGACGATGAAGGAGTCGCATCGCTCGACGCCGCGGAACCGGTCACGGACGCTGGGTGCGCACAGGGCGGCACCGCCGTAGGCGCCGTCGATGTGCAGCCACACGTCGCGCTCGGCGCAGACATCGGCGATCTCGTCGATGCGGTCGACGATGCCGAAGTTGGTCGTGCCCGCGGTCGCCACGACGGCGAACACGCCATCGCCGGCCGCGTCGAGCGCGGTGCGCAGCGCGTCGCCGCGCATGCGACCCCCGTGATCCGTCGCGACGCCGACGAACTCGACGTCCATCACCTCGGCCGCATGCTTGATCGAGGAGTGCGTCTCGCCGGTCGCGACCACCTTCCAGCGGCCGTGGTAGTCGGCGATCCGGCGGTTGCGCGCGTCGTGCCGGGCGGTCACCAGCGCCGACAGGTTGCCCTGCGTGCCACCCGAGACGAACACGCCGCCGGCGGCGTCGGGCAGGCCGACGAGGTCGGCGACGAACCGCAGCGCCTGGTTCTCGGCGTAGACGGCGCCGGCGCCCTCCAGCCACGAGCCGCCGTAGATGGACGAGGCGCCGCAGACGAGGTCGAACAGCATCGACGCCTCGGTCGGCGCGGCCGGGATGAACGAGAGGAAGCGCGGGTGGTCGACCGAGATGCAGGCCGGCGCCAGCACCTCGCCGAACAGCTTCAGCGCCGCTACACCGCCCATGCCGTCGGCCGTGATGGTCTGGCCCGCGAGGCCTGTCAGCTCGTCGCTCGTCTTGGGGCCGTCGAGCGGCACCGGATCCATCCGCAGACGGTGCGTGGTGTACTCGAGGATCGCCTTGGCGAGCTCCTCGGTCTGATCGGTGTAGCGATGCACCCGCCGAGTGTAGATTGCGCGTGCGTGCTCGACGACCGAACCCTCGAACGGTATGCCGGCGCCATCGTCCGCTCCTGTCTCCAGATCGGGCCCGGCGATCTGCTCGCCGTGCACGGCGAGCCCGCCCACCGGGAGCTGATCCTGGCGGTGACGCGGGCCGCCTACGCCGCCGGCGCGCGCTACGTCGACGTCGCCTTCGTGGAGCCCGCGCTGCGGCGCGCCCGGGTCGACGAGGCGAATCCCGAAACGCTCGACTACCAGCCGCCGTGGGCCGAGCGCCGGCTGCGCGACCTCGCCACCGCGCACGGCGCGAGCATCTCGATCAACGGCCCGTCGGCGCCGACCCTGATGAACGGCGCCGATCCCGGTCGCGCCGCTCGCGAGCGGTCCTCGCGCATCCCCGGTCAGCGGGTGTACCTGCGCGAGGTGCAGCGCAACGCGCTGCGGTTCTGCGTCGTCGCGTATCCCGTCGAGGGCTGGTGCGCCCCGGTGTACCCCGAGCTCGATCCGGCCGCGGCGACGCGGCGGGTGGCAGCCGACCTTGCGTCGTTCTGCCGCGTGGCAGATGAGGACCCCGCCGACGCCTGGGATCGGCATGTCGAGATGCTCTCGGCGCGCGCCGTGTGGCTGAACGAGCTGGGGCTCGACCGGGTCGTCCTGCGGGCGCCGGGCACCGAGCTCGAGGTCGGCATGGCGCGGGGCGGCAAGTGGTGCGCAGCCGACGAGACGACCGTCCACGGTCACCGCTTCCGCGCCAACATGCCGACGGAGGAGGTGTTCACGAGCCCCGATCCGCGGCGTACGTCGGGCACCTTCCGCTGCACCCGGCCGTTGACGCTGGACGGGCGCCGCATCGACGGCATCCACGGCCGGTTCGCCGGCGGGCGCCTGGTCGAGGTCGGCGCCGCCGCCGACGACGACCGCGCCTACCTCGCCAGCTACACCTCGCGCGACCGCGGCGCCGGACGCCTCGGCGAGGTGGCGCTGGTGGATGCCACTTCGCGCATCGGCGCGACCGGCCGCACCTACGGCATCACGCTGCTGGACGAGAACGCCGCCAGCCACATCGCGTTCGGCTCCGGCTACTCGTTCACGCGCCACCCGGACGGAGCGCGCGTGAACAACTCGCAGATCCACGTCGACGTGATGATCGGCGCGCCCGAGATGGAGGTGACGGGCTACACCACGGCGGGGCAGCCCGTCCCGATCGTGCGCGACGGGCTCCTGCAACTCCGCTAGCCCGCTACTGCGTCACCTCGATCGAGCTGATCCAGTCGTCGGTCGGCATCACGTCGGCGAAGAACTGGCCCTGCGCGACGAGGGTCGCGCGGTGCAGCTCCTCGCCGGTCGCGGTGCCACCGCTGTTCTCGAGGGTGAGCGTGCCGGTCGCGTCGTTGAGGATCTCGACGCCGAGCCCGCGGTGCGCGGCCTCGCGCGCCGTCGTGTCGACGCACATGTGCGTCATGTACCCGGTGATCGAGACGGTGTCGACGCCGGCGGCGCTGAGGATGTCGCCGAGCTCGGTGCCGGTGAACGAGCCGGGCAGCTCCTTGCGGACGAGATGGTCGTGCGGCCGGGCGGCGATGTCCGGGTGCAGCTCCCACGCGTGGCTCCCCTCGCGGAAGATCGGCGCGTCCGGTTCGCTGTCTGCGTGCTGCACGACGATCACCGGCACGTGCGCCGCGGCGGCAGCGTCCATCGCCCGGCCGATATTGCCGAGGCTGGTCGCCGGGGGCGGATCGGTGATCGGCAGCGCCCCGTCGAAGTACTCGTTCTGGACATCGATCACGATCAGCGCGCGCTTCGGCATGGGAACCTCGTCGGGAGTGAGAGCGATGGCTGGTGTGTACCAGAAACGAGCGCTCACCGAGGGGTCGGACTTGTGCGGTTCGATACGGGGGTCTGACCCCGAGAACGCCGTTTCTGGGGTCTGACCCCAGAACGTTTCACGCGCGGAAGCCGCACGAATCGCGCGATCGGTGACGTTGCACGCGGGAGTCGGAACGGTCCGCCCGTCGCCCGATACCTGACCTTGGTCAGACAATCTGCCCGGGAGCTACCCCGGTGCGATCGCCTTGAACTTGCGCGTCTGCTCCGTGATGGCTCGCTCCGCCGGCAGGCGCTCCATGCTCGAAGCGCCGAAGAAGCCCGCCACGCCGCTGGTTCGCCGGAGCACGTAGGCGGCGTCCTCCGGCTCGGCGATCGGACCGCCGTGGCACAGCACGTAGACGTCGGGATTGACCGCCGCGGCCGCGTCGCGGATCTCCTGCACGAAGTCGACCGCGTCGTCCAGCGACATCGCGGACGCCGCGCCGATCATGCCGCTCGTGGTCGTGCCGAGGTGGGCCACGACGACGTCGGCGCCCGCCTCGGTCATCGCCTGCGTCGAGGCGACGTCGAACACGTACGGCGTCGTCACCATGTCGAGTTCGCGGGCGGCGCGGATCATCTCCACCTCGAGCGCGAAACCCATGCCGGTCTCCTCCAGACCCTGCCGGTGGCGGCCATCGAGCAGGCCGACCGTAGGGAAGTTCTGGACGCCGGAGAAGCCCATCTGCTGCAGTTCGGCCAGGAACCGCGGCATCAGCCGGAACGGGTCGGTGCCGCAGACGCCGGCGAGCACGGGCGTGTCGGGCACGACCGGCAGCACCTCGGCCGCCATCTCGACGACGATCGCGTTCGCATCGCCGTACGGCATCAGGCCGGCCATCGATCCCCGCCCGGCCATCCGGAACCGGCCGGAGTTGTAGATCACGATCAGGTCGACGCCCCCGGCCGACGTGCACTTCGCCGAGAGCCCCGTCCCGGCGCCGGCACCGATGATCGGCTGTCCGGCCGCCCGCGTCTCCCGCAAGCGCCGCAGGACCTCCTGCCGCTCCATAGCAATCCTCTCCTCGCGTGAAACAACGGACGGCCGCCCGCGGAGCTCGCGCCCCGCGGACGGCCGACGTCGTACTGCCGGGTCAGTCCCTACGAGCTCGGGGGACCTTCCGTCTCCTTGCCGACCCACGGCGGAGGCGTGCGGGCCTCGCACTTCGGGAAGTCGCGGCTGGGCTCGGGAGTGGTGCCCGAGAACACGCCGCCGAAGGTCTGGTCGAGCGGCGGGAGCGACCAGACGGTCTTCTGGACGAACGCGCCGGACGCCGGATCCTTGACGACCTGGGTCACGTAGTTGGCAGCGACCGCAGCGCGGTTCGCGTCGAGCGTGATCGTGCCGCCCGGGGAGTCGTACGAGTACTTCGCGAGCGCGTCACGGAGGGCCTGCTGGTTGTTCGACAGGTCGCCGTTCGTGGCGTTGATGTTGGCGAGCAGGACCTTCATGCCGTCATACCAGGCGATGTAGAAGATCGAGCTGGGCGCCTCGTCCGGGAAGTACTGCTTCGACAGGTCGGCGTAGGCCGTCCAGGCGGGAGCGGTCGAGTCGGGCGGCGTCGGGCCGGCCGTCACGACACCCTCGACACGGTCGCCGAGGCCCTTGAGCAGGTCGGGATCGACGGTGATCGTGCCGCCGATCATCTTGTCGGCCAGCTTCTCGTTGGCCTTGATGCCCTGGTACGCGTTCAGGAACGAGAGCGTGCCCGATCCACCGATGGCCATGAAGAAGCCGTCGATGCCCGAGGTCGGGATCTGCGAGGCGTACGACGAGTAGTCGGTCGTGCCAAGCGGCGGCCAGACCTTCTTCTCGATCGTGCCGCCCAGCGAGCAGAACTCGGCGACGAAGCCGGCGACCTGGGAGTACGGGAAGCCGTAGTCGTCGGCGATCGTGACGACCTTGCGCCAGCCGAGCTTGTTGTAGGCGTAGTCGCCGAGACCGGCCATCCACTGCGTGCCCTCGGTGTGGAAGCGGAAGAAGTTGTCCGCCGGGCTCGAGAGGGTGGTGGCCTGTGCGCCGGAGCCGCCGTCGATGAACGTGACCTCGGGATGCGTCTTCGCATACTCCTTGATCGCGATGCCCTCATCGCCGGAGAGCGGGCCCTGGACGATGTCGACCTTGTCCTCTTCGACCAGGCGGCGCGCAGCGGCGGTCGCCTTGTCGGGACTGGCGTCGGAGCATTCGTAGACGATCTTGATGTCCTTGCCGCCGGCCGTGACGCCGGTGACCTCGCCCTTGAGGTCGGACGGATCGGCGAGTGTGCCGCCGGCCTCGAGCAGTGCGAGCCGCGTGCCGTTCACCATCGAGTGGTAGAAGCCGGCGAACGGGCCCTCACAGGTCGCGAGGTGGCCGATCGTGATCGTGCCGCCGGTCGCTGCGGCGGCCGTATCGGTGCCGCTCGCAGCGGGCGTCGTCGCGGCAGGTGTCGTTGCCGCCGCCGTCGTCGCGTCGTTTTTCGAGCTGCCGCACGCCGCGACGACGAGCACGAGCACGCCAGTCGCGAGAATTGCGGCGAGCCGCCGGCCGGAGCTTCCTCCGCCCTTTCCCCTCATTGACTTCCTCCTGTTTCTGGCCGCAACGGTTGCTGCGGCGACTCCACGCGCCCGGGTTCTCCGGGCACCCCCTCGGTCTCGAGGCGGGTGACCCCGAGATACCGCTGCTGCGCCTCGACGTCGCTGCGCATCGCGGTGGCGGTGGTCTCGACCGCAACGCGGCCCGCGACCATCACCACCATGCGCTCGGCGAGCGCCGTGGCGAACTGCAGGTTCTGCTCGACGACGACCATTGCCATGCCGCTGTCGACGAGTGATTTGACCGTTTCGACGAGCCCTTCGACGATCGTCGGTGCAAGACCTTCCGACGGCTCGTCCATGATCAGGAGGCGCGGGTTCGCGACCAGCGCGCGGCCGATCACGAGCATCTGCTGCTCGCCGCCCGACAGCTGCTTGCCGCTCACCTTGCGCCGCTCGGCGAGGCGCGGGAACAGGTCGTAGATCCGGTCGGGCGTCCAGGCGCCGTCACCGCGCGTGCCGAGCATGCGCAGGTGCTCGTCGGTGGACAGCGACGGGAAGACGCGGCGGCCCTGCGGGACGTAGCCGATGCCGGCACCGCCGATCTTGTACGGCTTCTGGCCGACCAGCTCCTGGCCGGCGAGCTTGACCGAGCCGCGCACGCCGGGCATGAGGCCCATGATCGCGTTGCACAGCGTGGTCTTGCCCATGCCGTTGCGGCCGATGATCGCGACCGGCTCGGCGCCGACGTCCAGGTCGACGCCCTGCAGCGCGTGCGACCGGCCGTAGTAGGCGTTCAGGTCGCGGATCTGCAGCAGCGGTTCGCTACGCGCCATGGGAGCGTCCCAGGTACAGGTCGTGGACCAGCTCGTTGGCACGGATCTCGGCCGGCGTGCCCTCGACGACGATCGAGCCGTCGTGCATCATCGTCACGCGCTGCGCGACGCGGAGCGCGATGTCCATGTCGTGCTCGATGATGATCAGCGTGATCTCGGGCTCGAGCCGGAGCAGCAGGTCGGTGAGCGAGACCCGCTCGGCCGGCGACAGGCCGGCGGCCGGCTCGTCCAGCAGCAGGAGCTGCGGGCGGCCGGCGAGGGCCATGCCGACCTCCAGCTGACGTTGCTCGCCGTGCGACAGGGTGCCCACGGGGGCGTCGAGCATGGGGGTCAGGCCGACCCGTTCGGCCACCGTCCGCGCGTGGTCGTTCAGGGCCGTGTCGCGCTTCTTGCGGCGCAGCACGCTGAAGTGGCCGTGACCCACGCCGAGCGTCGCGAGGTAGAGGTTGTCGAGCACCGTGAGACCGGCGAAGAGGCGCGAGATCTGGTACGTCCGCGTCATCCCGAGGCGCGTGCGGGCGCGCTTCGGCAGGTCGGTGACGTCCTGCTCGAACAGCTCGATGGTGCCGCTCGTGACGGCGAAGTCCCCCGCGATCGCGTTGAACAGCGTCGTCTTGCCGGCGCCGTTCGGCCCCAGCAGCGCGCGGCGCTCGCCGTACGCCACCTCGAGGTCGACGCCGCGCACCGCGTGCACGCCGCCGAACTCCTTGCGGACGTCGGTCAGCCGGAGGATCGGGCCTGCGGCGCTCACTCGTGCTCCAGCACGGTGCGGGTGGTTGGTGGCGGCCGGCGACCGAAACGCCTCGAGAGCGAGTCGAAGATGCCGACCATGCCACCGGGCGAAAGCAGCACGATGACGAGGAAGACCAGGCCGATGACGCTGTTGAAGCGGTCGGTGTAGTTGCGGACGTAGTTGTCCAGCACCGCGAAGATGAAGGCGCCGATCCAGGCACCCTCGGCCCGGTACAGCCCGCCGATCACGGCCACGATGAGGATGTCGTTCGTGCGCGTCAGGTCGATCGACGCCGGCGAGATCTGCGTGTTGTACCAGACGCTGAAAATGCCGGCGATCGCGGCGATGAACGCCGCCAGGCCGAACGCCAGCGTGCGGTACATGCCGATGTTGAAGCCCAGCCCGCGCATCCGGACGGGCTCATCGCGCACGCCTTGCAGGGCGATGCCGAACGGCGTCCGGACGATGTAGCGCACCAGCAGGTACAGCAGCACGGCAGCGATCAGCGCCGCGTAGTAGAGCCGGGTCTGGTGGCTGTTCGGGTCGCCGACGACCGTCGGCGGCCGGATGTCGGAGATGCCGGCGTGGCCGGACAGCTTCGGCTCCTGCTCGAACAGCTTGTTCACGAAGACGCCGACCGCGAGCGTGAGCATTACGAAGTAGATGCCCTCGGTGCGGCTCGCGACCGCCCCGACGATCAGGCCGACGATCACGGCCGCGGCGATGCCGACACCGACAGCCGTCCAGTCGGTGAAGCCGTGGCGGGCGTAGAGGTTCGCCATGGTCAGGCCGGCGACGCCGTACATCGCGGTCTGCGCGAGCGACACCATGCCGCCGTAGCCGGCCAGGAACGTCAGGCTGAGGGCGGCGATGCCGATCCACAGCGCCTTCACGCCGACCACCAGCGTCAGGAAGTCGGACAGGGCGAACGGCAGCAGGATGAGCACCACGAGCGCGACCGCGCGAACGACATCGCCCCGGGACCGGAGGACGCTCATGCCGTGCCCTCGTTCCGAGTGTTGCACGGCATTCGCCACCGCCCGCAAGGGCCTCCGCCGCGCTCCGGCCGTTGCGTGCTCATGCCGGCCGCCCGAAGAGCCCGAGGGGGCGCAGCGCGAGCACGATCACGAGCAGGGCGAACACCAGCAGGATCGAGTAGTTGGTGTACTGCTGCGGCAGGTAGACGGCCGAGTAGTTGGAGACCAGGCCGAGCAGCAGCGCGCCGATGGCCGCACCGCCGAGGCTGCCCATGCCGCCGACGATGACGACGACCAGCGACCACACGAGGAACGTGCCGTCCTGGCCGGGCGCGAGGCTCAGCGTGGTGCCGCCGAGCGTGCCGCCGAAGCCCGCCAGCAGCGCACCGATGAGGAAGGCGATCGCGAACACCCGCTCGATGTTGATGCCGAGCGCGCTGACCATCATGCGGTCGTCGACGCCGGCCCGCACGATCATGCCCATCCTTGTGCGGTGCACCCAGGCGAACAGCAGGATGCCGATGATGATCGCGAAGAACAGCATGTACATGCGGTCCTTCGGGTACGTGACGCCGAACAGGTGCAGGTCGAACGCACCCTCCATGGACGGCGGCTTCTTGATGGCCTCCGGCAGACCGCCGAAGTTGGCCAGCATCTGGTCGGCCGCGATCACGCTGACCGCGATCGTGATGAGGGCCTGCTGCAGCATCTCCCCCTGGTTCCAGCGCAGCAGCAGCTGCTGGATCAGCAGGCCGATGATGCCGATCAGCAGCGACGCTGCGAGCGCCGACACCCACCAGCTGTGCTTCGGCTCGCCGCCCGTGAACACGTCGCCCTGGGCCTGGATCTCGAACGCGAAGTAGCCACCGAGCAGGTACAGCGAGCCGTGCGCCATGTTCACCACGCGCATCAGGCCGAACGCCAGCGTGAACCCGCTCGCCACGACGAAGAGCAGCCCGGCGAACGTGATGCCGTTCATCGTCACGCTCAGGAACTGGGCCTTGTCGAGGATCGCCTGCTGCGCCAGGCGGCCGACGCAGACGAAGATCACGAGCGCGATTGCACCGCGCGCCAGGAAGCGGCGGACCTGGCGCCGCACCTGGGCGCGACGAACTGCGGCGGCTCGCCCCGCAACGGCGCCCGCGGTCCCGGCGTCCTCCATCTACCCGACCTCCACGGCGGAGAACATACCACTTGTGTACCACTGCTGGCGCATGGCACTATCCTGCGCGGCGTGGGGATGCAGACGACCTCGGACGACCTGCCGCGCCGCGTCGTCGACGCGCTCGGACGCGGCTCGCGGAGCGATCGCACCCTGCGCCTGGCCGACGCCTTCGCAACCGCGCTGGCCGACGAGGCGGCGGGCGTCCAGTTGCCGTCGCTGCGCACGCTGGCCGGCGAGACCGGGGCCCATCGCAACACCGTGCGCGCCGCGCTCGAGCTGCTCGCCGACAGCGGCGTGATCGATCGCCGGCCGGGCGGTCGCTACGGCACGATCACGCCGAGCGACGTGTCGGTCATCGAGCCGAGCGAGCCGTGGCCGTGGATCGGCGCGGCGCTCGAACCGCTGCTGCCGCGTGCCACGCGTCGGCTGCCGCTCGCGACCGTCGCCGCCGCCACCGCCGGCCTCGTGCTCGCGGCCGAGATCGAGCTGGCCGACGTGCGCGCCCGGCTGCCGCTCGCCGAGGTGCTCGGCGTGGGTGCCAGCGTGATGGTCGACGTCGAGCTCGGACTGGCCGACGCGCCCGCCGGCGCTCGCATCCGCGTCGATGCCTCGTCGGCGTTCGTGGTCGCCGTGGGGCACGTGATCGCCCGCGTCCGGCCCGACGTGGATCACGTGGTGACGGGCCCGACCGACCTCGTGCTGGTGCCGGTCGGCGCCACCGCCCCGCGTGGCGCGGCCGAGGTGCGGCGCTTCCGCACCGAGCCCGGCAAGACCGAGCTGCTGCTGATCGCGGCCCGGATCGCTCACCACGTGCCGCCGCCTGCGGCCATCGCCAGCTCCACGTCCAGCAACGGCAGGGCCGCGCGCCAGTAACCGCGCTCGGCGGCGAGGTTGAGCCGCACGCGACCGGGGATGCCGAAGCACGCCGGGCCCGGGGCGACCAGCAGCCCGTGCTCGAGCGCCAGCCGGGTGCACCACGCATCGACGTCATCGACGGGGATCGACGGGAAGGCCAGCGACCCGCCGTCCGGCACATCGAGCCGGCACGTGGGATGCCGGTCGATCAGTGCCGCGAGGTGCTGCAGGTTGTCGTGCACGAGGTTGCAGGTGCGTCGCAGCAGCGCGTCGAGGCGCTCGAGCGCCACCAGGGCCAGCGCCTCGCAGGCGGCGGCCGGGCACCGGGACGCGGCGGCGTGGTGGCCACGCACGTCGTCCACCAGCAGCGGCGGACCCGCGGCCCAGCCGATGCGCAGGCCGGCGAGGCCGCAGACCTTCGAGAGGCTGCCGACCGTGACCGCGTTGGGCGCCAGGCTGGCGGCGGGCGGCTGTACGGCGCCGCCGACCGCGATGCCGCGGAAGACCTCGTCCACCACCAGCACGCCGCCGCAAGGCTCCAGTGCGGCGGCGATGCGCGTCAGCGCGGCCGCGCCGATCACGGTGCCGGTCGGGTTGTGCGGCGAGCCGAGGAACACCGCGCGGGTGGCCGGCGTGATCTGCGCGAGGATGTCGTCGCTGTCGAAGGGCGCCTCGACGGTCGCGGCGTCGCAGCCGGCACGTTCGAGCGCGACGGTGGCGCAGTCGGCCGCGGGCCAGCCGACGACGGCGTGCTCGCCGGGCCGGATCAGCGTCGCGACGAGCGCAGCCAGCGCCTCGCCGGCGCCGGTGGTGACGACGACGCTGTCGGCGTCGACGCCGGGCAGCGTTGCGGCGATGGCCGTGCGCAGCGCGTGCGAGCCGCCCGACCGCTCGTAGCCCAGTGCCACGTCGCGCAGCATCTCCTCGACCGAGAGACCGGCGATGGCGCCCAGCTCGGCCACCGTCAGCGGTGCCGCCTCGGCGCCCGACAGGCGCATCGTCGACGCCTCGCTGAACGGCGCGGACCAGGACGAGTGCCCGAACGGGCGCAGCTCGCGGAGGCCGGTCACCGGAGCAGCCCCCGCAGGAAGGCGCCGCCCTCGGCCGCCAGCGCGTCCTGGCTCGCGGCCACCGGTCGCCAGACGGCGGCCGCGGCGGCGATGGTCACGACCTGGTCGGTGAACGACTCGATCACGACGGGGCCTGCGAACTCGATGGCGCGCAGCGCGTCGGCCACCTCGTCCCACGGGACGTGGCCCGATCCGGGCGCGCCGCGGTCGTTCTCGCAGGCGTGGAAGTGGGACAGCCGGCTGCCGGTGGCGCGGATGGCGTCGCCGATCGACTTCTCCTCGAGGTTCATGTGGAACGTGTCGAGCAGGATGCCGAGCCCGGGGCTGTCGATGCGGTCGACGATCTCGATCGCCTGGTCGGCGATGTTCACGAAGCTCGTCTCGAACCGGTTCAGCGGCTCCAGGCCGAGCCGGACGCCGGCGTCGGCGGCGTGCGCCGCGAGCGGCGCCAGCGCGTCGACCAGCCGCTCCATGTCGCGCTCGCGCTCGTCGGCCGTCTGCTGCCACGCGCGGCCGACGCTGGCGTACAACGGACCGGACAGCGTCTGCGAGCCGAGCTCGGCGGCCGCGTCGATGGCGCCGCGGATGTAGCGCGCGGCGTTGTCGCGCGGCGCGGCGTCGGGGTGGATCAGGTCGCGGTCGGGCGGGAACACCAGGGTCGAGGAGGCGGCGAGGCCCTCGGCCTCCAGCGCCGCGCGCGCCTCCCGTCGGTCGTAGCCGTCGAGCGTCTCGAGCGGCAGCTCGAGCAGGTCGAAGCCCATGCCCCGCGCCTTGGCGGCCAGCGCCGGGATGTCCGCGTCGCCGAGCGGCGAGGTCCAGACCCAGGTGTTGACGCCGATCAGCACGTCAGCCGCGCGTTCCGAGCGCCGCGAACCGGCGAGCGGTCGACGCCGCCCGCCTCCGCGCACTTGGCGGACAGCCCGGTGCCGGCACCGGCGCCGATCACGCCGCGGCCGTCGGCGACCTTGGCGCGCAGCCCGGCGAGGATGGCGTCGCGGGTCATCGCGCCGCCTCGATCTGACCGGCCAGCCAGCCCGCCATCGCGTCGGCGAACACGTCGTCGTTGACGTCGCAGTCGATCTCGATCAGCTCGACGACCTGCTCGTCGAGCCCGGCGCGCACCGCCGCGAGCAGCGCCTCGTCGGCGGCGGCGTCGTGGAACGGCCCGCCCTCGGTGGCGATCATCGAGACGCCGCGCAGGGGCACGAACAGCGCTGTCGGCCCGGTTGCCGCCGACAGCTTGGCGGCGATGCGCCGGCCGATCTCGGCGCACTCCTCGGGCGTCGTGCGCATGAGCGTGACGGAGTCGTTGTGCGCGTAGAGGTTGCGCTCCTTGAAGCGCTCCGGGACCGAGGCGATGGCGCCGAAATTGACCATGTCGACCGCGCCCAGCGACACGGCCTGCGGGATGCCGGCGCGGCCCGCCGCCTCGAGCCGGTCGGGGCCGGCGCTGAGCGTGCCGCCGACGACCTCGTCGGCCAGCTCGGTGGTGGTGACGTCGAGCACGCCCGCCAGGTGGCCTGCGCTCGCGAGCCCTTCCAGGGCTCGCCCGCCGGTGCCGGTGGCGTGGAAGACGAGCACCTCGTAACCGTCACGCTCCAGCTGCTCGCGGGCCCGCGTCACGCACGGCGTGGTGACGCCGAACATGCTCGCGGCGACCAGCGGGCGGTCGTCGACGGGCGTCGGCGGCGCCGGTGCGGTGACCATGCCGACCATCGCCGCCGCGGCGTTCGCGAGGATGCGCGAGGAGATGGAGTTGATGCCGGCGATGTCGACGACCGACGCCATCATCGTGATGTCGACGGCGCCGACGTAGCCCGAGACGTCGCCGGCCGCGACGGTCGACACCATCAGCTTCGGCAGCCCGATGGGCAACGCGCGCATGGCCGCCGTGGCGATCGAGGTATTGCCCGAGCCGCCGGCCGCGAGCACGCCGTCGCACCGCTTCGTGGCGTGCAGCGCGAGCACCGTCGCCCGCGCCCCCTCGGCCATCGCCGAGACGGCCGACCCACGGTCGCGCGCGGCCCGCAGCGCGGCGAGGTCGGCACCGCCGGCGCGCGCCACCTCGTCGGCGCCGATGGTCGCGAGGTCGTGGTCATGCTCGCCGACGCCGACGCCGCAGTCGACGACGACCACCTCGACGCCGCCGTCACGGAGACGATCGCGGAGGAACGCGCACTCGGCGCCCTTCGTGTCGAGCGTCCCGATCAGGACGACGGTCGTCATCGTTCGACGTGCCCCGCTCCGTTGTCCGGTCCCAGCACGAGGTCGCGCTCGCGGTCGGGGACGTGGTCGAGGGGCACCGGCCCGAGCGCCTCGAAGAACGTGACGCCGTCCTTGGAGAACAGCTCGTGCTCGAGGCCGCGGTTCACGACCACGACATCACCGGCCACGAGCGTCTTCGCCTCGCCCGCGATCGTCATGTCGACCGACCCCGCGATGATGGCCATCACCTGCTCGCACGCCTCGTGGCGGTGCAGGGGCACCATCTTGCCGGGGTCGTACGTGACCCGGCAGAGCAGCACCTGCTCGCCGCCGATGGCGGTCAGGCGCACGCCCGGATGCACCTCGTGCGAGTCGACGCCGTTCCAGCTCCGGAACGGCGAGGTCACACGGACACCGAGAATCGCATCGATGCGTCGGCGCTGGCATGCGTGTTCAGCGAGATCTCGTCGTCGAAGATCACGACCTTGCCCTCGCGGCGCGGCTCGCTGCGGCCCTCGGCCTTGGCGTCGAGCGCGCGCAACACCAGCTCGGGCGTGATCGGCAGCTGCGTCACCCATACGCCGATGGCGTTGTAGATGGCCGTCGCGATCGCCGGCGGCTGGGCGTTGTTGGCCATCTCGCCGATCGCCTTGGCACCGAACGGACCGTCGGCGGAGGGGTTCTCGATCAGGATCGTCTCCATGTCGGGAAGCTCCTCCATGGACGGCGCCAGGTACGAGCCGAACTGGCCCCCGCGATGGTCGACGCTCGGGTAGTAGGGGTAGGAGTTCTCGAGCACGCCGAGCCCGAGGCCCATGATGGCGCCGCCCTCGATCTGGCCCTCGATCAGGGTCGGGTTGATGGCGCGCCCGACATCGTAGACCTGGGACATCTTCAGGACGCGCACGGTGCCGGTCTCGTCGTCGACCTCGACGTCGGCCACACAGGCCGCGTACGAGATGGCGGAGTGGGGCGGGATCGTGACCTGCCCGTCCTCCGGGTCGACGGTGGCGTACGGCTTCAGCGCCGTGCCCTCGCCGGAGATCAGCTCGCCGTAGACGAAGGTGGCGGCGCCGGCCACATCGGGGACGCCCATCTTCTTGTCGGGCATGCCCTTCGCGATCACCTCGCCGTCGACGATCTCGAGGTCGGCCGGGTCGATCTCCAGCGTCTTGCCCGCGATGTCGAGGATGCGCGACTTGACTTTCTCGGCTGCGAGGCGCACGGCGTTGCCGCCGATGAACGTGCCGCGCGAGGCGAATGTGCCCATGCAGAAGGCGGACGAGTCGGTGTTCGACGTGTCCATGGTGACCCAGTCGTACGGGACGCCGAGGGTGTCGGCCACGATCTGCGTGTGGACGGTCTTCGAGCCCTGACCGATGTCGACCGTGCCGGCGAAGACGTCGACGCGCCCGTCCAGCTTCAGCTTGATCCAGGCCTGCGACGGATCGCCGTTCTGGTTCATGCCGGTCGGGTACTCGATCGCCGCGATGCCGCGGCCGCGGTGGATGGCCATCAGTGAGCCTCCGGGTTGCCCTGCTGGGCAACGAGATGCTGGGGGAGCAGGTCGCCCGTGCGGACGTCGTTCGTCATCGTGCGGTAGCCGGCGGGCAGTTCGTGGCCGGCCGAGTCGGCGGCCGCCTGCACCACCGACACCACCGACGGGTCGACCAGCACGACGCCGTTCGGCGACGTGTCGCCGATGCGGTTCGCGTTCTTCAGCCGGACCTCGAGCGGGTCGAGGCCGAGCACCTGCGCGATGCGCTCCAGGTGCACCTCGGTGGCGAACGACAGGCTGGTGACGCCGAAGCCGCGCATGGCGGTCGTCGGCGTGCGGTTCGTGAACACGACGACGCCGTCGAAGTGGAGGTTCGGAATGGTGTACGCGCCGGTGTGGTGGAACGCGTGCTTCGTGACGCCGTAGGGCGAGAACCGCGCGTAGGCGCCGGCGTCGTGCAGCGTCAGCATCTTGCGGCCGAGGATCCAGCCGTCCTCCGTCACCGCGTCGGCGATCTCCATGTGCCACGGGGCGCGGGTGGACGAGAAGAGGAACTCCTCCTCCCGCGTCCAGCGCCACCGAACCGGGCGGCCCGACTTCATGGCGAGGAGCGTCGAGATGGTCTCGGTGGCCGTATCGACCTTGCCGCCGAAGCCGCCGCCGGTGGTGCCGCCGACGAGCTTGAAGCGGTTCAGCGGCAGCTGGAGGTGCGCGGCGACGACGCCGAGCGAGAAGTACATCGCCTGCGTCGCCGAGTAGATGGTGAAGCGGCCGCCGCGGTCGGGCACGACCTGGCAGACCTGCGTCTCGAGCGGCACGTGCTCGATCGCGGCCGGGCGGTAGGAGCCCTGCACGATCCGGTGCGCGTCGGCGAACGCCTTGTCGATGTCGCCCTTGCGCACCTTGCGCCGGTCGAGGCCGTCGAAGTGCGGGTACTGGTTGCCCCAGTGGTGCACCTGCGGCGCGTCCGGATCGAACGCCTTGCGGATGTCGAACAGCGGCGTCCGGACGTCGAAGGAGATGTCGATCGCGGCGACGGCCTCCATGGCCCGCGCCTCGCTGTCGGCCGCCACCACCGCGATCGGCTGGCCCTGGTAGCGGACCTCGCCGTCGGCCAGCAGCGGCTCGTCGGCCGGCACCCCGAGCGCGGCGATGTGGCCGTACACGTTCAGGGGCACGTCCTTGCAGGTGACGATCGCGTGCACGCCGTCCAGGGCCTCGGCCCGGGTGGTGTCGAGGCGCGTGATCGCGGCGTTGGAATGCGGCGAGCGGAGCGCCTTGGCCCACAGCGTGGTGGGCACGCGGACGTCGTCGACGTACCGGGTCTCGCCGGTGACGTGCTGGGCGGCGTCGTAGCGCGGCAGACGTGCGCCGACGGCCTTCATGCGATCTCCTCCAGCCCGGTCGTGCGCTTGCCGGCAGCGGTCCTCGCGAGGTCGAAGGTCTCGCCCCGGACGGTCGCCTGCACCGCGTCGATGATCTTCACGTAGCCCGTGCAGCGGCAGACGTGGCCGCCGAGCGCCTCCTGGATGGCCTCCGGGTCGTCGGTGCCGCCGTGGTCGATGTAGGCCTGTGCGGCCATCATCATGCCGCCGGTGCAGAAGCCGCACTGGGCGGCGTAGTGATGCACCCAGGCCTGCTGGATCGGGGCCAGCTCGAGCGGCGTGCCGAGACCCTCGACGGTCGTGATCGCGCAGCCCTCGAGCGCGGCCAGCGGCAGCAGGCAGCTGCGGCGCGCCTCGCCGTCGACGATCACGGTGCAGGCGCCGCAGCCGCCGTCCTGGCAGCCGGCCTTGGGGCTGGTGACGTCGAGCTCGTCGCGCAGCACGTGCAGCAGTGGCGTCAGCGGGGCGGAGACGACATCGCGCGCGACGCCGTTGACGGTCATCCTCATGCGTGGTCTCCGAGCTTGGTCAGCGCCCGCCGCACGAGCACCGGCAGCGTCCGCCTGCGGTACCAGGCAGACGCCAGGGCGTCGTCGGCGAAGGGCAGGCCGTCGGTGTCGCCGGCCGTGATCAGCAGGCCGTGCGGACCGACGCCGGTGACGCCGAGGCGCACGGTGCCGTCCTGCGCGCGGGCGGCCGACACCGCGAGGGCGGTGTAGTCGTGGGTGTGCGGGCGGTCGAGGAACTCGTACGCCCCGGCCGCGGGCTCGTCGAACGAGAGGTCGAGCACGAGCCGGTCGAGCCGACCGGGCAGGAAGTCCTCGATGGGCTCGGCGCGCTCGCCGCCGGCGCCGCTCGACCGCACCTGCGCGCCGAGGGCGATCAGCGCGCCCTGCAGGTCGCCGCGCGGCGCGTCGGTCACCTCGGCGCAGATATTGCCGCCGATGGTCGCCTGGCCCCGGATCTCACCGTCGGCCACGTGGGCGACGGCGGTGCGGAGCGGATCGGGCACGTCGCCGAGCGTGTCCAGCGTGGTCGTGGCGCCGATCGTGATGCGACCACCGTCGCGGCGGATGCCGGCCAGGCCGGCCCGGTGCAACAGCAGCGCCCGCTCGGCGCTGCGGCGCCCCAGCGCGAGGCTCGGAACGACGATCGTGCCGCCGCCGACCACGGTTACCGACGCGCCGTCGCCGAAGAGCCGTACGGCCTCCTCGGGCGACGACGGCACGAGCACCGTCAACGACTCACCCATCGCGCTCCTCCCTTGGTGTGACAGTCAAAATAGGTCGGACCACTTGTGCTGTCAAGACTTGCCCCCGAGCGCGTCGAGCGTGGTTGCAGGCGTGATCGCCTGGGGATCGCAGACGAGGTGGATCAGCGCCGGCGTCCCGGCGGCGAGCGCACGTGCCAGTGCCGGCGCGAAGCCGGCGTCGTCGGTCACCTGCTCGGCGTGGCACCCGAACGACCGGGCGAGCGCCACGAAGTCGGGGTTGGCGAGCGAGGTGCCCGAGATCCGGCCGGGGAACGAGCGCTCCTGGTGCATCCGGATCGTGCCCAGCATGCCGTTGTCGGCCAGCACCACGATGATCGGCAGATCGAACTGCACGGCCGTCGCCAGCTCCTGGCACGCCATCATGAAGCAGCCGTCGCCGGCGAAGGCGATGGCGGGCCGGTCGGGGTGGACGGCCTTCGCCGCGATCGCGGCGGGGATGCCGTAGCCCATGGCGCCGCTGGTCGGCGCGAGCTGCACGCCGTAGCGGCGGTGGCGGTGATAGCGGTGCACCCAGACGGTGTAGTTGCCGGCGCCGTTGGTGATCACGGCATCGGGCGGCAGCGCCTCGCGCAGGTGCGCGACGACCTTGGCCAGGTCGACGCCGTTGATCTGGCGGGGCTGCGGCGTCGTCCACCGCTCGAAGGTGGCGCGCAGGTCGCCGGCGAACGTCGCCCGCGTCGCCGACGCCGGCAGCGGACCGAGAGCGGCCAGGCCGGCGACGACCGATGGTGCGGAGGCCACGATGGCGAGGTCGGCCTCGTACACGAGGTTCAGCTCGTCCGGGCTCGCGTGCACGTGCACGAGCCGGCAGCTGGAGGGCCGCGGCACCGTCAGGTGCCGGTACGCACCCGACGGCACCTCGCCGAAGCGGCCGCCCAGCACCACGACCAGGTCGCTCGTCCGGAGCGCCTCGGCCAGGTGCGGCCCGAGGCCGACGCCGAGGTCGCCGACGTAGGCGGTCGAGTCGTTGTCGAGGTGGTCCTGGCGCCGGAAGGAGCAGACGACCGGCAGCTGCGAGGCCTCGGCGTAGTCGCGCAGCGCGTCGGCGGCAGCCTGGCTCCAGAGCGAGCCGCCGAGCACGATCAGCGGTCGCTCCGCCTGCTCGAGCAGCGCTCGCAGCTCGGCCAGGGAGGCCGCATCGGCGCGTGGGGTGGCGGGCGTGAACCGCACCGCGTCGGGCGCGTCGGTCTCGTCGCGCTGCATGTCCTCCGGCAGGCCGATCACGACCGGTCCCGGCCGGCCCGAGGTGGCCACGTGGAACGCCCGGCTGATCAGCTCGGGGATGCGCGCGGCGTCGTCGATCTCGAACACCTGCTTCGCCAGCGGCTTGAACATGGCCCGCAGGTCGACCTCCTGGAACGCCTCGCGATCGCGCTGCTCGCGGGCCACCTGGCCGACGAACATGATCATCGGCGTCGAGTCCTGGAAGGCCGTGTGGATGCCGACGCAGGCATGCGTCGCACCCGGCCCGCGGGTCACCAGGCAGATGCCGGGCCGGCCGGTCAGCTTGCCGTACGCCTCGGCCATGTTGGCGGCGCCGCCCTCGTGCCGCGCGGTGATGAGGCGGATCCGGTCGCGGTGCGCGTAGAGGCCGTCGAGCAGGCCGATGTAGCTCTCGCCCGGGACGCCGAACGCCAGCTCGACGCCGTGGACGACCAGCTGGTCGGCGAGGAGTTGTCCGCCGCTGCGGCTCATGCGAGCGGCTCGTCGACGTAGATCGTGTAGCGCTGGCTCTTCGGCCGGTCGCGGTCCTCGTCCCGGACGTAGCGGATCGACGGCGACCCGAGCAGGCGCTGAGGCAGGATCATGACCCGCACGAACGCGGCGGGCTGGTCGCCGCGCACCTCGGCGTAGACGGGGTCGGGCCCGGCCTCGAACCAGGCGCCGAGCCGGTCGATCTCGTGCCGCGTGCCCTGCGTCTCGACCGCGAACAGGCCGTCGACGAGGCAGCGGATGCCCGGCCCCTGGTGCGTGTGCAGGAACGCGACCCCGCCGGCCGGGAAGTCGACGCGGTCGCAGCGCACCAGGTGCGGCTCTCCCTGCAGGTCGATCTGGGCCGAGAGGGCGGCGTCGGGCGCGGCGGCATCGACCAGCGACCAGACGAGCTGCAGACCGGGGCGCCCGATCGTGAGCGCGCCGCCGGGCGCGTAGGTGGCGGTCGCCGCCGCCACGTCGTAGGCGACCAGCGGACCGCCGCGCGAGAGGACGTCGCCCGCGGCCGCGTCGATGTGCTGAAGCTGCAGCGCCGGCATCAGTTGAAGAACGCTCCGCCGTCGACCACGAGCGCCTGGCCGGTGATGAACGAGGAGTCGTCGGAGCAGAAGAACACGATCGCCCCGACGACGTCGGACGGGAACTGGTCGCGCTGGATGACGCGGGACTTCACGGAGATCTCCTGGAGCTTCTGGACCTGGACGGCGTTCGCGAGGACGCCGTCCGACATCGTGAAGCCCGGCGCGACGGTGTTGACGAGGATGCCGGTGTCGCCGACCTCCTTTGCGATGGCCTTCGTCATCGCCACCACGGCTCCCTTGGAGGAGACGTAGTGCAGCAGGTACGGGACGCCCTTGAACGGCGTGCCCGACGCGATGTTGACGATGCGGCCGCCGCCCTGCGCGCGCATCGCGGGCAGCACGGCGCGGGTGGCGAGGAACATGCCGAGCACGTTCACGTCGAACACCTTGCGCCACTCGTCGATGTCGATCTCCTCGAGCGGCTGCGGCACGAGCGACGAGTAGATGCCGGCGTTGTTGACGAGCCCGTCGATGCGGCCGTAGCGATCCAGCACCGCCTGCGCGAGCGCCGTGGTGTCGGCCTCGGACGAGACGTCGACGCGCAGCCCGAGCGCGTCGCCGCCGAGCTCGGCCGCGGCCTCCTCGGCACCGCCGAGGTCGGCGATCACGACCTTCGCGCCCTCGTCGGCGAGCCCGTCGGCGATCGCACGGCCGATGCCCTGCGCGCCGCCGGTGACGACGATCACGCGGTCCTTCAGCCTCATCGGGCGTCCCCGCCGATCGGCGACCACGGCGTCGGCGTGAGGATCCGGCTGTGCTGCGAGGCGATCAGCGGCTGCAGCTTCTTCGCGAAGGCCTGCCAGTCCGGGTTGCCCGCCATCGTCGCGCGGCGCGCAGCGCGGTCGGCGAGATCCTCGTAGCCCCACAGGTGCACGACCTGGTTGAGGTCGCCGATGTCGTTGGTCGTGAACCAGCCGACCATGTTGCCCAGGATCGGCTCCTGGATGGCACGGCCCTCCTCGCCGTACAGGCGCAGGTACTCGGGCACTCTGCCGACGTGCAGCTGGTACGTCCGCTCCTCCACGATCATCGATCGATCCCTCCCATCGCCAGGTACTTCAGCTCGAGCCACTCGTCGATGCCGTAGCGCGATCCCTCGCGCCCGATGCCCGACTCCTTCATGCCCCCGAACGGCGCCACCTCGGTCGAGACGAACCCCGTGTTGATGCCGACGATCCCGTAGTCGAGCGCGTCCGACACGCGCCAGATGCGACCCACGTCGCGGCTGTACAGGTACGCCGAGAGACCGTACGGCGTGTCGTTCGCAATGCGCACGGCGTCCTCCTCCGCGGCGAAGCGCTGCAGCGCGGCGACCGGGCCGAAGGTCTCCTCGTTCGACATCGCCCAGTCGGCGGTCGCACCCGTCAGCACGGTCGGGGTGAAGAACTTGCGGCCCAGCGCGTGCGCGGCGCCGCCGGTGAGCACCGTGCCGCCGCGCTCACGGGCGTCGTCGACGTGGCGCTGCACCTTCTGCAGGGCGGCCTCGTCGATGAGCGGCCCCACCTGCACGTCCGGCTCGGTGCCGAGGCCGACGCGCAGCCCGGCGGCGGCCTCGGTGAGGCGCTCGGCGAAGGCGTCGAAGATGCCGTCCTGCACGAGGATGCGGTTGGCCGAGATGCAGGTCTGGCCGCTGTTGCGAAACTTGCAGAGCAGCGCGCCGGCGACCGCGTCGTCGAGGTTGCAGTCGTCGAGCACGATGAACGGCGCGTTGCCGCCGAGCTCGAGTGAGATGCGCTTCAAGCCCGTCGCGCACTGCGCCATCAACAGCTTGCCGACCGCGGTCGAGCCGGTGAAGCCGACCTTGCGGATGGCGGCGTTGGACGTCATCTCGCCGCCGATCAGCGGTGCGTCGTCGGCGTCGCCCGTGACGATGCAGAGCACGCCCGGCGGCAGGCCGGCACGCTCGGCCAGCACGCCGACGGCGAGGGCCGTGAGCGGCGTCTGCTCGGCGGGCTTCAGCACCATCGTGCAGCCGGCGGCCAGCGCCGGCGCGGCCTTGCGCGTGGGCATGGCGGCGGGGAAGTTCCACGGCGTGATGCCGGCGGTCGTGCCCACCGGCTGGCGCACGACGATGATGCGCCGGTCGCCGAGCGGCGACGGGATGGTGTCGCCGTAGACGCGCTTGCCCTCCTCACCGAACCACTCGAGGAACGACGCGGCGTACTCCACCTCGGCCCGGGACTCGGCCAGCGGCTTGCCCTGCTCGGCCGTCAGCAGCGCCGCCAGATCGTCGGTCGAGGCGACCAGCAGGTCGGCCCACCGGCGCAGGATCCGCGCCCGGTCGCGAGCACTGGTCGCCCGCCAGGCGGGCTGCGCGCGCTCGGCCGCGGTGATCGCCCGGCGGGTCTCGGCGGCGCCCATCCGCGGGGCCGTGCCGACCAGCTCGCCGGTGGCCGGGTCGCGCACGTCGAACCGGCGGCCGTCGTCGGCCTCGATCCAGGCGCCGTCGACCAGGCCGCGATCCCGCAGGAGGTCCACGTCGCGGAGGGCCGGCGGCATGGGGAGAAACTACGTCCGATCGTCTATCGATGCAAGCGAAGGAGGTCACATCTGCTATAGACACGGTCTATGAGCCTCCGGCAGGCATCCTACGTGGTGGCCGTGGTCGAAGAGGGGTCGTTCAGCCGCGCCGCCGCGCGCATGCGGGTCGCGCAGCCGACCCTCTCGCAGCAGGTGCGCGCGCTCGAGCGGCGGCTCGGCGGGCCGCTCATCGAGCGGCTCGGCCCGGGCGTGCGGCCGACACCGGCGGGCCGTGCTTTCGTGGTCGAGGCGCGCGCCGCGGTGCTGTCGCTGGAACGCGCCGAACGGGCCGCTCAGGCGGTCTCGAGCGGTCGCGAGGGCGACCTCGAAGTGGCCTGCGTGTCGACCGTCGCGTCGGCCTTCCTGCCCGACGCGCTGCGCCGCCTGCGCACGACGCACCCCGGCGTGGTCGTGCGGCTGATCGAGGTGATGCACCGCGAGCTGCTCGAGGCCCAGGCCCGCGCGGGTCTGGGCGATGTCGCGATCGGCCCGCCACCCGCGCACTGGGACGGGCCGATGCGCGCCGTGGGCGAGCAGCGGTTCTGCGTCGTGCTGCCCGAGGCCACCGCCGGCGCGCGCCGGGGTGCCGTCCGGCTGAGCGACCTGGCCGACGTGCCGTGGGTGCTGTACCCGCCGCAGTACGGCCTCGCCGACGTCGTCACCAGCGCCTGTGCCGCCGCCGGGTTCACGCCCGAGGCGGCCGCCGTGACGGCGCAGGCCGATACCGCCGCCCGCCTGGCCGCGGCCGGTCTCGGGCCGGCGCTGGTGCCGGTCGGCGCCGTGCCGCCCGGCCTCTCGCGGGCCGCCCGGCCGATCGAGCCGCCGATCGTGCGTCCGATCGTCGCCTACACGCGCGGTCCCCTGACGCCGATCGTCGAGGCGCTCCTCGACGCGCTCACCGCGGCGTGACCCCGATCCGTGTTGGTCCGACCATTGCGCTGGCGGCCGGGATCGGGTATCCCTTTCAGATCCCGCGCCCGCCGACCCTATCGAGGTGCCCATGAGCCTGGTCGAGGCTGTATCGCCACGAATGGCCGAACTGATCGATCTCGATGCCACGCCGACCGAGATCGCCAGCGGCTGCATGTTCACGGAGGGGCCCCTGTGGGTCGCCGCCGAGAGCGCCTTCTACTTCAGCGACATGCCCGGCGACACCCGGCGCAAGTGGACCGCCGCCGGCGGCGTCGAGGTGGTCGCGAGCCCGTCCAACAAGGTCAACGGCACGACCCTCGACGGTGATGGACGCCACGTGATCTGCGAGCACTCCACGTCGAGCGTCGTGCGCCTCGAGCGCGACGGTGCCCGCACCGCGCTCGCCACGCACTGGGACGGCAAGGAGCTGAACAGCCCGAACGACGTGGTGCTGCGCAGCGACGGCCAGATCTACTTCTCCGACCCACCGTACGGCCGCTGGCCGGGCTTCGGCGTCGAGCGCGAGCGCGAGCTCGACATCTGCGGCGTGTTCCGCATCGACGGCGCCGGCGAGCTCCACCTCGAGGTCGACGACTTCAACAAGCCGAACGGCCTCTGCTTCTCGGTCGACGAGTCGGTGCTGTTCATCAACGACACCGAGGAGCTCACCATCCGGCGCTTCGACGTCGCGGCCGACGGCTCGCTGGCGGGCGGTGCGGTCGTGTTCGAGATGCCCGGCCCGTTCGAGTACTCGGCGGGCGTCCCCGACGGCATGAAGCTCGACGCCGCCGGCAACCTCTGGTGCACCGGCCCCGGCGGCGTCTGGGTGGTCTCCCCGGAGGGCGAGCACCTCGGCACGCTCAAGAGCGAGGCCGTCGTCGGCAACATCGCCTGGGGCGACGACGACTTCCAGACGCTGTACCTGTGCACGTCGGACACCGTCCACACCGTCCGCACGAAGGTGGCCGGCAACCGGCCCGTCTTCTTCCAGTAGGAGCACGCAGATGCCCATCGAGTTCGATCCGCGGAAGACCGCGGTCGTCGTCATCGACATGCAGAACGACGTCGTCCACCCGGACGGCGTGTGGGGCGGCCCGTCCGGCGCGGCGGCGCACTGCGCCGAGCAGGGCGCGATCGCCAACATCGGCCAGATCACCGCGGCGGCGCGCAAGGCCGGCTCGCGCGTATTCTTCGTCCACCACGCACCCAGCGTCGGCTCCGCGGACGACGCCGACTCGGCCCAGAACGCGGGCCTGTGGCGCGACACCCGCGCGAGCGGCGGCCTCTCCAGCGAGTGGGGTCGCGCGCCGATCGACGGCTGCGCCCCGGAGAGCGGCGACACGGTGCTGCACAAGCAGCGCGGCAACGCCTTCACCAGCACGAGCCTCGACGTCAAGCTGCGCGGTCTCGGTGTCGAGCGCGTCATCCTGCTCGGTGCCTGGACGAACATGGCCGTCGAGTCGACCGCCCGGGTGGGTGCCGACATCGGCTACGAGATGGCGATCGTCTCGGACGCCACCGTCGCCGTCAACGCCGAGTGGCAGCACGCGGCGCTCTCCTACGGCGTGACCGTCTTCGCCGACCTCCCCACGACCGCCGAGGTGCTCTCGGCGTTTGGAGCCTGACCCGTGCCCTACATCGTCGCTGTCCGCTGGATCGCCAAGGAGGGCGAGGCCGACGAGATCGCTCGCGCCCTCGGTAAGCTCGAGGCTCCCACCCTGGCCGAGGCCGGGGTCATCGAGTGGCGCCCCCACCGCGACCCCGAGAGCCGGAACACCTTCTTCATCTTCGAGGCCTACACCGACGCCGACGCCTACAAGGCGCACACGGAGACGCCGCACTTCGCGGAGTGGGGCGTCGGGCACTCGTTCCCGCGGCTGGCCGAGCGCCGGCGGGAGTTCTACGAGCCGCTCGGCTAGTAGGTGAGCCGGCCGCCGGAGAGGTCGAAGGCG
>JBKJIG010000070.1:0-3584 GCA_046598415.1 Gaiellales bacterium
GGTGAGCGCCGTTGACGATGATCAGCCGGTCGAGCATCTCGGGGTGAGACATGGCGAACACCCAGGCGACGTTAGCGCCCCAATCGTGCGCTACCAGCGTGAACTTCTTGCCCTTGCCGGCGACTTTCTCGGCGAACTGCCGCACGTCTTCGACCAGGTGCGGCATGGTGTACGGCTCCAGGCCTTCCGGCCGCGACGACAGGTTGTAGCCGCGCATGTCGAGGCCGACGGCCTGGTGATCGCGGCCGATCTCAAGCATCTGGTCTTTCCACTGGTACCAGAACGACGGGTAGCCGTGCAGGAAGAGCACGAGCGGCCCGGAGCCCGTGCTGGCGTAGTGGAGTCGCACGCCGTTCACGTCCGCGTAGCCGTCCGTAAACGCCGGCCTCGCGCTCTGCGCGACCGCCTGAGCCGACAGGCCGACTGCCACCACCGCCGCGAGAATCATCACCCTGTGTTTCATGGCGGAATGCTACAACGGCTGACGCTATAATCCCCGCACCTTCAGCGAGACACGGGAGAACGACACAATGCGGCGATATCTGGCGACGGCGATCGTGGTTAGTGGCGTGGTGGCGGCGGGGCAGTGGCTGGCGGCTCAGGAGTATCCCCACGCGTTTCCGCGGACCGGCACCACGCAGCTCGTCGACAACGAGCGCCTCACGCTGTGGGAGGTCAACTGGATCCACGGCGTGAAGCAGCCCATTCACCGGCATCGCTACGACATGGCCGGCGTCTACCTGCGCTTCGGCGAGATCACGGTGACGACGCCCGACGGCAAGGCCACGACCGGGCAGACGTTCCCGGTGCCGCGGCCGTATTTCCAGTTGAAGGAAATCACGCACCGCGAAGAGGCCATGGGGAAGCCGGGCGATCCTGAGCGCTTGGCCATCATGATCGACCTGAAAGACGTGAGGGTGTCGGCGTTCCAGGCGCCGGCCGGTGCGCCTGACGCGCAGTTCCCGCGCGAGGGCGCGGCCGACGTGCTCGACAACGCGCGCGTGCGGATGTGGGACTACACGTGGCAGCCCGGCAAGCCGACCGCGATGCATACCCACACCACCGACACGATCGAGGTGTTCGTCACCGGCGGCACCATCAGGACCAGGACGGCGGCCGGCGTCGAGGAGACGCACGCCGTGGCATTCAAGACCGCGCGCTTCGTGCCACGCGGTCGGGTCGACAGCGAGGACGCCGTCGCGGGATCGCCGCGGGCGATCGTGGTCGAGTTGAAGTAGCGCACAGCGGCCGGGGCGCGACTCATCTGCACCAGCAGCCACCCATAGGTCTCAAATGCGCCTGGCAGCTTCACTTGGTGGGTCACGAGTCCGCTTGCGACGCTGACGGTGGCCGGATCAGCATCGCCGGCGCCGATCGACCCGACGAACGGCGGCGAAATCGTGCCGCCCACCGAAATGCGCGGCGTCCCGTTATACCACTCGTAAACGAACGCGATCGATTTGGCCCGTCCGGCCGGGCTGCCGGCGCTGCTGTGTCCACCGGCAGCGAGCTATGAAACCAATCGCCGACGAGCCGTCCGGCGACGCCGTAGTCGATGCGGCCGTCCCTGTTACCGGGTACCCCTTCGAGCAGACGCGAGCGCGAGTAATAGAGCGCGCGCAACGGTTCAGAAAAATACCCATAGGGAGACACGGCATGCCCGGTGCTGATGCCCCAGCGAGGCGGGTTGACGAGTCCGGGCAGGGTGACGTCGAGATCGTAGGCGCCGATGTCGAACGAGGGGCAGCCGGCCGTGGTGCCGATCTGCTGGCCGGCGGTCACCGGCGTGCCCTGCGTGATCCCCGGCAGCAGCACCACATGGTCGTAGTAGTAGTGAAAGCTCGCGGTCATCTGTACGTCGACCTTGGTGTTGCCCCGGGCGTCGGTCGCCAGCACGAAGGTGACGACGCCGCTACCGGCGGCGTAGATGGGTCGCAGGCTGATGCAATCGTTGTTCTGGTTGCTCTCGAACGCGTTGACGAATGTGATGTAGACGTGATCGGTGGGCAGCGTGTGATCCGGAGGACCGAGCTTGCCGAGCGGCGACGTCGCGAAGATGGCGGCGGGATCGATCGGCGACGCCGACAGCACCGCCCGCCCGGTCGCAAGGCTGTAGGGATTGTTGCTCGACGGCCCCGTCACCTTGTTGCCGCCACCGCCGCAGGCGGACATCACGAGAAAGAGGGCAACGGTGAGCGCGCGCACGAGCGTCACGCCGGCATTCTACTCCCGCTGGCCGGTAACCACGCACCAGCGCCTGCCGAAGCCCGGCGGACGACAGGACGCCGCGCCTGATCTGGTCTGGAACCGCGTTCATAACGGCACCCGTCGAGCCTGTGGCACTATGATCGGGCCATGTCCGTTCGGCAAAACATCCGCGACTTCTTTCACGGTGCCGCCTACGGCGCCTACGAGCGCGAGCTGCGGATGCAGGCGGCGGAGCTGAACGACCTGTTCTTGCTGCTGTGTTACATGGAGATCGTGGGCCTGCCTAACCCGGCGACGCTCTATCTCCTCGACGTGTATCCCTACCTGCTCGAGCAGTTCCACACCTGGCACAGGCGCATGGGCATGGACCGTTCGCCACTCGGTAATCTCCCTTGTTGCTGACCATGCGCCACATGCTCGAGAAGAAGGTCCTCTTCTTCGGCGGCAAGGGCGGCGTTGGCAAGACGACGTGTGCGTCGGCGACGGCGCTGGCGGCGAGCCATGCCGGCAAGCGCGTGCTGCTAGTGTCCACGGACCCGGCGCACTCGACCTCCGACATCTTCGAACGCGAGATTGGACCGGAGCCAGTCGAGCTGCTACCGAACCTGTGGGGCCTGGAGATTGACGGCGCGCTCGAGTCGCAGCGCTACGTCGCCAACGTCAAGGAACAGATCAAGGGCCTGTTTGGCCATCACATCCTGCAGGAAGCGAACAAGCAGATCGACCTGGCTGCCAGCATGCCTGGCGCTGAGGAGATGGCGTTGTTCGATCGCATCGGCGGCTTGATCCGCGGCGAGGACACGCGGTTCGACTTGATCGTCTTCGATACCGCACCGACCGGACACACGCTGCGGCTGATCCGGATGCCTGAGTTAATGGAGGCGTGGATTCGCGCGTTGTCGCGTTCGCGCCAGGCGATGCTGGGCATCGAACAGGACGACAAGACCGATCCGGTACTCGTCTCGCTGACCGGCCGGCTCGAGGGCTTACGCGAATTCCGGGCGCGGCTGCTCAGTCCCCGCGTCAGCGCGTTCATGCTGGTGCTGGTCGCTGAGCGCCTGCCGATCGAGGAAACCGCCCGCGCCATTACCCAACTGGACGAGGCCGGCGTGACCGTGGGCGGGTTGATCGTCAACCGCGTGCTGCCCGCGAGCAGCCCTGACCCGTTCCTGCAATCTCGTCACTCACAGGAAGTGATTTACCTCGACGAGATCGACCGGCGGTTCGCGAAACTGTCCCGAGTGCGCGTGCCGCAGTTACCTTCGGACGTGCACGGCGTCAAAACACTTGAAGCCCTGTCCGCGATCCTCGTGCCATAGGCTCAACTCCAAGCCCCCAAGCCCCCAAGCCCCCAAGCCCCCAAGGATCCCAATGAC
>JBKJIG010000114.1:0-29443 GCA_046598415.1 Gaiellales bacterium
CGCGTCCGATGACGATCTCACCGGCGAGATCGACCACCGTGCCGCGATCGGGGCCGGTCTCGACGATGAGTCGCATCATGGCGTTCGCTCCTGGGTGCTCTTCGCGCCGAGGCCTGCTGTAGCACCTGCGCCCGAGACGGGGTTATAGAAGGCAATGGTGCCGATGCACGCGTCGGTGTTGTTCAGGCCGAGCTCGTGGATCTTGCCGCTCGGATCCTCGAAGACATTAGTAGAAAAGGCATTATTTGGGTTGTACCAGCGGGTGAGCGTCGTCGTGACGCCGCCGTTGTACTCGAACCCCGGCCAGGAATACACGGGCGTCCGCTGGATGCACGTGCTGAGCGCTGTGTAGCGCGTGTTGAGTGCGTCCATCCTGGCCACGAGGTCGTTGTGGGCCAGTACCAGGCGCTGGTCGTCCCGCTGCAGCGCCGCCAGAGCCCGGGCACGCACTGTGATGCGACGCTCGAGAGCCTGGAGTCGCTGGCTCGTGGACTTGGCCTGGGCGGGTGGCGACAACGCACCTCCGATGAGACAGAGCGCGAGGAGGACGAGTACGCCCGTCCTTCGCGGGTTCTGCCGAATCATCCGGCCGGCCCCTTGAGCGTCGCAGTCGCGGCCGATACGGCGCCGGTGACCGGATTTCGGAACGCTGCGAAGGCAAGGCAGTCCTTGGTGTTCGCGAGGGATAGAACGTGGATGGAGTTAAAGAAGTTGGCGCTCGAGAGCGTATCGGTTGGTATGGCACCGTTGGAGACATACCAGTCGAGCCCGCCGGTCAGGATGGTCGAGCCGTTACTGTCAAACCGGTAGGATGGATAGTGAAACAGCGGTGTCCGGCGCAGACAGCCGACGAAGCCGGTGTAGCGCGCGTTCAGCGACGCGTACGAGTTGACCAGCGACGTCTGCGCGGTCGCGAGCGCCTTGTGCTGCGCGCTCAGCGAGTTGGTCGCCCTCGTCAGTGCTGCCGCCTGCGCCTCCAGCGCCCGCAGGCGCTGGCTGGTCGACTTCGCGGCGGGAGCGGGCGCTGCGGCCACGCCGGCGGCGAGCGTCACGAGCGCGGCGGCGAGCCATCGTCTTCGTCGGCATGGGGTCCTGGTGGTGCGCACTATCAAAGCTCCCTCGTCGGCTGCACGATTGTACGGGTCAACGCCCTCGCAACGCAATGCGTGAAAATAGGTGAAAGTCCCGCCAATCTGTCTGCCTTGTAGTTTCGCTGAGACCGGGTTACGATCGCTCCATGGCGCTCCGCGGCACCGTCCGTTCGCTCGTCGTGCTGCTTGTCGCCTCCGGTCTCGCAACCGGATCTGCGGCCGCGGCGACCGTCGTCATGCACCCGTCGACCTCGTCGAGCGAGTCGCTTCCCGGGCCGTATTCGATCCTCGACAACGAGTTCTGCTCGTCGATCGACGGCGGGGTCTGGAGCGTGACATCGCACGTCGCCGCGCGCATCAAGTCGACGCTGCCGTTCAGCGGGCGCGTGTACGACGCGAGCTGGAAGCCGCTCGCCGGCACGACCGTGACGCTGTACCGGTTCGGATACCGGAAGACCGACACGGTCGCGAGTCGCGTGGCCACCAAGAAGACGAACGCGAGCGGCGACTTCTCCTTCCGGATCCGCGACCCCCAGCGCACCTTCGTGTACTGGACGGAGATCGCTCCCGCACTCTCGACGCAGGTCAACACCTGCAACCTGGCCGGCAGGACCTGGAACGTCTTCACCGGCGTCTCCGATCCCGTGCTGGTCTACACCCAGCCGGCCGTGGCATCGGTGAAGGGTCGCCGGGTCGGCTCGTCGGTCCTGGTCTCGGGCAAGATCAGCGCGCTGCAGCCGAAGGTGAACGGGAAGGTCGTCGTGCGGCTCGGGAAGAGGGTCCTGAAGCGGGTGCGGACGAACAACGCGGGAGCGTTCAGCGCCGCGCTCGCGCTCCGCAAGCCGGGCTCCTACCATCTGACCGTGACCTACGAGGTCAACACGAAGCGCGGCGACTACTACCTCAACGCGGCGCGGGCCCTGACGCTGACCATCCCGAGGAAGGCGGCGCCCGTGAAGATCAAGTCCGCAACGCCGGCAGCCGTCGCCGCACCCGTGAACCGCCCCGCCACGGGCACCGTCCGCTGTCCGTTCAGCGACCGCAAGAAGTGCCCAGCGGGAACGTGACCGACCTCGCGTCGGGCAGCCGTTTCGGCGGTTACCGCATCGACGGTCTGCTCGGCAAGGGCGGCATGGGGGTCGTGTACCGGGCCTGGGAGGAGTCCCTCGACCGGCCGGTCGCGCTGAAGGTGATCTCGCCCGGACTGGCCTCCGACGCCGAGTTCCGCGTCCGGTTCGAGCGCGAGGCCCGCATGGCCGCGCGGCTCGAGCACCCGGCGATCGTCGCCATCCACGCGACGGGCGCGGTTGACGGATCGCTGTACATCGCGATGCGGCTGGCCGACGGCATCGACTTCGGATCGCTGCTCGCGACCGTCACGCAGATGCCCCTGGCGCGGGCGACGGCGATCCTCACGCCGATCGCCGACGCGCTCGACTACGCCCACGTGCGCGGCGTCGTCCACCGCGACGTGAAGCCGGCGAACATCATGGTCGGCCCCGAGGGGCGGTCCGGCCCCGCGGCGGTGCTGCTCGACTTCGGTCTGACGCGCGAGCTGACGGGCGATCGCGGGCTGACCGAGAGCGGGACGTTCATGGGCACCGTCGACTACATGTCGCCGGAACAGGCCGAGGGCGGCGACCTGGACGGTCGCGCCGACCAGTACTCGCTCGCCTGCGTGGCGTACGTCGCGCTGTCCGGTGACGTGCCGTTCGCGCGCACCAACCGCGTCGCGACCCTGGTGGCGCACCTGCAGCACGCCGCGCCCGACATCCGCGAGGTGCGGCCCGAGGTCAGCGACGAGGCCGCCGAGGCGATCGCCCGGGCGCTGGCGAAGAGCCCGGTCGACCGGTTCGACCGCTGCATCGACTTCGTGCACGCGCTCACGTCGGCGACGCCACTGGCGGCTGCCGTCGCACGCGCGCCGACGGTCGTCTCGGCCCCGGAACCGGAGCCGGTGGTCGCGCAGCCCGAGCCGGAGCCCGCGCCCGAGGTCGAGGTCGAGCAGCCGGCGACACCTGAACCGGTGGCCGAGATCGAGGCGCCGCCCCCCTCGCTACCGCCGACGCCGCCCACGGTCGTGCGACCGGCGCCGGAGCCCGAACCACCGGTGCCCGCGCCCACGGTCGTCCGGCCGAGCACGCGGGACCTGCCGCCGCCCTCGCCGGCCGTCGCCCGGGACAGTCCGCCGCCACCGCGGCCGCCCGTCGGCCCGACGGTGATCGGCCGCGTGGACGACGAGCCCGCCGCCAGCGGGCCGACGAGGCCGAACCGCCGCATCCTGATCGCCGCCGGCGTGGCCGTGCTGGCGATTGGCGGCAGCGTCGCCGCTGTGGTGGCAAGTGGCGGCGGCGGCAACAAGGCGTCGTCGACCCACGGTGCGACGACGGCCGTCACCACCGGACCTGCCGCCGCGGCGACCACGGCCGTGGAACCGGCGACCGACGTCGCCGCGACCGACAACCCGAAGCAGGGCTGGCCGCCCACCACCTCGCGCGAGGTAGCCGCCTTCGCGCGCGATCCGCAGGACGGCCGCATCGAGTACCGGTACCGCAAGCCGGAGCTGCGCGGCGATGTCGCGTTCGTGGTGCGCGGCAGCGACCTGGTGGTCGACATCCACTACGACGACGTCGCCGGAGAGCCCGTCGACCGGCTCTGGGCGCGGTACCGCGGCGATGCCCTGCGCGAGGCGTGCCGGAAGCCACGCGGCGGGACGCTGAAGTGCGGCTCGTCGGCGTCGGCGCTGGGCATCGACCCGTCGAGCTACGCGGTGGTCGGCCTGCTCGGACCGGGCCTGTTCTCCGAGCTGTACGGGCGGAGCGA
Organism: Gaiellales bacterium; assembly: GCA_046598415.1. Classification (GTDB taxonomy): domain Bacteria; phylum Actinomycetota; class Thermoleophilia; order Gaiellales; family F1-60-MAGs149; genus VFJZ01. The sequence goes on from JBKJIG010000114.1 coordinate 3,915, forward strand.
CCTGAAGACCGTGCGGGCCGAGGGCGCCGTCTCCGACCCGGCGCTCGCGGGCCGCGTCAAGACGTACGTCGTGTGCGCGAAGGCGACCAAGGACACGCTGTGCGTACAGGAGAACGGGTTCGTCACGGAGTCGACGGCGGGCACCGACCGCATCATCGCCACGTCACTGCGTCTCGGCGCGTCGGCGTCGGATCTCGACCGCCCGTCCGTCGGCGCCTGAGCCGCTACCGGCCGACGCTGCGCCCGGCCAGCGCGCCCTCGGCGACGACGCGCCGCGTCAGCTCGCCGCGGGTGCGGATCTCGAGCTTGCGGAAGATGTTGCGCAGGTGGTACTCGACGGTCTTCACCGAGAGGAACAGCCGGTCGCCGATCTCCTGGTTGCGGAGGCCCTCCGCCACCGACAGCGCAACGTCGAGCTCCTTGACGGTGAGCCGTGCGGCAAGCGTCTCGCGCACCGGCTCGATCGTCGTCCCCATCGCTGCCAGCACCCGCTCGGCGCGCTCCGTCCACGCAGGCGCGCCGGCCTCGGCCAGGTGACGACACGCGTCCTGCGCGAGGCCGCGCGCCTCGGTCGTCCGGTCGGTCGCGAGCAGGCGTTCGGCGAACACCAGCTCCGAGCGCCCGAGCTCGAACCGGCAGTCGAGCTGCCCGAGCTGGCGGATCGACTGCTGGAATGGGTCGTCGAAGGCTCCAGGTTCCGCCACCAACCCCAGGGCGCGCTGCGCCAGCGCCGCTGCGAACGCATTCGGGCCGGCGACCAGCGGTGCGAGGACGTCGGCGACGGCCCGCGCCTCGTCGTGCCGGTCGGTGCGCACGAGCGCCTCCACCAGCTCTGCCGACGTCAACCGGACGGCCGGCGCGAAGCCCGCGTCCTCCAGCAGCCGGTCGGTGTTGCGCAGCGCCACGACCGCATCGGCGTAGCGACCGTCGAGCAGGGCGAGCCGTCCATGACCGGCGATGCCCGTCGCCTCCAGGTGCCGGAGCCCGGCGGCGCGGGCCTCGTCGATCGCCGTGTCGACCAGGCGGGACGCGTCGCGGCTGCCGCGGGTCGCCTCGGAGAGGGCGATCAGCATGCGGGCGCCGACCAGCGCCCGGCCGAGGCGCAGCTCGAGCGCGATCTGCGCCGCCTCGGCCGCCGCCGAGGTTGCCGCCGGCAGCCGGCCGCGGATGCGCTCGATCAGGCTGACGGTGCGCAGCGCCGCCGCCAGCGCCGTCGAGTCGCCGCGATCGCGCAGCTGGCGCACGGCCCACAGCGAGACCGAGTGCGCGCCGGCGATGCCGCCGCCCTCGATCAGCAGCACTGCCGCTGCGGCGGCGAGCCGTGGATCCTGGCTCGACTTCGCCTGCTCGATCGCCGTCTGCGCGACGGTACGCGCCGACGGCGCACCCGTCTCGAGCAGCACCCGGGCGAGCGTGAACCGCGCCTGGCCGTCGTCCTCGCCGGCGGGCGCCTCGCCCAGCACGTCGCGGGCGTCGCCGGGCCGGCCCACCGCGAGCAGCTCCTGCGCGGCCAGCAGCCGCAGGTGGCGCGCGATGCCGTCGGCCGTGCCGTCCAGCCGGCGGGCGTGCTCGACCAGAAGCGCGACGGCCTGGTCGCTGTCGCCGCGGGCGCCGAGCAGCCGGGCTCGCTCCGCCAGGATGACGCCGACCGCGGCGGCGTCCGACGTGTCCTCCGTGGCGCGGTCGAGCGCGTGGGAGGCGGCGTCGAGGTTGCCCGCCCCGCGGTGCGCGCGTGCGGCTCTGACGCGGCGCTTCGCGCGCAGGTCGCGTTCCGGCGTGAGATCGGCGGCGCGCTCCAGAAGCCGTGCCTCGTACTCCCGGCCACCACGCGCGGCCACCCGCCCGGCCGCCTCGTCGAGCAGCGCGGCGATGCCGGCGTCCTGCCCGATCACCGCGGCGGCGAGATGCCATGCGCGACGATCGGCATCGGCCGGGTCGTGCAGCGCGTCGGCCAGCGCCGCATGCACGGCGCGCCGCTCGGCGGGCTCCACCGACGCCACGACCACCGCGCGGATCAGCGGGTGCGAGAACGAGATCTCGCCGTGCCCGATCTGCAGCAGCCCGTGCGCCTCGGCGGCCTCGAACGCGGCGGGATCGACCCCCATCGCGGCGGCGGCCTCGGTGATCGGCGACGACGCGGCACGCTCGGCGATACCGGCGATCACCGCGGCGAGTCGCGCCTCGGGCGGTGCCGACCGCGCCCGCTCCGCGAATGCCTCGTCGAGCAGCCGGGGAATCGGCAGGTCGATCGTCAGGCCACGGCGGCCGGCGCGCTCGTCGTCGTCGAGGGTGGCGGCGAGCTCCAGCATCGCCAGCGGGTTTCCCGCCGTCCTGCCGGCCAGCGCCACGGCAACGGGCGCGGCGAGGCCGGGCAGCAGGCTCGGGGCGTCCGACTCGGCCAGCCCGGCCAGATCGACGCGGTCGAAGACGCGTGTGGCGAAGGCCGGCGGTACCGGTGGCCGGGTCGCGACGATGAATGCCACCGGCTCGAGCGTGAGACGGCGGGCGGCGAACGCCAGCACCTCGCCGGACGGCCCGTCCAGCCAGTGCGCATCGTCGACGGCACAGACCACAGGGCCGGATGCCGCCACCGCCGCCAGCAGGGAGAGCACGGAGGCGCGCACCAGCATCGGGTCGACGTCGTGCGCGTCGGCGGGCGAGCAGGCGCGCTCGATGGCGATGCGATAGCGCTCCTCGAGCCGGTCGAGCCAGCGCTGCGCGGGCTGCACGAGCTCCCACAGGCCGGTGAAGGGCACGTCGGCGTCGCCCTCCACGCCCGTCGTGCGCAGCACGGTCCTCGTGCCCGCTGATTCGAGCGCCTGGCGCAGCAGCGAGGTCTTGCCGATGCCGGGCTCGCCGACCAGGCACACGCGCATCGCCCTGCCCCGATCGAGATCCGAGATCGCCTGGGCGAGCGCCTGCTCCTCTCGCCGTCTCCCGATCAGCATGCCTGCGATCGTACCCCACCGCCTGCCGGGCCCCGGCGCCGCGCCGTGCCCTTGGCATAGTCCGGAGGTGGCAGCTTCCCGCTTGGCGATCGACCTGGGCTCGTTCGGCACGCTGGCCGCGCTCGACGTGGGGGACTCGGAGCCGCGGCGGCAGTCGCTCACCGCCTCCGGACGGCCGCTGCGCACCGTCGTTGCGATCAGCCCGTCGGGCCGTCTGGTCGCCGGCGAGCGGGCCGCGGCGATCCTCGCCGCCGATCCGACGCAGGGCATCGCCGCACCGCTGCGGCTGGTCGAGGACGCCGTCGAGGTGACGGCCGTCGGGCCGCGGGTCGTGCGCACACGCGATGTGCTCGCAGCGCTGCTCGACGCGGTGGTCGAGCAGCTGCCGGCCTCGCTGTCGCCGGCCGAGCTGATCCTCCCCGTCCCGCTGGCGTGGGACGACCGGCGTCGTGCGTTGCTGGTGGAAGCCGCACATCGTCTGCTGCGCGAGCACCCGGCGCTGCAGTCGGCCGCGATCCGGCTCGTTCAGGCTCCGCTGGCCGGCGCGGCATTCGTGGCCGCACGGTCGACCGATCGCGGCGGCGATGGGCCGCTGCTCGTCGTCGACGTGGGGCACGAGCACGTTCAGGGCGCGATCCCCGCCCTCGGGGTGACCGCAGCCCGACGCGGTGGCGGCGCGGTGCTCGACGACGCCTTGTTCGGCTGGGCGCTGGCCGAGCTGGCCGCCGACCCCCGTGCCGATCGCTCCGCCGTCGCGGCCGTCGCGGCGGGCGATCTCGGCGATACCGCCCTGGCGGTTGCGGCGCTCGCCTTCCGCGAGGCGCTGCGCCGCTCGCTACCGGAGATCGGCAACGCCGTCAGCGCCGACGTGCACGTCCCGGCGCCGTTCGGCGCGATCTCCACGCTGACGTTCGGCCGGGACGACGTCGCCCCGCTGGCCGGAGCGGTCGTCGAGACGGTCGAGCTCGTGGTCGACGACCTGCTCGCCGCTGCCGACCTCGGCGATGCCGAGGTCGGCAGGGTGATCGCTCTGGGTGATGCTTCGGCGGCGCCCGCGATCCGCCACCACCTGCACGCCCGGTTCGGGATGCGCTTCGGGATGCTGGCCGAGCCGAAGGTGCCGACGGCCCGCGGTGCGCTGCTCGTGCCGGCTACCTGACGACCCGCAGCTTCGCGGTGCGGGCCCGCGCCCGGTTGCCGGTGTGGTCCTTCGAGGTGATGGTGACGGTGTAGGTGCCGGCGGCGAGCTTGCCGGCGCGCACCGTGTAGCTCGCTCCCGCAGCGGCGCCGAAGGTCGTGCTGACGCGGCGGACGACGCGCTTGCCGCGCTTGATCACGATCGTCTCACTGCTCGTGCCGGAGTCGTCGAGCACGCGGTAGCGGATCTGGATGACCTTGCGGGTGCGGGCTCGCTGGGCATTGAGCGTCACGACCGGCGCGATGAAGTCGCCGGCGACGGCGGCACCGGCGGCGGGCGTCGCCCGCAGCGCCGCGACCATCCACGGGAAGAGCCAGGCGGTGCGCGTCACGCCGCTGTACTTGTAGGTGCAGCTCCAGCCCTGGTTGAGGACCGTGAAGCTGGTGATGCCGATCTGCACCCACTGGCCGCTCGCGTTCTGGACGACGTGCGGGCCGCCGGAGTCGCCGTTGCAGAACGTCGCGTCCTCGCGGCCGACGCAGAGCTGCCAGTTCGAGAAGGTCGTGCTCTGGTAGTAGCTGTTGCAGGCGTCGGCGGTGTACGTGTGGAGCGCGGCGTTCTGGAGCGCGTCCGGCCACGTCGCGCCGATGCTGTTGTTGTCCGGCTGGAGCGGCGACCGCGAGCCCCAGCCCGCCGTCCACTCCCACGCACCCGTCGCGAGCGCGTTCGCCTCGTCCGTCGAGTTGGCGATGGCGATGGTCGGCGCCGAGGTCGCCGACGCCAGCACCAGGATCGCGGCGTCGCCGGCCCAGGTGGCCTTGTTCCAGCTCGGGTGGACGATGATCCGTGCGACGCGGATCCGCTGGCCGGAGGTGCCGGACAGCGAATTCTGGCCGGTGACGACGTACAGCGACGACGGTGCGTAGACAACGGCACCGTTCGTGACGCAGTGCGCAGCCGTCAGGATCGCGGTCTTGGTGATGACCGATCCACCGCAGAAGTGGCCGTTGTTCGAGCTGTAGCGCAGCGATGCGATGAACGGCCATGTGCCGGCCGGTGCGGCGGTGCCGCCGATGATCCGCGCGTCCTTGGTGCTGGCAACGGTCTTCTCGGCGGCGCCGGCCGCGACGGGCGCGAGCGCGAGTGCGAGAGCGATGGCGGTGGCGATGCGGCGGTACGACATTTCCAGGTCCTCCTCGGGGTCGACCTCAGGATCCCGTGGAGCGGCCGCCGCGAACACGGTGAGAACCCTAGGACCGGCCCGAGGGTCTCCGTCGCCTCACGGCCGAGAACGCAGGAACGCCTGCATGTGGAACGCCACCTGCTGCGCCGGGAACCGGCTGTCGCGGCCGACCGGGCAACCGTCGCGCGAGCGGCAGCCGACCTCCATGCAGTGCGGTTCGGTGCCGCTGCGCAGGTGGCCCTCGCAGGCGGGCACGGCGAAGCCGGCCTCGGAATGCGCGCCGGCCGGGCAGGCGCTCAGGCACGGCCGGCCGAGGCACGCGTCGCACGGCACGGGACGGTCGGCGCGGGGCGGCAGATCGGCTGGCGCCTCGTCCAGCAGCAGCGCGGCGCGGTACGCGTGCCAGAGCCCGTAGTCGGGATGGATCAGGAGGCCGATCGGTGACTGCGCGACCGGCTCGGCGCGCATCGCCCACTGCTGGAAGGGGTGCCAGGGGCGGTCGCTCGGGTACACGGCGAGGGCTCCGAGGCGGGCCGCGACCGGCTCGACCGTCCGCCGCGTCCACTGGTCCAGCGGGTGCGCCTCGTCACGGCGCCCGGCCGCGAACGCGGGCCACAGGTCGCTGCCGGCGTTGCCGAGCAGCACGATCGCGCCCGCCGCCAGGGCCTCGTCCTCGCCCACCGCGAACCCGCCGCGCACCAGCAGGCCGGTTCCGGCGAAGCCCGCGAGGATGGCGGCGTAGGTCGGCATCGACGCGCTAGGCGTCGCGACGGCGAGCCTCGGCGACGTAGCTGCCGTACACGGCGAGCAGCGCCTCCTTCTGCGCGTCGCTGAGCAACGGGTCGGCGCGGATGGCCGCCTCGGTGGCGCCGGACGTCGGCTCGGTGGCGGCGCCGCTCGCGCTCCATCCGGTCTGCTCGAGCAGCGTCTCGAGCGGGATGCCGAGAGCGTCGGCCAGCGAGCGCATGACTCGCAGCGATGGCTCGTGGAGGCCGCGCTCCAGCTGTGACAGGTACGCGTTCGACAGGTTCGTCATGCGACCGAGCTCTCGCAATGAGAGGTCGGTGGCGTTGCGCTGGGCCTTGAGGTAGCGCCCGAAGGCCTCGACCTGGCTCTTCCAGGGATCGAACGGTTCGGAGTCGGTCATGGGTGCCGGGAGCCTAACGCCCGCCGGCACCCGTGTCCGATCTACTTGCTCGCCGGAGCGGTCTTCGGGAGCACCGGCGCGGCGGCGGTCAGCACGGCGGTGAAGTACTCGTGCTGGGCCTCGAGCAGCTTCGTGGCGAAGCCGTACTGGTTGTCGACGAGCTCCTTCGGCGACGGGACACCGGCGACCGGGACGGTCGGGGCGTTCTTCGCGAGGGGCTGGACGGCCTTCGTCCAGGCGGCGACGCTCTCGACGGCGAGCTTCTGGCTCTGCTCGATGAGGCCGAGGACCTGCTCCTGGTACGTCTTGGAGAGCTCGAGGTAGGAGGTGGGAGTGGTAACCATGTCTGGCTCCTTGAGATCGCGGGATTACTGCTGCGCACTATAGTACGCATTGCGCGATATAGCAAGCACGAGCCGGCCGGGCCGCGGCCTCCTGCCGTTCGACACCGGGGTCAGACCCCGAAACCGGCCGTTCTTGGGGTCTGACCCCAGAACGTTTCGCGCACGGAAGGCGCGCGGATCGCGCGACCTGGCACGAAACGTGCGGAAGAGGACACGGACCGCGACGGAGCCGTTACCTGACTTCAGTCAGGTAACTTGCCGCGCCGACCGAGCATCTCAGCGCTGGTGCACGTACGTGCCGGGCGCGTCCGCGAGCACCGGATACTCGTCGTTGCCGATCGACGGCGGCTTTCCGCGGCGACCCGCGCGGGCCTTCATCCAGGTCGCCCAGTCGTCCCACCAGCTGCCCTCGTGCGGGGTGGAGCCGGCAAGCCACTTCTCGGGGCTGGCTGGGCGTTCGTCGCTGGTGCGGAACGTGCGCCGGCCGCCCGGCGGGTTCACGATGCCGGCGATGTGCCCGGACGAGCTGAGGATGAACCGGACGTCTCCGCCCAGCAGCCGGCCCGAGTCATAGCAGCTCATCCACGGCGTGATGTGGTCCTGCTCGGCCGCGACGTAGTACGTGTCGACGTCGACCGTCTTCAGCTCGATGCGGCGGCCCAGCATACGCATCGTGCCCTTCGCGAGGCGGTTCTCGACGTAACAGGCCTGCAGGTACTCACCGTGCATGCGGGCCGGCATGCGGGTCGCGTCGGCGTTCCACGCGAGGAGGTCGAACGCCGGCGGCGCCTGGCCCATCAGCCAGCCGCTCGAGACGTAGTTCCAGATCAGGTCGTTGGCGCGCAGCGCATCGAACGTCTTCCCCATCGCCGACGCGTCGAGGTAGCCCCGCTCGGTCATCATCGCGTCGACCGCGCCGACGCCGTCGCCGTCGGCGAAGGCGCCGAGCACGCCCGGCTCGGCGAAGTCGAGCAGGGTATTGAGCATCGTCAGCGCGCCGAGGCGCTGGTCCTCGCCGGCCGCCAGGTAGGCCGCACCGCACGCTGCGAGCGTGCCACCCAGGCAGAGCGCCGCCACGTTCACCTTGGCCGAGCCGGTGATCGCCTGCACCACATCGAGCGCGGCCAGCGGCCCGTTGGCCAGATAGTCGTCGAACCCGAAGTCGCGGTGCTCGCTGCCCGGGTTCACGTAGCTGATCGCGAACACCGTGTGCCCGTGCTTGACGGCCCACTCGACAAAGCTCTTGCCGGGCGCCAGATCCATCACGTAGTACTTGTTGATCCACGGCGGCGACAGCAGCAGCGGCACGGCATGCGCGGTCTTCGTCGACGGCGCGTACTGGATCAGCTCGATCAGCTCGTTGCGGAACACGACCGAGCCGGGCGACGTCGCGAGGTCCGTGCCGATCTCGAACTCCGACAGGTCGACCTGACGCGGCCGCCCCTCGTTGTTGGCGACGTCGTCGAGGAACCGCTCCATGCCGTCCCGCACGCTGCGGCCACCGGTCTCGAACGCCTTCCGGAGGGCGGCCGGGTTGCCGATCAGCGTGTTGGTCGGGGCCAGCGCGTCGATCATCGCGTCGACCGCGAACCGCGCCTTGCGGTCGGTCGCGCGGTCGAGCTCCGCCACGTCGACCAGCTCGCGCATCATGCGCGACCACAGCAGGTACCCCTGCAGCATCCCGGAGTAGACCGGGTTCTCCTGCCACGCGGCGTCCTTGAAACGCCGGTCGCCACGCGGAGGCTCGATCGTCGGCGATGCGTGCTCGCCGCTCCCCGCGGCGGCCATCGTGGCGACGCCGGCCGCCAGGCTGTCGTCGGCGAACCGCTTCCAGACCTCGTTCGCGGCCTCGGGCCGGCCGGCGAGGGCTTCGCCCAGCTGGCGCAGCGCCTGATCGAAGCCGAGGGCGCCGAAGTCCGGCATGGCATCCTCCCCGGTCACATGTTCAGCCCGCCGTTGACCGAGACCACCGTCCCCGTGATGTAGCCGGCGTCGGTGTCGACGAGGAACTCGACGACACGGGCAATCTCCTCGGGCTCGCCGAGGCGTCCGACCGGGATGCCTGCGACCACGTTCGCGAGGACCTCCTCGGGTACCGCGGTCACCATCTCGGTGGCAATGAAACCCGGCGCGACGCAGTTGACGGTGATGCCCTTGCGCGCCGTCTCCAGCGCGAGCGTCTTCGTAAGGCCGAACAGCCCCGACTTCGCGGCCGCGTAGTTGGCCTGGCCGATGTTGCCGGTCTCGCCGATCACGGAGCTGATGTTGACGATGCGGCCGTACCCCGCGGCGTACATCGGATCCAGCACCGCGCGCGACATGTAGAACGCGCCGCTGAGGTTGACCGTGACGACGCGATCCCAGTCGTCGGCCGCCATGCGGCGCACGGTCCGATCCGACGTGATGCCCGCGTTGTTGACGAGGATGTCGATGCGACCATGCTGTTCCAGCACCTCGGCCACGACCCGCTGGCAGTCGGTGACGGCGCCGATGTTGCCCTGGTGGGCGCTGATCCGATCCGGCGCGCAGGCCACGAGCGCGCTCGCCGACACCTCGTCGCGCGAGTAGCCCGCCGCGATCGTCGCGCCCTGCGCGAGCAGGGCGCGGCAGATTGCCAGCCCGATCCCCCGGGATCCCCCGGTCACGAGCGCTACCTGGCCCTTCAGGCGTTCACTCACGCAGCCCCTTCCTAGCGGCAAGTGTAGTGATAGCCGAGCGTCCCGGCTAGGCCTCAGGCGAGCGAGGCGAACAGCGGCGCCCAGTGGTCACGCAGCGCGGCGCGGCCCATGAAGAGGCCCAGGTGGCCGCCGTCGACGAGCTCGGAGCGCACCTCGGCGGGCGGCGTGCCCACCAGGTGGGCCAGAGCGAAGGCCTGCTCGGGCGGGGTGATGTGGTCGCGCGCGCCCGCCAGGATGTTGACCGGGCACCGGATCTGGCCGAGATCGACGATGCGATCCCCGACCCGGAGCGTGCCGGCGGCCAATTCGTTGCCCTCGAACAGGTGCTCGACGATCCAGAGGTAGAACGCCCCGGAGATGTCCTGCGTGTGCTTGAACCAGTCCTCGAAGTCGGCGTACCGGCGGACGTACTCGTCGTCGTGGATCGACAGGAGCAGGTCGAGTTGCTTGCGTCCCTCCTCCTCCGGCGCCAGGGCGATGAAGCCGGCCACCATCACCTCGCCGCGCAGGACGCCGCCGCCGGCCTCGACCAGCGCACGATACGGGGCCCCGGCCAGCCCGGAGGCCAGCGCGATGCTGTCCAGCAGCGGCCCGTCGCCGGCGTGGAAGTCGATCGGCGCCGCGCCGATGGTGAGGGACGCGACCGTCTCCGGGTCGAGCGCGGCCACGATCGCCGCCAGCCACCCGCCCTGGCAGTCGCCGATCAGGTGCACGGGCTCGCCGATGTAGGCGATCGCGTCGCGCACCGAGTCGACGTACTCGACGATCGAGGCGGTCGCGGTGGCGGTCGTCGCCTCCAGCCACTCGATCACGAACAGGCGGTCGCAGCCGGCCGCGAGAGCGACGCCCACCTGGCTCTGGCGCTCGCTGTAATCGACGATGCAGGAGTGGTGGCCGGCCTGCGGCGGCAGGATCAGCGTCGGAATTGCGGCCGACGCGCCAGACGGCGAGAAGTCGCGGAGCCGGGTGATCGGCGAGGACCGAACGACGGTGTTCGGCAGCGACCATGTCGGCTCGCGGCGCCCGCTCACCGTGCGCACCCACCGGGCCGTGTCGTCGAGCACGTCGATAGGCGTGAGACCGCGCTCGAAGGCATCCGCCCAGTAGCGCGTCCCGACGTTGCAGGCATGCCCCGCTAGATCGAACCAGGTGGCGGCCATCCGCGTCGCGAGGTTGGCTGCCGCAACAGCCGGCGTGTCGAGTGTCGCCGTCACGCCGGCGAGGGCTTTTCCGTCATCGACCTGATCATACGTGCACCGTCAACGGTTGCCGGGGGAAGCTGCCCGGCGGCGCTGCGCTTCACACTGGCCGACTGACCTGCACCTACACCTAGGCGCGCAGGTACTTGCTCTCGAGGTCGGCGAAGAACGCCGCCGCGAGGCGCGAGAAGTCAACGGTCGTGAGGCTGATCTCGTCGCCGATCTGGTAGCCGAGGACCGAGCTGTCGGCCCGCCACTTGATGGCCCGGTCGGCCTCGAGCCTGCCGTGGTTGTGCATGAGTGACCCGCAGAGCATCCGCACCTCGTTCAGCGGACAGCCGTCCTTGCCCTCCTTGTTGCGCGCACGGTTGCCGAAGTAGCCGTCGAGCGCCAGGACCATGTGGTTGTAGAACGCCGGCTCGAACGAGGCCAGCGCGAAGTCGACGGGCGCGGCATCGGCACCGGCGGACGTCCTCACGGCAGAGCCCAGGTTCTCGTATGCCGCGACCGTCATGTCCACGGTCGAGCGACACGTGTCGATGTAGTCCCGGGTGTAGCTCGCGACGCTCTCCATGGCGTCGAGGGTAGCAGCGGCCCGTGCTCGTCCCCTGGCGGATCACGACGCCGGTGATCGTTGTCGCTGGGCCCGGTCAGCGACCGCGCCGCGCCCAGCCCGAAGGCCGCGGCGATGGCGTCGACGGTCGGCAGCTAGGCTGGCCCCATGAAGACGTCCGGCCGGGTGCACGTCGAACGCCACCTCGCCTACCGCACCGGCTGGCTGCGGGCCGCCGTGCTGGGCGCCAACGACGGCATCCTCTCGACGGCGAGCCTCGTGCTCGGCGTCGCGGCGGCGGGTGCGGGTCGCTCGGCGATTGTCACGGCCGGTATCGCCGGCCTCGTCGCGGGCGCCACCTCCATGGCCGCCGGCGAGTACGTCTCCGTCAGCTCGCAGCGCGACACCGAGCGCGCCGACCTCGCGCTCGAGCGCCGCGAGCTCGCCTCCATGCCGGAGCTCGAGCGCGCCGAGCTCGCGCGCATCTACCGCGACCGCGGCCTGTCGGACGCGCTCGCCGAGCAGGTTGCCGACGAGCTCTCGGCCGGCGACAGCCTCGCCGCGCACGCGCGCGACGAGCTGGGAATCGATCCGGATCACCTGTCGCGGCCGCTGCAGGCGGCCTGGGCGTCGGCCGTCTCGTTCGCGGTCGGCGCCGCCGTGCCGCTGATCGCCATCGCGCTCGCGCCCGGAGGCGCCCGCATCGCCGTGGCGATCGCGGTCACGCTGATCGCGCTGTCGGGCCTGGGATTCGCCGGTGCGCGACTCGGCGGTGCGCCGGTACTTCCGGCCGTTCTCAGGGTCGTGGTCGGCGGCGCCTTCGCGATGGCCGTCACGATGGGCATCGGAGCGCTGGTCGGCACGGCCGTGTAGCCGTGCGATCATTCTTATAGCGTCCTCACGTTCGGGTCGTAGCATGGCCTCAGGCCTTGCGATGAACGTCTCGAACCGCCTATGAGCTCGCTCGGACCCGCCCGCACCCGCGCTCGCACGCGAGCGCAGCAGGCGGGGATCCGCGCTCGCCCGGCGCCGCCTGCCGGGCGCGCATTCTGGCTCGATGCCGCGGGCGCGGGCGCGACCCTCAGCATCGTCGTGGTGCTCGCGCTGTGGATGGCGAACGGCGGTGTGCAGGACCTCTCGTCCCTGCCCAGCGGCCTGTCGTCGGCCGGGCGCCTGACGGGACTCGTCTCGGCCGACCTGCTCCTGATCCAGGTCCTGCTGATGGCGCGCATCCCGTGGGTGGAGCGCGCCTACGGCCAGGACCTGCTCGCCCGGCGGCACCGGGTCGTCGGCTTCTCGTCGTTCAACCTGATGCTCGCGCACGTGGTGCTGATCACCCTCGGCTACGCCGCTCTGGGACACACCGGCGTGCTCGGTCAGGGCTGGGAGCTCGTGGTCACCTATCCCGGGATGCTGCTCGCCACCGCGTCGCTGGCGCTGTTCTTCCTCGTTGTCGGCACGTCGATCCGCTACGCCCGGCGCCGCCTGCGCTACGAGTCCTGGCACCTGATCCACCTGTACGCGTACGTGGGCGTCGGCCTGGCGCTGCCGCACGAGATCTGGACCGGCGCCGACTTCGTCGGCTCGCCGGTGGCGCGGGCGTACTGGTGGGGCCTCTACGGCCTGGCGGCGGGAAGCGTCCTGCTGTTCCGGCTCGCGTTGCCCGCCTGGCGCACGCTGCGGCACGCGCTGGTCGTCGAGACGGTGGTGCGCGAGGCGCCGGGCGTCTTCTCGGTCTACGTTCGCGGGCGGCGGCTCGACCGGATGCCGGTGCGGGCCGGCCAGTTCCTCACGTGGCGCTTCCTGACGGGCCAAGGCTGGAGCCGCGGGAACCCGTACTCGATCTCGGCGGCGCCGGACGGACGCCGGCTCCGCATCACGGTCAAGGTGCTCGGGGACGGGAGCGCCGGCATGGTGCGCCTACGCCGCGGCACGCGGGCGATCGTCGAGGGGCCGTACGGCGCGCTGACCGCCGACGTGCGCACGGCGCGGCGGGTCACGCTGCTCGCGTCGGGAATCGGCGTGACGCCGCTCCGCGCGCTGCTCGAGGAGCTCGACTACGCGCCCGGCGAGGCGGTGCTGATCTACCGCGCGAGCACCGAGGCCGACTTCCTGTTCCGCGCCGAGCTGGACGAGATCGCCAGGGAGCGGGGTGCGCGGATCATCTACCTGCCGGGCCACCGGGCGGCTCGGCCGTCGTGGCTGCCGGCCCAGTACGCGCACCTGCGCGACCACGTGGCGCTGCTCCGCCTCGTGCCCGAGATCGCCCGCAGCGACGTGTTCATCTGCGGGTCGGATCCGTGGATCGATGCCGCCCACGCCGCCGTGCGGCGGGCCGGGGTGCCGGCCCGGCAAGTCCATCAGGAGCGGTTCGCATGGTGAATCCGCGCCGCCGCCAGGACGCGCCATGCGGCGGATAACCACGGCGGTCGTCGCCACGGTCTCCGCCGTCGCGCTGCTGTTCAGCTACCACACGAGCACGATGGGATCGCGCGCCGTGGCGTCGGCGCCCGGTCTGGTGCTGGCGGCGCGCGAGTCCACCGTCACCGTCACCTCCACGACCCCCGAGCAGCCGGCCACCGACGCCGCTCCGGCCACCACGCCCGACCCGGCCACGACCTCCGACAGCGCGCCGGCCGCCGCCACCGCACCCGCGAGCGATGCGCCGCAGGTGGTCGACGGTGACTCGGTCGACACCCGCTGGGGCCCGGTGCAGGTCGAGGTGACGGTGGCCGGCGGGAAGATCAAAGACGTCCAGCCGCTGGCCGTGCCGTACGACCGCGACCAGAGCCAGCAGATCAACGACTACGCCGTGCCGATCCTGCACCAGGAGATCATCGACGCGCAGAGCGCGAAGATCGACACCGTCAGCGGGGCGACGTACACCAGCGACGGCTACCGGGCCTCGCTGCAGTCGGCGCTCGACCAGATCGGGTTCGGTTCGTGACCGCGGCCGGCCGGCGCGCGTGGGTGGAGCAGATCATGGGCATGCCGATCAGCCTCCACGTCCGGGGCCCGCGGGTCGACGACGGTGACGTGGTCGAGACGGTCGGGGCGGTGTTCGCCGACCTCCGAGCGGCCGACGCCCTGTTCAGCACCTATCGCGCGGACAGCGAGATCTCGCGGCTGCGACGCGGCGTGCTCGTCCTGGCCGACTGCAGCGACGACGTGCGCGAGGTCGCGGCCCTGTGCGATGAGGCTCGGCAGCGCACCGGTGGCGCCTTCGACGCGAACATCGCCTGCCCGGACAGCGTGACGCCCTTCGATCCGACCGGCCTCGTCAAGGGCTGGGCCGCCGAGCGGGCCACACGGCACCTCGAAGCGCTCGACGATCACGCGTACTGCCTCAACGCCGGCGGTGACGTCGTGGTCGGCGGACACGACGACGACGCGGCGCCGTGGCGCGTCGGCGTCGAGCGGCCGTTCCACCCGGATCAACTGGTGGCCGTGCTCGAGCTGACGCGGGGCGCCGTCGCGACCTCCGGTCGCGCGCAGCGCGGCCGGCACCTGGTCGATCCTGCCACCGGCATGCCTGCCCGCGACCTGCACTCGGTGACCGTCACCGGGCCATCGCTGCTCTGGGCGGACGTCCTCGCGACTGCCGCCTACGTCCGCGGCGCCGGCGCGTTCGAACTGCTCGCCACCGCAGCGGGCTACGAGGCGATCGTCGTCGACGACGCCGGCGAGGTCTCCTGCACCGCCGGTTACGGCGCGACGGTCGCGGACGCGCCGCGGTCGGACTGGTTCACCCACGCGCCGTCGTAGGCGATCGCGATGGCGCCGAGGGCGATCCCCGCAGCGAGCGAGGCGAGGACGACGACCCGCCGGCTCCTCGATCCCGGCAGCCATGCCGGGGGTTTCCAGTCGGCCGCGGTCTGGGCCGGCACCTTCCGGACGTGGGCCAGCACGTGCACGCTCGTGGCGGCGAAGAACACGAAGAAGCTGAGCTTGTGCAGACCGCCCATGACGCCCGCGCCGGGGCCGATCACCAGCAGCCCGATCCCGGTCGCGAGGAGGATCAGCGTCGAGAGCACGATCAGCGGCCCGAGCGCGCGCAGCAGCACCGGCGGTGGCCCCCTGCGCACGTATGGCTCACTGCCGCGGTAGTACTGCAGGAGGCGGTAGCCGGTGCTCCCCACCTTCAGCAGCACCGGCGGAATCAGCACGACGCCGATGAAGATGTGGATCGTGAGCAGCGAACCGAGCGAGAGGATCGTCGCGCCCTCGATGGCCAGCAGTACGAACAGGACCGCGGCGGTACTGCTCGTCAGCCGTTCGTTCCCCGCGACGCCCGCGCTGGGAGGCGCGGTGTCGGCTCCAGCCGGATCGGCGAGACCCGCGACGCGCAGGAGCCGATCGATCGACGCTAGCCGCATGACCGAGAAGTACACCACGAATGTGAGAACTCGATGGGAGGGCGCGAACATCGATCTCCGGGCGCAGACGAGCGGCAGGCAGTAGGGTTCCGGAACCCCGAACCAGGAGTGAGTCCGTGGCGCCCCAGAAGCCCGAAGTCGAGAAGCCCACCGGCGACATCCCGTTCGAGCTGATCATCGACGACATCGTCGTCGGCGACGGCAACGAGGCGGTCGCTGGCAAGAAGGTGTCCGTCCACTACGTCGGCGTGGCCTTCTCGACCGGCGATGAGTTCGACGCTTCGTGGAACCGCGGGCAGGCGTTCTCCTTCAAGCTCGGCAAGGGTCAGGTGATCCCCGGGTGGGACGCCGGCGTGCAGGGCATGAAGGTCGGCGGGCGGCGCAAGCTGACCATCCCGTCCGCGATGGCGTACGGCGCACGTGGCGCCGGCAACGTGATCAAGCCGCACGAGCCGCTGGTGTTCGTCGTCGATCTGCTGGCAGTCGACTGACCTACCGCACGCGGTGCGGCAGCCAGGCGACGACGTCGAGTCGCCTGGCGAAGTGGGCCAGCGGCGGTTCGGGCCCGAGATCGATCCCGAGCGGCCGCGTCATCGTGCAGCGCTCCACGTCGGCCGCGGCCGGCTGCAGAGGCCACGGCGGATGGTCGATCTCCTGGCGCAGCAGCTGCCCGCGCCGGCTGCCGGCGTAGAGGCAGTAGCGCTCGGTCAGGAAGTGCTCGACCGTCCCGGGCCGGCTCTGCACCGGCGGTCCGGTCGGCCGGTACCGCACGCGCAGCTCGGCCGGGCCTGCGCCGAGGTGCGTGCGGGTGCTGCGATAGCTGACGGCGTCGCCGTCGCGAAGAGCCTCGATGTCGGCGTCCAGGTACGCGAGATGGAACAGCCCGCGCGCGATGCGCACGGCCGCTGGCTGGGTCGCGTCGAGCGAGAAGAACCACACGCCGGGCTTCCCGCCGGCGGTGACGTTCGTGCGCACGTTCAGCTCGGCGAAATCGGCCAGCCGGCGAATGCGCGGGATGCCGCGCGGGCTGACGTCGGTCATGTGGAACGGCACGACGCCGATCCACGCCGAGCCGTCGAAGGTCTCGATCTCGAGGCCCTTCGGCACCAGTGCCACCAGCGCCGCTGCGTCGACGCGCCAGTGCAGGAAGCAGAGATCGTGCCACGACATCCGCATCGCCCACGGTGCCGCCGGCAGCGGCCACGGCCGGTGCAGCCCGCCCGTCGCGCGCCCGCTCACGCGCCGTCCAGAAACCGCTCGCGCAGCCATGGCGCCGGGATCTCGCATACATCGTGGCGGCCGAAGATGCGGTACCGGGTGCGGGCCACCAGCCGATAGACGGCGTCGCGCAGCGGCCGCGGCACGACGCGCAGCCGCGCCAGGTGGCGGACCGGCCCGTCGAGCGAGGCGGCGATGCGCAGCGCCGCGTCGCTCTCGACGGACACGCGGCCACCGGCCTCGACCAGGATCACGCTGTCGGGCAGCAGCGGCGGCACGGCCGGGGCCGAGGCGAGCAGCGTGCGGGCCACGTCGGAGTCGATGGCGGCGAACCGGAACCGGCCGCGGGCGTCGTGCCGGGCGATGAACCGCACGACGCGCGAGCAGAGCCCGCAGAGTCCGTCGTACAGGACGATGTCGCCCGCGAACGCTGCCGGCTCGGGTTGCGACGTCCCCACGGCCCGACGGTACCACGCGCCTCTCAGCCGAACGTGAGCGCGTAGGCGCTCCTGCCCCGCGGCAGGTGCAGCTGCAGCTCGCGCACGCGAGCCGCGCCCGGTGGTGCAGCGACGGTGTGGAGGTCGTCGGCCGCCATCTGCACCGGCTCGATCGGCTTGCCGTCGAGCGATGCGCGCACCGGCGCCGACCTGCCCTGCGGCGGCGCCAGTACCAGGTAGGCGTGCGGCGCCTGGTAGCTCAGCTTCAGCACCGCAGGACCGGTCCGGCACCGGGCGCCCAGACGACGCCGAGCCCGGCGCCGATGGCGAGCCCCCCGCGAAGCCGTCACCGGCCGACAAACGCGCGCCGCCGATCGCCGGCAAGGGCCGGAACGGCCGGCCCGCCAGGTCGGCCAGTCGCGGCACCAGCAGCATCACGCCGACCAGTGCGAGGAGGGCGATGCCGAGGTTGCGTACCAGGTCCTGCGGCAGGCCGAGCGCGTTCAGGATGCGCGTGGCGAGTACGAACGTGACGGCGAGGCCGGCCGCGATCCCGATCGGACGGCGGCGCTCGCCGGCCGTCCCCGACGCGAGCACGACGGGCACCATCGGCAGCACGCACGGCGACAGGAAGGTGGCGAGCCCGGCCACGAGGTCGGCCACGATCAGGACCAACACGGCCCGAGCGTACCGCCCGGTCGGTCAACCAGTCAGAAACGCGCACGGAACGCGCGCGGATCGTGCCCGGCGTGAACCGGACCGCACCGAACACGCCGATCGCGACAAATTCGGTGCCAGGCACCGAATTTGTCGGCTCGGAGCGGGGGCGCGACCCTTGTGCAGCGCTCGCACGTCGGCGAGAGGCGCGGTGGCGGAGCCTGGCGGGGCTACTGGACCGAGCGCACGCGTCTGCACCTCACTGCCGTCGGACGACGGCCTCGCTCGACGGCGTCTTGCGGGGTCGGGTCGGATATACTGCTTGCCGGCAAGCAAGTATTTGACGCCGTCCGCACCCCCCATCGCAACCCCCGAGACCGTGACGCGCCTACGCGTCGTGATCGGCGTGCTTGCGCGCGCTCTGCGGCACACGGCGGCCGGCGCCGGGCTGACGCCGTCGGAGCTCTCCACGCTCTCGGCCGTCTCGCGCACGGGCCCGATCGGCCTGTCCGAGCTGGCCGCGCTGGAGCGCCTCAACCCGACCATGCTGTCGCGCATCGCGGGCAAGCTGAGCGACGCCGGACTGATCGCTCGCTCGGCGGCGCTCGACGATCGCCGCGCCGCGCTGGTCGACGTGACCCCTGCCGGCCGCAAGCGCCACGAACGCATCCAATCCGAGCGGACGGCGAGTCTCTCGCGCCATCTCGATGCGCTGTCGGAGGCTGACGCCGCCGCGCTGCTGGCGGCGCTGCCGGCCCTCGAGGCGCTGGCCGCCTCCGTCCGGGACGAGCCGCGATGAACGTGCTGCGCCGCTTCCAGTCGCGCACCTTCTCGGCCCTCGCGATCCCCAACTACCGCCGCTACTACGGCGGCCAGGCGATCTCGCTCGTCGGCACCTGGATGCAGACCATCGCGCAGGGCTGGCTCCTGCTCACGCTGACCGGCTCGGGCACCGCGCTCGGGCTGCTGGTCGCCGTGCAGATGACGCCGATCCTGCTGCTCGGGCCGTATGGCGGCGTGATCGCCGATCGCGTCGACAAGCGCCGGCTGATGAGCGTCGTGCAGGCCTGCATGGGGTCGCTCGCGCTGGCACTCGGCATCCTCTCGGCCACCGGGCAGGTCCAGGTCTGGCACGTGTTCGTGCTCGCCGGCCTGCTCGGCTGCTGCACCGTCTTCGACAACCCGACCCGGCAGGCGTTCGTGCTCGAGATGGTCGGGCCCGACGATCTGCGCAACGCCGTCAGCCTCAACTCCGTGCTGGTCAACGCGGCCCGCGCGGTCGGCCCGGCGATGGCCGGCATCCTGATCGCCACGGTCGGCGTGTCGGTGTGCTTCCTGGTCAACGCCGTGTCGTACATCGCGGTCATCGTGTCGCTGGCGACGCTCAACCGCGCGGAGCTGCGCCCGACCGTGCCGACGCCGCGCAAGCCCGGCCAGCTGCGCGAGGGCCTGCGCTACGTGCGCACCACGCCGGGTCTCGCGATCCCGCTCAGCATGATGGCGCTCATCGGCGCGCTCGCGTACGAATTCCAGGTCGTGCTGCCTGTGGTCGCGCGCGAGACGTTCCACGGCGGGCCAGAGGTGTACGGCTTCATGACCGCCGCGATGGGCATCGGCGCCGTTGTGGCCGGCCTCGCCGTCGCCGGGTCGGGCCGCACCGGGCTGCGCGCCATCATCATCGCGGCGGCCGGGTTCGGGTTCGCGATCCTGCTCGCCGCGTCCGCACCGACGCTGCCACTCGAGTTGGTCGCGCTGATGCTCGTCG
The DNA here is from genome assembly GCA_046598415.1 of Gaiellales bacterium. Taxonomy (GTDB): domain Bacteria; phylum Actinomycetota; class Thermoleophilia; order Gaiellales; family F1-60-MAGs149; genus VFJZ01. Next base: position 23,558 of record JBKJIG010000114.1, read on the forward strand.
GCGGCTGCAGCGTCGCCTTCATCGCGATCGGAAACACCACCATCCAGCTGATCACTCCGCCCGAGATGCGCGGCCGGGTGATGAGCCTGTGGGCCGTTGCGTTTCTGGGCACCACACCGCTCGGCGGCCCGGTGGCGGGGTTCGTGGCCGAGCGCGCGGGCGGCCGCGCCGGCCTGCTGCTCGGCGGCGTCACCTGCCTGGTGGCGGCCGCTGCGGGCGCCGCGGCGATGCGTCGCGAGAACCTGCTCGCCGCGGCCTAACGCGCTCCACGACGCCGCCGCGCGGAACGGCATTCCGGCGCGAGGCGCGCTAGGCTGACACGTCGCCGAGCGAGGGGGAGGAGTCCGATGGCTTCGAAGATGGCCGATGAGTACGCCGAGCGGGGCTACGTGTTCCGCGAGAGCCTCCTGTCGACCGAGGAGATCGCGGTGCTCACGGACGAACTCGACCGCATCGTCGCCGGCGAGTACCCGGGCGCCGGGATCATCTTCGAGACCGACGGCGTGACGCCGCGCACGGTGTTCAACCCGCAGATCTACAGCGACGTGTACGACCGGCTGATCCGTCACCCGAAGCTGCTCGGCGCCGTCGAGGACCTGCTGGGCGAGCAGGCCTACGCGTTCCAGCTCGGCATCAACTGCAAGGCGGCGTTCAACGGCGATGTCTGGTTCTGGCACCAGGACTTCCCGACGTACCTCGAGGACGACAACATTCCGGAGCCGCGGATGGTCAACGCGCTGATCTTCCTCGACGAGGTCAACTCACTCAACAGCCCGCTGATGATCGTGCCGGGCTCGCACCGGCTGGCGCCCGAGGTGAACGAGGAGACGACGCAGGGCACGTCGTACACGCTGCGCTACTCGAGCACCGAGCTGATCAAGAAGCAGGTCGCGGTGTCGGGCGTGGTCGCGCCGACCGGGCCGCCCGGCTCGCTGATCTTCATGAACGTCAACGCGCTGCACGGCTCGACGGCCAACCTGTCGCCGTGGTCGCGCCGGATGATCACGCTGACGTACAACGCGATGTCCAACAAGTCGACCAGCCCGAGCCGCCGCTCACGCGACATCGTCTACGACGACACCGACCTGCCGGCACTCACGGCGCTGCCCGACGACTGCCTCGTCGCAGCCGGTCGGTGACGGCCGGCCACCGCTCCGAGCCGGGATACGCCGAGGCCCGGCCCGTCTGGGGCGAGATCGACCTCGGCGCGATCACGCACAACCTCGAGCGGCTGCGCGAGCGCGCCGGGCGGCCGGTGAAGGTGCTGGCGCCCGTGAAGGCCGGTGGGTACGGCCACGGCGTCGTACCGGTCGGGCTCCACCTCGAGCGGCTCGGCGTCGATGGGCTGGCAACGGCGAACCTCGATGACGCGCTGGCTTTGCGCGATGCGGGCGCGACCTTGCCGATCCTGATGTACGGCTCGCAGTTGCCCGCGGGCGCCGGCGTGCTGCTCGAGCACGGGCTGACGCCGACGATCTACTCGGCTGAGGGCGTGCGCGCTGTGGCGGCCGCAGCCGACGGGCGCGACGACCTGGTCGACGTGCACGTGAAGGTCGACTGCGGCCTCGGGCGTCTGGGCGTGCGGCCGGCCGAGGCACCGGCGCTGGTGCGGGAGGTGCGGTCCCATCCGCAGCTCCGGCTGGAGGGTCTCTACACCCACATCCCGTTCGACGAGTGTATGGGCGCCGCGTGGTCGCAGCGGGCGCTGACCGGCTTCGCGCGGCTGGTGGAGGAGATCGAGACGGAGCACGGCATCCGCGTCGACTACGCGCAGGCCTCGGCCAGCTCGGTCCTGACCGGCGGCTTTCCCGACGCGCTGAACACGATCGCGCCGGGCCACCTGATGTTCGGCCTGTGCCCGGTCAGCGGCGAGCGGGCCGAGACGCTCGGCTTCCGCAAGGCGCTGCGCGGGCTGCGCGCGCGGCTGATCCACGTCGGCCGCTACGAGGTCGGAGACGACCTGCTCAGGTCGGCGCCGGGTGGCGAAACCGAGGCCCGGACGGTCGGCGTGATCCTGCTCGGCATGGACAACGGCTACCGGTCGGCGCGGGGCGGCGAGTCGGCGGAGGTGCTGGTGGGTGGGCATCGGTGCCCGGTGCTGTCGGTGTCGGCCGAGTACACGGTGGTCGACGTCACGGACGTGGCGGGCGCCGCGGTGGGCGACACGGTGACGGTGATCGGCGAGGACGGCGACGAGGCTATCGCGGTCGAGGACGTGGCGAGCCGGCTGGGCGCCCCGAGCGCCGCCTACTGGATGGTGGGCCTGCGCAACGTGCCGTTCCGCTATGAGGGCTGACGGGGGCAACACGCTTCCGGCGCTTTCGTGCGCCTTCGATGCGCGGGGTCTGACCCCAAAAACACGGTTCCTGGGGTCTGACCCCAGAACGTTTTCGCGCGGGAGAGGGACGGGTCGCACGACATGACGCGAAGCGCGCGCGTGACGCCACGCTCCGCGTGGCGGGCGCCACTCGGAGCACGCTAGAGGCGCCTGGCGTCAGGCCTCTGCGAGGACGCGCAGGATGTCCGCGCCGTACGACTCGAGCTTCTTCGCGCCGACGCCGCTGATCTGGCCGAGGCCGGCCAGCGTCGTCGGCTCCGCCGCGGCCATCGCGGCCAGCGTCGCGTCGTGGAAGACGACGTACGCCGGCAACGCCTTCTCGCGCGCCACGTCGGACCGCCACGCCTTCAGGGCGTCGAACCGCGTCACGCCGCCCGGGTCGAGCGGGATCGGCGGACCCGCCTTCCTGGCACCGCGAGGCGGCTTCACGGGCCCCTTCGAGACGCGGATCGTCACCGGGATCTCGCCCCGCAGGACGTCGCGCGACGTGGGCGTGAGCTCGAGCGTGCTGTACTCGCCGTCCGTGCGCATGTGGCCGAGCGCGATCAGTTGCCGCAGCACGGCACGCCACTCGCGCTCGGACACGTCGGCACCGATGCCATACGTGCTCAGCTCCTGGTGACGGTTCGACATCGCCTTCTCGGTCAGCTTGCCGCGCAGCACGTCGATCAGGTGGCCGGCCCCGAAGTGCCCGCCGCTTTGCCCGAACCGGTAGATGCAGCTGAGCGCCTTCTGCGCCGGCACCGTCGCGTCCCAGGTGGCAGGCGGCTCGAGGCAGTTGTCGCAGTTGCCGCACGGCCCGCTCTCCTCGCCGAAGTAGCCGAGGAGCCGCACGCGCCGGCAGTCGTACGCCTCGGCGAGGCTCAGGAGCGCCTCGAGCTTCTGGATCTGACCGCGCTTGAACTCGGGCGCGGCGGGGCTGTCGTCGATCATCCGTCGCTGGTTGACGACGTCGGCGAGCCCGTACGTCATCCACGCATCGGCGGGCAGGCCGTCACGGCCGGCGCGGCCCGTCTCCTGGTAGTAGCTCTCGATGTTCTTCGGCAGGTCGAGGTGCGCGACGAATCGCACGTCGGGCTTGTCGATGCCCATCCCGAACGCGATCGTCGCCACCATCACGACACCCTCCTCGGCCAGGAACCGGTCCTGGTGACGTCGCCGCACGGAGCCGTCGAGGCCCGCGTGGTACGGCAGCGTGCTGATGCCCTCGCCCTGCAGCCACGCGGCCGTCTCGTCGACCCGCTTGCGCGACTGCGTGTAGACGATGCCGGCATCGCCCGCGTGCTCGTCGCGGATGAACCGCAGCAGCTGCGTGCGCGCGTTGTCCTTCTCGACGATGCGGTAGCGGATGTTCGGGCGGTCGAACGACGCGATGAACACGCGGGCCGTCTCGAGCTGCAGCCGCGTGATGATGTCGGCGCGCGTGAGGTCGTCGGCCGTGGCCGTGAGCGCGATGCGCGGCACGCCGGGATACCGTTCGTGCAGCACGTTCAGGTTGAGGTAGTCCTCGCGGAAGTCGTGGCCCCACTGGCTCACGCAGTGCGCCTCGTCGATGGCGAACAGGCTCAGCAGGCCCTGCGCGTGGAGCGAGTCGAGGCCGGCCAGGAAGCGCGGCATCGTGATGCGCTCGGGCGCCGCGTAGAGCAGCACCAGCCGGCCGCTGGAGAGCTCCCCCTCCACGTGCCGCGCGGCGTCGGGCGCCAGCGACGAGTTGAGGAACGCGGCGTGCTCGCCCGCCTCCTCGAGCGCGCCGACCTGGTCGTGCATGAGCGCGATCAGCGGGCTGACGACGATCGCGACGCCCTGACCAGCGCGGTGCCGCGCGATGGCTGGCACCTGGTAGCAGAGGCTCTTGCCGCCGCCGGTCGGCATCAGCACGAGCGCGTCGCCGCCGTCGATGACGTGGTCGATGATCTCGGCCTGGGCGCCCTGGAAGGCGGTGTAGCCGAAAACGTCCTGGAGGATCGAGAGAGGTTCGGTCGCTTGCAAGGGTTCGAGCACGGTAGCGGGCTGCCTACCGATCGCGGATGACGGCCTCGATGTTGTCGCCATCCGGGGTCGTCGAGTGACGCCGTCGCCGGAGATTGCGCGGTGCGCGTCAGCACGGTGACACTCGAAACGTGTAGAACTTAAGCCACAAAGGACTCGGCGACGGGAGATCTACATGGAGGCGGTACGCGGGATGGTTGCGCGCGGTTGCGCTGCGCTGGCCGTCGCCATCGCGGGTCTGGTGGTCACCGCCTTGCCGGCGTTCGCGGCGAAGACCGATGTACGCGCGACCACGCTGAAGGCGCCGAAGACGACGCTGACCGTGCTCGGCGGCGGGGTTGCCGGGTTCGCCGTCCGCAACGGCAGCGGAGTCAAGGCCGCCCGCCTCGTCGTCACGGTCGTCCTCTCGAGGGACAGGAGGAGGGACGCCCGCGACGCGATTGTCGGCGGCGCGACGCTTCCCGCGCTCAAGGCGCGCAAGAGCCGCAGGCTCCAGGTCGCCCTGCTGGTCGGCGCCAAGGTCAAGCCGGGCTCCTACTGGCTCGTCGCCTGTGTGACGGCGGGCAAGCAGGCCCAGTCCAACAAGAAGAACGACTGCGCCGTGACGAAGTCGAAGGTGAAGGTGCGCGGTGTGCTGCCGGCGGTGGTGCCCAAGATCACGGCGCTCGATGCGCTCGGCGTCACGAAGGTCATCGGCGCCGCCGGGGGAACGATCACCGCGCCCGGCGCCCTCGGCGGATCCGTCACGCTGAACGTGCCGGCCAGGGCGTTCTCCAACGCGACGTCGATCCGCATCGTCCCGGTCCCGATCGTCGCGCCAGGGCCGCGCGGGCTGGCGCCCCTGCTGTCGGTGATCGTCCAGCCCGAGGGACTGCTGGCGCTGGGCGCGACCATCACCTTCAAGCCGCCGGCGGTGCTGGGCTCGCGGAAGCTGGCCGGGTTCGCGTTCGGCGGCGAGGACGAGTCGATCGTCCGCGCGCCGCTGCTGCCCGGCAAGGGGCTGACGCTCGACGCCTCGTTGCTCGGCGGCTACGGTCTGGGCGCGCCGACGGCCGCCAAGTCGCTGCCGTCGCGGCTCGCCGTCGCGTGTTCGGCCGAGTCGCTGCGTAAGCGCGCCGACGAGATCGCCGCCTCGTACAGCACGACGGACCGCAACCAGCTCATCTCCGCCAGCGAGGCGCTACTGCGGTTCGAGGCGAGCACCGTGATCCCAGCGATGAAGGCGGCCGTCGCGGCCGGCGCAGCGGCCGAGGATCTCAGTCCCTTCATCTCGCTCGCGCTGAGCATCGAGCGCCAGGCCGCGCTGCTCGGCATCGAGTCGCCCGTGTCGATCCTGACCGAGGTGGCGAACGCCTTGAAGAAGGCCGGCCTGAACGAGATCAAGAAGTGCGCCGCCCGTAGCGAGGGGCCGCTCAAGACGCAGACGGAGGTGCTGAAGCTCTCGCGCGCCATCGCCCTGCTCGGCGGTGGTGACAGCGGGCTGGAGGGGCCGCTCGAGAGCGATTGCCTCTCGAAGCCGTACCTGCTGACGTACCAGATGACGACGGACGAGCAGCGGA
>JBKJIG010000097.1:0-4067 GCA_046598415.1 Gaiellales bacterium
CGACGTCGCCGGCACACCGGTGGTGCCGGGGCCGCCGAGCGCCTCGGTGTAGAACGTCGCCTCCAGGTACTCCAGCGTCAGCGCGAAGTTGAGGACGTCCACGTCCGCCACCGAGTCGGTGTGTCCGGCGAACGCCGCTTCCGGCCGCGCCGCCAGCAGACCTCCGCCGATCAGCGCCGCGCCGCTCACGGCCGCCGCCTTCCGCAAGAACGTTCCCCGCGTGTCGCCCGTCTGGAACGGGCCGACCCCTGGGGTTTGCAGTTCTGCCATCCCTAGCTCCTTTCGAAGGAGTCGCGCGTCGCGCGCTCCTCGACCCGCCGAGGTACTCGGCAGGGACCCGTCGTTCGCATCCGTCCCACGCCTGGTTCACATGGAGTTGGAGCGAATGGTCCGGATGGCTCGGCGACGGTTGGGACCGGGACGGTCGACGAACGCGGCCCTCGACCTGCACGTTCACCCATTCGCGGACGCCCTTGATGGCAGCGGACCTGCCGACCGGATCAGCCCTCGGTGCGGAGGGCTGACCCGGCCGGGGTCACGCGCAGGTCACACGAACTAGCCGAAACAGGCGTGGCTCGACCGGGGTGGGGTTGGTCGGGGGTTCCTGGATTCATCGGCATTCGGGTGACTCAGCGTTGTTCGACCGTAGCCCTGGGACTACGGCAGAAGCAGCACCTCGCCGGGCCGGATGGTGTCGGTTGCGAGGTCGTTCACCTCTCGGATCGCGGCGACGCCGGAACGCGGGTCGCCTGCGCTCCCGGTCGAAGCGATGCTCCACAGCGTGTCACCCCGTTGCACCGTGTAGCTCACCGAAGGTCCTGCTCCGCTGGAGGGGGTGGCGAACTTCAGTCCGCCGAAGAGGAGCATGCCGAAGACGGCGAGGAAGGCGATGCGGCGCCGGAGGTACACGTCGAACATGTGTTCGATTGTACTCGAACGCCTGTTCGTGTCAAGAACGACTTCGCGGGCCCTGGACCAATGGCCAGGGCCGGCGAAGGCGACGTGCGTCTTGGATGTGCGGTGGAGCTACTGCGCGACGACGGTGCGCAGGCCCTGGATCTCGCGGATCGCCGCGAGCTCACGAAGGGCCTCGACCTCGATCTGGCGGATCCGCTCGCGCGTGAGGCCGAACTCGCGTCCGATCTCATCCAGCGTGCGGGGGTCCTGCCCGTCGAGTCCGTAGCGCAGCTCGAGCACGCGGCGGTAGCGCTCCGGCAGGGCGGAGAGGCCCATCTGGAGCGCCTCGTGGCGCAGCTGGTCGGCGACGGCATCCATGGGATCGATCGCCTCGGCGTCTGCCAGGAAGTCGGAGAACGACGACTCGCCGTCGTCGCCGACGGGCTCCTCGAGGGAGATCGGCGACCGCGCGGCCTTGCGGACGTCGAGCACCTGGTAGAGCGGGAGCTTCGCCTCCTTGGCGATCTCCTCGTTCGACGGCTCGCGGCCCAGCTTCAGCATCAGCGTGCGCTCGGCGCGGTTGATCTTCTGCAGGCGCTCGACGACGTGCACGGGCAGTCGGATCGTCCGGCTCTTGTCGGCCAGCGCGCGGGCGACGGCCTGGCGGATCCACCACGTCGCGTACGTGGAGAACTTCAGGTCGCGGCGCCAGTCAAACTTCTCGACCGCGCGGATCAACCCGAGGATGCCCTCCTGGATCAGGTCGAGGAAGCCGAGGCCCTGGCCCCGGTAGTTCTTCGCGATCGACACCACCAGCCGGAGGTTCGACTCGACCATGTTGCGCTTCGCATTCAGGTCGCCCCGCTCGACGCGCTTGGCCAGCCGGATCTCGTCCGCCTTCGTCAGCAGCGGGTAGCGCCCGACCTCGTGCAGGAAGAGCTGCAGCGAGTCGGTCGTGCCTTCGTACGCCATCCGCCGCTGTTCGGCGGTCGGCCCCGTCGGGGCCTTCGGCTCCTCGACGACATCGACGCCCTCGGCTTCGAAGAGCCGGTAGACGTCCTCCATCTGCTGGACGTCGAACTCGAACTCGAGAAGCGCCTCGGCGATCTCCGTGAGCGTCAGCGAACCGCGCTCTACTCCGGTTTCGAGCAGCCGCTGGACCTCTGGAATGTCATGCAGCTCGCTCGGCTGTTCCACCATCATCGACCTGAACTACCCCCTTCGAGCCCCGACCGGGCTGGACCACGCCGGACGGTGGCTAGACTTGCGTTCCCCGCGAGGCACTGCCTCGAAAAATCTTGCGATCGAACCTTGGAGTTCAGCGATCCCCCTGCACGTCACTGCACTCTCGCTCGGGCCCTACGGGACCTTCTGCTACTTCGTGAGTCGTTCTGGCGCCGAGGAGGCGTTGGTGATCGATCCGGGCGCGGAGCCCGCGACGATCACGGCTGCACTGTCCGAGGCCGGAGTGAGCTGCGTGGCAATCCTGATCACGCACGCGCACTACGATCACGTTGGTGCAGTCGCCCCGATTGCTCAGGGCCACGGTTGCCCAGTCTACATCAGTTCTGGCGAGAGCCATATGCTCGAGAACCTGGAAAAAGAGGATGCCCCCGGGTTCGGACCTCTGGAGTCATATGAAGCCGACGTGAAGCTCCAGGGCGATGAGAGATTCTCATTGGCTGAATTGACCATTCAAACCCATCTCGCGCCGGGTCATTCGCCCGCCGGGCTGGTGTTTGAGGTGTCCGATCCGGAGTCCGGTCAGGTCGCGCTGTTCGTCGGCGACGTGATCTTTCGCGGGTCGGTCGGCCGCACCGATTTCGCCGGCGGATCGTTCGCGGTGCTCGAGGACTCGATCGTACGGCTGTACGAGAAATGCCCCCGCGACGCGCCGGTGCTGTCCGGCCATTCCGGCCCGACCACCCTCGCCGACGAGCTGCAGTCGAACCCGTTCCTCGACGGCGTCCGCCGGCGGGTAGCCGGATGACGACGCACCAGTCGCCGCCCGGCACCCAGGACTGGCTGCCGGACCGGATGGCCATCCGCCGCGCGGTGATCGAGCGGGCGGAGGAGATCTTCGGCGCCGCCGGCTACCGCGAGATGACCGTGCCGCTGATCGAGGACACCGGCCTGTTCGTCCGCACCAGCGGCGAGGGGTCCGACGTCGTCACGAAGGAGATGTATTCCTTCACCGACCGCGGCGATCGTGCGATCTCGCTGCGGCCCGAGCTGACCGCCGGCCTCGTCCGCGCCTACCTGCAGCACGGCATGGCGACGCTGCCGCAGCCGGTGCGCATCTTCTCGAGTGGCAATGCGTACCGCTACAACCGCATGCAGCGCGGCCGGCTGCGGGAATTCGTGCAGTTCGACGTCGAGGCGATCGGCTCGGCCGACCCCGCAGTCGACGCCGAGATCATCGCGCTCGAGATGCGCTGGCTGAAGGCGATCGGCATGGACGGCCTCGAGCTCGAGATCAACTCCATCGACACGCCCGCCGCGCGCCGCGTGTACGTCGCGGAGCTGTGTGCGTTCATCGACGCGCACGCGGACGAGCTGTCGGCCGACGTGCTGCGGCTGCGCGACGTCAACCCGCTGCGCGCCTTCGACACCAAGGACGAGGGCTCGCGCGCCATCCTCGCGGCCGCGCCCAAGATCACCGACCGGCTGTCGCCCGCGGCCGCCGCGCACTTCGCCGTCGTGCGCGCCTTCCTCGACGCGCGCGGCATCGCGTACCGCGTCGAGCCGACCCTCGTGCGCGGGCTCGACTACTACACGCACACGGCGTGGGAGATCAAGTGGCCGCCGCTGGGCGCCCAGTCCACCGTCTCCGGCGGCGGCCGCTACGACGGCTTCGCGGAGATCCTCGGCGGCGCGCCGACGCCCGGCATCGGGTTCGCGGCCGGCATCGACCGCATCGTGCTGGCGCTGCAGGATCAGGGGAAGGCGGAGGCGCTGGTGGCAGCGAGCGCGCCGGCGCTGTTCGCCCAGGTGACCGCCGCCGAGGCCCGACCGCGCGTCCACGCGCTGCTGGACGAGCTGCGGCTCGCCGGCGTGCGCTGCGAGGCCGACCTCGCGCAGCGCAGCGCCAAGGGGCAGCAGAAGCACGCCGACCGATTGGGGGCGCGGCTGGTGGCCCAGTGCGGGCCCGAGGAGTGGGCCGCCGGTAC
>JBKJIG010000127.1:0-28363 GCA_046598415.1 Gaiellales bacterium
CTGGGCGTGATCGTCCAGCCGACGTCCGATGGCATGAACGTGCTGAAGATCAAGCCGCCGCTCTGCCTCACGGAGGCGTCGGCCGACTACTTCGCCGACACGCTCGACCGCGTGCTCGCAACCGGCTGGTGACGAGCTAGTACAGCCCCTCGCCGCGCGCGTACCGCGCGGCGCGCTCGGCGTCGTACGTGTCGGCGTCGAAGTCGTCGTCGCGCAGCGACCGCAGGATCGCGCCGGCGCTCGGCAACTCGCCCCGGTCGATGTGGTGCTCCGGGTTCCACAGTTCGGAGCGGATGAACGCCTTCGAGCACTGCGTGCAGGCCTCCTCGACCTCGATCAGGATGCCGAGCTTCGGCACCTTGCCGCCCACCTCGGAGCCGGCCAGCAGCTCGGCGTCGTCGGTCAGCGTCGCGCGGCCGTTGACGCGGAACGAGTCGCCGACGCTGGGGATCACGAACAGCAGCCCGACGTGCGGGTTGACGAGGATGTTGCGCAGCGAGTCGGCGATGCGGTTGCCGGGCCGCTCGGGCAGCAGCAGCGTGCGCTCGTCGAGGATGCGCACAAACCCGGCCGGATCGCCACGCGGGCTCACGTCGCAGCTGCCGTCGGGCGCGGAGGTGGCGAGGCAGACGAACGGCGCCCGCTCGACGAACTGGCGCGTCAGGTCGTTCAGATGGTCGGCGTTCTTCGAGACCACGACCGGCTGCGGGTCGCCGCCGATAACGGCCCGCAGGGCCGCCTCATCGGTGATGGCGTTTCGCACCTCCACCGTCTCGATGATACCGGCGGGACGGCCGGGTTCACGACGCCCAGAAGCGCTCCACGGCCGCCGGGTCGTCGACGTCGATCGAGATCTCGGCGATCAGGCCGTCGCGGAACCGGAAGCCCAGGCACTGCCGCGACTCGAGCTCCCGGTCGTCGCGCAGCGCGTGGTTGACGATCGCCGCGACGGCCCGGTCGCCCCGCACGTCCACCTCCTCGACCTCCGAGCTGAAGCAGTCGGTGTCGCGCTTCGCGGCAACCAGCATCTCGCGGATCGCACCGCGTCCGCGACGCGGGCCGTAGATCGGGCTGTGCCATACCGCGTCATCGGTCAACAGCGCGACCGCGGCATCGTAGTCGCCGCGGTCGCGGGAGATGAGAAAGTCGCGCGCCAGGCTTGCGTGTCCCTGCGAATCAAACACCGTCATGGCTGTCAATCTCCGCGACGGCTCGCCGTGAAACGGACGTCGCAGTTGAGACGGCGCCGGCGGGGGGGATGCAGCGTCGCGATCTGGCTGCCTGAGCCAGGCTCGCGGCAATCGAACAGCACTTTCGGCCGTTGTCGATTCGGCGGGTTCCTCGTTCGTAGACGGGGTGAGAGGGCGGTACGGTGCCGCTCTCCGAGACAAGGAGACCTCCGATGACGCAGTACCTGCTGTCCGTGTACATGGTCAAAGGCGAGCCGATGCCGGCCGACGACGTGATGGCCAAGTTGTACGCCGACGTCGACGCGGTCAACGACGAGATCCGCAAGGCCGGCGCGTGGGTGTTCGCCGGCGGCCTGCATCCCGCCGACACGGCGACCGTCGTGCGGGTCGAGAACGGCGACGTCACCACCACCGACGGCCCGTTCGCCGAGACCAAGGAGCAGCTCGGCGGCTTCTGGATCATCGAGGCCGCCGACCTGGACGCCGCGCTGGCGTGGGCAGCCAAGGCCACCGTCGCCTGCCAGGCCCCGGTCGAGGTGCGGCCGTTCCAGGACGAGCCGGCGTAGCTTCCATGACCGACGCGGCTGCCGGCACGGTCGAGCGGGTCTTCCGCGAGGAGTCCGGCCGCGCGGTGGCGACCCTGATCCGCCTCTTCGGCGATATCGACATCGCCGAAGAGGCCGTCCAGGAGGCGTTCCTGGTGGCCGCCGGGAGCTGGCCCGAGATGGGCGTGCCACCCAACCCCGGCGGCTGGATCTTGACGACCGCGCGCCACCGGGCCATCGACCGGTTCCGGCGCGAGTCGGCGCGCTACGACCGGTACGTGCAGGCCGCCCGGTTCGAGCCGAGCGACGAGGAAATCGAGGTCGACCCGATGAGCGATGACCGGTTGCGCCTGATCTTCACGTGCTGCCACCCGGCGCTCGCGCCGATCGCGCAGGTCGCGCTCACGCTGCGCCTGCTGGGAGGGCTCCAGACACCCGAGATCGCGCGGGCGTTCCTCGTGTCCGAGGCGACGATGGCCCAGCGCCTCGTCCGCGCCAAGCACAAGATCCGGGCCGCGAACATCCCGTACCGGGTCCCCGCCGACGCCGAACTAACCGACCGGCTCCGCCCCGTGCTGTCGGTCGTGTACCTGATCTTCAACGAGGGCTACACCGCCTCGACCGGCGATGTTCTGACCCGCGACGACCTGGGCGCGGAGGCGATCCGGTTGTCGCGGCTGCTGGTCGAACTGATGCCGGACGAGGCCGAGGCGCGCGGGCTGCTGGCCCTGCTGCTGCTGACCGGGTCGCGCCGGCGGGCGCGGACGACCGCGGACGGCTCGCTGGTGCTGCTGCCGGACCAGGATCGCGCGCTCTGGGATCGCGCGCTGATCGACGAGGGCCACGCGCTGGTGCGCGCCTGCCTGCGCCGCAACCAGCCCGGCCCGTACCAGATCCAGGCCGCGATCAATGCCGTGCACGCCGACGCCCCCACCGCCTCCGCTACCGACTGGCGCCAGATCGTGGCGCTCTACGACCAGCTGCTGGGCTTCGCCCCGACACCGGTCGTGCGACTCAACCGGGCCGTCGCCGTGGCCGAGGTGGACGGCGCCGAGGCGGGCCTGGACGCGATCCGGGATCTCGATCTGGACGAGTACCACCTCTACCACGCGGCCCTTGCCGACCTGCTCGTCCGGGCCGGTCGCGGCGCCGACGCGGTCGCGGCCTACGACGCCGCGATCGGGCTGGCCACGAACGCGGCCGAGCGCGCCCATCTCGAGCGCCGCCGCGGCGCGGTGCGCTAGCCGACCAGCGCCTCGATCCGCTCGATCGCCGCCTCCGGTGATGGCATCGCATCCAGCTCGTCGCGCAACCGCCGGGCGCCCGCGCGCAACGCGTCGTCGTCGAGCACGGCCCGGAGCTCGCGGCGGACCGACGCCGGGTCGACCGCGCCGGGCAGCAGCGCGCGGGCCGCGCCGGCCGTGGTCAGGAGCGCGGCGTTCTCGAACTGGTCGGCGCCCTGCGGCAGCACGAGCTGCGGTAACCCGTGGGCGATGGCGCCGAGCATCGTGCCGCTGCCGCAATGGCAGACGATCGCGTCGCAGGAGGGAAGGATCTGCGCCTGCGGGATGAACCGGTGCACCTGCACGTGGGGCGGCTGCGGGCCGAGCGCGGTCGGGTCGCCGTTCGCACCGACGGTGATGATCAGGTTCACGCCAAGGTCGCCGGCTGCACCGATCACGACCTGGAAGAGATCGAGCCTCCGGTTCCAGACGGTGCCGAAGCTGACGTAGGCCGTGGGCTGCCGCGGTAAGCCCGTCAGCCACGCCGGCACGTCGTCGGCGGTGGTCGCGACGAGCGGTGTCAGACGGGTCGGCTGCCGCTCGATGGCGGTGATCTCCGCACGCTGCAGCGACGGCGGGAACGGGTCGACGTAGAGGTGCCGGTGGAGTCCGCCGTGCGGCGGCGCCTCGAGCCCGCGCGCCCGCCAGTGCGGCGCGGCCGTGGACGCGCCGCGTTCGAGGACCGCGACCGGCAGCGGCGCACCGAACCCGACCGTGACGTACGGAATGCCGGCGAGCGTGGCCGCGATCGGCCCGGCCAGCTCACCGGCCTCCTGCACCACGACGTCGGGCTGCCACTCCGCGATCACGCGGATCAGGTCGTCGAGCCGCGGCTCCAGCTCGATGCCGACGAACAGCTCGGCGAAGAACACCACCCGGCGCTCCTCCGGATCGAGCGTCGCGACCTCCTGAGCGCGGGGGTCGAACTCTGCCCGGGTCTCGTAGCCACGGCCCGCCTGGAAGGTCTGCAACCCGTGCTGTCGCAGCTGCGACAGCACGGGCTCGCCAGTCGCGAACGCCACCTCGTGGTCGCGGCGCCGGGCCGCCGCGGCGAGGGGCCGCAGCGGCTCGACGTGGCCGGTGAGCGGCCGCGTCGTGAAGAGGATCCTCATGTTCGCCCCATCTCGTGAGCCTACCGACTCCGGGCGATTACCTGACGTTAGTCAGACAATTTTCGTGCGTCCAACCACACACCTTCGATCCCAACTCGCGCTCGGTCCGGTACCGGTCGCGCGATCCGCGCGCCTTCCGCGCGTGTCCCGTGCGTCGGCCGACGCTGCCGCAGGGCGTATCGCGAGCGGGCGCGGGAGCTGCGGCTGCCGGAGTCATTGACCGGCGCGCGCCCGGTGTGCGACCGTGGCCCCGTGCTCCGCAACCGTCCGGACGGCCTCCCCGATGGCTCGCTCGGTATCGCGGGTGCACTCGTCGCGTGTGCGGCCGGCGCCACCCTCGCGATCGAGGTCGGCTCCGACGCCGGCGCCTCGGTCCTGCTGGCGCTCGCCGCCTGGCTGCTGTTCTCGATCGCCATCAAGTTCGCCGTGGACATGCGCCGGGCGAAGACCGTCAAGGAGATCGCCGACGGCGACCTCGAGGTCGACGCCGCGCCGGGCAGCGTGCGGGCGCGACTCACCTCGCAGCGCCACCGCGAGACGCTCGCCCGGACGCTGCGGAAGATCGCCGAGGACGCCCGCCGCTACCCGCGGCAGGGCCGGCTCGCAGCGCCGCCGATCATCCTCCACTTCGAGCCGGAGACGTGCCGGTGCCTGCTGCACCTGGCCGAGGTGCTGGAGTCGACCGCGCCCGTCGAGCCCCGCGGCGTGGCGGTCGTGGAGGACCTCGTGACGAACCCGGTGTCGCCGGTGTTCGGGTCGTCCGGCGAGGACGTCGAGATCGAGATCCGTCGCGCGCTGTTCATCCTCGGCGCCGGTTGAGGTACGGCTGGCCGTACCTCAACACACCTGCTGGCCCCAGCCCGCCCGGCTCCGGCCGCACCGAGCATTTCCCGGTGCCGGATGACACCTTCGCAATGCGCCATTCGGCCTATTGGCACATCGAGGCGGGGATGACAGAATCGCCTACGCCCAGAGTCGTGCCGCGCCCCCCACGGCGGCCAAGGTCCGGCCCCATCAATCAGGAGGTACGAGGAGCATGCGAGTTTCACGAGCGAGTCTCGCGGTGGTCGGGGCTGCGCTGATGCTGCCCGGGTCGGCCGTGGCCGCCACGTACAAGGTGTCGGCCGGTGCGCCGCAGACGGCGCGCATGCCGGTGAGCTTCAGCGCCGGGCTGTACGACGCGTCCGCGTTCTATCCCGGCAGCCACGCGACGCTGAAGATTCACAAGGGCGACAAGGTCAACTTCTCCGGCGGGTTCCACACCGCGACGATCCTCGGCTCGACGCCCCGCGCCGCCCTGGAATTCATCCAGCCGGGTCCGGCCGGCAGCACGTATGCGGCCGTTAACGACGAGTCGACACCGACGCCGACGCCCTTCTACTGGGCCGGCAAGCCGAAGTTCGTCTACAACGGCGGCACGCTCGCCCCGATCGGCTCGACGACCGTCAACTCGAAGACGGCGACGTACTCGTCGGGCGTGCTGTTCGCGTCGCCGAAGGGCTACACGCTGAAGTTCAACAAGACGGGCACCTACAAGCTCGTCTGCCTTCTGCATCCGGGCATGACCGCCAAGATCCAGGTCCTCTCGAAGCACAAGAAGGTGACCTCGGTCTCGAAGGCCGCGAGGCGCGCCAGGGTCGATGTGGCGAAGGACGTCCACGCCGCCCTCACGATCGACTCGAACAAGTCGCGGGCCGACCTCGATCCGGCCGACGCCGTCGTGACGGTCGGTGCTGGATCGAAGCGCACCTCACTGTTCGCGTTCTACCCGTCGGCGCTCAGCGTCAAGGTCGGGACGACCGTGACGTTCCGCAGCGGCTCCGTCAACGAGCCGCACAACATCGGCATCGGCGACATCAACTACCAGATTCCGCACCTGTCGCTGATCGACCTGTTCCCGAACGGGCCGGCCGATCCCAACCAGATCAACCCGAACCTCTTCTACGGCAGCGACCCGCCCGATGGCGCGGGCGTCCGCACGTTCACCGGCGCGGCGTCGCACGGCAACGGCTATCTCGCCTCGCCCGTGGTGCTGAAGAACTCGGCGATCCCCGGGATCCCCTCGCAGACGAAGATCAAGTTCACGACGCCGGGCACCTTCACCTACATGTGCCAGATCCACTTCAACATGATCGGGACGATCAACGTCCACCCCGTCGCTCCGTGAGCGGGACGGTGAACGTCCGCCTATGACGGGCCGCGCGCTGCGCCGGGTAGGGCGAATCGCCCTACCCGCCATCGCCGCGCTCGGCGTGCTCGCACCGCACGCCACCGCCGCCACCCGGCACGTCTGGGTGGCGGCGGTGCCCGTGCAGTGGGACGTGGTTCCAAGCGGCACCGACCCGATGACGGGCACCACCTACCCGAAATCGGCGACGCGCGACTGGACCGTCGTCTACCGCCTCTACGACCGTAACTGGAAGCACCTCAAGGCGGGCGCGTCGATGCCGGGTCCGCTGATCCGGGCGCGCGTCGGCGACCGCATTTTCGTCCACTTCAAGAACCTCGACTTCCGGTTCAAGCACGCCCACTCGATGCACTTCCACGGCGTCACGTACCCGTTCTCGTCCGACGGCTCGTACATCCCCGGCATCTCCGGCCGCGGTGCCGACGTGCGGCCCGGGCAGACGTTCACGTACCGGCTGCGGGCCGGCCGCGACTCGGCCGGCGCCTGGCCGTACCACGACCACTCGACCTCGATGGACGAGTCGATCGCCGGCGGGCTCTACGGGATGCTCTCGATCCTCGGCAAGAAAGAGAGGAAGCCCGACCGCGAGTTCACCGTGGTCCTGACCGCGATGCGTGGGTTCATGGCCATCAACGGCCACGCCTTTCTCGGCAACACGCCGGTGTTCCGCGCGAAGGTCGGCGACCGCGTGCGCTGGAACGTGATGACGCTGGGCGACGACTTCCACACCTTCCACGTCCACGGCCATCGCTGGCTGCACAACGGCGTGCCGGAGGACGTGCGGTCGCTCGGCCCGGCCGAGAGCTTCACGGTGTCGTGGACCGAGCGCTCGCCGGGTGCGTGGTTCTACCACTGCCACGTCGAGGGCCACATGATGTCCGGGATGATGGGCCTGTACCTGGTGGGCCGCTGACGTGCGCCTCCGCGTCGTCGTGCCGTTGCTCGCCGTGCTCGCGGCCGGCCCGCCGGCCGCCTCGGCCGCGACCACCGAGGTGATGATGCCGGGCACCGTGTTCACGCCCGCGACGGTCCGAGTGCTGACCGGTGACTCGGTGCTGTGGATGAACCACGACGCCCGCACGCACACCGCAACCGCCGACGACGGCTCGTTCGACACCGGCTCGATCCTACCCCAGGGCGACGCCACCGCGACGTTTTCGACGGCCGGCACGTTCCCGTACTTCTGCCGCATCCACGCGTTCATGCGCGGCCGGGTCGACGTGGTGGCGCTGCTGCTGCAGGGCCCGGCCGGGCAGCCGGCCAGGGGCGCCGCGACGACGCTCACCGGCAGGGCCGGCACGGGCATCGCGTCGGTGACGCTCGAGCGCGCCGACGGTGCCGCGTGGACGCCGGTGGGCAGCGCGGCGCCGACCGCCGGCGGCGCGTTCGCGTTCACGGTCAGGCTGACGGCCCCGGCGACGTTCCGCGTCCGGGCGGGCACGGCGACCTCCGAGCCGGTGGCGGTCAAACCAATCGATCTGCGCGTCGGGCTGCTGACCGTCAAGCGGCGCGGCGCCACCTACACGCTGCGCGCCGGCGTCGCCCCGAAGGGCGGCACCGCGGGCGTCGTGTCGTTCCAGCGCTACGTGCCCGAGCTGTTCCGCTGGAAGACGGTCGCCCGTCGCAAGCTGGACCGGGCGGGACACGCGCGCGTGACGCTGCGGGCCGTGCGTCGCGTCCGCATTCGAGCCGTCGTGCGCACCGGCGGCACCGACATCGCGTCGGGCGCCGTCCGGATCGGCCGTCTGTCGCCGTTCGGCTGAGAAGCCGGCGGGCGGCGCCGTTGCGCGCCGGCAGCGGTAGCGGCATCATGGTGGCGTGGCCCTCGTCGAACGACGGCAACTGCTCGAGCGTGCCGGAGTGCTGGACACGCTCGCCGCCGTGTACGCCTCCGCCGTGGCCGGGAAGGGGCGACTGGTATTCGTCGCCGGCGAGAGCGGCGTCGGCAAGACGGCGGTCGTGCACGCCTTCGCCGGCGGCGTCGACCGGCCCGTGCGGTGGGGCGCCTGCGACCCGCTCTCGACCCCGGTACCACTCGCGCCGTTCGTCGACGTGGCGGACAGCTGCGGCCCCTCGCTGCGAGCGATCCTGGCGCGCCCGTGCAACGCGCACGACGTGTTCGGCGCCCTGCGCGGCGACCTCGCGGACGAGCCCTCGGTCCTCGTCATCGAGGACGCGCACTGGGCCGACGAGGCCACGCTCGACGTGCTGCGCCTCCTCGGCCGGCGGATCACGACGATGCCGCTGCTCGCGGTGGTGACGCACCGCGACGACGGCGGCGCGCCCGGCGAACCGCTGCGGGTGGCGCTCGGCGACCTGGTCGGCGCCGGCGGCGTCTCGCGGGTCGGCGTCGAGCCGCTGACGGCGACCGCCGTGCGCCTGCTCGCGGAGGGCCACGACATCGACCCCGACGAGCTGCACCGCCGGACCGCCGGCAACCCGTTCTACGTCACCGAGGTGCTCGAGGCCGGCGCCGGCGCGCTGCCCTCGACCGTCCGCGACGCCGTCATCGCGCGGCTCTCGAGGCTCGGCGCCCACGACCGTGACGCGCTCGACGTGATCGCCTGCTCGCCTCAGCCGGTCGAGGCCTGGCTGCTCGAAGCCATCTGCGGCGACGACGGCGAGGCGCTGGCCGCCGGGCTCGCGGCGGGCATGATCGTCGACCGCCAAGGTGCGTTCTCCTACCGGCACGAGATCGCCCGCGAGGCGGTCGCGGGGGACCTGATCACCCCCCGGCGAGCCGACATCCACCGGCTGATCCTCGGCGTCCTCGAGTCGGCACCCGGCGAGATCGACCCGGCCCGGCTCGCGCACCACGCCGAGCTCGCGGGCGACACGCCGGCTGCCATCCGCTATGCCACCGTCGCGGGCGCCCGCGCCGCCGACGTGGGCGCGCACCGCCAGGCCGCCGCCCAGTACGGCCGCGCCCTGCAGTACACGGACGACGGCTCTGCAGCCGACCGCGCCGACCTCCTCGAACGCCGGGCGGCCGCCCACTACGCGGCAGACGAGCAGGTTGCAGCGATCGCCGACCTGAACGCCGCGATCGCGCTCCACCGCGAGACGGGCGACGTGGGCCGCGAGGTGCAGGCGATCGGTCTCCTCGTGCCCTGCCTGACCTGCCGCGGCCTGGTCGACGAGGCCCGGACCGCGGCCGAGAGCGCCGTCGAGCTGCTGGGCGACGCGCCGCGGCGAGCGACGGCCGACGCGCTGGCCGCCCTCGCGCACCTGTACCTCGTGCTCGACCGGCTGGGCGACGCCATCGACGCCGGCGAGCGCGCGGTCACGGCCGCCACCGCGTCAGGCGCTGCGGACGTGGCCGTCGACGCGGCGATCACGATCGGCACCGCGCAGGGCCTCCGCGACGGCCCGGCGGCGACGGGACGGCTGGAGACCGCCCTCGGCCTCGCCCGCGACGGCGACCACCGGACGCAGCTTCCGCGTGCGCTGAACAACCTCGCCGTGGCGGCCGTCACCTGGCGCGACCGGCGGGCGGCGGAGCGCTGGATCGCCGACGGACTCGCCTACGTGGACGGTCACGACCTCGGCCTGTGGCGGCTCTCGATCCTGTCGTCGCGCATGCGGGCGGAGCTCAACCACGGCCGCTGGGCCGCGGCCACGGAGACGGCGGCGACGCTCCTCGACGACGAGCGCGATTCGCCCGCTCCGCGCGCGGAGGCACTCGTCACCCTCGCCCTCGTGCGCGCCCGCCGCGGCGACCCCGCGCCGCCCGGCGCGCTTTCCGACGCGGCGGCGATGTGGCCCGATCCCGGCTGGGCCGCCGAGGTCGCGGGCGTCGAGGCGGAGGTCGCATGGCTCGACGGCCGCATCGCCGACATCGGGCCGACCACCGACGGCGCGGTGGCGATGGCCGCCGACGGAGAGACGCCGTGGCGACTCGCAGAGCTCGCGCTCTGGCGGCATCGAGCGGGCATCGACGTGCCGGCCGGCCGGCCGCTGCCGGAGCCCGTGGCGCTCGAACTCGCAGGTCGGCACGTGGAGGCGGCGGCGGCCTGGGACCGCCTCGACGCCCCGTACGAGGCCGCCCTCGCGCTCTGCCTGGCGGAGGACGTGACGGCGATCGCGGACGGACACGGCCGGCTGCGCGAGCTGGGCGCAGGGGGCGCGGTGAAGATCGCCGCCCGGCGGTTGCGCGAGCGCGGGGTCAGGGGCGTCGCGCGCGGTCCGCGGCCTTCGACGAGCAGGAACGTGGCGCTGCTGACGATCCGCGAGGGGTCGGTGCTCGACCTCGTCGCGGACGGGCTGACGAACGCCCAGGTGGCCGAGCGCCTCTTCGTGTCGCCGCGCACCGTCGACTACCACGTGTCGGCGATCCTGCGCAAGCTCGACGCCCAGTCGCGGGGCGAGGCGGTCGCCGCCGCGCTCCGGCTCGGCCTCGTCGAACCCCGGTAGGCCGCCCCGCCAACCCCGGTGGTTTTGCAGATCCGGTGGTCACCGGCCCGCTCTACGGTCGAACGACACCGATCGAAGGAGACGCCGTGGAGACCTACGCGATCCTGCGCCGCAACGGCTGGCGCACCCCGGGCGACCTGCAGGAGGCGGCTGCCCGCTCGGCCGCCGAGGGCGAGCGCATGCCGGCGGACATCCGCTGGATCCGCAGCTACGTGCTGGGCGAGCGCGACGGCACCGTCGGCACGGTCTGCATCTACCAGGCCTCGAGCCCCGAGGCGATCCGCTCGCACGCCGAGCGCGCCGACCTGCCGATCGACGAGATCATCGCCGTCGCCGACACCGTGATCGTCGCCCCCGACCCCGACCCCGGCGTCATCGCCTGAGCCGGAGAGGAGCCTCTCGCCTGACGCGCGCGAGGTGGGGCGCCGCCGGAGGCGCCCCACCTAGCTGCATCAGCCCACAGACGCCTCGACCGCCATCGCGATCTCTGGGATAGTCCAGCCGGACGGACGAAGGAGGCGACATGAGCCCGGATCGCGAGAGCGTCAACCCGGAGGGCGGACCGGAGAGCGAGCGCCTGACGTACGACGCCCTGCTCGACCGCGACGGCGTGCAGGTGTCGCGCAGCCCGTGGGGCCCCGAGGACGAGATCGGGCGCCTGAACTGGATCACCGCCGCGTCGCAGAAGGCGATCCTCGAGGGGCTCGACGGCTCGGCCGTGTTCGATCTCGGCATCGAATACTTCTTCGGCATGCCGTCGTGGACGGCGGCGCAGGATCCGAAGTACGAGATCTGGATGACGCACACGCCACAGGGCTCCGTCGTCGACAACCTCTCCGGCGCCGGCGAGCACGTGCACGAGAAATACAGCTACTGCGGCGACTCGATCCACATGTACATCCACACCGGGACGCACATCGACACGCTCAACCACCTGGGCTACTTCGGCATGTTCTGGAACGGCTGGACGGCGGACAAGGACCTCGGCAGCCGGGTCTGGCAGAAGGGCGGCGTCGAGAAGTACCCGCCGCTGATCGCCCGCGGCGTCGTGCTCGACATCGCCGGCCTGCACGGCGTCGACTGCCTGCCGGACGGCCACGTCATCACCGAGGCCGACATGAAGTCGGCCGCGAAGGAGCAGGGCACCGAGCTGCGCCCGAAGGACGTGGTGATGCTGCGAACCGGGCGGATGACGAAGTGGCCCGACCCCGAGACGTACATCCCCGACAACCCCGGGCTGGGTCTCGCCGGTGCGCGGTTCCTGTGCGAGGACGTCGGCGCGATGTGCATCGGCACCGACGCGGTCAGCCTCGACGTGGCGCCGCACGAGGAGCCTGAGAGCTTCGTGCCGGTGCACTGCTACATGTTCGCGACGGCAGGCGCCCAGATCATCGAGGTGCTCGACCTCGAGGTGGTTGCGGCCGAGGGCGTGCACGAGTTCGCGATCGTCGCCCTGCCGCTCAAGCTGCGCGGTGCAACCGGCTCGCCGATCCGGCCGATCGCCGTGCCGTTGCGCTGATGACGCCGCTGCGCATCGCGCTCGCGCAGTTCGGCCCGGGCCTCGGCGAGGTCGCCGCGAACCTCGCCCGCATGCTCGCGTTCCTGGACGAGGCCGTCGCGGGATCGGCCGATCTCGTCTGCTACCCGGAGCTGTGCGTGAGCGGCTACCTGCTCGATCCCGGCGCGTACGACGACGTGCTGCTGGACGCGGTCGAGCGGGCCGAGGCGACGCTGACCGCGGCCGCCGCGGCGGCGGGCGTCGCGGTCGTCTACGGCGCACCGGCGCGGCGTCCGCACGGGCTCGCGAACACGGTCGTGCACGTTGCGGGCGACGGCAGCCGCGCCGTCTACGACAAGACGCACATGGACGTGAAGGAGCGCGAGGTCTTCGCGCCCGGCTCCACGTTCGTCACCGCGGGAGACGGCCTGGGCCTGGCCTGCTGCTACGACCTCGCGTTCCCCGAGCCGACGCGCATGCTGGCGCTGCAGGGCGCGCGCGTGCTGCTGGTGCCGATGGCGTGGGAGGTGGCGCGGAGCTTCGTGCTCGACCGGGTCGCGGCAGCGCGCGCGGTCGAGAACGTGGCGTACCTGGTGTGCGTGAACCAGTGCGGCACGGTCGGGCCGTTCCACTTCCGCGGCGCGAGCCGCGTGGTCGATCCGCTGGGCGAGACGGTCCTGCTGCTCGGCAACGACGAGGAGCTGTCCATCGCCGACGTCGATCTGGGCCTCGTCGACGGGCTGCGGGACCGCTCCGACGCACGCACGTATCCGCTGCTCGACGACTGGCGGCCGGACCTGTACCCGGCGCCGTAGCTCGACTCAGCCCTTCGCCACGCCCCAGATCTCGACCCGCATCTCCTCGTCGTGCATACCCGGCTGCGGCACGAGCGTGATCGGCG
Source organism: Gaiellales bacterium (assembly GCA_046598415.1). GTDB lineage: Bacteria > Actinomycetota > Thermoleophilia > Gaiellales > F1-60-MAGs149 > VFJZ01. Next base: position 13,131 of record JBKJIG010000127.1, read on the forward strand.
GCAGCACACCGCCGCTGCAGGCGGTGACCAGCTCGGCGAACGCGCGCACCGAGTCCTCGCTGCCGTCCGACGTGAAGTAGCAGACGAGCAGAGCCAGATCCGGCATGGTCGCGTCGAAGGCGCGGAGGATGTCCTCCACGATCCGCATCGTGAAGAGGGTCTGTGGCAGCAGCTCGCCGGCGAACACCGCCCGGCCGCGGTTGGCGTCGGGCTCGTACGGCACCTGACCGCCCGTCCAGATCATCTCGCGCATGCGGATGCCCTGGCGGTAGGGCAGCGGGATCGGCCAGTCCCAGACCTGCCTGGGCCAGCGGTCCTCGCGCGGGATGTACTTGTCGAAGCCGTTCCAGTGGTCGCGCAGACCGAGCACCTCGACCTTCGTGCGGGCGCCCTCGGGCCGCAGCACGTGGCAGGGCACGACGGTCGCGACGGGCCCGGGCTCCTGGAAGCGACGGGCGCGGGCCTCGGCCAGCGGCGCCCACTCGTCGTACGTCGAGCCGAAGTAGTAGCCCTCCATCTTGATGGCGTCCTGAAAGCCCGCGCCGAGCTCGGCGAGGACGCGGCCCATCCGGTCCATCACGATGTCGGTCTGGCCGACGGGGTCGGCGGGCGCGTCGTCGACGATGCCCGGAGCCGTCCGGCCGGGGACGGCGAGGAACTCGCCGGCACGCAGTCCGGCGGTCAGCTGCGGGTGCGCGAAGCGCGAGCGGTGCTCGGCCGGCACGTCGTCCAGCACGGCGCGCGTGTGCGGGTGCTCGCGCCACCCCCTGTTCGCGATCGCCTGGATCTGCACCAGCTGCCCGGGCCAGGGCTGCAGCGGCACGGGGTTCGCCGTGATCGCGGGCGGCGGATCGCCCCCGGCGGCGTTGCTGATGGCGGCCAGCACGGACCACTCGTCGACCTCGCCGTCGTCGAGATAGAAGGCCTTCAGACGGATCACGTCGGCAAGCGAGCAGCCCTCGGAGTCGAGCGCCGCGGCGATGTTGCCGATCGCGCCGGCGATCTGCCCCTCGAGGTCACCCGACCGCCGAATGCGGCCCTCGCCGTCGAAGTCGCCGGCGCCACCGACGAACAGGTAGTCGCCGGCACGCCCGACGATGCGATGCGGACGAGCGAACGGAAGCTGCCAGGTCGCCATCAGGCGCCACAGCCTATCGGGGCCGAGCCGGGCGCGGGACTAGCGTCCGCCGGCCCGCGACGCGGAGGCGGCGGCGGCCGCGGCGGATGCGACCAGGTTGATGTGTCCCTCGCCGAGCGCGACGATGGGGCTGCGGTGCTGCAGTCCCGTCGAGGGCGCGCGCAGGAAGTCGCGCACGCGGCCGGACGTCAGCGGCTCGCCGAGCAGGCGGATGACACCGACCACGGCCTCCAGCGTCTCACCGGCGCGCGGCGTCTGCTCGGTCGTCAGCCAGCGGTGCGCGGTCTCGGGCTGGACACCGGTGATGGTGGCGATCTCCTCGTCCTCGAGACCGATCGCATCGTGCAGGAACTGGGCGATCTCCGTCGGTTCGGCGGGCAGATCGCGGGTGTGAAGATGGGTACTGGACAGACTGCACCTCCTGTGAGCCTGTAGTCCCCGCATCGCCGGTTCTCACACGTCCCGCAAGTGGCATTCGATACGGGGGTCTGACCCCGAAAATGCCGTTTCTGGGGTCAGACCCCAGAACGTTTCTCACACGGAAGGCGCGCGGGTCGCGCGCTGCGTGATGGTCCGTGCGGGTTTGGGCACGAAAGAATGTCTGACCTTGGTCAGACAAATTGCGCGGACGTTGCTCAGGCGGGGAGAGCGGGCGTGATGCTGCGCGCCGCCAGCTCGACGGCCTCGTCGAGGTCATCGATGGGGCGGAGGGTGACCATCGTCGCCCGCATCAGGCGGCGGACACTGGAGCCGCGGTTGCCGTTCAGAACGACCGGCATCTCGAGGCCGAGATCGCGGCTGAGCCGGAACGCTTCGTGGAACACGCTGAGGATCGCCGAGTCGACCAGGGTCGCCCCGCGGAGGTCGATCACGCACGGGCGACACTCACCCAGCTCCCGATCGAGCGAGGCCCGCAGGGCGGGCGCCGTGCAGAGGTCGTGGTCGCCGGTCAGCGTGACGATCGTGACGCTGCCGCTGTGCACGACCCGAATCGACGTCGGCGGCACGTGGCCGATCCGCTGGACGTCGTGGACGAGCTGCAGGCCGGTGTCGTGATCCATGTTCGGGGACTACCCCCGATCCCGTGCGAGTCAAACGTCGGGAGGCGGTCTCGGCGGGGAGGAGACGCACCGGGACGCCACTCGTCGTATCGTGAGCCATGCAGGAAATTCGGGACGAGGCGCTCGCGTTCTGGCTCCGCGAGCCCGGCCACGGCGAGATCCGGCCCGTCGCGCTGCCCGAGCCGGGGAGCGACGACGTGGTGGTGCGCACCCTGCACACCGGCGTCAGTCGCGGCACCGAGACGCTGGTGTTCCGCGGTGGTGTTCCGCCGAGCCAGTACACCGCGATGCGCGCGCCGTTCCAGGAGGGGGACTTCCCGGGGCCGGTCAAGTACGGCTACCTCAACGTCGGCGTCGTCGAGGCGGGCCCGGCGCAACTGCGCGGCCGGACGGTCTTCTGCCTGTACCCGCACCAGACCGCCTACGTGGTGCCGGCCGGCTCGGTGACCGTCGTGCCCGACGACGTGCCGGCCGCCCGGGCCGTGCTCGCTGGCACCGTCGAGACCGCCGTCAACGCCCTGTGGGACGCCGCCCCGCTGCTCGGCGACCGGATCACGGTCATCGGCGCCGGCATGGTCGGCTGCTGCGTCGCGCGTCTGCTGAGCCGGTTCCCGGCGATCGAGGTCACGCTCGTCGACGTCGACGCCGGCCGGGCCGGTGTCGCGGCCGCCATCGGCGTCGGCTTCGCGCTGCCGGACGATGCCGCCGACGGCCGCGACCTCGTCGTGCATACCAGCGCCACGTCCGCCGGGCTGCAGCGGTCGCTCGACCTGCTCGCGCCCGCGGGCACGGTCCTCGACCTCAGCTGGTACGGCGACACCGAGGTGCGGCTGACGCTCGGCGGGGCGTTTCACTCGCGTCGCCTCGGCATCCGGGCCAGCCAGGTCGGCACCGTCTCCCCCGCCCGCAGCGGCAGCCGCACCACGGCCGACCGGGTCGCCCTTGCTCTCGACCTGCTGCGCGACCCCGCCTTCGATGCGCTCGTCACCGGGGAGTCCCGCTTCGGCGAGCTGCCCGACGTGATGGCGCGGCTGTCCGCGGGGACGCTGCCGGCGCTGTGTCACACCATCACCTACGGCGAGGGGTAGCTCGTGTTCAGCGTGACCGTCCGCGATCACATGATGATCGCCCACAGCTTCCGCGGCGAGGTGTTCGGGCCCGCCCAGCGCCTCCACGGCGCGACGTACGTCGTCGACGCAACGTTTCGGCGGAGCGAGCTCGACGCCGACAACATCGTGGTCGACATCGGCCGGGCGTCGGAGGAGCTGCATTCCGTGCTGGCCGACCTCAGCTACCGCAACCTGGACGACGAGGCCGCCTTCGAGGGCATCAACACGTCCACCGAGGCGCTCTCCAAGGTTGTCGCCGACCGGCTCGCGGAGCGCGTGCACGCGGGCGCCCTGGGCGAGGCCGCCCGCGGGGTCGAACGGCTGGTCGTGACGCTGCACGAGTCGCACATCGCATGGGCGAGCTACGAGCGCGATCTGTGACGGCAGTGCACGTCGTCCTCCCCGCCGGCAGCGACGACCCGGCCCGGCCAAGCGGCGGCAACGCCTACGACCGCCACGTCTGCCGCGGCCTGGCGTCGATCGGCTGGTCGGTGCACGAGCACGCGGTCGCCGGTAGCTGGCCGCGACCGGACGCAGGGTCGTGCGCGGCACTCGCCGGCGTCGTCGAGCGGATTCCCGACGGCGCCGTGGTGCTGCTCGACGGGCTGGTCGCCTCGGCCGCCCCCGAGGTGCTGGTGCCGCAGGCGAGCCGGTTGCGGCTGGTCGTGCTGGTGCACATGCTGTTCGGCGACCACTGGGCGGATGACGCGGCCGACGACGCCGAGGCCCGGGAACGCGAGGTGCTGATGGACGCGGCCGCCGTCGTCGTGACCACCAGCGAGTGGACGCGGCGCCGGCTGCTCGAGCTCTACCCGCTGCCGGCCGACCGGGTGCACGTCGCCGAGCCCGGCGTCGACGCCGCCGAGCTCGCGCCCGGCGCCGCCGCGGCGGGCGAGCTGCTCTGCGTCGCAGCCGTGATCGCCCGCAAGGGGCACGATCTGCTGGTCGGTGCGCTCGCGACGACGATCGATCTGCCCTGGCGCTGCGTGTGCGTGGGCAGCCTGGACCGCGACCCGGCCTTCGTGGACGAGCTCCGCCGCAGGATTCGCGATGGTGGGCTGGGCGACCGGGTGCAGCTCGTCGGACCGCGCACCGGCGCCGACCTCGATCGCAGCTACGCCGCCGCCGACCTGCTGGTGCTGGCGTCGCGGGCGGAGCCGTACGGCATGGTCGTCACCGAGGCTCTGGCCCGCGGGCTGCCGGTCGTCGCGACCGCGGTCGGCGGCGTGCCGGAGGCGCTCGGCCACGGCGCCGACGGAACCCGGCCGGGACTGCTCGTGCCGCCCGGCGACCCGGCCGAGCTCGCCGCCGCGCTGCGCTCCTGGCTCGGCGACGCCGACCTGCGCGCCCGGCTGCGCCGGGCCGCCCGCGAGCGACGTGCCTCGCTTGCCGGCTGGTCGACCACGACGTCGATCGTCGCCGACGTGCTGCAGCGGGCCGCGCGATGACGCCCGGCGACGACCGCATCAGCGGGCAGTGGCTGACCCTCCGCGAGCCCGCCGACGCCGCCGCCCGCGCCCCCGAGCTGGTCGAACGCCTCGCGCGCCACCTCCCGGCGACCGGCCGCCGGCTGATCCACGACCTCGGCGGCGGCACCGGGTCGATGGGCCGCTGGCTCGCGCCGCTGCTGACCGGGCCGCAGCGCTGGATCGTGCACGACCGGGACGCCGGGCTGCTCGAGGTCGCGGCGGCCCGGCCGCCCCGACCGGCGGCCGACGGATCGGCGGTCACCGTCGAGACCCGGCTATCCGACATCACCCGGCTGCCGCCGGATGCCCTCGCCGATGCGACCCTCATCACCGCCTCGGCCCTGCTCGACCTGCTGACCGCGGCGGAGCTGGCCCGGCTGGTTGCCAGCTGCACCGCCGCGGGGTGTCCAGCGCTGCTCACCCTGTCGGTCGTCGGCCGCGTCGACCTGACCCCGGCGGAGCCACTCGACGCCCGCGTGGCCGACGCGTTCGACGACCACCAGCGCCGCGCGACGGAGCGCGGCCGGCTGCTCGGTCCCGATGCCGTCATCGCCGCCGTCGAGGCGTTCGGCGGTGAGGGCGCCGACGTGCTTGTCCGGCCCAGCCCCTGGCGCCTGGGCGCTCTCGAGGCGCCGCTCGCGACGGAGTGGTTCGCCGGGTGGCTCGGGGCCGCGTGCGAGCAGGAGTCCGGGCTGGTTGCCGAATCGGGCGCGTACGCCGACCGCCGGCAAGCGCAGACCGCCGCCGGGCGGCTCGCCGTCACCGTTGGCCACGCCGACCTGCTGGTCCTGCCCGGATGAGCGCCGTTCCGGACGGTGAACCACGGCTGCGACTCGCGCGTACCCCGTTCAAGCGTCGGAAACCCATGGCAGCACCTCGACGAGAGCAGGCATCAGCATGAACCGGACAGCGTGGGCCTCGGCCCGCCTCGTGGGCGTCGGCGCGACGTTCGCGGTCCTGCTCTGGCGGGTCGGCTCGGGGCCATTCGTCGACGGCATCCACGCGGTCGACGGCACGGCGCTGGCGGCCGCCGTCGGACTCGGGTTGCTGACCACCGTGTGCTGCGCCTGGCGATGGCAGGTCGTGGCCCGCGGGCTCGGCGCCGACCTGCCCCTGCCGGTTGCGGTGGCCGCGTACTACCGCTCGATGTTCCTCAACGTCACGCTGCCCGGCGGCGTCGTGGGCGACGTCCACCGCGGGGTCAGCCACGGCCGCGACGTGAGCGATGTCGGCCGCGGGCTGCGGGGGGTCGCGTGGGAACGCACCGCCGGGCAGGTCGTGCAGGCCGTCCTCACCGTCGCCGTGCTGCTCGCGCTGCCCTCGCCGATGCGGTCGGCCATGCCGCTCGTCGCGGTCGGGCTCGTTCTGGCGCTGGTGGCCGTCGGGCTCGTCGCGCGGGCTCGCCCGGGTCACGACCGTTCGCGATGGGCGCGGCTCCGTGGCGCGGTGGCCGGAGACATCCGCGACGGGCTGGTCGCCCGGCGGGCCTGGGTCGGCATCGCGATCGCCTCGGCGCTGGCCGTCGCCGGCTTCGCCGCCACCTTCGTGATCGCCGCGCGGACGGCCGGCACCACCGCGCCGCTGTCCCGGATGCTGCCGCTGGCGCTGCTGGTGCTGATGGCCATGGCGCTGCCAAACATCGCCGGCTGGGGCCCGCGCGAGGGCGTCGCGGCGTGGGCGTTCAGTGCGGTCGGGCTCGGTGCCGCACAGGGCGTCGCCACCGCCGTCGTCTTCGGCGTGATGGTGTTCGTCGCCAGCCTGCCGGGCGCCGTGGTGCTGATGGTGGCCTGGCTGCACCGGTCGCCGCTGCCCGGGCGGTCGGGGCCGACGCTTGCGGGGCGCAGCGCCGATGTCGTGCGAGCGGAGGGGGTGGCGCATGTCTGAGCGCCCGTACACCCTGCTCAGCTGCGGCATGTCGATCGACGGCTACCTGGGCAGCGCGGTGCCGCGGCGCCTGGCGCTGTCCAACGACGCCGACTTCGACCGCGTCGACGCGGTGCGCGCGTCGTGCGACGCGATCATGGTCGGCGCCACCACCGTCCGCAACGACAACCCGCGACTGCTGGTGCGCTCGCAAACCCGCCGCGACGAGCGGACGGCGCGCGGCCTCGCACCGTCGCCGATGAAGGTGACCGTGACCGAGCGGGTCGAGCTCGACGCGGGCGGCAACTTCTTCACCGCCGGCGACGCCGAGAAGCTCGTCTACTGCCCCAGCTCACGCGTTGCCGACGCGCGATCGCGGCTCGGCCCGGTGGCGACCGTCATCGACGGCGGCCGGCCGGTCGAGATGCGGCGGGTCAGCGAGGACCTCGGCGACCGCGGCGTGGAGCGGCTGATGGTCGAGGGCGGCGGCAAGGTGCACACCCAGTTTCTGACCGACAACCTCGTCGACGAGCTGCAGCTCGTCGTCGCGCCCTTCTTCGTCGGTGATGCCCGGGCCCCGCGGTTCGTCAGCGACGGCCGCTTCCCCTGGAACCCCGACCGGCGGGCGACGCTCGCCGAGGTCCGCCAGATCGGCGATGTGGTGCTGCTGCGCTACGCGCTGTCGTCGCGGTTCCGGACCGACTGACCGAGGAGACCCATGCCGCTGCCCCTGCCCAAGACGACGATCCGCACACAGGTGTCCCTGCCCCTGCGGTTCGCCGACGGGTACGCCACGGCCGCCCGGGTGTACACCTTCGACGGGCTGGTCGACGGCCAGGAGCACCTCGCCTTCGGGCTGGGCGACCGGGCCGCCGCGGTCACCTCCGGCGAGGGCGTGCCGCTGATCCGGCCGCACAGCGAGTGCCTCACCGGCGACGTCTTCGGCAGCGAGCGGTGCGACTGCGGGCCGCAGCTGCGCGAGGCCGTCGAGCGCATCGGCGACTCGGGTGGCTACCTGCTGTACCTGCGGCAGGAGGGTCGCGGCATCGGCCTGTACGCCAAGCTCGACGCCTACGCGCTGCAGGACACGGGCCTGGACACCTACGAGGCGAATCTCGCGCTGGGCCACGGCGCGGACGAGCGCAGCTACCTGGTCGCCGCGCAGATGCTGCACGCGCTCGGCGTGGCGCGCGTCGCCCTGCTCAGCAACAACCCGGACAAGGCCCGGCAGCTGAGCCGGTTCGGCGTCGCCGTCGACGAGCGGGTGCCGACGGGCGTGCACCTGTCGGCCGCGAACGCGCGCTACCTCGCGACGAAGGCACGCCGCGGGGAGCACACGCTCGAGCTGCCGCTGTCCGCGGGCTGAGCGTTCGCTACCTGGTCGCGCCGAAGGCGTTGAGGAAGCGGTCGCGGAACTCGTTCATCGGCCACACCGGCGCCTTCGGGTCGGGCTTCAGACCGGCCTTCCAGCCCCAGCCGGAGATCTGATCGAGCACCGCCGGGTCGTGGGCGATGATCGAGATCGGCACGTCGTGGCTGACGCCGCCCTGGCCGGTGACGATCGTCGAGGGCTGGTGGTCGCCGAGGACGACGAGCACGAGGTTCGGGTCGCCGTAGTGCTGCACGTAGGACACCAGGGCATTCATGGAGTACTCGACCGACCGGCCGTACGCCGTCTTGACCGTGTCGTGATCCTTCCAGTCCGCACCGATCGGGTCGAGCGGCGCCTTGGTGAAGACCGAGCCGTCGCCGACGTCGTCCCAGGCGATCAGCTGCGGGATCTTCGTCCACGGCGTGTGACTCGACACCAGGTCGACCTCCGCGAAGATCGGCCGGCGCTCGGTCTTGGACAGCTCGAGGCGCCGCAGGGCGTCCATGACGTACTGGTCGGGCATGGAGGCGTACCCGTAGGCCGGGCCGCGGTAGCCGACGTTCCGCCGATCGTAGAGCTGGTCGTAGTGGTAGAACGCCGCCCCCTCCGGCCACGGCCGGTTGTTGGACGGCACGTCGCTGACGGTGCGCCAGCCGGCACGCTTGAATGCCTGGCTGAGCGTGAACCGGTCGCTCGCGATGAGCTGGTCGTAGCGCCGCTGGCCGTCGACCCAGACGCCCGACTGCAGCGTCGCGTGCGCGAGCCAGCTGAGGCCGCCGAACGTCGACGAGGTGAGGTAGCCGGTGCGGGCGGAGAAGCCGGCGGCCCCCAGCCCCGCGGTGCCCTGGTCGAGCGCGGCGTTGACCTCGGGCGCGAAGGCAGAGCCCTGGACGGCGACCCTGCCGTAGCTCTCGACGAACACCAGCAGGACGTCCTTGCCGCGCAGGCCGGTGAGCAGCTTGGCGCCGGGGGTGAAGCGCAGGCGGTCGTTGCCGATCTCGGTGGCGAAGGCCGACTGGCTCGCCAGGCCCGCGCGCACCACGCGTCCCTCGTGGAAGGCCAGGTCGGTGGCACTGGTCGAGGCGACGGGTGCGCCGGCGACGATCTGCGCGCCGAACGCCCAGCAGAGCATCCAGACGCCGGCGAGCGCGGTGAGGACCGGGAACGACCACCGGCGGTGGCCGGCCGCGATCCGGGTGAGGCGCAGCAGCGCCATGGTCGGCAGGACGAGGACGGCGATGACGAGCACCACGATGGCGACGACCACCAGGTCGGCACGCGTGCGCCCGATCGACTCGCGCAGGGTCTCGATGCCGATGCCGGCGTAGCTCCAGTCGTCGACGGGGTTGAACGGCCGGTCGAAGCCGGCGAAGAACCCCATGTCGAGCAGCTTCACGAGCAGCAGCACGCCGATCACCGGCCCGACGATCCACGCCATCGCACGGCGGCTGCGGGTGGGCAGGATGAGGGCGAGCGCGAGGATGACGATCACCTCGAGCGGCAGGCGCGCGAACGTGCTCGGGCTGAGGCTGCCCGTCCGGTTCGGGGCGAGCAGGGCCACCCACAGCACCACGACGGCGAGGATCGAGAGCACCACCGTGAGACCCGTGCGCACGGGGCCGCGCCGGACGGGCGCGTCGTCGGTGCCGGCGTCTGCGACGGTCTCCACGACGGGAAGGGTGGCGGGTCGGCGACGCCACAGCCACCGCACGTCGCGACCGAACGACTCGGCCAGCACGGCGAGCGCGCCGACGAGGACGGCCCGGTTCAGCACGGGTGGCAGCACGTCGGCGGCCACGGCCGTCAGCGTGATCCCCTGCACCGCGGCTGCGACCTTGCGCCAGTAGCGCGGCGGCAGCGGCCGGCGCATCCACGGCAGCGCCCACTCGGCGACGAGGTAGCCGTAGCGGGCCCCACCGATCGCGACCACCCACCAGCCGACCGAGGGCGCGACGTACACGCTGAGGGCCGCGATCAGGAACGCGTCGACCTCGCCGTCGAACCACGCGCCGAGCGCCGACGTCGTCCCGGTGCGCCGCGCGACGAATCCGTCGAGCAGGTCGAGGCCGAGCGCGACGACCCCGGCTACCACCAGCAGCGCGACCGGCGTGGACTGCCGGAAGGAGTCCGCGGTCAGCGCCGCGACGCCGACGGCGAGCGTGGCCCGGGTCAGCGTCAGCCAGACGGCCGGGCCGAGCCACTCGTAGGCGAAATGCGAGATGCCGCGCGACAGCACGGCGTTCGTAATCACGGCGCAGCCGACGCCGACCACCCAGCCGGCGGAGCCGAGACCGACGGTCGACGCGAGCGCGGCGAGCAGCAGCAACTGGGCGACCAGCCCGACCACAGGACCGGTCTGAACCGCTCGCACCACCGCGCCGTCGGCACGGGCGCGCAGGGGTAGTACTTTAGAGATCACTGTGGCGGGGTACGGTGAATGCCGGGGTCTGGTTCATTCCGGGGCTCGCCGGGAAGGGGCGCGGAAACGCCGATGAGACGGGACGAGCGCGCCACCTACGACCAGGCGTTGCAGCGAGCCCGCGTGGCGGCGTACGCGCCGGGTGAGTTCGTCGGGCAGGAGAGCTTCATGCGCGCCTCCGAGATCCGCGCGCTGGCGGTGCAGGCAGGAGTCGGGCCAGGGATCTCCGTGCTGGATCTGTGCTGCGGTGTGGCGGGGCCGGGACGCTGCATCACGCGCGACCTCGGTTGCACCTATCTGGGGCTGGATGCGAGCGCCGCGGCCGTCGAGATCGCGCGCCAGCGCGCCGGCGACCTGCCCTGCCGGTTCGAGGTCGCGCAGGTTCCACCGCTGCCAGCCGGGCCGTTCGACGTGGTGCTGCTGCTCGAGACGATGCTGGCCTTTCCCGACAAGGAGCCGCTGCTGCGGGCAGTGGCCGGCGCGCTCGGGCCGCGTGGGCGATTCGCCTTCACGCTGGAGGAGGGCCTGCCGCTCGCAGAGGCCGAGCGCCAGGCGATGCCCGACGGCGACACGGTCTGGCTGACGCCGCTGGACGAGATGGTCACGTCGGTGGAGCGGGTCGGCTTGGAGGTCACCTGGCAGGAGGAGTGCAGCGAGTCCCACCGAGCGGTTGCGGACTCGCTGATCGACGCGTTCACGGAGGAGGCGACCGACATCGCGGCGCAGATCGGAAGCCGGACGCTGGACGGTCTGCTCGTCTCGCACCGGCTCTGGAGTGACTGGCTGGAAGCGGGACGAGTCCGGAAATTCGCGTTCGTTGCAGAGCGCGCGAGCCAGGCGTAGGCTTGCGGGCGCAGCGCGATCCGCGCCGCACACCTGGACGACGAGGAGGCTCGAAATGCCCGCAATGGCAGTGCCGCTCGCAGCGGCGAAGCTGAGCGCATGGGAAGGCTGGATCGGCGAGCTCACGGGATCGCGCAAGGCAGCGTTCGACGACATGAACGCGCGGCACGGGTTGACCGAGCATCGGGCGTACCTGCAGCCGACGCCCGACGGCAACTACCTGACGCTGGTCATCGTCGAAGGTCCCGGTGCGGACGGGTTCCTGCCGAGCATCATGCAGTCCGATCACGAGTTCGACCAGTGGTTCGGCAGCAGCGTCGTCGACCTGCACCAGGTGGACATGAGCGGCCCGCCGCCGCCGATGGCCGCCCGCAAGCTGTAAAGGCGCAGCGATCGGCCGCACGTACGACGACCGAACCGAAATACCTGTCGCACGGTTCTGGTTGATCTCAGGTGAGCAACCGCTCGGTGAGCGTCACGACCCGTGCGCCCGCATCGAACCCGGGAAGCGGCGTCGGCTCCCCGTCGAGGAGCGCGAGAAGCGCCGGGACGAGCCCCGGGACGTCGACCGCGCTCCGCGGTTCGGGGCCGAGGTAGCGATCCCAGTTCTCGATTGCGGCGACGCCGCGGGTGCCGGTGACGACGAAGCGGTTGCGATCCTCGTCGGAGCCCTCGACAGCGGCATCGATCGTCACGGGGACGCCGGCAAACGTCAGACGCGCCCGGAGGGATCGCTCGATCGCGCGCCCGTCCCGCTGGACGGCCGCCTGGACGACCTCGCCGGCGCCGCAGATCCGGTCGGCGAGGAAGAGGAAGTGCGAGAGCACCTCGCGGGTGAAGCCGCCTTCCGTTGGCGAGACGAGCCAGCTCCCAGCGGCGGCCTGCCACGCACGCGGCCACGCCGAGAAGCGCGCCTCGATCGCGACCGAGCGGAGGGCGCCGAGGACCCCGGAACGGATCGCCGACACCAGCTTGAGCCCTGCCGGCGCCGTCGCGAAGTAGAAGTTCACCCCGTGGCCGATGCCCGCGGCAGTAACCACATCCGTGACGGCGTTTGCGGTCGCGGCGTCCGGTGCAAGCGGTTTCTCGCACAGCAACGCCTTCCCGGCGGACGCCGCGAGCCGAACGGCCTCCGCGTGGTGCGATGGCGGCGAGGCGACGTAGACGAGATCGACGGCCGGATGCGAGCAGACCGCCACAGCGCTGCCCACGAGGGGCAGGTCGGCCGCACCGGTTACGACTGGATCGAAGGCCGCGACGATTTCGAGCCGCGTGGAGCCCGCGAGCTCGGTGGCAACGGCGCGCCCCTGAACGCCGAGACCGATCACCCCGACAGCGTAGACCGACCGCTTCGCCACTCCGCCAGCCTACCGGGTCCGCTGCGATGGCCGCCTCGCCTCGCTGCGGTACCGGACGAGCTCGTTCAGGGGATCGGCTGACCGTTGCCGTCGCCACCCCGCGACCGGCTGGTTTGTCACAGGCGGCGCAGGCCGGGCCACTCGCGCTTCCCGCGGCGATCGCACGACCTTAGTCGACTGGCCATGCTGCATCTCGCAGGTTCAACTGCAACTCAGATCTGCTGACTATCGAACTCGTTGTGACGAAAACCTCCGATGGAGTTCGAGCCCAACGCGACTTCTAATAGCTGGGGCCTCTTACGAGTCCGAACGTGATGGTTTTGGTACACCTCGCACGGTTCAGGTTGACGTTGAACTGAGGTTACTCACCGTGCAACGGGAAGCGCATTCCCTTCCCTCCGGCACGCCGCTCTCGGAGTCGACGACCTCCCCGCCGTGTCGCACATTGGCAACCTCCTGCCAGGCGAACGGCACGGCGGTTTAGACTTCGCGCAACGTCGTTTCGCGCGGAGCCGGTCGGTGCCGCGGGCACGACGTACTCGGGCCAACTCGGGCGGAAGGGAAGACGTGGATCAGGTCGAGGTAGTCGTGATCGGGGCGGGCCTGGCGGGATTGACCGCCGCCCGCGATCTTCGGGCCGCAGGCCGTTCCGTGATGGTGCTCGAGGCGCGCGACCGTGTTGGCGGACGCCTGCTCAACCACACGTTCGGGGATGGCACGATCGTGGAGCTCGGTGGGCAGTGGATCGGCCCGAGCCAGCACCGCGTTCGGGCGTTGGCGGACGAGCTCGGCGTCGCACTGTTCGCGTCCTACGACGAGGGGGACGGGATCCTCGCTCTCGACGGACGGCAGGTGCGTTTCGCCGACGCCACGTTCGGGCTCACCGGTGACGTCCTCGAGGACGTCGGCCGCGTCCAGGCCGAGATGGAGGAGCTCGCCGGCGAGGTCGTGCTCGAGCAGCCGTGGGCGACCCCCGACGCCGCGGCGCTCGATCGGGTCACGGCCGATGCGTGGCTGGTCGAGCGCTGTGCGACGCCGGACGGGCTCCAGTTCTGGCGGACGCTTGTGACCGCGATCATCAGCGCCGAGGCATCGGAGACGTCGCTGCTGCACTGGTTGTTCTACGTCAAGTCCGGCGGGTTCATCGACATGCTGGTCTCGACGGCCGGCGGCGCGCAGGACAGCCGGGTCCGAGGCGGGTCGCAGGTCTTGGCGAGCCTGCTGGCCGCTCGGCTGGACGATGTCCGCGTCGGCTGCCCGGTGACGGCGATCGAGCAGAACGATGTCGGCGTGCGGGTCGTGCACGACCGCGGCGAGGTGCAATGCGGGCAGGTGATCGTGGCAGTCCCGCCGACGCTGTCTGGCCGGATCCGCTACCGGCCGGCGCTGCCCCCGCACCGCGACCACCTCGTCCAGAACTGCCCGGCAGGCTGGGTGATCAAGATCCAGATGCGGTTCGACGAGCCGTTCTGGCGGGACGAGGGCCTCACCGGCATGGTGGTGAGCCTCGACCACGAGGTCGGCATCATGTTCGACAACAGCCCGGATGACCTCCGCTGCGGGGTGCTGCTGGCGTTTCTCGAGGCGAACGCCGGCCGGCGCGCCGCCGTGCTCTCACCCGAGGCACGCCGGGCGCGGGTGCTCGCGGACGCCGCCAGCTTCTTCGGGCCGCGGGCGGCCCAGCCACGCGAGTACGTCGAGCACGACTGGGCAGCCGATGAGTGGTCGCGCGGCTGCTATGGCGGCCGTCTGACGCCGAACGCCTGGACGCAGTACGGGCCGGCGATGAGACAGCCCGTCGATCGCATCCACTTCGCAGGCGCCGAGACAGCCGACGTCTGGAACGGTTACATGGACGGAGCCGTTCGCTCCGGCGAACGAGCCGCCGCAGAGGTCAACGCCGCCCTTCACGCCGAAGCGCCAGCAGCCTGAGAGCACGAAGTCGGTGCTCCAGTGCAACTTCAGTCGCCTCGAGCCGACCGGACACAAGACGGCACTCGGCGTCAAGAAGATCGCTACCCCGTAGCCATCGCGGTGGAATGTCAGGCCCGGAGCTCCGGCTCCCGGTCTCACGAACCCGGTTGGATCGACTCTCAGGAAACGCCCAGGCACGTGCCTGGGCGTTTTTCGACAGCGCCTCGATCGTCCAGGTCGCCGGCCGCTCCTCGAGGTGTTCGGGACGGCGACGGATCACGCCCGTGCCGCCCCGGGTCGGCGACCTCTTCACGACCGCACGGCCGACGCCGGTGCGTGAACCGAGCAGTCGCGCCTTGGCGGCGGCGAACTCATCGTCAGTCGGCAGCCCATCGTTGCGGAGCTCGCCGAGCTTCGACTCGCGGTGACTAATACATTTCGAGGCGGCGCAAGAGCGTCGAGCTACGCGGAGGATCAGGCGCTCTCACAACGACCGGCGTCGGTCGGACGGTTCGCACGCCGGCAACGCATCCAAAAGCGAACACGTGCGTCGGCTCTTCTGACTGGTGCCCGGAAGCTACGCCTCGACGAGCAGCACCAAGGTGTCGGCCAGAACGCCGTCGTGCTCCATTGCCGCGGCCGCACCCTCCGTCTGCATCGCGGCCATGACGGCATCCATGTCCGCCA
>JBKJIG010000130.1:0-4581 GCA_046598415.1 Gaiellales bacterium
ACGCCGTCGTGCTCCATTGCCGCGGCCGCACCCTCCGTCTGCATCGCGGCCATGACGGCATCCATGTCCGCCACGTCCATGAGCACCGCTACGCGGGTCGGATTCTGCGGATCGACATGGGCTTCATCGCCCTCGCCTCGCTGCTCGGACACGACGGAGGCGAGGCCGTGTTCCTCGCTCTTGCACCTCTCGTGCCGGTCGCCGGCGTGGCAGCTGCCTATGGCCCTTCAGCCGACCCGAGCTATGAGCTCGCGCTCGCCGCACCCTACGACATCCTCCGGCTCGTCCTGTTGCGCACGATTGGGGTGCTGTTCACGGCCATGCCGATCACGGTTGTCGCCGGGCTCCTGTTGCCGATGAGCAGCGGCCTCGTCGTCCTGTGGGTGCTGCCCTCGCTGGCGTTCATCGTTGTGGTGCTCGACATGAGCGCCTGGGTCGACCCGTCGGCCGCGGCTGGTGCCGTCGGCGCAGGATGGATCGGCACCGTCGCCTTGACCGCGCACCTCGGCGACGTCCTCACCGTCCTTGCGCCGCCCGCTCTCCTCGGCTACGTCGCGCTGATCATCGCCGGCGGCCTGATCTTGACGGTCGGCATGGTCTCGCCGACGGCCGGGTGGCGCTTCGGCCGACCCGGTTCACTAACGAGAAGGGAACACTCATGACGGCACCAGCGATCCAGCTGCGGGGGGGTATCGCGCAGCTTCCGGGGAGCCACCGCACTCAGCGGCCTCGAGATCGACGTGACGCCCGGGGTTATCGGTCTACTCGGGCCCAACGGCGCAGGCAAGACCACGCTCCTGCGCATCCTCGCCACCGTTCTCGGGGCTGATGCCGGGAGCGTGCGGATCTACGGCCGCGACCCGTCCGACGGGGAGGAGCGCACCGAGATCCCGACGCCGGCTCGGCTACCTGCCGCAAGAGCTCGGGTTTCCCCGCGGCTTCACGGCGTACCGATTCATCGACTACATGGCGGTCCTCAAGGAGATCGAGGACACCGCAGCCCGACGCGCGGAGGTGCGTCGCGTGCTCGAGGACGTCGGCCTCACCGGCGGCGCTGCCAAGCGGATTCACACCCTCTCGGGAGGCCAGCGCCGTCGAGTCGGGCTGGCGCAGGCGTTGCTGGGATCGCCAGAGCTGCTCGTGCTCGACGAGCCTACGGCCGGGCTCGACCCCGAGCAGCGGGTGTCGCTGCGCAAGGTGCTCGCCGAGCGCGTTCGCGCGTCGCCGGTGGTCATAGCAACCCACCAGACAGAGGACATCGCCGCGTTCTGCGAGCACGTAATCGTCCTGGACAACGGCTCGGTTCTCTTCCACGGGACGGTCTCTGCGCTCGTCGCCAAGGCGCACGGACGCGTCTGGCTGGCCGACGCCGCCGACCCGCGCGCCCAGGTCTCCTGGCGCACCGCGACTGGCCGCTATCGCAACCTGGGCGTCGCGCCGCCGGAAGCCGACCTGGTGGAGCCCACGCTGGAGGATGCCTACCTCCTGCTGCGCGGCGCCACCGACCTCAACCGGAGCCGGAGGTGGAGCAGTGAGCGCGGCAACGGCCGCCCGTCCGATTTCGACAACCCGGTCGGTGCTGGGATCGCTCGCCTGGATCGAGACCAAACGCTTCGCCAGGCACCCTCTCTTCCTAGCCGGCTTCGCTCTTGCGCTGCTCACCAGCGCCGGAGAGTACGGCCCGGTCGAGCTCGATCACCAGGTCGCGCCCGCATTCTTCCTCGGCGTGTTCGGGCTCGTCGTCGCCGCGCGCCTCACGGCATCGACGCGCCGCGTCGAGCCGGTCGTGGACGCGGCGCCGGTATCCGAGGTGATCCGGACGGCCGCGCTGTGCGTGGCGTGTCTTGTGCCCGCCGCGGCCGCACTCGTCGTCGTTGCCTTCTACCAGGTCGCCCTCGCCCTCCACGACCCTCGGCCCGACTTCGTCTACGGCGTGTTCACCGACAGTGAGCGAACCCTCATCCTGATCGTCCTGCCCGTCATCGCATGCCTTGGGGCGCCGCTGCTGGGGGTAGCTGTCGGACGCTGGCTGCGTTTCCCGGGGGGGCAGCGTTGCTCGTCGCGGTCCTGCTCATCGTCTGGAGCATGCTCGCGGCCTACCTCCCCTCGCAAAGCCTGGACGCCAGCACGTGGCCGGCCCGAATCCTGCACATGCTCACGCCGTACACCGCCTGGGTCGAGACCAATGGCGACAGCAGTTCGTGGGTGCCGACGGTGGTGCGGTCGCTGACGGGGTCGCCGGCGTGGTTCGCGGTGTGGACGCTGGCGCTGAGCGTCCTCGCCGCATGCGCCGCGCTCCTGCACGGCGCCCACGGGCAGACACGACTGGCCGTTCTGCGCACGGCGAGCGGGGTCGGCATCGTGGCCGTCATCGCGTTGACGATGGCAGTCGTCACGGGCTACCCCGTCGTCCACGACAGTTCGAGCACCGGAACCGTGGTCGTCGACTCCACGACACCGTTGTCGCCGCTGCCGTGAGCGCCACCCTGGGAAAGGCGGTGCTGCGGGCCGCGCCCTGGCCGGTCTTGCTCGGCGGCTGCATGACCGCCTCGGACTGTTCGCGATCGCCGCCGCCGCGCGACACAGCGGCCTGGTCGTCCCCCTGTCCCTGCTCGGTCTCGGCGTGTGCGGCGCCGCAGCGGCGTACGCCCTCGATGAACATTCCGCGGAGGTCGAGGATGCCACCCCGACCGGTCGCCGTACCCGCGTGGCGTGGCGACTTCAAATCGTCCTTCTGCCGTTCGCCGTAGGCTCCGCAGCCGTGCTCTGGCTCGACGACATCGGCGCGGTGACTGCCGGGAACAGACTCGTGCCAGTGGCAGCCGGAAGCGTCGCCGCCGGAATCGCGATCGCGTCCGCGCTGCGCCACACTGGCCGACTTGCGCCCGGGGACATGGCGGGAGCGTTGACATTCGGACTCGTCGTCCTCGTGGTCGCCCTCGAACCGCTGCGGGCGTGGGTCTTCCTCGCACCGCTCGGAACACCGGCATATCCCCGCGCGACCGCGTTCACGTGGTCGTTCATCCTGCTCACCTGCGCAGCTGTCCTCGCGACGTGCGAACGGGACCCCGGCCGCCCTGCCATCCGGAAGGAGACCCCATGAGGACCTCCGTGTGTTCGCGTCACTCGTCGCACTGGGCGTGGTCGTCCAGGTGGCGCTGATCGCCCACGGCATCGCCGCTCTCGGCCACTGGATCTACGACGGACGCAACACGGCGACCGGGAGACCTTCAGACGAAGCTGGCCGCCGAAGCGTCGGAGCGGGGTGCTCGTATCATGCGTGGCGTGCACGTCGAACCGTTCGAAGTGGCGATCCCCGACGCCGTTCTCGATGATCTCCACGAGCGGATCCGCCGCACCCGATGGCCCGACCCGGCACCCGGCGAACCGTGGAGCCAGGGTGCAGATCTGGACTACCTGCGCGACCTGCTCGCGTATTGGGCAGACGGGTTCAACTGGCGTTCGCGGGAACGGGATCTCAACCGCTTCGAGCACCACATCGCCGAGGTGGCTGGGGTGCGGCTGCACTTCGTCCACCATCGCCGGGTCGGCAACCGAATGGCCCTGGTCCTCACCCACGGCTGGCCGAGCACGTTCGTGGAGCTGCTGCCCCTCGTCGAGCGACTCGGCGACCGCTTCGATCTCGTCGTTCCTTCTCTTCCCGGATACGCATTTTCGTCACGCCCGAAGCGGCCCGGTGTGGACCGCGCGTCCGTCGCGGGCCTGTGGCACGAGCTGCTGCAGGGGCTGGGGTACCGGCGGTACGGGGCGCACGGCGGTGACTTCGGGGCCGGGGTCGCCTCCCACATGGCGCTGTCGCAGCCCGACCGGATCGTGGGAATCCACCTCAGCACGCCAGAAATGTCGCCCTACCTCGGGCCCGGCGCACCGCCGCTGTCGGCAGAGGAACAGGCATACGTCGAGCACGTGACGCGCTGGGAAGAGACCGAACGTGGGTACAGCGCTGTGCAGTCCACCCGGCCGCAGACGCTGGGCTACGGGCTCAACGATTCGCCGGCTGGTCTCGCGGCGTGGGTACTGGACAAGTGGCGCTCCTGGTCGGACAGCGACGGAGATCTCGACGCCCGGTTCGGCCGGGACGCGTTGCTGACGATGCTGACCATCTGGTGGGCCACCGGATCGATCACCTCGTCGATGCGCGACTACTACGACAACCGCTGGCACAGCACGGCTCTCGGGCCGGATGACCGCGTCCTAGTACCGACCGCGATGGCGGTGTTCGCCAATGAGTTCGTACCGGAAGGCGAGGTGCCCCGATCGTGGTACGAGCGGCTCTACGAGATCCACCGTTGGACCGTGTTCTCTCGTGGCGGGCACTTCGCCGCGGCCGAGGAACCCGATTTGCTCGCCGAAGACATCGCCGAGTTCTTTGCCGGGCTGGAATGAAGCGGATTACCGCGCTCCGGTCACCGGTGCAAGAGCGTCGACCTACGCGAGTGGTGGCCGGAAGCTACGCCTCGACGAGCAGCACCAAGGTGTCGGCCAGAACGCCGTCGTGCTCCATTGCCGCGGCCGCACCCTCCGTCTGCATCGCGGCCATGACGGCATCCATGTCCGCCA
>JBKJIG010000150.1:0-4599 GCA_046598415.1 Gaiellales bacterium
GTCTCGGCCTTCTTGACATCGAAGTCGGCCGCCTGGATCAGCTTCAGGAGGATGTTCTCGACGTCTTCGCCGACGTAGCCGGCCTCGGTGAGGGCGGTCGCGTCGGCGATCGCGAACGGGACGTTCAGGATCCGCGCCATCGTCTGCGCGAGCAGCGTCTTGCCGCAACCGGTCGGACCGAGCAGCAGGATGTTCGACTTCTGCAACTCGACGTCGCCCTCGGCCTGCGCCATCTGGACGCGCTTGTAGTGGTTGTACACCGCGACCGAGAGCGTCCGCTTCGCCTCTTCCTGCCCGACCACGTAGTCGTTCAGGACGGAGTAGATCTCCTTCGGGCGGGGCAGGTTCTGGAGATCCAGCTGGGCCGGGGTCTGCAGCTCCTCATCGATGATCTCGTTGCAGAGGTCGATGCACTCGTCGCAGATGTAGACACCTGGACCAGCGATCAGCTTCTTGACCTGCCGCTGGGACTTGCCACAGAACGAGCAGAGCAGCTGCTCGTTGGTTTCGGAAGCGCGCGCCATCTCTATCGATCTTAGCGGTGCGCGATGACCGCGTCGATGATGCCGTACTCCTTGGCCTCTTCCGCCGACATGAAGTAGTCGCGCTCCGTGTCGTGCGAGATCTTCTCGATCGGCTGCCCGGTGTGCTTGGCGTAGACCAGGTCGAGGCGCGTGCGCATCTCGATGATCTCGCGGGCGTGGATCTCAATGTCCGTCGCCTGGCCCTGGAACCCGGCGGATACCTGGTGGATCAGGATCTTCGAGTTCGGCAGCGACATGCGCTTGCCGGGAGCACCGCCGGCCAGCAGCAGCGCGCCCATGCTCATCGCGATCCCGACGCAGATGGTCTGGACGTCGGGCTTGATGAACTGCATGGTGTCGTAGATCGCCATGCCCGCATACACCGACCCGCCGGGCGAGTTGATGTAGATCGAGATGTCCTTGTCCGGATCCTCGGACTCGAGGTGGATCAGCTGGGCCACGATCAGATTCGCGATCTGGTCGTCGACCTGGCTGCCGAGGAAGATGATCCGCTCGTTGAGCAGCCGCGAGTAGATGTCGAACGCGCGTTCACCACGCGATGTCTGCTCGACGACCATCGGGACTAGCGGCATCGGGTTTCCTCCAGCGGATTCACGTCGGCAACCCGCTCACTGCGGTTCGCCCGGGAGCCAGAGTCCCGGTGTGGCTGACTCGGCATCGGCATTCTCGGCGTCTCCCTCAACCGCAGCGGGCACCGGAATCGGCACCGGCTTCGCGATCTCGACCGCACGGTCGAGCGCCATCTTCAGCCGGAGCTCCTCACGGAGGGACTCGCGTGCGGCGGGGGACTCCAGCACTTTTCGGGTCGTCTCGGCCGGATCCTGCTCGCCCTCGGCCGTGGCCTGCTCGAGCACGAAGGCCTCGAGCTCCTCGTCCGTCGGAGCCACCTGCTCGCGGTCGGCGTAGGCCTTCAGCGCCAGCTCCTGGCGGGCCGATGCCTCGGCGTCGGGCCGCAGGTCGGCGACGATCTCGTCGATCGACTGGCCGGTCATCTGCAGGTACTGCTCGAGGCGCATGCCGCGGCGGGCGAACGTCCGCGCGATCGTCTCGAGCCGGTCCTGGACGCGGCGCTCGACCATCACGAGCGGGATCTCGACCTCGGCGGCCTCGCCCAGGGCCGTCAGCACGGCGTTGCGGTACTCGCCCTGCACGGCCTCCTCGGCGCGCTCGCGGATCTGCCGCTCGATGTCGTCGGTCAGCTCCTGCAGCGTCTCGAACTCGGACACGTCCTTGGCGAACGAGTCGTCGAGCTCGGGCAGGATGCGCCGCTTCAGCTCCTTCAGCGAGATCGTGAAGACCGCTTCCTTGCCCGCGAACTTCTTGTCCGCCTCGGCCGGCAGCACCGTCGTGGCCTCGCGCGTCTCACCCTCCTGCATGCCGACGATGGCCTGCTCGAGGCCGTCCAGCAGCCGGCCGGTGCCGAGCTCGACCTGGTAGTCGGTGGCAGAGCCGTCGCGCACCTTCTTGTCGTTCACCGTCGACACGAAGTCGATCAGCGCGACCATGCCCATCTCGGCACCGCCGTCGGTGACCGGCTCAAGCTGCACGGCCAGGTTGCGCATGCGTTCGAGGCGCTCCTCGATCGCGCCGGGCGGCAGCGTCACGTCGTGGCGCGGCGCCTCCAGGACGAGCTTCTTCGGGAGCGTGGCGCTCGGCGCCACCTCGACCTCGGCCGTGAAGGTCCACGGTTCGCCCTCGACGGGCGGCCCGTCGTAGTCGATGGTCGGCCGGTCGACGGGCTCGACGCCGGCCTGGTCGAGCGCGCGTCCGTACCAGCGGCTGAGGTGGCCGTCGAGCGCCTCGGCGACGATCGCCTCGTTGCCGAGTCGGGCGCGCAGCGCGGTAGCCGGCGCCTTGCCGGGCCGGAAGCCCGGTACCCGCGTCGTCTTCGCGAGGTCGGCGATCGCATGCTCGAAGGCATGGTCGACATCGTGCGTGGGAACCTCGACCCGAATCCGGATGCGGTCGCCGTCGAGGCGTTCAAGGGTCGTCTGCATCAGGGGATAGCGTAGAGGGTCCCGCGGGCCTGTACCGCCGGGTCAGAGCCTGGATCCGGTGGCGGCCCGCCGGCGGCGCACCCTGCTGGGGAGCGGCCTGGCGGATCGTGACGGGGTGCGCTGCCGACGGGTCGGCGCCGGATTCAGGCTGAGAGGCTGTCTCGGTAGGGGTTGCGGAACGACGGCGGGAACGCCGTCACCGAGGGCTCGCAGTCGCGCAGGCGGTAGACGGTCACCTCGGTGCCCGGGCGCACGTACTCGTCGGGGTAGTAGTCGAACGACCAGTCGAAGTGCAGCGGCACGGAGGTGCCGCTGCGGAACGGCGAGAAGGTGCGCACGCTGTCGGAAGCCTCACGCAGGCGCTGGTAGTACGCGTCGGAGATGGCCCGGTTGCGCGCCTCCATGCGTTCGCGGTACGTGTTCTGCGAGACGACGTAGCAGGCGCCGAGGTGGCGATAGGTGTCGACGTCGGCCGGCTGCGGCTGCACGTCGAAGCCGCGCGCCAGCACCGAGAACGGCTTGGCGCCGCGCACGCCGGTGGTGAGCCGCGACGGCAGGGTCGGCTCGATCACGATGCGGGTGCCGGGCGCGGTCTCCGCCAGCAGGAACCGGCGCGCCTCGAGGCGCGTGTCGGTCGTCGCCAGCACGCGGTCGAGGTGCACGCTCGCCAGCAGGCCGGGGATGCACGCGAGGACCCCGGCCAGCGCCGCCATGACGGCGGGCCGGCGCAGCCGGGCAGCACCGCGCGCCACGGCCAGCCCGGCCAGTGCCGCGACCAGCGGGTAGGCGGGCAGTGCCCAGCGGGCGAAGGCCCGGTCGAACAGCGAGATCGCGACCAGCAGCACCAGCGCCGGCACCGCCGCTGTCGCCAGCCGGCGCGGCCCCTCCCGCGCCACCAGCACCAGGCCGGCGATCGCCAGCAGCGCCGCGGGCAGGCCGAGGCCCCACGAGAACGAGTGGAGGTAGAACAGCGGCGGCGCCATCTCGCTGCCGCCCACCTTGGCGACCGACGAGCGCTCGCCCTGCGACCGCATCGCAGCGAAGATGCGCACCGGGTCGAGGACGAACCACGGGTTCAGCAGCACCGCGCCGGCGACCGCCGCCAGCACGGCCGGCGCCAGCGTGCGCAACCGTGGCGCGCCGGCGATGAGGACCGCCAGAAATGCCGCCCCGGCGGTGTACTTCGTGCCCGCCGCGAGCCCAGCCATCAGCCCGGCGATCAGCAGGTCACGGCGACGGCCCTCGTCCAGGTGGCGCAGCGAGAACACCACGGCGAGCGTGGCGGGGAGCACGGCCGGCATGTCGTTCAGCGCCAGCTTCGAGTACCAGACGGGGATGAAGCCGACCGCCATCAGGCCGGCCGCCACCAGGCCGGCGCGGCGGTCGTGCGCCAGCCGCGATCCGAGCGCGTAGGTGGCGGCGACAACGAGGGTGCCGAGCAGCGCGACGACCAGTCGCCCGGTCAGGTACACGCCGCCGGGGTCGTTGTGGAACAGCGAGCGAACGTCGTCGCCGGCGTAGCGGACGGCGAACGCGACCCACAACAGGTAGGTCAGCCCGGGCGGGTTCTCGAAGTAGCCGGGGTCGAGGTCGCCGCCGCCGAAGAACCGCGCCGCCTTCGAGACGAAGTGCTGCTCCTCGTCGACGTTGAAGACGAACGGCAGCCCGTGCCGCAACGACGCGACGCGGAGGCCGAGCGCGACGATGAGGATCGCCGCGAGCACGAGATGAGGGCCTGCAACGCGCCGCAGCACCTGGCAAGCCTACCCGGCGGGGCCCGGGCCTCACCCGGGCGCCGGCGGGGCGGGTGAGCGGCCTTGAACCTCCACGGGTCGCCCCACCGGATTCCCAAACACGTCCACGCCGTTTCGGCGTCGCGTGGTGAAGCCAGATCGCCGCAACCAAGGCAAGCGGAGCCCCAACGTCGAGCGGCGGGGCGCGGATGCCCTCGAGGTCTCGTACGTCGCCCCAGAAGCTAGCTGGAGTGCTTGAGCCGATCGATTTCCAGGGCCATTTCCCGGATCGCCGTCTCGAGGCCCTGCAGACGGGCGTCGTGC
>JBKJIG010000001.1:0-3433 GCA_046598415.1 Gaiellales bacterium
GACGTTCAGGGTTCGGCCCGGATTCAACACCTATCGGGTGCCTCTCAAGGGCTTCACGCAGCCGGCCTGGGCGAGCGTGCGCGTCGACGCGAAGGACATCTTCAAGCAACTGACGTCAATCAACCTGACGGCGTTCTGCGACCAGTGCGAGATGAACAAGCAGGGCATGGTCATCATCGACAACGTCGTCTTTGAAAAATAGCTAAGAGCTCTGGTCGGAATAGGGCAACTCTATTCCGACCAGAGCCCTAAGGAGGCCAGGGATGCGTGGAATCAATCGGCAGGCGCCCGTCGCGGCGGCCGCGTGCATGGCGCTGCTGCTCGGCAGCGGTTTCGGGACGTTGTCAGCGAGGCAGGCCGCCGCGCCGGCACAGGCGCCAGTCGCCACGCCGGCACCGGCGCCGCCCGCCGCGCCCGCCTGTGGCGGTCGAAGCTCGAACCCGCGGACGGCGTGTCCGGACGATGTGGCGAAGATGATGGCGGCGCTGCCATCCACCGCTCCAGCGAAACCGGCGCGGCCGCGCAAAGTGCTGGTCCTGGCCCGGACCGCCGGATGGGTCCACTCGTCGATTCCGCTCGCGGCGAAGACCGTCGAGGCGCTCGGCGCCAAGACCGGTGCCTGGTCGTCAACGCTGACCTACGAGGCGGCCGACATCAACCCCCAGAACCTCGCCCACTACGACGCCATCGTCCTCGACAACACCACGGGGTGTTTCCTCGATGATCCAAATGACGCCCCTGCGACCGCCGCGCGCCGGGCGGCGCTGCTGGCGTTCGTGCGCGGCGGCAAGGGCATCGCCGCCATCCACGCCGCCAGCGACTCGTACCACGGCAACACCTGCGGCGAAGCGGTCGGCACCCCCACGGCGGTGCCAGGCGGCCAGCCACTCTGGCCGGAGTGGAACACCATCATGGGTGGCTACTTCAAGTGGCACTGGAACGATCCCCAAGTGATCACGGTGAAGATCGACGACCCGAAGAGCCCGCTCACCGCCATGTTCCAGGGGCGCGAGTTCGAGATCCGCGACGAGACCTACACCTATAACGACGAGTCGTTCTCGCGCGCCAACCTCCACGTGCTGACGAGCGTGAACTACGACAAGATGTCGGCCGAGGACAAGCAGAAGGAGCGCAATCCGCGCGCCGATCGCGACTACGCCCTGAGCTGGATCCGAGCGGAAGGGAAGGGACGCCTGTTCTACGAGGCACACGGTCACGGCGAGCGTGTCTACGCGATGACGCCGATGCTCGAGCACCTCGTCGCCGGCATCCAGTACGCGATCGGTGACCTGAAGGCGGACGCAAGGCCGCAAAAGAAGTAGGTGGTAGGCAGAAGGCAGAAGGCAGAAGGCAGAAGGCAGAGCGCCGTCAGTGCTGCAGCGTGAAGTAGGCCGTGCGCGAGAGCTCGCGGCCGGCGGCGCTCACCTGGAGGCGCAGCTCGTAGGTGCCGGCGGGTAGCGTACTGATCGGCAGCCGGCCGACGTGCTGGCTGCGCGTGCCGGCCGGGGGCGCGAGCGCCACGGGCGCGGCGGCGACGACGTGGCCGTTGCGGAGGAGTTCCGCGGTGGCGGTGACGCCTGCCAGGTCGCCATACAGCGCGAAATAGAACCCAAGCTCGCGGGACGTGGATGCGCGGATCGGATCGCCGAGGTTGGGGTATAGCAGCGTCTGGCCGACGTAAAAGGGACCTTGGGGTTCGCCCTGCGGGGCGCTCGCCGCGCGGGTGTCCTCCGCGCGCGCCACCAGCACGAGGCTGCTCATGGCGAGGTGGCCCGCCGGCCGCGGCGGTACCGTGAGCGTCGAGAGGCGAACGCTCCCCTCGGCGGCGATGGCGTCGAAGGCGACCGCCTCCATCGTGTAGACACCTGGCAGCAGGTCGGGCTCGCGGTAAAAAAGAATCTCCCCCTTCCTGGCGGCGTCGAGATCCCTGGCGTCGCCGGTCAGTAGGTACTCCTGCGTCAGCCTCTGGACCTCGCGGCCGCTGCCGTCGCTCAGCCGGACCCCCACGGCGACGCGGCCGGTGTAGGTCGTTCGCGCCGCATCGAGCTCGAACCGCAACGGTGCCGTGGAGAGCCGCACCAGCAGGGGCGACAGCCCCGGCCGGGCGGATTCCGGAAAGCTGAACGCCGCGGCCTGCACGGGAAACGCGTTGGGCAGCGGCCGGCGATCGAGCAGTGACATCGCCGCCGCGTCGGCCGCCGTGGCGTCAGCCGCCGGACGCGCGCGCAGGGCGCGGTATCCTTTGCGCGCGAAGACCTGTGCGCCCGGGCGGCCGACCTTCACACGAATCGAGCGGAAGCGGCCGTCCAGGCGGTCGTTGCTCGGCGCATAGGTGAGCAGATACTGAAAGCGGGTGTCCTCGTCGATGCGGCGGAACGCCGACGACAGGTCGTTGGATCCTTCCACGAGGAAGCCGCCGGTGTCGGTGGACAGCCGCGCGAGACCGGTGCGTGAATCGAGCCTGAGCGTGGCCTCGACCTGCTCCATCGCCATGCTGAGCGGCTGTTCGGTGCGGTCCACGCCGGTGCTGACCTGCGATCGTCGATCCTCGGCCAGAGCGTCGAGCTCCTTGCGCGCCCGCTCCATCCCGCTCCTGGCCCGGAGTCCCTTCGCGTCGACCGCATAGACCGTCACGTTGACCCGGTTGGCCGCGTCGATCAACCCGTCCAGCGCCGCCGCGAGGGACGGCGACACCGGCAAGCCTTCAGAGAAGAACACGATGGTCTTGCGGCCGGGATACTCGGCGAGGGAGCGCACCACGGCCAGCAGGGACGTGGCCGTGTCGTGGCCCTGGTGACCGCGCTCCGAATTCTCGAACGACTGCAGCATGTTCAGTTCAGTCTGGACGAGCCGCAGCTCGTTCTCCCGCTGCCCCAGCACGCCGGCATTCTGCGCGAGGACCGCGCCGGACCCTCCGGCCGCGGCGGCCACCGCCGTGCCGGTCTCACCGGTGAGCGCCTTCTTGCGGGCGATCAGATCGTCGCGCCGGTCGCTGCGCCGCTCCTCGTCGGACAGCCCCGAGGGCAGCACGCCGCTGACGGCGCGCCGCACCATGGCGCGATCGCTGGTGTAGCGCTGCACCGCCCGCACCCCCACGTCGGTCGCGAACACGCCGATCTGCACCTCGGACTCGCCGCTGAGCGGCACGTAGTCGAGCGTCGCCCTCTGGGCAAGCCGCAGGGTGTCGGCCGACAGGTGGTCGTAGACCAAAGCCGTCGTCGCCCTGTCGGCGACAGGCGCCGGAGTCGCCGCCGCAACGGTGTCTCCGTGCCCGCCAATGACAGCGACCGGGCGCGGCGTGCGCCACCCAATGCCAACCCCGATGCCGCCGCCGCGGGACACGCGGCTGAAGCTGCCGATCGCCTGGCGCACGCCGTCTTCGGCAATCTGGAAATCGCCGGCGGTGAGATCCGTGATGGGGCGGCCGCGGCTG
>JBKJIG010000104.1:0-66997 GCA_046598415.1 Gaiellales bacterium
CGTCGTTCCACGACGCGTGCGACCGGCTGGGTATCCTCGTCTGGCAGGATCTGATGCTGGCGAACATGGACTATCCGTACGCAGATGACCGGTTCCGCGATCTTCTCGTCCGCGAAATCGCCGACCTGGCGGACGAGGTCGCCCATCGCCCGTCCCTGGCGGTCGTCTGCGGTGGTTCCGAGATCGAGCAGCAGGCGGCGATGCTCGGCATCGACCCGGCGACGGCCCGCGGCGAGCTCCTCGATGTGCTCGTTCCGGAGGCGGGCGCCGCTGCGGGCATCGTCGCGGCGTACGTGCCGTCGACGCCGACCGGCGGCGACCTGCCGTTCCGGCCCCGCACGGGGATCGCACACTACTACGGCGTCGGCGCCTACCTGCGGCCGCTCGATGATGCGCGTCGCGCAGAGGTCGGCTTCGCCGCCGAGTGTGTCGCCGTGGCCAACGTCCCGGCCGAGGCGTCGCTGCGCCGCCTGCGCCGCGCCGAACCGGCCCGCGCCATGCCCGGGTCACCCGCCTGGCGCGCCGCGGCCCCGCGGGACAACGGCGCCGGCTGGGACTTCGAAGACGTTCGCGACCACTACCTGGGGACGCTGTTCGGCGTCGACCCCGTGGCGCTTCGCGCTACCGACCCCGACCGGTACCTGGAGCTGTCGAGGCATGTCGGCGCCGAGCTGGTTCGCGCCGTGTTCGGCGAGTGGCGGCGCGGTGCCTCGTCGTCCCGCGGGGGCCTCGTCTGGTGGCTGAACGACCTGCGCCTGGGTGCCGGTTTCGGGCTGGTCGACGCCGACGGCCGGCCGAAGGCGCCGTACGGGGCCTTCGCGCGCCTGCTCGCTCCCGTCGCCGTGTGGCTCACGGACGAGGGCACGAACGGTGTCGACGTCCACGTCGCGAACGACACGGCCGAGGAGGTCGCCGGCGACCTCGCCGTGCGGCTGTTCGCACGCGGTGAGGTGCCGGTCGGCGAGGGCCGGCGCTCGATCGCGGTCCCGGCCCGCTCGACGGTGCGGTTCGGCGTGGAGGAACTGCTCGGCCGTTTCGTGGACGCCGCCTACGCGTATCGGTTCGGCCCGCCCGGGCACGACGTGGTCGCCGCCGTGCTCACCGCCGGCGACCTCGTCGTCCGCGACATCTACTTCCCGCTCGGGCCACCCGCCGAGCGCGCTGCCGCCGCCTCCGCGTCACTGGTGGCCTCGATCGCACCCGCGGATCCCGGCGGGAGTGTCGCCCTGCACGTGGTTGCGCATCGTCTGGTCTACGGCCTGCGCGTCGACGCCGAGGGATTCACGCCGGCTGTCGACCACCTCGTGCTCGAACCCGGCGGCGCCGTCGTCGTGGACCTCGTGCCCGACCGATCGGCTGCCGGCTGGACCGGCGGTACGGTCGGTGCCACGAACCTCGAGGGTGTCGCTCCGATCACCGGTGGAGCCGGATGAGCGACACGGCCGTGATCACGCCGATCTGGTTCGGGTCGCCCGAGGTGCCGGTCGCCGGCTGGCTGCACTCGGCCGCCGCACCCGGGCGGGACATGTCGGTCGTCGTCTGCGGACCGCCCTTCGGCTGGGAGGACGTCTGCGCCTACCGATCGCTCCGCTCGCTGGCGAAGATGCTCGCCGCCGCCGGTCTGCCGACGCTGCGCTTCGACTTTCCCGGCACCGGCGACAGCGCCGACGGGGACGGAGATGCGGGCCGGTGGCGCGCTTGGGTGGGCGCGGTCGGTGACGCCGTCGCCGTCGTGCGCGCGCACGGTCCGGAACGTTGCGCGCTGGTCGGGATGGGGCTCGGAGGCGCCGTGGCGATGACCGCCATCGACGAGGACCTCGCCGTCGACGGGATCGTCCTGTGGGACGCCGTCTTCGCCGGCCGCACCTGGTTGCGTCAGGCTCGCGCCTTTCAGCGGCTGGCCGCCCGGGACCGCCTTTCCGCCCCCATCTTCGCGTCCGGCGAGGGCGAGGAGCTCGCCGGGTTCGTGCTCGGCTCACTCCTGCGGGCAGACCTCGAGGCCCTCGACCTGCGGACGCCGCCGTCGCCCGTCCCGGGCTCGTGGGCCGACATGTTCGTCGTCGCGAGCGTGGCGCGCGGTGACCGCTCCGCCGGGGCAGCGGCGCTCGCCGGCCGCGGTGCGACGGTGAACCAGGCGGTGCTTGGAGGCATCGAGCCGATGCTCGACGAGCCGCACCGCGCATCCCCGGCGGTCGCCGGCTTCGAGGCGATCCGCGACCTCCTCGTCGGGCGGTCGGCTCCGTGGTCGCGCTCCGGTCTCGAACCCGTGCCGATGATGGCGGCCGTTCCGTCCGCCGGGGTTTGCGAGCGGGTTCTCACGGTGCGAGAGCCGGGCAAGCCTGACCTGTGCGCGGTGGAGAGCCGGCCCGCCAGCGGCGCTGCGTCCGACCTGTGGTTCATCTTCCTGAACGCCGCCGGCGTCCGCCATATCGGTCCCAACCGCATGTGGGTTCGGTTCGCGCGCAGGCTCGCCGTCCAGGGGATCGGATCGCTGCGCGTCGACGTGCGCGGAGTCGGCGACGGCGGCGGGGACGAGGTCCTCGGCGACACGGTCGCCGCCTACTACGACTCGATCCTCTGGGACGACGTCGACCGGCTCGCCGACCATGCGAGGTCGCTCGGCGCCCGCAGCCTGGTCCTCGTCGGCCTGTGCAGCGGTGCGACGGCCGCCTTCCAGGCGGCCTGCCGTCGCGACGACGTCCGCTCCGTCGTGATGCTGAACCCGCTGCTCCTCGATTGGGACCAGCGGGCCGCGAGCGTGTCCGAGGCGGACAGCAGATGGCGGTCGGCGATCCGGCCCGGCCACTGGTTGCGCGGCAGCCGCTGGCGCAAGCTCGCCAGCGGTCAGGTGCCGCTGCGATCGCTCGCCCGAGCACTCGGCGCTCGGGTGATGCCCCGTCGCGGTGCGGCCGCCGGACCGGCCGAGCATCTCCGGGCGCTGGCCCGCACAGGTGTCGACGTCCATCTCGTGGTCGCCAAGGACGACGCGTCGGCCGACTTCATCACGCGTCTGGCCGGCGGCGACCCGGCGCTGCTCGCCGTCCCCGGTCTCGACGTCCGGGTGCTGACGGGTCCGGACCACACCTTCCGGCCGATGACCTCGCAGGAGGCGCTCTACCGGATCATCGAGGAGGTCGCAGATCGTGCCGTGTGATCAGGCCCGCTGTTCGCTTGTCATCCCGTGCTTCAACGACGGCGCCTTCGTTCCAGGCGCGGTCGCCTCCGTGCGCGAGGACGAGCCCGTCGAGATCGTCGTCGTGGACGACGGCTCCACCGACGCCGGCACCCTCGCCGTCCTCGACGACCTCCGCGGGCGCGGCATCCGCGTCATCCGGCAGGACAACGCCGGCCTCGCCGCAGCGCGGATGCGCGGCATCGCCGACACCTCGCAGCCGTTCGTCTTCTGCCTCGACTCCGACGACGAGCTCGCGCCGGGAGCGCTCGGCGCGCTCGCTGACGCCCTCCACGCGAACCCGGGCGCTGCCTTTGCGCTCGGATCGCTCGAGCTCTTCGGCGCGCGGTCCGGGGTGCGCGCCTTTCCGCCATGGGACCCGTGGCGCCTTCTCTACGCGAACCACTGGACGGCCCACGGGCTGTACCGGCGCGAGGAGCTGACGGCGGTCGGCGGCTGGACGCTGGCCGATTGCTACGAGGACTGGGACCTGCTGCTCGCGCTCGCCGAGCGTGACCGCTCACCTGTGATCCTCGAACGTGTCGCCGTGCGCTACCGCCAGCACGTCGGCGCGCGGATGAGCACGCGCTGCCGCGACCGGCACGGCGAGGTCTACGCGATCCTGCGCAGCCGCCATCCGGCCCTGTTCCGGCGGCGTCGCGAGCTCGCGCGTCGTTCGCCGGCGCGCATCTGGCAGCGGATCACGTTCCCGCTCGTGTTCGGCTCCCGACGGCTCTACCCCGTTGCCGTCAACCGGCAGGTCGATCGTCTGCGCGCCGCCCGACCGCGCCACTGACGACCCTCCGGGCCATGCGTCCCGCACGGACGAAGTCGTCGCGGCGGGGAATGACCGCGCCGGGTCGTGCATCCGCGCAACGGCGGTGGTAGACCCGCATTGCCGCGATGCCCCCGCTGCTGTAGGCCACGCTCGCGGCGACCGCCGCACCGGTCGCCCCGAACGGACCGATCAGCGCGATGTCGAGCGCGATCATGGTCGCGCCCGTCGCGACTTCCACGATCGACGAGATGCCCGGCGCGCCAGTGGAGCGCAACGCGACCGAGTAGATCGCGAGCAGGCCGAGCCCGAACGAGCCGGGCAGGAGCGCAATGAACGGCTCCCTGGATACCACGAACTCCGGACCGAAGAGCACCGGGAAGAGCACCAGGGCGGCGGGTGCGAGGACGAGCGTCCCGAGGATCAGCGCGACGAGCAGCCCCCGCGCCGTCCGGTCGGTCATCTCCGCACCCGAGCCGGAGACGACGGCGACGTGCGGGGCATAGCCGCGCTGCGCGGCGCTGGTCACGTGCTGGAGCGGATCGGACATGCTCACCGCCACGGCGTAGAAGCCGAGCGGCGCCGTGCCGGCCATGATCCCCAGCACCCACTGGTCGGCCCGCGCCGTCAGGACGCCGGACAGGACGGCGAAGAACGACCGGCCGCTGTATCCGACGATGGTACGCGACGTGAGCGGAGCGTCGTCCGGCGGCCGCTGCAGGCGCATCCGGACGATCGGCCAGAGGCCGGCGGCGCTGACGACGACCCGGGCGCCGGCCGTCGCGAGGAGCGCCCCCCGGACGGTGAGATCACCGGTCGCCGCCGCCGCGATCGAGTACACGGCGGGCAGCGCCGTCGAGACCACCGAACCGATCGCCGCCGTCCGGAAGCGCCGGGCCGCGAGGTTGATGCTGATCGTCCCGTCGAACAACGACGATGCGAAGGCCACCGCGGCCAGGACGAGGATCCCGGACCGCTGCTCGAACGTCGGTGGCGCGCTGCTCGTCAAGGCGTCCACGATCAGCCAGACCAGGACGGTGAGCGGCAGCGTCGTGATCGCGGCGGTGCCCACGTACAGGGCGATGAGCCGGCGGCGCGCCCAGGCATGACGCGCGCCGTAGAACGCCAGCGCGGCGGTGAGACCGGCGTGGGAGAAGATCGAGATGAACACGGCGGCCGTGATCGCGAACGCGTACTCGCCCCGGCCGCTCGGACCGAGCGAGCGCGCGATCACGATTGTCATCACGAACGCGCCCGCTGCCGCGATCAGCTGCGCGACGAGCAGCAGCACCGAGCCCCGCAACTGTCCGTCGATGGTGCTGGTGAGCGGGACGGTTGATCGTTCAGGCACGGGCGTCCCGCCGCCGCACCGAAGAGCGCGACCGCGCGACCCAGGAGGGCCGGTCGCATGCCCCCTCCAGGATCGCCCTGAACTCCGCCGGGCGTTCGTTGCCGACGACCATCGTCCGTCGCAGCGACGTCCGGTCGGCGTCCCCGCCGTTGACGCCCGGCGCCGTCGAGACGGCGCCCTTGAGCCCTGCGCAGGCGGCCACGATCGACCGCTCGCGCGGACCGTGGAACCCGCCCGCATAGCAGTACGTGTGGGTCTCGAAGCCCTCGGCGGCGAGACGATCGACGCAGCCGACGATCTCAGCTCGCACCGCGTCGTCGTCCAGGCGCGAGAGGTCGAGGTGGCGCGAGCCGTGTGGCTGCACGTCGACGAGCCCGGACGCGGCGAGCTGGTGGCACTCGTCCCAGTTCAGGAACGGCGGCGGGCGGTCATACCAGGTGCAGCGCGCCTCGCCGGTGATGATCTGGTCGCACACGAACACGGTCGCCGGCGTTCCCCGAGCGGCGAGGACCGGGAGCGCTTCGGTCAGCATGTCGCGGTAGCCGTCGTCGAAGACCACCGCCACCGCGCGTTCGCCGGGATGCGACTCGAGGCGGTGGTAGACGTCACGCAGGGGGATGATCTCGATCCCGGCGGAGCGCACGACGTCGAGGTGCTGGCCGAGCCGCGCCGGCGGGATCGCGAGCACGTCGGACGGATCGTCGTTGACGGCGTGGTAGCCGAGGATCCGCACCCCCGTCCACGAATTCCCCGGCTGCCACGGCGACCAGGCGTGGGCCCGCGCGCGCACCCGCAGGAAGGCGCGGTACGGCAGAGCCTGCCGCATGGCCGGCAACGGCGGGACGTGAGCGGACGGCGGGGTGACGCTAGCGGGCGATGGGAGCATGCGGCCGGGGTAGGCGCCCAGCGGAGGCGCATCCGACTCAGTCTATACTCAGCGAGTGAGGACGCGGGTCCTGGTCGTGGCGTCGTTCGTGGCGCCGCGTGTCGGCGGGGTCGAGCGCTTCGTGGAGTGGCTGCGGGCGGCACTTCCGCCGGCCGGCTTCGACGTGCGCGTCCTCTCGGTCGACTTCCCGGGGTCGACCGCCGACGTGACGGTGCCGCACCGGTCGGTCTCGCTGACCGTCCTTCCCGTCGTCCTGCCGACGCCCACGGCGCAGCGGATTCTCAGGGCGGAGATCGCGGCCGCCGATGTGGTGCTCCTGCAGTCCGCGCTCCATCCCCTCTCGCTCTGGGCCGGCCTCGCTGCGCGGGCAACGAGGACGCCGGCGCTGACCGTCGTGCACACCGCGCAGAACTACGCGCACGGAACCGGCCCCGCGGCGTTCGTCGCCCGTGCCTACGACGTCGGCGTGCCGGCAGCCGTGCTGCGGCTGGCGCCGCCGATCTCGCTCTCCGCGAGCAGTGACGGATTCCTCCGCGACACCTACGGGATCGAGCCGGTTGCGACGGTCCCCTTCCCGCTCGCCGACCTCCCCGCCGCCTCTGCCGGGCCGCGACGGCCGGGACCGCTGCGCGTGGTCTGCGCGACACGGCTCTCGCCCGAGAAGGACGTCGGGGCGGTGATCGCGGCGTGCGACAGTTGCCGGGAGATCGTGCTCGACGTGTATGGCGACGGCCCGGGCGAGGCGGCGCTTCGCATCCTCGCCGAGAGCCGGCCCTGGCTGACCGTCCACGGCGCCACGCCCTGGACGGAGGTCATCGCCGCCCAGGCGACGGCCGACGCCTGTCTGTCGGCTGCGCGGATGGAGAACGTCGGCGTGGCGATCCTCGAGGCCCTCGCCCTCGGCACGCCGGTCGTGACGACCGCCGTCGGCGACGCCCCGAGCTACCTGCCAGACGGGCTCGGCTGGCTCGCCACCGCCCCCGGGCATCCCGAGGAGCTCGCGGTCGCCCTCGCGCGGCTGCGCACCGGGTACGACGACGTCCGGCAGCGCGTCTGGCGGCACGCCGCGGTACTGCGGGCGCGTCACGCCCCCGAGCGGACCGTCGCCGGTCTCGCCCGCCTGCTCACTCGTTGAGCCGCTGCCGCTGAAGGGTGGCACCGGCCCAGATCAGGGCCATCACCAGCCACAGGTGCCGCCAGTGCAACGTGTCGACGAAGGGGCTGTTCGCCAGCAGGCCGATAAGGCTCCCGAGCAGCGCAGCCGAGCCGACACCGGCGACGTCGCCGTCGCGCACGACGAACCCGAAGGCCGCGACGAGGGTGCCGCCGAGCACCAGCAGGAAGGGCAGCGTCCCGGCGATCCCCTGTTCGACGAGGAGCCGGACCGGCAGGCTGTGGGTCGAGATCGCCAGGACCTGCTCCGCCTGGCCGGGGCCGTACCCGATGATGTGGTGGGTGCCCACCTCGAGGCCGGAGGCCTGGTTCGCGAAGCGGTTGTTGTCGTAGGCCTGGACCTTCGAGCGTTCTTCGAGGAACCCGAGCGATCCGGTCGACGCGAGGAAAGCGAACGCCGTTGCGCCGGCGGCTGAGAAGGCGGTGACGAGCTTCACGGCGCGCCCGAAGCCGCTGCGACGGCTGGCGTAGACCAGGACCACGACGAAGCACGCGACTCCCAGATTCAGCCATCCGGCCCGGCTGAACGCGAAGACGTTTCCGGCGACGACCACGCAGAACGCCACGAAGACCCTGGAGGTGCGCCATCCCAGCAGCCGCGGCCGGATCAGCTCCTCGGCGAGGATCGCCGCCGCCAGCACGAGGTAGGGCCCGAAGACGTTCGGGTCCTTGAACAGCGCCATCGCGCGCGATGGGTCGTAGAGGAAGAGCGTCCGAGCGGGAAAGCCCGGCACCTTCAGCGAACCGATTGCGAGCAGCGCCGAGACGATCGCCGACCAGATGTAGGCGTGCATGCAGCGCCGCAGGAGCGGGCCGTCCGAGGCGATCGAGCCGATGAACATGGCGGCGGCGACGAGATACAGGGAGATCGCCTCGAACCGAACGGCGCGGGTGATGTCCGGGGCGTTGGCGATCGACAGCAGCGAGACGAAGCACCATGCGACGAGCCCGATTCCGACGGCCGGCGGTACCCGGATCGTCAGCACGCGTCCGCCCGCGATCGCGGTCAGGATCAGGATTCCGAAGATCACGTCGCTCGGTGCGGGCTCCGACCGGACGACGGCGAGCAGCGCAAACGCCGCGACCGTGATCCCGGCCGGCGCGCCATAGGCCAGCACGGTGATCACGACCGTCACCGCGAGCCCCGGGATGATCAGGTAGGAGAACGGCGGTTGCAGGTTCGTCGCGGCGATCGCGATCGCCGCGCCGACGAGGCCGGCCAGCACGATCCAGACAAACAGGCCCGCGATGCGGACGAGCGACACGGCGCCGGGCGCCACGGTCCGTCCCGCGGCGCTCGTCGGCCTAATTCCCACCGTACCCGTATGCGCCGTAGGGATCGTCGCTGACGGCGGTGACGACGAGCCCGAAAGGCGCGAGGCGGGCGTCACGGAGTCGTTGCAGGGAGCGCCGCGCGTCGTCGCGCGTCACCGAGCCGAGCTTCGCCACCATCAGCAGCACGTCGGCCTGGCGGCCGAGAGCGATCGTCTCGCTGGCAACGAGCACCGGCGGCGAGTCGAGCAGGACGATGTCGTAGTGCTTGCGCGCTTCGTCGATCAGCCGACCGAGACTCGGCGACTCGAACAGCACTGCCGGATCTGGAAAGAGCTGGTCGTTGGCGAGGATCGCGAGGCTGCCGGCCGCGTCGGTCATGCCGCCGTTCAGGGGGATGACCTGCGCCGCCTGATCGAGCGTGGCGCCGGAGGCGAGCACGGTCAGGAGGCCGTACGCCGATGCATCGTTGAAGTACTGATGCAGCGTCGGCGCACGGAGATCACAGGAGATCGCGAGCACTCGCCGCCCCGAGGAGGCAAACGCCACGCCGAGGTTGGCGCAGACGCCGCTCTTCCCCTCTGCTGCGACGGCGGAGGTGACCGCGATGACGCGACCCTCGCTGCTGTCGGGGTTGTCGGCGAGCAGCGAGAGGTAGGTGCGCATCGTCCGGAACGCGTTGACGAGCGGCGACGTTCCGGAGAAGTCCCCGAGCGCCTCGTGGCGCTTTCCGCGGACTGCGGCCTGCACGGCTGGGACGACACCGATCGTCGGCAGGCCGTACGCCTCCTCGATCTGCTCGACCGTCCGCAGCCGCCGGTTCAGCCGATCGCGCACCGTTGCGGCGACGATCCCGAGCAGCAGGCCGGCGAGGAGCGCGATGGCGGCGTTGCGGACTGGCTTGGGCGTGAACGCGGCCGCGGGCGGGGTCGCTCGCTCGACGACGGCGAGGTCGCCGTTGGCCGCCGCAAGATCCTGCTCGGCCGTCGCGAGGCGAGACCGGAGGTCGCCGAGGACGGCCAGGTCGGACGCGCCGTTCGATCCCTTGAGGTCGTCGATCTGCTTCTGGAGCGAGGCGATCCGCGTCGTGATGCCGGCGCGCTGGTCGGCGACCCGGCGCTTGACGAAGGCGCCGACCAGTGCGTTCGACCACGCGGCGGCATCCTTGGCGCTCCCGGCCGTAGCGGTGACGTCGATGAGGCTCGTGTCGAGCTGGCCCCGGACGGAGATGCCGGCCTTCAGGTCGGGCGGATCGGCGCGTGCGGCCTTCGCGGCGGCCGTGATCGTGGCGTCCGTCGTCGCGAGGTGGACGAGGGTGTTGATCTGGGTCGCCGTGCTGAAGTCCTGGTTCGACTGCTGCGTCGACCCGGACGGCGCGTACAGGAGCACCGAGGTCGCGCGGTAGCGCGGCGACTGGACGAGGGACAGCGCGACCGCTCCGACGACCACGACGATCGTCGTGGCGAGAATCAGAAGGCGGTCGGCGCGAAGGACCCTGAGGTAACGGTGGAGGTCGGGTTCGTCGGTGCGCATCCAGAAGCCGGGGGGAGCATATCCCCCAGGTCTCGGATTCTAGGTGACGCCCCCCGGTTTCACCCGGTTACCCCTCCCGGTCGGGTTCGTGCCCCTGATGGGTTAGGGCGCGGATCGCCCGTCCGGGGGACGGGCCGGGGACGTTCACCCGTCCGGGGGAACCCCCGTCCCCAGGTCGGGGGACGAGGGCGCGAGGCCCGATCCCGACGGGTCATGTATGCGTCCGGTACATGCCTCCCGAACTGTCGTCCTGCTGATTGTCCTGGCTGCGTGTCTGGCCTTCGGTCCGGCCGCCTCCGCGGCCTCGAAGCTTCGCCTGACCTACCGCGGCGGCGTGCTCTCCGGGACGCTGGCGTCGCCGCCGAAGGCCGGATACCGGCTGGTGCTGAACGGCCGGGTCATCAAGCGGAGCCACGGCCGGAAGTTCAAGTTCCGGCTGCGCACGAAGCCCGGCAGCCACGTGATCGTCGCCCGCAGCGCGCGCACCGGCAAGCACCTCGCCCGCGCCACGTTCCGCGTTGCGAAGGCTTCGGCCGGGACGACCGTCCCGGCCGGTGACGGCGCTCCGACGCACGCCGATCCGCCGTTCGGCGGATCGGCGTCGGTGGCGGTGCCGGTGGTTGCGGTCACCGGTTCGAGTCCGGCGGCGGGCGGGCTGGTGCGGTTCGAGGCCGCGGCTTCGGTGGCGGGGGCGCGGGTCAGCGTCGTGGACTTCCTGGTGGATGGCGTGGTTGTCGGATCCGACTCGGCGGCGCCCTTCTCGTTCGACTGGAATCCCGGCGGACTGGCCGCAGGCAGCCACGTGCTGACGGCGGCAGCCTCCTCGCCGGAGGGCGGCTACGCCGTGTCGGCGCCCGCGTCGGTGTCGACGTCCGGGCAGCTGGTGGCGACGCGCGAGGTGTCGCCGTCGCAGTCGCTGGCCGCTGCGGTCGACGCGCTGCCAGCGGCTGGCGGCACGGTGCACCTGGCCGCCGGCGTGTACACGGTGAAGGACCTGTGGCTCGGGAACGGCGTCCAGCTGATCGGGTCGGGCCCGTCCACGGTGCTGAAGCCGGCTGCCGGCTCCAGCTACGACTCGGTGCTGAACATCCGCGGTGCCGGCGCGTCGGTGCGGAGCCTGACGGTCGATGGCAACGCCGCTGCGCAGACCGGTGGCGCCGGGTGGGCGATCCAGGTCGGGCCGGGCTCCCGCGACGTCGTCATCAGCGATGTCCGGATCGCCGACGCCCGCAGGGAGGGTGTGCATCTCTGGGGCGACCATCAGCGCGTCTCGATCCAGGACTCCGTGATCGACGGCGGCGGGAACGCGTCGGCCGGCGTGATGGATCGAATCGCCGACGCCACCTCGGGCGACACCAGCGTGCTGCGCACCGCGGTTCGCAACGTCCGCGACTACGGCATCAACTTCTTCCCCTGGACGCCGGCCAAGGTGTACCCCGGCGCGCGAGCGCTGGCGGTCGGCAACGTGATCGAGCATGTCCAGAACGTGGCGACCGACAACGGCACCAACGAGGGCGGCATCTGGACCGGCGGGGTGGACGCCGTCATCCGCGACAACGTCGTGACCGATACCGGCTGGGACGGCATCCAGACGATCGGCATGACCAGCCGCTCGGTGATCGCCGGCAACCGCATCTCACGCACCGGCGTCGGCATCTACGCCGAGCACCAGACGTGGGACACGCTGATCGAGGGCAACACGATGACCGAGATCACCGGCAACGGCATCAACGTCGAATGGCGCTACAGCGGCCAGGGCTCCGGCCGGCTCACGATCCGCCGCAACACGCTCACCGCGGTCGGCGGCTATGGCGTCTTCGTCGATGTCGGCGCCAACGACAACGTGCTCGCCGACAACGTCGTCGCCGACGCCCGCCTGGGCGCGGTCCGGCTGCAGGGCACCACCGGCAACCTGGTCACCGGCAACGACTTCCGCGGCACGCGCCAGGCGTGGTGCGCCGTCGAGACGACGGGCCTGTTCGATACGGGGGCGCTGGCGCGCTCCGACAGCAACCAGTTCCGCGGCAACGACTGCCGCGGCGCCCGCACCGGCGCCGTCGCGCTCGAGGGCGCCGCGTCGGTCGCCTCCGCCAACCTCACGTAGGGAGTCGTGCGCGCCCGGCGCAGCTGTCGGGAAACCCGGCGTCTGCGGCTACCCTCCGGGCGTGATGATCAGGTCGCGGATCGGGATTGCGATGGTGGCGATCGCCGTGTCGGGATCTGCTCTCGCCACGTCCCTCTTCAGTCTCAACCGCGAAGCGGCGGCGGATCCGGGCGTCTCGGACGTTCACTCCAGCAGGGTCGCCGGCGGGCTGGTGCGCCTCCACGCCTCGGCCTCCACCCACGGCACGCCGGTGCGGCTGGTGACGTTCCTGGTGGACGGGCGAGCGGTCGGGTCGGATTCCGCGGCACCGTTCTCGTTCGACTGGAACCCGGCCGATCTGCGGGCGGGCCACCACGTGCTGCAAGCGACTGCGTCGACGGCGGACGGCGTGTTCGCCATCTCGGCGCGGGTCTCGATCTCGACCTCCGGCCGGCTGGTCGCGACGCGGGAACTGCGGCCGGGGCAGTCGCTGCGGCGGGCGGTGGCCGCGCTGCCGGCCGGCGGCGGGTCGGTGCATCTCGCGCCCGGCGTCTACCGCGTGCACGACCTGACGCTCCGAAGCGGTGTGCAGTTGATCGGCTCGGGGCCGTCGACGGTGCTCAGGCCGGGGTCCCGCGCAAACTACGACTCGGTGCTGAACATCCGCGGCAAGGGCGTCTCGGTGCGTGGCCTGACGGTGGACGGCAACGCCGCCGCCCAGACACGCGGTGCTGGACGTGCCATCCAGGTCGGGCCGGGCTCGCGTGACGTCGTCGTGAGCCGCGTCCGGATCGTCCGTCCTCGTTCCCACGGCGTGTACCTGTGGGGCGACCATCGCCGCGTCTCGATCCAGGACTCGGTGATCGATGGCGGTGGTCGTGCCTCGGCCGGCGTGATGGATCGGATCACCGACGCGGCGTCCGGCGACACGAGCGTGCTCCGGACGACGGTGCGCAACGTGCGCGACTACGGCATCAACTTCTTCCCGTGGACGCCGTCCCGGGTCTATCCGGGGGCGCGCGCGCTGGCGGTCGGCAACGTGATCCAGCACGTGCAGAACAACGCCACCGACAACGGCACCAACGAGGGCGGTATCTGGACTGGTGGGATCGATGCCGTGATCCGCGAAAACGTCATCACCGACACCGGCTGGGACGGCATCCAGACCCTCGGCCTGAGCCGTCGTGCGGTGATCGCCGGCAACCGTATCTCGCGCACCGGCGTCGGGATTTACGTCGAGCACGAGACGTGGGACACGCTGATCGAGTCGAACACGATGAGCGGCATCACCGGCAATGGCATCAACGTCGAGTGGCGCTACGGGGGCAAGGGCTCCGGCCGCCTGACGATCCGCGGCAACCGCATTCTCGCTCCCGGTGGCTACGGCGTGTTCGTCGATGTCGGCGCGAACGACAACGTGATCGCTGCCAACGTGATCGCGAACGCCCGTCGGGGCGGCATCCGCCTGCAGGGCACGACCGGCAACCTCGTGACGGGCAACGACCTGCGCGCCACGAGCCAGGCCTGGTGCGTGATCGAGACGACGGGCCGCTTCGACGACGGTTCGCCCGCCCATACAGGAGGCAACGAGTTCAGCGCGAACGACTGCCGCAACACCCGCACCGGCACGATCAAACCGGCTAGCTAGCCGTCAGCGCCTCCGCCGCCCGGTCGACGTCCTCCTCGGTGTTGTAGAGCGCGAACGACAGCCGGGCCCGGCCCGCCCGCACCGCGGCCTTGATGCCGGCGGCGGCCAGCTTCTCGCTCGCGCCCTCGACCGCCACCGAGACGATCGGCGAGTCGGACGCGGGCAGCCCGAGGTGGCCGAGCAGCCGATTGGCGAGGCTGACGCCGTGGGCACCGATCCGGGGCACGCCGATC
This sequence comes from Gaiellales bacterium, assembly GCA_046598415.1. Classification (GTDB taxonomy): domain Bacteria; phylum Actinomycetota; class Thermoleophilia; order Gaiellales; family F1-60-MAGs149; genus VFJZ01. The sequence continues at coordinate 14,127 of JBKJIG010000104.1, forward strand.
TGCTCCAGCAGCTCGAGCGCCGGTAGCGTGCCGACCCACATCAGCCAGGCGGGGGAGATATCGAAGCGCCGCGCGTCGTCGGCCAGCCGCAGGGGCGCGCCGTAGATCGAGTCCCACACCTCGGCCCCCGCGTACCAGCCGGCGGCATGGGGGATGAGCGTCTCGGCCGCCTCGGGGCTGACCGACATGAACGCCGTTCCGCGCGGCGAGAGGAGCCACTTGTAGGCGCTGCAGACCACGTAGTCGAGACCCGACGCGTCGATGTCGAGCCAGCCGGTCGCCTGCGTCGTGTCGGCCAGCACGCGGGCGTCGTTGTCGCGGGCGGCGGCGCGGATCTGCGCCAGGTCGGCGACGGCGCCGCTGTCGGAGCGCACCGCCTCGACCGCAACCAGCGAGGTGCGCGCCGAGACCGCGTCGGCGACCCGGTCGAAGGGGACGCTGCGCACCTCGACCCCGCGGCGCTCCTGGGCGAGGAACGGGAACAGCGTCGACGTGAACTGGCCGTCGGCGACGACCACCTCCGCGCCGTCGGGCAGCGACGCCGCGATCAGCCCGATCATCGGCGAGGCCTGGTGGCCGATCGCCACCCACGACTCGGGCACGTGCAGCAGCCGCGCGAACACGCCCCGCGCATTGGTGATGGCGGCGTCGTAGTCCTGGGGCTGGGCGCGCCCTTCGCGCCAGTCGCCGGCTGCGGCCTGGAACGCCGTCCAGGCGGTGTCGGGCGGGAGCCCGAAGGAGGCGGTGTTGAGGTAGCCGCTCGCGTCCGCGAAGCGCCCGGAGGTGTCCAGGCTCAACGCACGATCCGGAAGATGTCGTCGTAGGTCACGACGTACACGTTGCCACGACCGTCCTCGCCGAAGCTGGTGACCCCGCCCGGCACGCCCGAGCGCTTCGTGAACTGCAGCGCCCGCTTGGTGTGGCGCAGCCGGATGCCGCGGATCCAGCCGCCCGCGTTGTCGGAGAACAGGTAGTACCCGCGCAGCGCCGGCACATCGGTGCCGCGGTACACGTAGCCGCCGACGATGGCGATGCTCTCCGGATGGGCGACGACCTTCAGCGGCATCACCAGCGTGCCGCCGGTGAGCGCGCGGCCGGCGTTGAACACCTGACGGCCCTCGTACCTGCTCCAGCCGAAGTTCCGCAGCGTCCGGGTGGCGGGCTTCGACACGCGGTCGATCTCCTCCCACTGGCCCTGGCCGACGTCGCCGATCCAGATGGTGCCGCTCCTGCGGTCGAACGAGAAGCGCCACGGGTTGCGCAGGCCGGTGCCCCAGATGCGCGGCTTCGTGCCGGCGTGGCCGACGTCGAGGCGCAGCATCTTGCCGAGCAGCGAGCGGCGGTCCTGGGCGTGGCCGAACTGGTCGTTGCCGCCGCCGCCGTCGCCGGTGCCGAACCACAGTCGGCCGTCGGGTCCGAACTGCAGCTGGCCGCCGTTGTGGTTGGCCGCGTCGCGGTGCCGGATCGTCACGAGCGTGCGCCGGTACGTGCCACGATCGCCGCTGGCGCGTCCCTCGGCGATCGTGATGTCACCGGTGCCGGCGGCCGTGTAGTACAGGAAGAAGCGGTGGTTGGTCGCGAACTTCGGGTGGAAGGCGATCGACAGCAGGCCGCGCTCGCCACCCGCCTCGACGCGCGAGCGCACGTCGATGAACGTCGTCAGTCGGCCGTTCTTCAGCACCCGCACCATGCCGCGCTGGTCGACCACGAACACGCGGCTGTCGCCCTTGGGTGCGGCGAGGAACACCGCCTGTCCGGCGCCGTTGAGCGCGGCGACGCGGCGGAGCTTGAAGGTGGGAGCGGCCGAGGCGGCTCCGGGCAGGGCCAGGAGCAGCGTGATGGCCCCGATCACGAACCTCATCCTCATCGCCGAAGGGTAGCGGGGCGCGGACGATCGGCCCGGTCTACGCTTCGGAGGTGGCCGCCGCCGGGACGTTCCAGGACGTGATTCTCCGCCTGCAGGAGTTCTGGGCGGCGCGTGGCTGCGTGCTGGCCCAGCCGTACCACACCGAGGTCGGCGCGGGCACCATGAACCCGGCCACCTTCCTGCGCTCGCTCGGTCCGCAGCCGTGGAACGTCGCGTACGTGGAGCCATCCATCCGCCCGAAGGACGGCCGCTACGCCGAGAACCCCTACCGGCTGCAGCACTACTACCAGTTCCAGGTGCTGCTCAAGCCCTCGCCGTCCGACGTGCAGGAGGTCTACCTCTCCTCGCTGCGCGCGATCGGCATCGACCCCGCCGCGCACGACACGCGGTTCGTGGAGGACAACTGGGAGGCGCCGACGCTCGGCGCGTGGGGCACCGGCTGGGAGGTGTGGCTGGACGGCATGGAGATCACGCAGTTCACCTACTTCCAGCAGGCCGGCGGCCTCGACTGCAACCCGGTGTCGGTCGAGATCACGTACGGCCTCGAGCGCCTCGCGATGTACCTGTTCGGCATCGACGACGTCTACGCCCTCCAGTGGGCGCCCGGCGTCACCTACGGCGACGTGCACACCGCGAGCGAGCGGCAGTTCTCGGCCTACAACTTCGAGGCCGCCGACGTCGACATGCTTCTGCGTCACTTCGACGACCACGAGCGCGAGGCCGCCGCCCTGATCGAGCGCGGCCTGCCGCTGCCGGCCTACGACCAGGTCCTGAAGTGCTCGCACGCCTTCAACCTGCTGGATGCGCGCGGCGCGATCTCGGTCACCCAGCGCGTCGGCTACATCGCCCGCGTCCGCAACCTGGCGCGCGCCGTGGCCGCTGCCCACGTCGCGTCGCTGGAGCCGGCATGACCGCCACGCTGCTGATCGAGCTGGGCTGCGAGGAGCTGCCGGCCAACGCCTGCCGCGTGGCCGACGCCGACGCCGGGCCGGTGCTCGAGCGCCTGCTGGCCGATCGCCGGCTGGCGGCGTCCGGCGTCGACACCCACGTCTCGCCGCGGCGCATCGCGGTGCTCGCGCACGACGTGCCCGCCCGTCAGGCGGCCGAGCGCGTCGAGCACCGCGGGCCGCCCGTGAACGTCGCCCGCAACGACGACGGCTGGACGAAGGCCGGGGAGGGATTCGCCCGCCGCCACGGCCTGACGGCCGACGGCCTGGAGCTGCGCGACGGCTTCGTCTGGGCCAGCGTCGATGCCGACACCGCGACGCTGGCGGCGCTCGCGCAGGAGCTCGTGGACGGGCTCGTCGAGGGCCTGCAGATGCCCAAGAACATGCGCTGGGCGTGGGAGACGCTGCGCTTCTCGCGTCCCATCCGCACCCTCGTCGTGCTGCACGGCGCCGACGTGCTCGACGCGCAGGTGGCGGGCGTGCAGTCGGGACGCGAGGCCCGGGGGCACCGGCTGGTCGCACCGACGCTCGAGCTGCCCGAGGCCGACGCCTACGTGGCCGCGCTCGCGGCCGGCGGCGTCACCGTGCCGTCCACCGTCCGTCATGCGCAGATCACCGAGGGGCTCGATGCCGCCGCCGCCAGAGCCGGCGCCGTGTGGAGCGATCCGGCCGGCGTGCTGGCGGAGGTGCAGCACCTGGTCGAGCGCGTGCACGTGATCGCCGGGTCGTTCGACGAGCGCTACCTGGAGCTGCCCGACCGCGTGCTCGTCACCGCCATGCAGTCGCACCAGCGCTACCTGCCGTTGGCCGCCGGCGGCCGACGCTTCGCCGGGTTCCTGACGGTCGTCAACTCCGACGCGGTGCACGACGACGCCGTGCGGGCGGGCAACGAGCGCGTGCTGGTCGGCCGGCTCGACGACGCCGTGTTCTCCGTCGATCAGGACCGCCGGCGCGGCCTGGAGGCGCTCGCCTCCGACCTCGAGCGCATCACGTTCCACGCCCGCGCCGGCTCGGTGGCCGACAAGACGGGGCGCATCGTCGCGCTGGTGCAGGCGCTCGGCGGCGACGACCGGGCGCTCGCCGCGGCGCGTCTGGCGAAGGCCGACCAGGCGTCGACCCTGGTGCAGGAGTTCGCTGACCTGGAGGGCTACGCCGGCGAGCAGTACGCACGCGCCGAGGGCCTCGACGAGGAGATCGCGCGCGCCATCGGCGAGCAGTTCTTGCCCGACGCCGCCGGCGGCGAGCTGCCGCAGACGGCGGCCGGCGCGTTGCTGGCCGTCGCCGACAAGCTCGACACGCTCACCACGACGCTGGCCATCGGCGAGCGGCCCACCGGATCGCGCGACCCGTACGGCCTGCGCCGCGCGGCGGCCGGCATCGTCGCGATCGCGCTCGATCGCCGGCTCGACCTGAGACTGGCCGAGCGCGCCGGCCAGATCCACGCGATGCTCTCCGGCCAGGGGGCCGAGCTGACGCTCGACCAGGCCGCCACGGTCGAGGCGGTCGAAGACTTCGTGCTCGACCGCGTCGACGCCGCGCTGGCCGCGGAGGGCATCGCCATCGACCTCGCCCGTGCCGCCCGCGGCGCAGCCGCACCGGCCGACCCCGTGGCGTACGCCGAACGCGCCCGGCGGCTGCAGGCGGCCGTCGACGGCGAGGAGTTCGCGCAGGCCCTGAACGCCTTCACGCGCTGTCACCGGCTGGCCGCCAAGGGGGCGGACGACGCGGCCGGGAGGATCGACCCGGCCCGGTTCGAGCACGACAGCGAGCGGGCCCTCGCCGACGCCATCGCGGCAGCCGCGGCCGAGCCGGACGCGCTGGCCGCCGCGGCCTCGCTGAGCGCCCCCGTCGACGCGTTCTTCGACGCCGTCCTGGTGATGGCGGATGATGTCGGCGTGCGCGCCAACCGCCTCCGTCTCCTCGTCGACGCGGTCACCATCTGCAACCGGGCCGGCGACCTCGCCCAGGTACAGCGCTGATGGCCACCACCGACCCCATCGAAGTCCACCTGATCTCCGACTCCACGGGCGACACCGCCGCCCGCGTGGCTCGCGCCGCCCAGGCGCAGTTCTCCACCCACCCGACCACGCTGGTGCGGCATCCCCGGGTGACCACCATCGAGGGCCTGTCGCGGGCGTTCGAGCGCATCGGCGGGCCGCCCGGCAAGGCCGTCTTCTTCACGCTCATCGACCGCGAGCTGCGCCGCATCACGACCGAGCTGTGCCACCGCGAGGGCATCGCCCACTGCGATCTGCTGGGGCCGCCGCTGGAGGCCCTCACCGCGGCGTCGGGCGACGAGGCGGAGCTGGTGCCGGGCCGGCCGCTGGCGTTCGACAAGGACTACTTCAAGCGCGTCGCCGCCATGGAGTTCGCCGTCAAACACGACGACGGCCTCTCGGGCGAGGGGCTCGAGGACGCCGAGATCGTGCTGATCGGCGTCTCGCGCACCGGCAAGACGCCGCTCTCGATGTACCTCGGCTACCTGGGCTACAAGACGGCCAACGTGCCGCTGGTGCGGGGCATCCAGCCGCCCGCGAACCTGTTCCGCATCGACACCGCCAAGGTCGTCGGCCTGACCATCGACCCCGACCGGCTCGCCAAGATCCGCGGCCGCCGGCTGCGCGCCATCGGCGGCGCCGGCGTGCGCGACGGCTACGCGGAGCTGAACCGCATCTTCGAGGAGCTCGAGGAGGCCAACGCCGTACAGCGCCGTCTCGGCTGCCCGGTGGTCGATGTGACGAACATCGCACTCGAAGAGGCAGCGAACCGCGTCATCGACCTCATCGACCGGCCCTAGCACGCGATCGCCCGTGTCATCGTCACCGGAGGGCACGTCTACGCGGCGCTTGCGGTGTGCCGCTCGCTCGGGCGCCGCGGTCACGAGGTGACGCTGGTCGGGCCGAGGACGCTCGCCCCCAGCATGCAGTCGAACTCCGTCACGCGCCGCGTCCGCGTCGACACCGACGGCGTCGGCCCGGCCGTGGCCGATCTCTGGCGTGGCGGAGGGTACGATGCCGTGATCCCCGGCACGGACGACGACCTGCTGTCCCTCGCGCAGCGGTTCGACGGGGCGGCGCCGCCCGGCGTCCCATCCGTGTCCGGCGCGACCGCGGTGCTCGATCGCAACCGGATCGCCGCTGCGGCGCTCGCCGCGGGTCTCGACTGGCCTGACCTGATCCCGTGCACGACCGCGGCGGAGCTCCGCGCTGCGTGCGGCGCCGCCGGCTTCCCGGTAATGCTCAAGCCCGTGGACGTCGTTGTGACGCGGGACGACCTGGTCGTCCGGCTCGGCGCGCACAGGGCCGACGATCTGATGGAGGCGTTCGACGCCGTACGTAAAATCGGCTGGCCCGTCCACGTCCAGAAGGTGATCCCGGGATCGGTCGGGTCGCTCGGCGGCCTAGCGATCGCGGGACGGCTCGCCGCCTGCGTCGCGACCGAGAACGTCCGGATCTGGCCGCCCGATGCCGGGAACGCGAGCGCCGCGATCACGGTCGTGCCGCGCGCCGATCTGGTCGTGGCCATGGGCGAGATCGTCCGCAGCCTGGGGCACGAGGGGATGTTCCAGCTGGAGTACATCACGCAGGCGGACGGGTCGATCTCGCCGATCGACCTCAACCCGCGTCCCTACGGCTCGCTCGCGCTGGCGATCGCCGCGGGTGCCGACCTGCCTGGGCTCTGGGTCGACTGGCTGGTCGAGGGTCGGGTGCCGGCGGAGACGATCGTGGGCCGCTCGGGCGTCCGGTTCCGGTGGGAGACGTCCGAGCTGCGTTATGCGGCTCGGGCGGCACGCCTCGGGCAGGCCGCGACGGTTGCCTCGATTCTCCGGCCGCACCGGCGCACGGCCCACGTGGTCGCATCCGTGCGTGACCCGGGGCCGATGGCGGTTCTGGTCCTCGCAGGAGTCCGGGACTTCCTGCGCGGTATCGCGCGGCGGCCCCGCTGACGCCTCGCGCGGTGGCGCAGCGCCAGTATGCTCCGCTCGGTGCCCCGGTACGTCTACGACCTGAGCGAGGGATCGGCCGAGATGCGGTCGCTGCTCGGCGGCAAGGGCGCGAACGTGGCCGAGATGCTGCGCATCGGCGTGCCCGTGCCGGATGGCTTCACGGTCACCACCGAGGCCTGCGTCGTGGCGACGAAGGACGGCGTGTGGCCGGACGGGCTCGAGGCGGAGATCGAGGCGCGACTGGTCGCGCTCGAGGAGCGCACGGGCCGCAAGCTGGGCGAGGGCGCGCGACCGCTGCTCGTGTCGGTGCGGTCCGGTGCCGTCCACTCGATGCCGGGGATGATGGACACGATCCTCAACCTCGGCATGTCGGAGTCGACCGCCGAGGCGCTCGCCACCGAGTCGGGCAACGCGCGCTTCGCCTGGGACTCGTACCGCCGCTTCGTGCAGATGTACGGCGAGGTGGTCGAGGGCGTGCCCGGTGACGTCTACGAGCACGCGCTGACCCGCAAGAAGTCGGATCGCGGCGTCCGCGGCGACACCGATCTCGACGCCGGCGACCTGCGCGCGCTCGGCACCCAGTTCCGCCGGCTCACGGCCGAGCACGGCGGCACGCTGCCGGACGATCCACGCGAGCAGCTGCGCGGCGCCATCGACGCGGTGTTCCGGTCCTGGGGCAACCCGCGTGCCACGGTCTACCGGCGCGCGCACGGCATCTCCGACGACCTCGGCACCGCCGTGAACATCATGCAGATGGTGTTCGGCAACCTCGGCGACGACTCGGCCACGGGCGTCTGCTTCACGCGCAACCCGTCCACGGGCGAGCGAGAGAGCTTCGGCGAGTTCCTCGTCAACGCCCAGGGCGAGGACGTGGTGGCCGGCATCCGCACGCCGCGGCCCCTGCCCGAGCTCGAGGCCGTGCTGCCCGACGGCTACGCGCAGCTGATCGAGACGATGGCGCTGCTCGAGGGCCACTACCGCGACATGCAGGACATCGAGTTCACGATCGAGCGCGGCAAGCTCTACCTGCTGCAGACGCGCACTGGCAAGCGCACGACGCAGGCCGCGCTGCGCATCGCGCGCGGCCTCGTGGCGGAGGGCGTCATCGAGCGCGAGGAGGCCGTCGGCCGCATCGACCCGCGCGGCATGGACCAGCTGCTGCATCCGACGATCGACCCCGACCGCCGCGGCGAGCCGCTGGTGCGCGGCCTGAACGCCTCCCCGGGCGCGGCCGTCGGCGCCATCGTGCTCGACGCCGACAGCGCCGAGCGCCGCGGACGCGGCGGCGAGGCCGTCGTGCTCGTGCGCTGGGAGACGACGCCCGACGATATCCACGGTGTCATCGCCGCCCAGGGCGTGCTGACGGCGCACGGCGGCATGACCTCGCATGCCGCGGTCGTGGCGCGCGGCATGGGCAAGCCGTGCGTGGCCGGCGCCGAGTCGATCCGCATCGACGTCGAGGTCCGCACGGTGCTGATCGGCGGCCAGACCTTCGCCGAGGGCGACGTGGTGACGCTCGACGGCTCCACCGGCGAGGTGTTCGCCGGCGCGCTGCCGCTGGTGCCGCCGCAGGTCAACGACGACTTCCAGCAGGTCGTGCAGTGGGCAGACGAGATCCGCCGGCTCGGGGTGCGGGCCAACGCCGACACGCCGGAGGACGCCGCGCGGGCCCGGGAGTTCGGCGCCGAGGGCATCGGCCTCTGCCGCAGCGAGCACATGTTCATGGCCGAGGAGCGCCTGCCGGTGGTGCGCGAGATGATCCTCGCCGGCTCCGCCGAGGAGCGCGAGTCGGCGCTCGACCGGCTCGCGCCCATGCAGCAGGGCGACTTCGAGGGCATCCTCCGCGCGATGGACGGCCTCGAGGTCACGATCCGTCTGCTCGACCCGCCGCTGCACGAGTTTTTGCCCGACGTGACCGTCCAGGCCGTCGCCGTCGAGCGCCTGCGCGCCGCCGGCGATCCGGGGCTCGGCGCCGCCGAGAAGCTGCTCGGCCGGATCCGCCGGCTGCACGAATCGAACCCCATGCTCGGCACCCGCGGCTGCCGCGTCGGCCTGCTGTACCCCGAGATCTACGCGATGCAGGTGCGCGCCATCGCGCGGGCCACGCGCGAGGTGCGCTCCACCGGCGGCGACCCGCGCCCGGCGATCATGATCCCGCTGGTCGGCTTCGCGACCGAGCTCGAGCGCATGCGGGCGCTGGTGGCGGAGGTGCTGGCGGAGGAGGGCACGCCCGAGATCCCGATCGGCACCATGATCGAGCTGCCGCGCGCCGCGATGTGCGCAGACCAGATCGCGCCGCACGCCGACTTCTTCTCGTTCGGCACCAACGACCTGACGCAGACCGTGCTCGGCGTCTCGCGCGACGACGCGGAGGGCAAGTTCCTCTCCGCCTACGTCGAGGACGGCATCCTCGCCGCGAACCCGTTCGCGACCATCGACGTCGACGGCGTCGGCGGCCTGGTGCGCATCGGCTGCGAGCGCGGCCGCGGCGCCAACCCGGCGCTCGGCCTGGGCATCTGCGGCGAGCACGGGGGAGACCCGGCGTCGATCGCCTTCTTCCACGCCGCCGGCCTCGACTACGTGTCGTGCTCGCCGTTCCGTGTGCCCGCCGCTCGCCTCGCGGCCGCGCAGGCGGCGCTCGGCGGCGGTTTCCGGGACCGCTGATGGGGATCCTGGCGCTCGGCGGCGGAGCGCTCGATCCGCAGGTCTGCGACTGGGTGGCGGCGCGGTTGCGCGGCGACCGGCCGAGAGTCGTGCTGCTGCCGACGGCGACGGCCGATGAGCCCGGGATCATCGTGCGGTTCTACGAGCGGTTCGTGCCGAGCGGCTGCGACGCCTCGCACGTGCCGCTGCACTCGGTGCCGCCGGACGACGCCCGCGAGCGCATCGCCGGCGCCGACGCGGTGCTGGTCACCGGCGGCAACACGGCGAACGCGCTGGCGATCTGGCGGCTGCACGGCATCGACGACGCCCTGCGGATGGCGTGGCAGGGCGGCGCGCTGCTGTGGGGATCGTCGGCCGGGATGATCTGCTGGTTCGAGGCGGGCGTGACCGACTCGTTTCGCGCCGACCTCGACGGTATGCGCGACGGCCTCGGCTTCCTGCCCGGCTCGGCCTGCCCGCACTACGACGGTGAGGAGCGTCGCCGGCCGGTCTACACGCGGCTGGTGCGCGACGAGGGCTTCCCGTCCGGCGTCGCCGCCGACGACGGCACCGGCCTCTGGTACGAGGGCACCGAGCTGCGCGAGGTGGTCGCGTTCCGCCCGGGCGCCGCCGCCTACCGGGTCGAGCCGTCCGGCGAGACGCCGCTCGCCGTCTGAACCTCGAGGACTGCCGCGATTCGCCCCGCCGCGTGTCCGTCGCCGTAGAGCTCCGGGCGCTCGGTCGGCGCCGGCCGAGCGAGGGCCGCGCGGATCGCGTCGGCATCGTCGCCGGCGAGCGCGTTCCAGCCCGACTCCACCGTCTCGACCCACTCCGTCGTCTCGCGCAGCGTCACGCAGGGGATGCCGTGGAAGTACGCCTCCTTCTGCGCGCCGCCCGAGTCGGTGACGAGCGCCCGGGCGCCGCGCAGCAGCGCGGTGAACTCGAGGTAGCCGGCCGGCTCGCGCACCTCGACCGCCGGCCCGAACTGCAGGCCGGCCGCTGCGACGGCGGCGCGCGTGCGAGGGTGCAGCGGCAGGATCACGCGCCCGCCCAGGCCCGACAGCGCCTGCACCAGCCGGCCGAGCGCCGGCTGGCGGGTGTTCGCCTCGCGATGGATGGTGGCCAGCACGTAGGGCGGGTGCGGGCACCCGATGCGGTCGGCGAGCGGGCCGAACAGCCGCGCCGCGTCGGCCATCACGTCGCCGACCACGTGCACGCCGCGCGTGACGCCCTCGGCCGCGAGGTTGCGCACCGCGACGTCGGACGGGCAGAGCAGCAGGTCGGCGACGGCGTCGACCAGCACGCGGTTGACCTCCTCCGGCATCGACCGGTCGAACGAGCGCAGGCCCGCCTCGACATGGGCGACGGGGAGCCCCAGCTTCACGGCCGCCAGCGTGGCCGCGAGCGTCGAGTTGGTGTCGCCGTAGACCACGACCCAGTCGGGCGCCGCGGCCGCCAGCAAGGGCTCGATGCGCTCCAGCACGCGGGCGGTGGTCTCGGCGTGCGTGCCGGAGCCGACCGCGAGCCGGTGGGCGGGCGGCGCGATGCCGAGCTCGTCGTAGAAGATGCCCGCGAGGCCGTGGTCGTAGTGCTGCCCCGTGTCGACCAGCACCACGTCAGCGAGCGGGGCGAGCGCCAGGTGCAGCGGCGCCGCCTTCACGAACTGCGGGCGGTTGCCCACCACGGAGACGACCTTCATCGATCGATCGCCTGCTCCAGGTCGGCGATCAGGTCGTCCGGGTTCTCGATGCCGACCGACAGGCGCACGAGCGCCTCCGGGATGCCCATCGCGGCGCGCTCGGCGGCGGTGCACTCCACGTGGCTGGTGGTGGCGGGGATGCCCGCGATCGTCTCGACGGCGCCGAGGTTGGCCGCCCGGTGTGCAAGGCGCAGCTTCGGCAGTGCCGTGCGCACCGCGTCGAAGCCGCCGACCAGCGAGAAGGCCAGCATGCCGCCGAAGCCCGACATCTGCCGCGCGGCGATCTCGTGGCCGACGTTCGACTCGAGGCCGGGGTAGAAGACCGCCTCGACGCCGTCGTGCGCCTCCAGCCACGCGGCGATGCGGGCCGCCGACGCGTTCTGCCGCTCGATGCGCAGCGCCAGCGTCTTCATGCCCCGCAGCAGCATGTACGCGTCGTGCGGCGACAGCGCGGCGCCGGTGATCTCGCGGTAGTGGTAGACCGCCTCGACGAGGTCGCGGCGACCCGCCAGCGCGCCGCCCAGGGCGTCGGCGTGGCCGCCCAGGAACTTCGAGGCCGAGTGCACGACGAGGTCGGCGCCGAGCGCCAGCGGCTGCTGGTTGATCGGCGTCGCGAAGGTGTTGTCGACGACCACGATCGCGCCCTTCTCGTGCGCGGCGGCGGTCAGCGGCTCGATGTCGACCACCTTCAGCGTCGGGTTGGTCGGCGTCTCCAGGTACAGCACGTCGAGGCCGCGGCTGATCGCGCGCTCGACGGCTTCGTGATCCTCGGTGTCGCACAGGTCGACGTCGACCTTCTGCCGGGGCAGCAGGTCGATGAACAGCTGGTTCGTGCCGCCGTAGGTGTCCTTGACGGAGACGACGCGCGAGCCCGGCGTCAGCAGCGTGAACAGGGTGCCCGACACCGCGGCCATGCCCGACGCGAAGGCGATCGCGTGCTCGGCTCCCTCGAGGTCGGCGACCTTGCGCTCGAAGGCGCGCACGGTCGGGTTGGTGTTGCGCGAGTAGATGTGGCCGGGCGCGTTGCCGAGGGCGACGTCGAGCCACGAGTCGACGTCGTCGTAGCCGAAGGCGATCGAGTGCTGCACTGGCACCTGGGTGCCGCCGTGGGCCAGAGACTCGGCCTCGCCGGCCCAGACGACGCGGGTGTCGAGATGATCCATCCGAGGAGCGTAGAGGCGATACTGCCGCGAGCGACGCAGGAGGACTACCCGTGGAAACCGTCTCGTTCGTCCACATGGCCGACGGCACCAAAGAGGACTACGAGCTGCTCGACCGCCTCGCGGAGGGCTTCACCGCCGAACTGCCGGACCGCATGATGGCGGCCCTCGAGACGCTGCGCGAGTCGTTCTCCGGCTACCAGGTGTCGCGCTACGAGCACTCGCTGCAGGGCGCGACGCGCGCTTTTCGCGACGGCCGTGACGAGGAGTACATCGTCGCGACGCTGCTGCACGACATCGGCGACGAGCTGGCGCCGTGGACGCACGGCGAGATGACGGCCGCGATCCTGAAGCCGTTCGTCAGGCCGGAGTACGCGTGGATGGTCAAGTACCACGGCGTCTTCCAGCTGTACTACTACGCGCACCACTCGGGCGGCGACCGCAACGTGCGCGATCGCTGGAAGGACAACCCGAACTACGACCTCACGGTCGAGTTCTGCGAGAAGTACGACCAGAACTGCTTCGACCCGGACTACGACTGGATGCCGGCCGAGTTCTTCGCGCCGATGGTGCGCCGGGTGTTCGCCGAGCCCCGCCACCTGACGGGCGACGAGGGCATCTAGCCAGCCGGGCTACGCGGCGATCGCGAAGCCCGTCGCACCCTCGTCGACCTCGGCGATCAGGGCTGCGAGGTTGAGGGGCGACATGCCGAACACGTCGGCCGCCCGCTTCTGCGGCCACGCCGGGTGCGAGAAGGGCACCAGCCCGCGGCCCATCTCGGCGGCCAGCCAGTCGCCGCAGTGCAGCGCGTCCGCGAGCGAGCGCTCGATGCGCGCGGCCGCCGGGTCGTCCTGGCAGCGGATCGCCTCGCAGATCGGGGGCGGGAACCGCCACTGCTCGGCCAGCCGCGCGCCGAGCTCGGGCGCGCCGAAGCCGAACACTTCTCGCTCCACCTCGGTGAAGCCGCGCTTCTCCTTGCGGGCCGTCACGTAGCAGTGCAGGAACTCGGGCTTTGCGATGCGGGTGAGGACGATCCTGCCGAGCTCGTGGATGAGGCCGCACAGGAACGCGCGGTCGGGCGGGTCGCCGGCGCGTTTCGCCAGCGAGCGCCCCGCGACGGCGGTCGCGATCGAGTGGTCGAGCAGCTCCCGGCGCATCGGCGACAGGCCGTCGCGGTCGACGGCGAGGAACCGCAGCGCCGCGTTGGTCAGCGCCAGCGTGCGGATGGTGGCGATGCCCAGCAGCACGCAGGCGTCGGGCAGCGTCTCCATCTTGCGGCCGTAGCCGTAGTAGGCGGAGTTGGCCTGGCGCATGACGATCGCGGCCAGCGCGGGCTCCGAGCCGACGCGCTCCGCGATCTCGGGCATCGTGGTGTACGGCGAGTCGCAGGCGTCGACGATCTCCTCGATGGCGCCGTCGTGGGAGAGCGGCAGGGAGCGGACGCGTTCCAGCATGGCGTCGAGCCGGTTGTCGTCGGGGGCCACACCCCGCCTATCGGCATTCGCGCAGAAACCTAGCGTCACCCGTTCGGGGTACGGTGGCGTAGGCTGCCGCCCCGTGCAGATCCACGTCGCGTTCACACCCCGGGACGCCGCGCCCGGACGTGTGCAGGTCGTCGTCGACTGCATCCGCGCCACGACCACCATCGCGCAGGCCCTCGCGGCGGGCTACGAGCGGGTGGTCTGCGTGGGCGAGATCGACGACGCGTGGCGCGAGCGCGGGCCCCGGACCGTGCTTGGCGGCGAGCGCGAGGGCGTGCTCATCGAGGGCTTCGATCTGGGCAACTCGCCGGCCGAGTACGAGGTGCCGGAGGGCTCGACGCTGGTGCTGACGACGACCAACGGCACGCGCGCCATCCTGCGCGCCGCCGAGGAGGCAGAGATCGTGATCGTCGGCGCGCTGACGTGCCTCGAGGCCGTCTCGCGGGCCGCCGCGCGGCTGGCCGGCGATGGCGACGTGGCGATCCGATGCGCCGGCGTGCGGGGCGAGGTGGCGCTCGACGACGCGTACGTTGCGGGTCGTCTGGTCGATCGCATCGACGAGTTGGCCGGCCCCGCCTTCCTCACCGACGGCGCCCGCACCGCCCGCGCGCTCGCGCGCGCCTACGCCGATCCGCTGACCGCCCTGGCCGACTCGCAGAGCGCCCGCGACCTGGATGGCACGGGCCACGAACCCGACGTCGCGCGCTGCGCCCGCGAGAGCGTGTTCGACGTCGTGCCGCGCGTCGACGGCATCACGGCGGGCCGCGCCGTGATCGTCGCGTAGTCCGGGCTCGAGCGCGCGGAGCGGGCGGCTCCGACTCGGCGCTGCTGCGGGTCAGAGGAGGGACGCCGATGCGGCTAGACCGGGGTGCCGTCGTCGCCGGCGGCGGCCATCTCGGCCTTGCGCGCGGCCGTCTGGCGGCGGTGCAGGAGCCGCAGGCCGTAGATCAGTCCGGCGCCGAGCACGACGATCGCGGCGATCTTGCCGCCCGTCCCGAACCAGCCCTCGATGCGCTGGACGCTGCCCGAGAAGAGGTAGCCGGCCATGACCGTGGCGGTCACCCATGTGATGCCGCCGGCGGCGTTCCAGAAGAAGAACGTCCTCCACGGCATGTGCGTCATGCCCGCGATCCACGCGCCGAAGATGCGCAGTCCGGCCGTCCAGCGCGCGAGGAACACGGTCTTGCCGCCATGTTCGTCGAAGAACCGCTCGCCCCAGCCGAGCATCGAGTCGACGTGCCCCAGGTGCGCCAGCCGCAGCACGATCTTGCGCCCGCCGTAGCGGCCGATCAGGTAGCCGACGTTGTCGCCGAGGATGGCCGCGAGCGATCCGATCACGATCAGCGGCACGGGGTCGAGCGTGCCCTTGTGGGCGGCGACGCCGGACAGGATCAGCGTGATCTCGCCCGGCAGCGGGATGCCCGCCGTCTCCATGAACACGATCACGAACACGGCGACGTAGCCGTAGTCGGCGATCCACTGCGACGGATCCAGGTGCGGCACGCCTAGTCGACGTCTTCCGACTCGACCGCGCGGCCGAGCGCGGGGAACCGCCGGCGGACGCCACGGGCGAAGGCGCGGCCGTAGACCTCGGCGGTCTCGTCGTCCAGCGCGGAGGCGTACGCGTCGCGGATCGCGAGCAGGTCCTGCGCGGCCCAGTCGACGCGGTCCTGGTAGTCGCCGTAGGCCTCCGGCGCGTCGTCGCGCGCGGCCTGGTGGTGCTCGTCCAGGGCCTGCACCAGCTCGGCGATCTCGGTGCGATGGTCGGCCGTGAACAGGTCCAGCTGTCGCTCGACCAGGTCGGAGAAGCGGCGGCGGAAGAGGCCCATCGCCGGGAACGTTACCTTGCCGCCCATGATCGACCTGGCCCGTCTGCGCGGCGAACTGCCGTCCGCGACCATGAACGCGTACTTCAACGCCGGCACGTTCGGCCCGCTACCCAAGCCCGCTGCCGACGCGATGCGCCAGCATCTCGAGGAGGCCTACGTGTGGGGCCGCGTCGGCGCCCGCGGCTACGCCGCCTGGGACGGGCTCACCGATCGCGCGCGCACCGGCTTCGCCGAGGCCGCCGGCGCGCCGGCCGACGAGATCGCGCTCAACCACTGCACGACCGACGGCTGCAACACCGTGATCTGGGGTATGGACTGGTCCGCCGGCGACGAGGTGATCACGACCACGCACGAGCACCCCGGGCTGACGGCGCCGCTGGAGGAGCTGGCGCAGCGGCAGGGCGTCGTCATCCGCGAGGTGGAGCCGACGCGCGAGGCGATCGCGGCAGCGCTCACGTCGCGTACGCGGCTGGTGGCGATCTCGCACATCCTCTGGACCGACGGCGCGATCCTCCCCGTCGCCGAGATCAGCGCCGACGCGCACGCGGCCGGCGCGCGGGTGCTGGTCGACGGTGCGCAGGGCGGCGGCGCGGTGTCGTTCGCGGCCGCAAGCCTGGGCTGCGACTACTACACGTACTCGGGCCAGAAGTGGCTCTGCGGGCCGTCCGGCACGGGCGCGCTGTGGGTCGCGCCCGAGGCGCTCGGCGACCTGCGCACGCCGTGGCCGTGGTACCTGTCGCGCGACCGGCGCTCGGGCCCCGAGGTGCAGGACTGGACGATCGCGCGCCGCCTGGACGCCGGCACCGTGACGGTGACGGCCTTCGCGGGCGTCAGCGCTGCGCTCGACTGGCGCCGCCAGATCGGCTTCGACGCCACCTGCAAGCGCGCCGCCGGGCTGGCCGCGACGCTGCGCGAGCAGCTCGCCGGCGTCGGCTCGATCGAGCTCGAGACGCCGGCGCAGCCGTCGTCTCTCGTCGCCTTCCGCACGCCGGGTCGCGAGCCGGCCGACGTGGTCGCGCGCTGCGAGGAGCTCGGCGTGCTGCTGCGTCAGATCCCCACGCACGGCCTCGTCCGTGCGTCGGTGGGCTTCTGGAACGACGAGCGCGACCTCGAGCGCCTCGTCGACGCGCTCCGTTAGCCCGGGCCGCGTCCGCTTAGCCGCGCCCGTCCCCGGAGTAGCTCGCGGCGAAGGCGCTGGGCGGTGCGCCGCGCGTACGGCAGACTCGCGAGCGTACGGCGCGCGCCGAGCGCCGTGTTCAGTGCGGTGACACCGACGCGCCCTCGCGGAGTGGCCGCGAGGCCGATGCCCTCGTAGAGCCACCCCTGATCGTCGTAGAGTCGCTGCTTGTACTCCTCGAACCCTCGCCCGAACTCAATCGTCCGGACGCCCTCGTCGGCGGCCATCCGGCAGGCCTCGAGAAACGTCAGGAGGCCCGGCGAGTAGCGTGCCTGTGGGCCGTGCGGGTCGAACGCGAGCCGGTAGGAGAACATCGTCCCGTTGACCGAGAACCAGTACGAGAAGGCGACCGGTTGCGGCCCGATCCGGCCGACGACCATCCGAGCGTAGCCGTCCGCGGCCAGGCGCTCGAGCGCTGCGACCTGAAAGCCGCGCCGTCGTTCGTCGCCGAACGGCGAGCGGTCCTCCGGTCGGCCGCGCCAGCGCGCGTCGTGCAGGCGGAAGAGGTCGGGGAGCGCCCCCATCAGGTCGCCGGGAGCCTGGATCCTCTCGAGCGAGAAACCGCCGAGGTCGTTCAGGTGCCGGGCCTTCCGCCGGAGCGTGCTCCGGCTCTTCGTGCTCAGCTTCCGTTCCAGGAATGCGTCGAACCCCTCCGGCATCTCGGCTCGGAGAACCGGTGCCTGCCGGTGGCAGACGAGTGGGGAATCCGCGACGCCCGCGATCTCCTCCAGCGCCGACCCTGCGGCGAAGCCGTAGAAGTCGACGGCGTCGATGGGCTCCGAGCGGATGGCCTCGAGCACCGCGGCCGCCGCCGCGGTCTCGCCGGGCAGATACAGCAGGTCCTGAAAGTAGTCTTCGATGCCGCCGAACGCCTGGGCGACGACAAGTCGGGACCGGCGTCCGATCGCGACGGCGAATCCGGCCACGAGATGCTCGCCGCGCCATGCCGTGGCGATGGCGTAGGGCTGGTTCGCCACCATGCGCATCCGCGTGCCGATCCAGCCGGCGAGCAGGAACGGCCCGGTTCGCCGTCCGGCCACGACGAGCGCGTCCCAGGCGGCGGCGATCGCGTCGAGCTCGTCCGCCGTGCGGAGGACGCGGACAGCAACGTCGGAGGGCTGATCGATCGGCGGGGCCGGTCGCTCGGCGGGGGACAAGCTACAGCCCGAGCTGGCGGCGGAGGTGCACGAGCGCCGCGGCATCGACGCCGTGGTTCAGCGTCAGCACCCGGGGGCCTTGCGTCAGCGCGATGGCGGCGTCGTCCGACCACGCCATCACGAGGTCGCACGTCCGCAACGCGGGATCGTCGCCGGACTCCGCCTCGACGACGTCGACGCGCGGCGCGATGCGGCGGATCATCGACACGGCGTTGCGGCGCGGCGTCTGGCACGGGTACGGCACGCCGACGCGGGTGCCGGGCGCCAGCGCGGCGATCTCGGCGACGACGTCCATGAACTCCGGCGACGGCAGCAGGCTGACGACGGGTACCTCGCTGACGAGGGCGCGCACCTCCTCGGCGTGGTGCGCGGTCGTGACGACGGCGTCGATGTCGCCTGCGGCCAGACGGTCCTGCACCTCGACGATGACGGCGCCCTCGACGCTGTCGATGCGCTCGCCGAACGCCATCCGCAGCTGCGACACGAACGGCTCCGTCTCGTCGCGGCCGCACTCGACGAACAGCAGCCGGCGGGCGCCGACGGCGGCGCGCTGCGCGGCGCGGGCGAAGGCGCCGGCGGCGAACTCGTCGGGCTCGATGCCCTGGCTCGCGGCCTCGTCGAACGCGCGGTCGAGAATCGCCTCGAGCGCGTCGTCGTAGGTGCGCGGCAGCGGATCGGCGACGACGGTGCCGACCTTGCGGCGCGCCACGACCCAGCCCTCGTCCTGCAGCCGTGCGTAGACGGTGCGGATCGTGTTGGCGTTCACGCGCAGCGCGGCGGCCATCTCGCGAACGGTCGGCAGTCGCTCACCGGGCTCGTACTCGCCTGTGGCGATCGCATACCGGAGCTGCCAGAACAGCTGCGTTCCGAGCGGTACGGACAGGTCTGATCGGACGTTGACGGTCATCCGTGGGCACGAGTCTACCGCGATTTCGCCCGCCGGATAGTGCGCTTTGACACGGGGGTCAGACCCCGGAACGGGCCGTTCCGGGGTCTGACCCCGGAACGTTTCCGCGCGGGAGGCGCACGGATCGTGCGATCGGTAGGAAGTGGCACACGGGCGTGACCGAACGCCCGCGTCGCGTCACGAAGGTGCCGCTAGGCTGGATCGGGCGCTGCGGTGCGGAGGCCGAGCTCGGGCGCGATCGGGCGCAGAGCGGCGATCACGTTCGTGATGTGCTCATCCGGCTCCATACCGATCAGCTCGAATCCCTCGCGCACGTCGTCGCGGTTGACGCCGGCGGCGAACGACTTCTGCTTCAGCTTCTTCTTCACCGACGACGGCTCCAGCGTCGAGATGCCGTCCGGCCGCACCAGCCCGCACGCGTGGACGAACCCGGCCAGCTCGTCGCAGGCGAACAGCGTCTTCTCGAGCGGCGTCTCGCGCTCCAGATCGAGGTGGTTGGCGTGCGACAGGATGGCGCGGACGAACCAGTCCGGATACCCGCGCTCGAGTAGCATCGGCCCGCCGTCCTGCGGGTGCTTGTCGAGCGTCGGATGCACCTCGTAGTCGAAGTCGTGCAGGAGCGCGACGTTGCCCCAGGCGGCCTCGTCCTCACCGTTCAGGCGGGCGTAGTGCCGGACGGCGGCCTCGACGGCGAGCGCGTGCCGCAGCAGCGCCTCGCTCTTCGTGAACTCCTGCAGGAGCGACCACGCAGCGTCGCGGTCGTGGACGAGATCGGTCATCTGGGGGATGGTAGGGGAGGAGCGGCTGGTAGCATGGCCGCCCGTGGCCACGATCGAGGCACGGCAGGCTGTGACCGAGCACTTCGTCATCGAGGGCGGACGTCCCCTCTCCGGGACTATCGCCCCCGAGGGCAACAAGAACGCGGCCCTGCCCATCATCGCTGCGGCGCTCCTGACGGATCGCGTCGTCCGCCTGTCCAACGTTCCGCGCATCCGCGACGTCGAGGTGATGGTCGAGCTGGTCGCCGATCTGGGCGCCAGCGTGGAGTGGACGGCGCAGAACGATCTCGAGATCCGCGCCGAGTTCGTCTCCAAGACGACGCTCGACCGCGAGCTCTGCAGCCGCATCCGCGCGTCGATCCTGCTCGCCGGCCCGCTGCTCGCGCGCTGCGGCAAGGTGACCCTGCCGCCGCCCGGCGGTGACGTCATCGGCCGCCGCCGCATCGACACGCACATCCTGGCGTTCGAGGCGCTCGGCGCCGAGGTGATCGTCGACCGCTCGATCGACATGGCCGCGAAGTCGGGCCTGAAGGGCACCGAGGTGTTCCTCGACGAGCCCAGTGTGACCGGCACCGAGAACGCCGTCATGGCCGCCGTGCTGGCGCCGGGCCGCACCTGCCTGATCAACACCGCCTGCGAGCCGCACGTGCAGGACCTGTGCCGCATGCTCGTGAAGATGGGCGCCCGCATCGAGGGCATCGGCTCCAACATGCTGCACATCGACGGGGTCGAGCGGCTGTCGGGCTGCGACCACCGCGTCGGCGCCGACTACATCGAGATCGCGTCGTTCGTCGGCCTCGCCGCCGTCACGGGCGGCGACGTCACGGTCACCGGCGTCGAGCACTCCGACCTGCGGGCGATCCTGCACGCGTTCGGGCGCCTCGGCGTGAAGACGGAGGCGATCGGCACCGACCTGCGTGTGCCGCCGGACCAGGAACTCGTCATCGCGAACGATCTCGGCAACCAGATCCCGAAGATCGAGGACGGGCCCTGGCCGCAGTTCCCCGCCGACCTCACCTCGGTCGCGGTCGCCGTCGCCACGCAGGCGCAGGGCACCGTGCTCGTGCACGAGAAGATGTTCGAGAACCGACTGGTGTTCACCGACAAGCTGGTGACGATGGGCGCGCGGATCGTGCTGTGCGACCCGCACCGGTGCGTCATCACCGGCCCCGCGAAGCTGTACGGCGAGCGCGTCGAATCGCCCGACATCCGCGCCGGCATGGCGATGCTGATCGCCGGCCTCGCCGCGGAGGGCACGACCGTGATCGGCAACGTCGGCCAGATCGACCGCGGCTACGAGCGCATCGACGAGCGCCTGCGCGGCCTCGGCGCCGCCATCGAGCGCGTCACGGCGTAAGCGCGCCGCGCGCCGCCAGCAGCTCCCGCACCCGGTCGCGCGGCATCGCCGGCACGCGGTGCCCCTCGCGCCCGACCATCTCCTCGTTGGCCGTGAGGGCGTTGACGACCGACTCCTCGACGCACTCGACGACGGCGGCGTAGAGCAGGTCCATCCACTTCCACGGCACGAACCGCATCGTGTCGTGGTCGTCGTCGCCCGGCTCGCCGATCGGGAACCCGGTGCGGAACACGCCCGCGTTGGCGGTCGAGAAGGCGAGGAAGATGTCGCCGGAGAAGTGCCCGCCGGTGGTGCCGGTGCGGGCCAGCCCGAGCGGCACCCGCCGCGCGAGCGCCTTGCACTGCCCGGGCAGCAGCGGCGCGTCGGTGGCGACGATCGCGATCACCGAGCCGGCGCCCGACTGCCCGACGACCCAGTCGTTCAGCGGGTCGTCGTCGGCCAGATCGGCCCCGACTGGCACACCGCCGATCGACAGCTCGTGGCGCGAGCCGAAGTTGCACTGCAGCAGCGTGCCCACCGTGTACGTCTGCGAGCCCCAGGCGATCGTCCGTGACGCGGTGCCGTTGCCGCCCTTGAACGAGTAGCAGTTCATGCCGGTGCCGCCACCGACGGAGCCCTCCTCGATCGGCCCGTCGGTGGCCGAGTCGAGCGCCTGCAGCACGTGCTCGCGGGTCACGTGGCCGCCGTTGATGTCGTTCAGGTAGCCGTCCCACGTCTCGGCCGAGACGGGCAGCATCCACATCTCGGCCAGCTCCGGATGGCGCGAACCGACCCAGTGGATGATCGCCTCGTGCGCGACGCCGACCGCGTGCGTGTTCGTGATCGCGATCGGCAGGGCGAGCGTGCCCGACTCCTCGATCCACGTCACGCCGGTCATCTCGCCGTTGCCGTTCAGCGAGTAGCTGGCGGCGGCGCACGGGTCGCCGGGGTGGTCCTTGCCGCGCGGATGGATGGCGGTGACGCCGGTGCGGACGTTCTCGCCCTCGATGCGCGTGCAGACGCCGACCTCGAGGCCGGGCACGTCGGTGATCGCGTTCGCGGGGCCGGGTGTGCCGGAGAACGGGATCTGGAGGCTGCGGGCGCGGGGGCGGCCCGTCGGGGTGGTCAGGTGAGGGTTCACAGACGGGATGGTGGAGTACGGTTCCCGCCATGTCCAAGAATGCTGTCCGCACCGAGTCCGCACCCGCACCGTTTCAGGGTGCTCCTTACAACCAGGCGATCGTCGCAAACGGCCTCGTCTTCGTCTCCGGCCAGGGCCCGCTCGACACGTCGGGAAAGCTCGTGGAGGGTGATATCGCCGCCGCCACGCGGCAGACCTTCGACAACCTCGCCGCCATCCTCGAGGCGGCCGGCTCGTCGCTCGAGAAGGTGGTGAAGGCCAGCGTCTTCATGACCGATCTCGGCGAGTTCGCAGCCATGAACGAGGTTTACAAGGAGCGCATGCCGGCGCCGCACCCGGCCCGCACCACGGTGCAGGCCGCAGCGCTGCCCGGTGGGATCCGCGTCGAGATTGACGTGATCGCCCTGGCGTGATCTCGCTTGCCGCCGACCTCGAGCGCCACCCCGAGGTGGCGCGTCTGCGCGGGCCGCTGGCCGGTGCGGCGAAGGGCGCGGCGGTGTACCTCGTCGGGGGCGCCGTCCGCGACCTGTTGCTCGGGGCGGCGCACGTCGACGTGGACCTGGTCGTCGACGGCGACGGCGTCGCGGTCGCGCGGCGCCTCGCCGAGGCGACGGGCGAGAAGCTGGTCGTGTACGGCGCGTTCGGCACCGCGACGGTCGGCGACGTCGACCTCGCCACCGCGCGGTCCGAGCGATACGCGGCACCCGGGGCGCTGCCCGACGTGGAGGCGGCCACGCTGGCCGCCGACCTGGCGCGCCGCGACTTCTCCATCAACGCCATCGCGGCGTCGCTGGCCGACGGCACGTTCGGCGACCTCACCGATCCGCACGGGGGCGTCGCCGATGTGCGCGCGGGCCTCGTCCGCGTGCTGCACGACGCGTCGTTCCGCGACGATTCCACCCGCCTGATCCGCGCCGCCCGCTCTGCCGCGCGCCTCGGGTTCCAGCTCGACGCGGCAACGGAGGAGCAGGCGCGCGTGGTGGCGGCCGCGGGCCTCGTGACGTCGGTCGGCGGGCCGCGGCTGCGCGATGCGCTGCTGGTGCTGCTGGCCGAGGACACGGCGCCGGCGGCGCTCGCACTGCTGGCGAGCCTCGGCGTGCTGGACGGGATCTCCCCGGGCCTCACCGTCGACCCGATCGCGCTCTCCGAGCTGGACGACCTGGCCGGCGAGGCGCCCGACGTCGACCGTGGGCGCGCGCGGTTCGCGCTGCTGCTGCGATCGCTCGAGCCGGCGGAGCGGTCGCGGCTCGTGGAGTGGCTGCGGCTGCGCCGGGCCGATGCCCGCGTCGTCATCGCTGCCGCGGAGGCGACGCCTGCGGGCCTCGACCAGCTGCCGCCCGAGGCCGCGCTGGTGATCGGCGGCACGGCCGGCCGCAGCTGGCTGGCCGACCACCGGCACGTCGCGCTCGAGCTCGACGGCAACGACCTCGTCGCCGAGCTGGGCCTCCGGCCCGGCCCCGACGTCGGGCGTATCCTCGACGCCCTGCTGCGGGCGAAGCGCGCCGGCGAGCTGCCCGACCGGGCCGCCGAGCTGGAACGCGCGCGGGCCCTACTGGCCTGAGCCCGCGACCAGCCCGAACGCGAGGAACAGGATCGCGATCACGGCGGCGGCGAGGGCCGCGAGGGCCAGCGATCGCTGGTAGCCGGTGCGCACGGCCGCAGTGTCGCATGGCGTACGGTTGCCCCCGCCATGACCCTGGGCGACCTGCGCACCTTCCTCCTCACGCTGCCGGTGCTGCTGGTGGCGATGGTGCTGCACGAGCTCGCGCACGGCGTGGTGGCATGGCGGCTGGGCGATCCGACGGCGAAGATGATGGGCCGGCTGTCGCTGAACCCGATCCGCCACCTCGACCGCGTCGGCACGGCCATGTTCGCGGTCACGTTCCTCGCCGGCGTGGCGCTGCACCTGCCGGGCTTCGCGATCGGCTGGGCGAAGCCGGTGCCGGTGGTGCCGGAGCACTTCCGCTCGCCGCAGCGCGGCATGGCGCTGGTCGCGGTCGCCGGGCCGCTCACGAACCTGCTGATCGCGGCCCTGTTCGCCGCGGTCGTCTTCAACGTGCAGCTCGGCGGCACGACCTTCGACGTGGTCGTCCTCGCGCTGCTCGTCAACATCACGCTGTTCCTGTTCAACCTGCTGCCGATCCCGCCGCTCGACGGCTCGCGCATCGTCGGCGCGGTGATGGACGACCGCACCTACGACCGCTGGCTCTCGTTCGATCGCTACGGCGTCGCCGTGGTGCTCGCCGGCGTGCTGATCTTCAACCGCCAGTTCCAGGCCATCCTGATCGACTCCTCGGAGGTCGTCGTGCGCTTGCTCCACGCGCTCGTCGGCTAGGCTGGTCCACGGTTTGAGCCTGGACTGGGACGAGGTCGAAGGGGTGCCGCTCCTTCGCTGGAGCGGCGTCGCAGGCGTGGCGGCGGTGTTCTCCGGCCGGCGCGGCGGCGTCTCCGACGGCGCGTACGAGAGCCTCAACCTCGGCCTGCGCTCGGGCGACGACCCGGGCCGCGTCGCCGAGAACCGCCGCCTGGCGTGCGCCGCCGCGGCAGTCGACCCGGCGCGCACGTCGTCGTGCCACCAGTTCCACTCCGCTGTCGTGCACGAGGCGGTGGCGGATCCGGACCGGCCCTTCGACGACGCGTCGGTGGTCGCGCCGCGCGGCGACGGCCTCGTCACGCGGCGGCCGGGCCGCGGCGTCGTCGCCTTCGGGTCGGACTGCGTGCCGGTCGTGGTGGCGCGGGCCGACGGCACCGGCGTCGGCGTCTGCCACGCCGGCTGGCGCGGCCTGCTGGGCGGCGTCGTCGAGCAGACGGTCGAGCGGCTCGGCGGCCGCGACCTGCTGGCCGCCGTCGGGCCCTGCGCCGGCCCCGACGCCTACGAGGTCGGCGCCGACGTGGCCGAGCCGCTGCGCGAGCGCTTCGGCCAGGCGGCGCTGCGCGGCCCGAACGCCGACCTCGCCGCGTGCGCCAGGATCGCCCTGGAGCGCGCCGGCGTCGGCACGGTCGACGTGGCCGGGCTGTGCACCATGACCGACGCCGAGCGTTTCTTCTCGTACCGTCGCGACGGCGGTGCCTGCGGCCGGCAGGCCGTGATCGCTCACCTGGAGGTCGTGGATGGTTGATGCCGATGTCGTGCGCGCGAACCTCGCCGAGGCGCGGGCGGCGGTGGACGAGGCGGCGGCGACCGCGGGCCGGGCAGCCGGCTCGGTCGCGATCCTCGCCGCGGTCAAGTACGTCACCCGCGACGACCTTCGGGCCATCGCCGAGGCGGGCGTCGACCTGGTGGGCGAGAACCGCACCGACGAGCTGATCACCAAGCAGGAGGGGTTCGCCGACGCCTTCCGCTGGGACTTCATCGGCCACCTGCAGAGCCGCAAGGCGCGTGACGTGGTGGGCCGCGTCGAGCTCGTCCACGCCCTCTCGGCCGAGTCGACCGCGCGCCAGATCGACGCGCGCTCCGAGCGGCCCCAGGACGTGCTGGTCGAGGTCAACATCGCCGCCGACCCTGGCAAGGAGGGGGTCGCGCCGGCCGACCTCGACCCGTTCCTGGAGCTGCTTGCCGGGCTCGCGAACGTGCGCGTTCGCGGCCTGATGACGATGCCGCCGTTCGCCGCGGAACCCGAGGCGTCGCGCCCCTTCTTCGCACAGCTGCGCGAGCTGGCGGCGGCCGCCGCCGATCGCTGGAGCGGCAGTCACGTGTTCGACGTGCTCTCCATGGGCACCAGCCAGGACTACGCTGTCGCGGCGGGGGAGGGCGCGACGATCGTGCGCCTCGGCAGCGTGCTGTACGGCGGGCGTCCGACGCAGTGACCGACCCTTCCTCTACAATGGCGCCGCATGGGAGTTCGTGATCTCTGGCACCGCACGTTGGTCTACTTCGGACTGGCGGAAGACGAGTCGTATTACGACGATGACGAAGAGGTCACCGCTGCGACGGCCGACGTCGACCGCAACTACCGCGAACGCACCAGCGTCCGCCGGGTCGACAGGCCGCGCCGCACCTCTCGTTCCGCCGACATCGACGCGATCTACTCCGACGAGCCGCCGCCCGCTGCCCGGCGCAGCCGGCGGCCCGAGCGGGCCTCGTCCTACGAGGACGAGGGCGCCGCGACCGCGGTCCTGCGGCGCGATCCGCCGCCGCGGGAGACGCGTGAGACGCGTGAGCCGCGTGAGCCGCGCGAGGAGGTCACGACGGCCGTGAAGGTGCACCTGATCGCCCCCCGATCATTCAACGACGCGCAGCAGATCGCCGACCGGTTCAAGAACTCGATCCCGGTGATCATCAACCTGCAGACGGCCGAGCCCGAGCTGTCGAAGCGCCTCATCGACTTCGGCTCCGGCCTCACCTACGCGCTCGACGGCGGCATGCAGCGCATCGCCGAGAAGGTCTTCCTCCTGACCCCGAAGAACGTCGAGGTCTCGGCCGAGGACCGCGCGCGCCTCGTCGAGAACGGCTTCTTCAACCCGAGCTGAGCTCGTTCCGGTACCGTCTCGCCCATGCTGACGATGGACGAGTTGCGCGCCGACGTCGAGGCGGGACGGATCGACACGGTGGTGATGGCCATCACCGACATGCAGGGCCGGCTCCAGGGCAAGCGGTTCGACGCCGGGGCGTTCGTCCGCGAGATCGCCGAGCAGGGCGCCGAGGGCTGCCACTACCTGCTCGCCGTCGACATCGACATGAACACGCTGCCCGGCTTCAAGATGTCGGGCTGGGACTCGGGGTACGGCGACTTCGTGTTCCGTCCCGACCTCGCCACGCTGCGCCGCTGCACGTGGCTCGAGGGGACCGTGATGGTGCAGGCCGACATGGAGTGGCATGACGGCACACCGGTCGAGCAGGCGCCGCGGTCGATCCTGAAGGCGCAGCTGGCGCGGCTGGCCGAGCGGGGATGGACAGCCAAGATCGGCTCGGAGCTGGAGTTCATCCTGTTCCGCGAGTCGTACGAGTCGAGCCGGGCCAAGGGCTACCGCGGCCTCGTGCCCGCCAACGAGTACAACATCGACTACTCCGTCTTCGGCACGACGATCGTCGAGGATGTGATCCGCCCGATCCGCCGCCACATGGCCAATGCCGGCCTGGTGGTCGAGGACTCGAAGGGCGAGTGCAACTTCGGCCAGCACGAGGTCAACTTCCGGTACGCCGACGCGCTGAAGACGGCCGATGACCACGCTGCGTACAAGAATGCCGCCAAGGAGATCGCCTGGCAGCGCGGCGCGGCGCTGTCGTTCATCGCCAAGTTCAACGAGCGCGAGGGCAACTCGTGCCATATCCACTGCTCGTTCTGGGACGGCGACGAGAGCCTGTTCCCCGATCCGGGCGGGCACGGCCGGTCGCCGCTGTTCGAGTCGTTCATCGCCGGCCAACTCGAGTTCACGGCCGAGCTGGCCTACCTGTGCGCCCCGAACGTCAACTCGTACAAGCGCTACGCGCACGGCTCGTTCGCACCCACGGCGATGGTCTGGGGAGAGGACAACCGCACCTGCGCGTTCCGCGTGGTCGGCCACGGCAACGGCCTGCGGCTCGAGTCGCGGCTGCCGGGCGGCGACTGCAATCCGTACCTCGCGTTCGCGGCCGTCATCGCGATGGGCCTCGAGGGCATCGATCGCGGCCTGGAGCTCGAGCCCGCGTTTGCCGGCAACGCCTACGAGTCCGATGCGCGCCGCGTGCCGGGCAGCCTGCACGAGGCGATCCGGCTTCTCGAGGGCTCCGCGTTCGCCCGCAGTGCGTTCGGCGACGCCGTCGTCGACCACTACCTCAACGCCGCGCGCCAGGAGCAGCAGGCCTTCGAGAGCGCCGTCACCGACTGGGAGCTGCACCGCTCCTTCGAGCGGATGTAGCGTGCGGCCGCGCATCGGCATCAGCGCCTACTGGCGTGGGGCGAGCTGGGGCCCGTGGACCGACATGCCCGCCTGCATGGTCCCGCAGGGCTACGTCGAGGGCGTGCACGCCGCCGGCGGCGTCGCGTTGCTGCTGCCGCCCGACCCCGACCACGCCGCCGACGACGCGGCCAGCGTGCTCGAGATCCTGGACGGCCTGATCCTCGTCGGTGGCGAGGACATCGGCCCGGCCAACTACGGCGCCGAGCCGCACGCCTCGACCGATCCGGCCAACGTGCGCCGCGATCAGGCCGAGCTGGCGCTGACCCGCGGTGCGATCGCCCGCGACCTGCCGGTGCTCGGGGTCTGCCGCGGCTTTCAGATGCTCAACATCGCCTACGGCGGCGACCTGCACCAGCACGTCGGCGACGTCACGGACGGCGCGCCGCACCGTCCCCGGCTCGGCGAGTTCGGCCGCCACGACGTCGAGATCTCCGGCGGGCAGCTGCGCGAGATCTTCGGCGACCGCGCGGCCGAGATCCACTCGCACCACCACCAGGGCATCGATCGCGTCGGCGCCGGCCTGCTCGTGACGGCCACGGCGCCGGACGGACTGGTCGAGGGCATCGAGGATCCCTCGAAGGCATTCTGCGTCGGCGTGCTGTGGCATCCGGAGGAGGACCCGCAGGGCGCCGGCCGGCCGCTGTTCGAGGCCCTCGTCCGGCAGGCGCGCGCCTATCGCGAGCGCGCTACCGTCCAGTCGCGATGACGTCGATCAACTTCCGCACGCTGCTCTCGTTCCTCGGCGTGTTCGCCGTCGTCGCGGTGCTGTACGTCGGCCTGACGCTGTGGCTCGGATCGCTGACGGCCGCCATCGTGGTGATCGGCTTCCTGGTGCTGCTGCTGCTCGGCACGCTGTGGCTGACGCGCTCCAAGCGCGGCAACAAGATCGCCGAGAAGATCATGATGCGGCTCCTGAAGACGCGGTTCGGACCGCGCCTGCGCAGCTGGCAGATCCGCACCTACGCGAAGTCGCAGGGCGTGTCGCTCACCGATGCCACGGGCCGCGAGCGCTCCGAGATGGAGCTGATGCTCGAGGTGTCGCCCGAGGCCGAGCACATCCGCAAGCAGCTGCGCACCATGAATCCGCAGCAGCGCGCGCAGGCGATGCGCATGCTGGCGGCGCAGCAGGAGCTGGTCGACAAGGGCGAGATCGACCCGGCCAACCCGCCCGAATGGGCGCAGCGCGGTCCGCGCCAGGCCGGCGTGTCCGGCCGCCCGCAGACGGGCGCCGGTCCGCGCTCGAGCGGCTCGTCCCGCAAGCGCAAGCGCAAGTAGCCCGCGCTAGTCGGGCGCAGCCGGTCCGTGCGTCCGCGTCCGGATCGTCCAGCCGACCACGGCGGCGCAGAGTGCGATGTTGAGCACCCACGGCGCCGTGGCGGAGATGTGGTCTGCGAGCAGGCCGGCCACGATCGGCCCGGCGATGGCCGCGACCGCCCAGATGGCGTTCGCGATGCCGAGCACGCCGCCCCGGCCGACGCCGACGCGGTCGGCGCCGAGCGCGGCGAGCGGCGCGGCGATCGAGAACAGGGTCGAGAGCGGCAGTCCGCGCGCGCCGAGCAGCACGTAGAGCGGCTCCGCCTGCGACGAGACGATCGGGATCACGCAGAGGGCGCCGAGCAGGACCGCAGCGGCGGCTCCGAGCCGGACGCGGACGGCCCGGGGACCGATCCGCGACAGCAGGATCGAGGTGCAGAGGAACACCGCTGCGCCGGCGGTCAGGCCGAGGCCGATCGCCCCCTCGCTGACGCCGTCGTCGCGCAGGTCGAGCGGCACCAGCAGGTGGATCGTGTTGGCGACGTAGCCCGCCAGCGCCATGAACGCGAGCCCGGCCACGGCCCGGTGGTCGGTGCTCAGCCGCGCGGCGGCGGCCAGCAGCGGGGTGGGGGAGCGGCCGGTGTGCGGATGGTCGCGCAGGCCGATCAGCAGAGTCATCAGGCCGACGGTGGCGATGCCGCCGAGCAGGAACGGCGTGCCGACGTCGAAGCGCGTGGCGAGCGTGCCGCCGAAGGTGGGACCGATCATGGTCGCCAGGCCGGCGACGATCATCGAGCTGGACAGGATCCGCGACCGCTGGTGCTCGGGCAGCACCTCCTGCAGGTAGGCGAGGCCCGCCGGCCAGATGGCGCCGAAGCCGAGCCCCTGGCAGGCGCGGGACGCGAGCAGCGTGCCGAAGTCGGGTGCGAAGGCCTGACCGATGGCGCCGGCCGCGAGGATGCCGGCGCTCAGCGTGGTCACCTTCAGCGGCCCCACCCGGTCGGCCAGCTGGCCCGCCGGCAGCGACACGACCAGCACCGCGACCGGGAAGAGGGCGAGCAGGATGCCGACCGCCGTCGCCGACAGACCCAGCTCGTCGCGGTAGGCGGGGCCGAGCGGGAACAACGCGGACCAGAGGACGTCGCCGGCGATCAGCAGGCCATAGACGGCGACGAGGGAGCGGTGCACCTCCGTAGAATGCGGTCTCGTGACCCTCGAGTCCTCCACGATCGGCCTGATCGGTGCCGGCAACATGGCTTCGGCGATGATCGAGGGCTTCGTCCGCGCCGACCCGGCGCGGGCCGTGCGCATCCTCGCGACCGACCGCGGCTCGGGCAAGGCGGCCCGGCTGGCCGGGGAGCGGGGCATCGTCCACGTGTCGTCGAACGAGGAGCTGGTCGACCGCTCCGACATCGTGCTGCTGTGCGTCAAGCCGATCGACGTCGAGCGTGTGCTGCGCAGCGTCGGCGGCCGCGTCACGCGGTCGAAGGCGCTGGCGTCGGTGGCGGCCGGTGTCGCCACCGTGACGATGGAGTCGATCCTGGACGAGGACGTGCCGGTCTTCCGGCTGATGCCGAACGTGCCGGTGCAGGTCTGCGCGGGCACCGTCTGCTTCGCGCCCGGCCGGTTCGCCGATACCGCGGCCGAGGAGCGGGTGCTCGACTGGCTGCGGCTGCTCGGCACCGTCGTGCGTCTCGAGGAGCGTCAGTTCGACGCCGCCACGGCGCTGTCGGGCTCCGGCCCGGCCTTCATCGGCCTGATCGTCGAGGCGTTCGAGGACGCGGGCATCGTCTCGGGCCTGACGCATGAGAAGTCGCGGCAGCTGATCCTCTCGACCATGCTCGGCACGGCGACGCTGCTGGACGAGAACGACCTTTCGTGCTCGGACCTGCGGCGGATGGTCACATCGCCCGGCGGCACGGCCGCGACCGGCCTCGCTGCGCTGGAGCGCGCGGGCGTCCGCGGCGCGATCATCGACGGGGTGCTCGCCGCGATGCAGCGGGCCGCAGAGCTCGGCTAACGAGGAGACGACGTGAACTTCATCATCCGGCTGGGCGATGCGCTGGTGCTCGTGGTGTGGGCGATGGTGCTGGCCTACATCATCATGAGCATGCTCCCGATCCCGTACAGCCGCGCGTCGTCGGCGATCCGCAACTTCCTCGACCAGACCGTGGGCCCCGTGCTGTCGTTCCTCCGCCGGTTCATCCCGCCGCTCGGGCCGATCGACCTGTCGCCGATGATCCTGCTGCTGGGCGTGAGCCTGATCTGGCGCGGCGTGCTCCGGCCGATCCTGGCAGGAGCCTGACCTGCGGTAGCGAATGTTCACCTCCTACCAGCCAGTCCGGGGGAGCCGAATGTCGATCAGCCCAGCAGAGATCCGCCACGTCCGTTTGCGCCGCCGCCTCTTCGGCATGAAGAAGAAGGACGTCGATCGCGAACTGGATCGCATCGCCGAATCGTTCGGCGAGGTGTGGCGCCAGCGCGCCGACCTGGAGGAGCGCAACCACGAGATCGCCGTGGAGCTCGCGCGTCATCAGGAGGCGGAGGCGATGCTGCGCAAGACGCTCGTCACCGCCGAGCGCAGCGCCGACGTGATGCGCGCCGACGCGCGTCGCGAGGCGGAGCGCATCGTGCGCGAGGCCGAGCAGACCGCTCGCGAGATCGTCGGCGAGGCGCACCACGAGCGCGAGCGCGTACGCCACGAGATCATCCGCCTGGCCGAGAAGGAGCGCGAGTTCCGCGCGCGGTTCCGCGCGATGATCGGCGCGACCAGCGCGGTCATCGAGTCGTACGAGGAGGACACGGGCGAGTCCGTGACCGCAACGCAGGCGGCGCTGCCCGCCGCCCCGGTCGAACACGATCGGTGACCCGTCGCCTGGCGGCCGTGCTCGCCGACATGGACGGCACGCTCGTCGACTCGCGTGTCGTCGTCGAGCGGCACTGGCGCCTGTTCGGCGAGCGCCTCGGTCTCGATCCCGGGCCGTTCATCGTCGCGGGCCACGGCCGCCGGACGGCGGACGTGCTGCGCGAGCTGGCGCCGCACCTCGACGCGGCCGCCGAGGCGACGCTGATCGACGCCGGTGAGGAGTCCGACCTGGCCGGGCTCGTGCCCGTCCCCGGCGCCGCCGAGCTGCTGGCGGCGCTGCCGCGGGAGCGCTGGGCGGTCGTCACCTCGGCCCACCGGTCGCTGGCGCTGGCGCGCCTGGCCGCGGTCGCGCTGCCGGCGCCCGACGTGCTGGTGTGCGGCGACGAGATCGAGCGCGGCAAGCCCGACCCGGAGGGCTACCTGTGCGGCGCCGGGCTGCTCGGCGCCGACCCCGCCGACTGCCTGGTGCTCGAGGACGTGCCCGCCGGCATCGCCGCCGGGCGAGCCGCCGGGTCGCTCGTGGTCGCCGTCGCGACGACGTTCCCGGTCGCGGCGCTGGCGGCGGCCGACGCGATCGTGTTCGACCTGCACGGGCTGGCCGAGGTGCTCGACGGACTCGGCTACGCGCTCCCTTCCGCCTGACGCAGAACCGGGATACGGTGGTCGAATGCGCCGGATCGCCCTCGCCCTGCTCGTCCTCGCCGCCGTCCCCGCCGCTGCGAGCGCCTCCCCGAAGCTCGTCACCCCGGTCGCCGGCCGCCTCGTCGGCACGTACCCGCTGCTCCGGTGGGCGCTGCCGAAGGGCGAGCGGAACGAGGTCGTCTACATCGCGAGCAAGCCGGGGCGGGCCGCCGCCGGGGAGTTCGTCACCGCCAACCTCGAGGACACCGCGCCGATGACGGGGCGGGCCGGCAGCCACCGAACGACGAACGGCCTCTACGCCGGTACCCACTACTGGCTGGTCGTGAGCCGCAACGCCGACTTCGAGCAGCGGTACTCGAAGGTCGGCCGCTTCAGGGTGGCGCCGTCGCTCTCGGTCACCCGGGCGCGCCTCGCGCCGGGCGCGACGGCGGGCTCCGCCGACTTCCGGATGCGCCTGAAGGCGAACTCGCGCAGCCTGCGGGTGACGATCAAGGTCGTGCAGGGAGGAAAGGTCGTCCAGACCTTCGCGCGCAGCTCGAAGGTGCTGAATCCGGGCGTCTGGGGCAGCCGGAAGGTGCACTGGGTGCCGTCGAGCGCGGTCTTCTCGGGCCACTCGGCCCAGCTCCGGGTCACCTACCGGGCGGGCTCGCGCACGGCCCACTCGACCCTGGACGTCATCGCGCCGTAACGCCGCGGCGCTCGGCCGACACGATCGCGAACACGGCGCCGACGACGAGGATCGCGCCGGTCACCTCGAGCGCTTCGAGCGACTCGCCCAGCACCAGCGCGCCGAGCGCGATCGCGACCACCGGGTTCACGTACTGGTGCGTCACGACGGTCGAGATCGGCAGGCGCGCGAGGGCGTAGCCGTAGGCGCCGAGGGCGAGCGTGCCGGCGATCACGAGGTAGGCGATCGCGACGCCCGACCGCAGCGTCACGTCGCCCGGGCGCTCGCCGACCATCAGGCCGGCGGTCGTCATCGCGAGGCCGGCCGCGATCATCTGCACCGTCGTGGCCGCCCACAGCCCCGACACCGCCGGCAGCCCGCGGCCGTAGAACGATGCCGTCGACCACAGCGCCGCCGAGAAGAGGATGAGCGCCATCCACGGCACCGGTGCGCTGGCGCCGGTGATCGGCGCGATCAGCAGCACGACCACGCCGACGAAGCCGATCGCGACGCCGACCAGCGTCATCCGCGGCAGACGGTCGCCGGCCAGGCGCCGCCAGATGCAGACGGTGATCGACGTGGTGGAGGCGAGCACGGCGGCGAGGTTCGACGGCACGTGCGTCTCGGCCACCGTCAGCAGTCCGGGCCCGCCGACCAGCAGCCACAGGCCGAGCACCGCGCTGCCCCCCACCTGCCGCCGCGTCGGCCGCGCGCGCAGGGCGAGCGGCAGCAGGATCAGGCCCGCCACGCCGAACCGCAGGCCCGCCGCCAGCAGCGGCGGAATCGACTCCACGCCGATCCGGATCGCGAGGTACGTCGAGCCCCAGACCGTGTACAGGAGCGCCATTGCGGCGACGATCCGGACCCCCATCCGGGAAGTCTAGGTGTGTGGTACGTTCTGCAGCGCGAACCATCACGAGCGGGGAAGGGAACTGGCCCGATGATCCCGCAGCAACCGGAGCACGTGCTCGTCAGGTGCTAACTCCAGCGCAGAGCCGATCCGTCCCGGGCGGCCGAGCGGAAGATGGAACGTCGCCTGGTGCGAGCCGCACGGGTGGGGCCCTCCGGGACGATTCCGTGAGGGCCTTTTTCGTTCCCGGGGCACGATCCGCGCCAGCAGGCGCGAGGAGCGAACACATGAGCGACCACCGACCGGAGACCGTCGCGCTCCACGCGGGTTACGCGGGTGACCCGACCACCAACGCGCGCGCCGTCCCGATCTACCAGACGACGTCGTACTCGTTCGACGACACGCAGCACGCCGCCGACCTGTTCGCCCTGAAGGTGCCGGGCAACATCTACACGCGCATCATGAACCCGACGTGGGACGTGTTCGAGCAGCGCGTCGCCGCGCTCCAGGGCGGCATCGCGGGCATCGCGCTCGCGTCCGGCCAGGCCGCGGTGACGTACTCGGTGCTCAACATCACGCGCGCCGGCGACAACATCATCTCCGTCTCGACGCTGTACGGCGGTACCTACAACCTCTTCGCGCACACCCTCCCGCAGTACGGCATCGAGGTGCGCTTCGCCGATCCCGACCGGCCCGAGTCGGTCGCCGAGCTGGCCGACGAGAACACGCGGCTGGTGTTCGCCGAGACGATCGGCAACCCGAAGCTGAACGTGGTCGACATCGCCGCGTGGGCCGAGGCGGCGCACGCCCAGGGCCTGCCGCTGATCGTCGACAACACGGTGCCGACGCCGCTCGGCTGCGACGTGTTCGGCCTCGGCGCCGACATCGCGGTGCACTCCGCCACCAAGTACATCGGCGGCCACGGCTCGTCCATCGGCGGCGTGCTCGTCGACGCCGGCAAGTTCGACTGGGTCGCCAACGCCGAGCGGTTCCCGGGTCTCACGACGCCCGACCCGTCGTACCACGGCGTGGTCTGGTCGGACGCCCTCGGCCCGGCCGCGTACATCGGCCGCGTCCGTACCGTGCTGCTGCGCAACACCGGCGCGGCGCTGTCGCCGTTCAACGCCTTCCTGTTCATCCAGGGCCTCGAGACGCTGCCGCTGCGCATGGAGCGGCACTTCGAGAATGCCGCCAAGGTGGCGGCGCACCTGGAGGGCGCGGGCGGCGTCAACTGGGTCAACTACCCGGGCCTCGCGTCGAGTCCGTACCACGACGTCGCCAAGCGGACGCTCAAGGGCGGCTTCGGCGGGCTCGTCACGTTCGGCATCGAGGGCGGCCTCGAGTCGGGCAAGACGTTCATCGAGAGCCTCGGCCTGTTCTCGCACCTCGCGAACATCGGCGACGCACGCTCGCTCGCGATCCACAACGCGTCGACCACGCACTCGCAGCTGAACGCCGAGGAGCTCGAGTCGGCCGGCGTCACGCAGGACACCGTGCGTCTGTCGGTCGGCATCGAGCACATCGACGACATCCTCGAGGACATCGACCAGGCTCTCGCGAAGACGCGGTCGCTCGTCACCGCCTGACCTGCGCCTCGTGGCAACCTCCGCCAGTACTGAAGGCTCGGTCGGTCTGGTCGAGACGAGCAGGGTCGTCCTCTTCACGGAGGACGACCCGCTCGTGCTCGACTCCGGCGCGGCCCTGGCACCGGTCGAGGTCGCCTACGAGACGTACGGCACGCTCAACGCCGACCGCTCGAACGCCGTCTTCGTCTGCCACGCGCTGACGGGCGACGCGCACGCCGCGGGTCACCACGGCGACCCGGCGCGGGTGGGCTGGTGGGACACGCTGATCGGGCCGGGCAAGCCGGTCGACACCGACCGGTTCTTCGTCGTGTCGGCGAACCTGCTGGGCGGCTGTCAGGGCACGACCGGCCCGGCCTCCACGAACCCGGCCACCGACGAGCCGTACGGCCTGCGGTTCCCGCTGTTCACTGTCTCCGACCTGGTGCGCGTGCATCGCAAGCTGCTCGCGCACCTCGAGATTCCGAGCCTCGCCGGCGCCATCGGCGGCTCGCTCGGCGGCATGCAGGTGCTGCAGTGGGCGATCGACCATCCGCAGGACATCCGCGCCGGCCTGATGATCGCCTCGAGCGCCCGGCTGACGGCGCAGAACATCGCCTTCTCGGCCGTCGCGCGGGCCGCGATCATGCGCGACGAGCACTTCCACGAAGGCGACTACCACCGCTTCGGCGAGCGGCCCGCGGTCGGCCTCGCGCTGGCCCGGATGATGGCCCACATCACGTACCTGTCCGAGACCTCGATGCGCGAGAAGTTCGGCCGCCGCATCCAGGACGCCGACGCGCCGCGGTTCCGCTTCGGCGTCGACTTCGAGGTCGAGAGCTACCTGCAGTACCAGGGCGAGAGCTTCCTGAACCGCTTCGACGCGAACTCGTACCTGTACCTGACGCGCGTGATGGACTACTTCGATCCGTTCGGCGACCTGCCGGCCGCGATCGCGCGGCTGGAGGAGGTCGCGACGCGGTTCCTCGTCGTCTCGTTCGACACCGACTGGCGGTTCGACACGAAGCACTCGCTCGATCTCGTCCGCGTGCTGCAGGGCGCGCGGGTGCCGGTCACGTTCCGCGAGATCTCCTCGCCGCACGGCCACGACTCGTTCCTGCTGCCCGTGCCGGAGTACCACCGCACCGTCGCCGCCTTCCTCGACCGGGTGGCGCGGGAGGTCGGCGCTGCGCACTGACCAGGAGATCGTCGCGGAGATGGTGCCGCGTGGCTCGCGCGTGCTCGACCTCGGGTCGGGCGACGGCGCGCTGCTGCAGTACCTGGCAGCCGAGCGCGGCTGCGCCGTCAGCGGCGTCGAGTCGTCGGACGAGGGCTTCTTCGCCTGCGTGGCCCGGGGCGTGCCGGTCGTGCAGGCCGACATGGACAGCGGCGTCACCGAGTTCGAGGACGACTCGTTCGACGTCGTCATCCTGTCGCAGCGGCTGCAGGCCACCAACCGCCCGGCGGTGGTGCTGGCCGAGATGCTGCGCGTCGGCCGCGCCGGCATCGTGTCGTTCCGCAACGTCGGCCACTGGCCGCACCGCGTCGACCTCGCGGTGAAGGGCCGGATGACCGTCTCCGGCACGGTCCCGCACGCGTGGCACGACACGCCGAACATCCACCTCTGCACCATCCGGGACTTCGAGCGCCTGGTGTCCGAGCTCGGCATCCGCACGACCCGTCGCGTGCTGCTCGACGCCGCCGGGCACGAGACGGTCGGACGCGCCGTCCAGCTGGCGCCGAACGTGCTGGCGGCTGGTGCGGTGTACGGCCTGAAACGGTAGCCCGGCTACCCTTCCGGCCATGGACGTCGCGCGTGTACGCCGGGAGCTCGAGGCCGAGAGGGATCGCCTGGCGGTCGAGCGCGCGCGTCTCGACGACACGCTCACCGACCTGGATCCGCCGCCCTCGCGCAACCCCGACGAGGCGCTCGAGGAGACCGTCGAGCACGTGCTGTCGCAGATCGAGTCCGCCTTGCAGCGCATCACCGACGGCACCTACGGCGTGTGCGAGTGCTGCGGCGGCCCGATCCCGGCCGAGCGCCTCGCGGCGCTGCCGTACGCGGTGCGCTGCGTCGCGTGCGCGGAGCGCCGGTGAGCACGCCGACGATGCGGGGCGGCCGCTCGCCGATCTACGAGCTTCCCGAATCGCCCCATCCGGCGCCGTCGCGCGCCGGGCTGCAGGAGTGGGTGGGGTTGTTCGCGGTCGCCATCGTCGCCGCGGTGGCCGACCAGCTCACGAAGTCGCTCGCGACGCGCACCATCGACCGTGGCGAGATCGTCGACCTGCTGCCGTTCTTCGATCTGCGCCGCATCAAGAACACGGGCATCGCGTTCGGCCAGTTCACGCAGCAGCAGGGGATCGTGATGGTCCTGACGGTGGCCGCCATCGCCTGGATGTTCGTCTTCTTCGCGCGCTCGGGTGCGCGCAGCCCGTACTTCCCGCCCGCCGTCGGCCTGCTGGCGGGCGGCGCCTGCTCGAACCTCGTCGACCGTGTCCGCGACGACGGCGTCACCGACTTCCTCCACATCCACCACTGGCCGATCTTCAACCTCGCCGACGCGTTCATCGTGCTCGGCGTCGGCCTGCTCCTGCTGGGTCTCACCCAGATCGAACGCACCCGGCCGTGATCGAGGCGCCCGTCCCCGACGATCAGCGCGGCGCGCGGCTCGACCGGTTCGTGGCCGGCCTCGACGGCGTCGGGTCGCGGACCGTCGCCGAGCGCCTGCTGGGCGAGGGACGCGTGCTGGTGGACGGCGAGGCGCGACACAAGTCGTACCGCGTGCTGCCCGGGATGACGGTGAGGGTCGACGTCGATCCCGAGGTGCTGGGCGGCCCCGTGCAGCTCGTCCACGACGACGACGTGCCGTTCCGGATCGCCTACGAGGACGACGCGCTGCTGGTGGTCGACAAGCCCGCGGGCGTGGTCGTGCACCCGGCGCCGGGTCGCACTGACGGCACGCTCGTGCACGGCCTGCTGGCCGAGGGCATCGCCGGCGGCGACGACGCCGACCGGCCGGGCATCGTCCACCGGCTCGACCGCGACACCTCGGGCCTGCTCGTGGTCGCGAAGTCCGAGCAGGTGCACGCCGCGCTCGGCCAGTCGATGCGCGCCCGGACCATCACCCGCCAGTACACCGCCCTGGTGCACGGCCGGCCGGCCGCGCGCGCCGGTCGCATCGAGGCCGCCAT
The DNA here is from genome assembly GCA_046598415.1 of Gaiellales bacterium. Taxonomy (GTDB): domain Bacteria; phylum Actinomycetota; class Thermoleophilia; order Gaiellales; family F1-60-MAGs149; genus VFJZ01. The sequence goes on from JBKJIG010000104.1 coordinate 53,109, forward strand.
CGGCCGCGACCGCGGCAAGGGCAAGATGGCCATCGACGGCACGACGCCGCGGCAGGCGGTCACGCACTTCCAGATCGCGGAGCTGCTGCCGACCACGACGCTGCTCGACGTCACGCTCGGCACCGGCCGCACCCACCAGATCCGCGTCCACCTCGAGGCCATCGGCCACCCCGTGGTGGGCGACCCGTCGTACTGTCCGCCGAGCATGGACCGGCACGGCCTGCAGCGCCAGTTCCTGCACGCCAGCCGTCTGCGCCTGCCGCATCCGGTGACGGACGAGGAGATCGACGTCTCCAGTCCGCTGCCCGACGACCTCGTCGCGGCCCTCGACCGCGCCCGGCGCGTCTAGTTCGCGCCTCGGACAACGGCTGATGGGGAGCGTGGGGGGCGTCCGGTCGAGCCGGACGCCCCCCGCTCCCCCAGATGTTGGACATCCCCCCGGCGCCATCATCTGATGCATCCCGATCTCCGACCGATCCTCCGGTGTCTTGTGGCCAAACGGAGGTTTTCGAGCGGCTGTCCCGACCGGGATTGCATTGCCACTGTCCCCTGCGGCCAGTCGGGGTCGCAATTCGACGATGGTCGTACGACCATCGTCGGGTCCGCGACGACCGGGAGACGAAAGAGCCCCGGGACGGGGACGCCGGCTGACTGCCGCACGCGCCGCGCACGCCCTGGCGGGCAGCGCTGCGGTGTGACCGCCGGCTCGGCATCGCGCGCCGTCCCGGAGCTTTGCGTTGACGCTACCGCTTCGACCGGCGGACGTCAACCGGCTCGCTGGTAGAGTCCGCTCCGGCCGCAGCCTGCGGTCCTCGTCCCCAACCCCGGCGGAATCCCGCCGCGCGGACGGTGCCGGACTTCGCGTCCGGTCCCGCGCGAGCCCCGCCGGGCGTTCGACCGTCAAACCAAACCAAGGAGTACCTGTGGCCTCTGCCACGATGCGCGAGCTGCTCGAGGCTGGCGTCCACTTCGGCCACCAGACCCGCCGGTGGAACCCCAAGATGCGCCGCTTCATCTTCGGTGAGCGCGCCGGCATCTACGTGATCGATCTGCAGAAGACGATCGTGCTGCTCGAAGAGGCGCACGACAAGGTGCGCGACATCGCCGCCCGCGGCGGCACCGTGCTGTTCGTCGGCACGAAGAAGCAGTCGCGCGACGCCGTCGCCTCGCATGCCGCCCGCGCCAACATGCCGTACGTGAACCACCGCTGGCTGGGTGGCCTGCTGACGAACTTCCGCACCATGTCCGGCCGCATCGACCACCTGCACGACCTGCGCCGGCAGTCCACCGACGGCCAGCTCGACCTGCTCCCGACCAAGGAGCGCATCGCGCGCCTGAAGGAGCTCGAGAAGCTCGAGACCAACATCGGCGGCGTCGCCGACCTGCGCCGCCTGCCGCAGGCCGTGTTCGTGATCGACCTGAAGGCCGAGGAGCTGGCCGTGCGCGAGGCGCGCCGGCTGAACATCCCGCTGATCGGGCTCGTCGACACGAACTGCGACCCCGACGAGGTCGACCTGGTCGTGCCGGGCAACGACGACGCGATCCGGTCCTGCGACCTGATCTGCCGCGTGCTCGCCGACGCAGTGATCGAGGGCCGTGGCCCGCAGGTCACCGAGGAGGAGCTCGCCGGCGAGGGCGGCGAGGACGAGGCCGCGTCCATCGACGCGGCCGTCAACGAGGCGCTCGCCGTCGCGGGCATCGCGACCGACGACGCACCCGCTGCCGATGCGCCGTCCCCCGCCGCGGCTGCGCCGGCCGCCGAGCCCGAGGCTGCCGCTGCACCCGCCGAGGCCCCGGCCGCCCCGGCCGAGGAGGCTCCGGCCGCCGCGGAGGCGCCCGCGCCCGTGGAGGCACCCGTCGCCGAGGGGGCGCCCGCCGCCGAGGAGGCGCTCGCCGCCGAGGAGGCGCCCGCCGCCGAGGAGGCGCCCGCCGCCGAGGCAGCGCCCGACGAGGAGACGAAGGACCAGTGAGCGACTACAAGGCCAGCCCCGCCGACATCAAGGCCCTGCGCGAGCGCAGCGGCGCCGGCATGCTCGACGTGCGCAACGCGCTCGTCGAGGCAGAGGGCGACGCCGACGCCGCGTTCAAGGCGCTGCGCGAGGCCGGCATCGCCAAGGCGGCGAAGCTGGCCGGCCGCGCGACGACCGAGGGCAAGATCGGCGCCTACATCCACCCGGGCGGCCAGAAAGGCGTCCTGGTCGAGGTCCGCTGCAACACCGACTTCGTCGCGAACAGCGAGCCGGTCGGCGTGTTCGTCAAGGACATGCTGTTGCAGATCGTGTCGTCCGACAACACCCGCTGGGTCAAGATCGACGACGTCCCGGACGAGGCCCGCGACGCCGAGCTCTCGATCTTCCGCGAGCAGGCGACGCAGGAGGGCAAGACCGGCCCCGTCGTCGACAAGATCGCCGAGGGCCGGCTGCGCAAGTGGTACGAGGAGGTCTGCCTCCTCGAGCAGCCGTACTTCCGCGACGAGAAGCAGAAGGTCGAAGAGGTGCGCGCCGCCCTGGCGCGCGAGACCGGCGAGAACATCGAGGTCGCCCGGTTCGCCTCCTACACCGTCGGCGGTAACTGACGCCGGACCGGCGGGCTTCGCCGGTCCGTCCTCTAGACTCGCCTCTGGTGTCCTCGACCGCGCCACCCGCCACTGCTTCATCGCTTGCGGCCTTTGACCGTGTGCTGCTGAAGCTCTCCGGCGAGGCGCTGATGGGCGATCAGGACTACGGCCAGGACCCACGCCGCATCGACGCGATCGCGAGCGCCATCCGCGACGTCCGCGACCTCGGTGTCGAGGTCGCGATCGTCGTCGGCGGTGGCAACATCTACCGCGGCATGGAAGAGGTCGCGCGCCTCGGCATGGACCGGGCGTCGGCCGACTACGCGGGCATGCTCGCGACGGTGCTGAACGCCCTCTCGGTGCAGGACGCGCTGGAACGCCACGGCGTCTACACGCGCGTGCTGTCCGCGCTCGAGATCAAGGAGGTGGCCGAGCCGTACATCCGGCGCCGCGCCATCCGCCACCTCGAGAAGAAGCGCGTCGTGATCTTCGCCGGGGGCACCGGCAACCCGTTCTTCACGACCGACACGGCAGCCGCGCTGCGGGCCTGCGAGATCGGCGCGGAGACGATCCTGATGGGCAAGAACGGCGTCGAGGGACTGCTGGACGCCGATCCGCGCATCCACGCCGGCGCGAAGCTGATCACCGAGATCAGCCATCGCGAGGCGATCGAGCGCGGGCTGAAGGTGATGGACACGACGGCCCTGTCGCTCTGCATGGAGAACGACATGCCGATCCGCGTCTTCAACGTGAACGACGAGCGCAACATCGTCCGCGTCACCTGTGGCGAGACGATCGGTACGCTCGTGCGGACGCGCTCGGCGGTCGCCGCCGGCGCGCCGCGTGAGCCGGCGACGTAAGGGAGGTCGAGATGCTCGAGGAGCTGCTCGCGGACGCGAAGCGCCGCATGGCGAAATCGGTCGACGCAACGAAGCACGAGTTCGGTTCCGTCCGCACCGGGCGTGCGTCGACGGCGCTGCTCGATCGCATCTCGGTCGACTACTACGGCACGCGGACGCCGCTCAACCAGCTGGCGTCGATCACGGTGCCCGACGCCCGGCTGCTGGTGGTGACGCCGTACGACAAGTCGGCGATGCGCGAGATCGAGCGCGCGCTGATGGAGTCCGACCTCGGCATCACGCCGGGCAACGACGGCAAGGTCATCCGCCTGCCCATCCCGGCGCTCACCGAGGAACGCCGCAAGGACATGGTCAAGATCGCCAACCGCATCGCCGAGGAGGGGCGCGTGGCGGTACGGAACGTCCGTCGCGACACGCTGCACCACACCAAGGAGCTGGAGCGCAACGGCGACGCCGGCGCTGACGACGTGCACCGCGCCGACGAGCGCGCGCAGAAGCTCACCGACGAGCACGTGCAGCTCATCGACCTCGCGCTGAAGCACAAGGAAGAGGAGATCATGGAGGTCTGACGGCCTCCGGATCACCCCCGATGACCGTCCTCGATCGAATCCTGCGCGCGCGGCGGCTGCGCGCAGGCGCCCGGGATCCCGAGCTGCCGCAGAAGGCGCAGACGATCGCGATCATCATGGACGGCAACGGCCGCTGGGCGCACCGCCGCGGCCTGCCGGTCGCGGCCGGGCATCGCGCCGGCACGGCGGCGCTGCGGCGCACGGTCGAGGCGGCGCCCGGCCTGGGAGTGCGCTCGCTCTGCGTCTACGCCTTCTCGACCGAGAACTGGGCGCGGCCCGACGACGAGGTCGCCGACCTGATGGACCTGTTCGCCGAGACGATCCGCGACCAGTTCGAGGACCTCCACCAGCAGGGGGTGCGGATCCGGTTCGTCGGCCGCCGCGACCGCGCCTCCGACGCGCTCCTGGCCCAGATGGGCGCCATCGAGGAGCGCACAGCGGGCAACCAGCGGCTCGATCTATGGGTGGCGTTCGACTACGGCGGCCGGGCCGAGATCGTCGAGGCCTGCCGTGCGATCGTGCGCGAGGGCATCTCGGCCGAGAAGATCGACTCCGAGGTGCTGCGCGCCCACCTCGCCGCGCCCGACCTCCCCGACCCCGACCTCGTGATCCGCACCTCGGGCGAGCGCCGCATCTCGAACTTCCTGCTCTGGCAGTCGGCCTACGCCGAGTACATCTTCACGCCGGTGCTGTGGCCCGACTTCGGGCCCGACACGCTCCGCGAGGCGCTGGCCGAGTACGCGGGCCGGCGTCGTCGCTTCGGTCGGCGCTGATGGGAGACCTCCTGAACCGGATCCTGGTCGCGGTGCCGCTCGCGGTGGCCACCATCGCGGCCGTCTACCAGGGCGGCTGGGCGGTGGCGCTGTTCGCGGTCGTGGTCGGCGCGCTCAGCGCGCACGAGCTGTTCGCGATGGCGCGGGCTACGCGGCCGATGGCGATCGCCGGCCAGATCGGCACCCTGATCGCGATCGTCGGGGCGCACTGGGCCGGCGTCGAGTGGGTGGTCGCCGCCATCCCGATCACGCTGCTGCTGGCCTTCGTGCTGGCCGCGGCCGTGTCGATGAAGGAGTCGGCGACGGTGTCGATCGCCATCACGCTGCTGGCTCCCGTCTGGATCGGCACCGGGCTCGCGTCGCTGGTGCTGCTGCGCGACATGCCGCCCAACAACTTCGGCCTCAACATCCTGCTCGCGGTGCTGCTCGGCACCTGGGCGTCGGACATCTTCGCCTACTTCGGCGGCCGGATGTTCGGCCGCCGCCGGCTCGCGCCGGCCATCTCGCCGAAGAAGACCGTCGAGGGGTTCGTGATCGGCCTGGTGTTCGGCGCCCTCGCCGTCTGGTGGACGCTCTACGCCATCGAGGACCACGTCACGCACGTGCAGGCGGCGGTCCTCGGCGCCGTGGTGGCCCTGGTGGCGCCGTTCGGCGACCTGTTCGAGTCGTTCCTGAAGCGCGATCTCGGCGTCAAGGACTCGGGCCGGCTGCTCGGCGGCCACGGCGGCGTGCTCGACCGCATCGACGCGATGCTGTTCGCCTTCCCGGCGGCCTGGATCGCGCTCGACCTGATGCAGCGCGTCTAGCCCTGGCCGAGCGCGCGCAGGGCGTCGATCACGAGGTCCCAGAAGCCGGCGGCATCGACCCGCGTCAGCACGAACGCGTTCGGCTCGAGGCCGAGCTTTCGGTGCACGTCGACCACCGTCATGCCCGCCGTGTAGCGGCCCTCGGTCTCGATCGCGACGTGCCGGTGGTCGCCGCCGAACAGGCCCGGATCGATCAGCCAGGCGATCGTGGCCGGGTCGTGGACCGGGGGGTGGGGCATCGAGAACACGTCGCGGTAGGTCGACTCGAAGAACCGCAGCAGCCCGAGCACGGCGATCGCGAGCGGCGTGCCGAGCGCCTCGATGCGCGCCTGCACCTCGGGCGTCGCACAGATCTGGTGCGTCAGGTCGAGCGGCACGATCGTCAGCGGGATGCCGCTCGCGACGACGGCAGCGGCGGCCTCGGGATCGACGAAGGCGTTGAACTCGGCGGCGGGGGTGACGTTGCCGAGGGCGATCGCGCCGCCCATCCACACGATCTCGCGCGGCTTGCCGCCCTGCGCCAGCGCGGCCGCGACGTTGGTCAGCGGGCCGGTCGCCACCAGCACCGTGTCGGGCGTCAGCTCGTCTGAGAGCAGCCGCAGGGCGCCGCGCGGGTCGGTGCCGACGGCGGGCTCCGGCAGCTCGGCGCCGTCGATGCCCGAGGCGCCGTGGATGTCGGGCGCCACCACCAGCTCGCGCGTCAGCGGGCGGTCGGCGCCGGCGGCCACCGGCACGTCGGTGCGGCCGGCCAGCGCCAGCACGCGCCGGGCGTTCTCGGTCGTGCGCTCGAGCGTCTGGTTGCCGGCCACCGTCGTGATCGCGACCAGGTCGATCGCCGGGTTGCCGAGGGCGAGCAGCATCGCGACGGCGTCGTCGTGCCCGGGGTCGCAGTCGAGGATGACGCGCGTGCTCACGGGTACAGCCCGCCCAGGACGCGCAGCCAGTTGCCGCCCATCACGCCGGCGACGTCGTCGGCCGGCCAGCCGCGCGCCGTCAGCGCCTCGCCGATGCGCCCGTGGTCGGCGATCGTGTCGAGTTCGTCCGGCGTCTGCTCGGAGCCGAAGCCGCCGTCGTAGTCGGAGCCGATCGCGACGTGGCGGGCGCTGCCGGCCACCTCGGCCACGGCCTCGACGGCGTCGCACACCGCGTCCAGCGTCGTGGCGGGTAGCGCCCACCCGGCCGGCATCACGCCGACCACGCCGTCGCGCTCGGCGATGGTCTTGATGGCGAAGTCGGGCAGCTGCCGGCCGTCCATCAGCACCCGGCGCGGGTTGGAGTGCGACGCCACCAGCATGCCGTCGTGCCGCGCGGCCGCGCGGCCGATGCCGCCGTCGGGCAGGTGCGACACGTCGAGGCACATGCCGCGCCGCGACACCTCGTCCACGAGCGCGCGCCCCTCCTTCGTCAGGCCGCCGATGACGTACTCGTTGTCGACCAGCCACGCCGGGCCGATGATGCGCACGCCCGCCTCGTAGAACAGCTCGACGTCGTCCAGCGTGCGGATGCAGTCGGCGTTCTCGATCAGCAGCGCGATGCCGACGCGGCCCGCCGGCCGGTCGAGGCCCGCTGCCGACGTCACGAGGTCGATCTCGTCGTGCTCGGCCGCCCAGCGGCGGTAGATGCCGAGCTGCGCCAGGGCCTGCTCGTGCGCGCCCTGCGGGTTCACGTAGCCGCACTCGCCCGCGGCCGCCTTGCTGCGCGGCATGGCGAACAGGGTCGCGATGATCAGCCGGACGTCACCGGCGAGCAGCTCGGGCAGGCCGACCATGCAGCGGCCGTTCGACGCCTCGATCGGGCCGCCCGCCTCGTCGGCGCGGATGTCCAGCGCCGACCGCGCGTAGTCGCGGCCGTCGACGAGGGCGTTGTAGGCGAGATCGAGGTGTCCGTCGACGATCAAGGGTCAGCAGGTGGTCGCGGGGAGCGCGGGCACCTGGAGCCCGGTCGCGACCTCGCGCGCCGTCTCCACGAATGCCTGTGCGGCCCGCGAACGATACCGATCCGGGTGCCAGACGAGACCGATGCGGCGGCTGAACGCCGAGCCCTCGGCCAGCGGCAGCACCACGACCTCGGCGTCGGGGACGTGGCGCTCGACGGCCAGCATCGGCACGATCGCGTAGCCGAGCCCGCTCGCCACCAGGCGCTGCGTCGTCAGGTTGTCGTCCGTGCGGAAGACGACCCGCGGCCGCGCGCGTGCGTCCTCGAGCGCCTTCGCGATGCGGATGCCGCACGAGTCGTTGTTCAGCGACCCCGAGATGAGGTTCTCGTCGTCGAGGTCGGACAACTCGATCGCGTCGTGCTCGACCAGCGGGCTTCCCGTCGGGGCGATCACGACGTAGTCGTCGGAGACCAGCTCCTCGATCTCGAGCGAGCCGTCGGGAAGCGAGGTGTCGGAGAACGCGAGGTCGAGCTGGCCGGCGCGCACCAGGTCGTCGAGATCGCCGCAGTTGACCTCGTTGCGCAGCACGACGCCCACGCGCGGCCAGCCGTCGCGGAACCGCGTCAGCGTGGGCGGCAGCAGGCGGGCACTGGCCGACTGGAAGGTGCCGATGCGCACGGTGCCGGCCTCGCCGGCGGCGAGCGCGTCGAGGTCGGCGCGGACGGCGCCGAGACGGGCGGTGATGTGCGTCGCGTGGCGCAGCAGCAACTCGCCGGCCTCGGTCAGCGACACGGGCCGCGGGCCGCCCGGCCGCTCGACCAGCCGATGCCCGACCGCGCGCTCCAGCGTGGCGATCTGCTGCGACACCGCGCTCTGCGCGTAGCCCAGCTCGATCGCGGCCTGCGAGAACGATCTGGTGCGGGCGATGGTGGCGAGGGCGGTCAGATGCCGCACCTCGACGCCGGCGAGTAGATCATGATTTGAGATTGACTTGGCCATGAAGTCGAATTTTCCTTATTGATCTTAATCGCCGATAATACGAGAGTACCCGATCGAAAAGGAAGATCAAAATGACCAGCCTCGCCTTCACCATCGTGCTCTTCGTGCTCCTCCCGGTCCTCGCCGTCCGCTTCGGCGCGGAGTCCCGCTCCGGCTTCGGACCCACCCCGGACTGGCACCTGCGCACCAGTTGACAGCCGTTCGGGTGGCGCCGGGTATCGTTCGACTCGATGAAACGGGTCGCGATCCTCGGCGCCACCGGTTCGGTCGGAGCCCAGGCGCTCGCGGTCTGCGCCGCTGATCCGGCGCTCCAGGTGGTGGCCCTCGCCGGCAACCGCAACCGCGACGCACTGCGCGCGGCAGCCGCCGAGCACGGCGTCGACCGGCTCGCCCTCGCGTCGGTCGACGGCCCCGACGCCATCGTCCGGCTCGTCGAGGAGTGCGGCGCCGACATCGTCCTGAACGCCATCGTCGGCGCGGCCGGTCTCGACGCCTCCCTCGCGACGCTGCGCTCCGGCGCCGACCTGGCCCTCGCCAACAAGGAGTCCCTCGTCGCCGGCGGCCCGCTGGTGCTGGCCGAGGTGGCGCGCTCCGGCCGCCGCCTGCTGCCCGTCGACTCCGAGCACTCGGCCCTGTTGCAGTGCACGGCCTCCGACCACGCCGACGCGATCCTGTCGCTGGTGCTGACGGCGTCGGGCGGCCCGTTCCGCGGCCGCACCGTCGACGACCTGCGCGACGTCGGCCCGGCCGACGCCCTCGCGCATCCGACGTGGGACATGGGCGCGAAGATCTCGATCGACTCGGCCACGCTCATGAACAAGGGACTCGAGGTGATCGAGGCGCACTTCCTGTTCGGCCTGCCGTACGACCGGATCGAGGTGGTGGTGCACCCGCAGTCGATCGTGCACGGCATGGCCCGCATGCGCGACGGCGCGCTGCTCGCGCACGTCGGCCACCCCGACATGCGCGTGCCCATCTCCTACGCGCTCACGTATCCGTCCCGCGCCGCCACGGCGGCCGCGCAGCTCGACCTCTCGCAGCCGCTGTCGCTCACCTTCGAGCCGCCGGACACCGCCACCTTCCGCTGCCTCGCGCTCGCGCGCGCAGCGGGCGAGGCCGGCGGCACCGCGCCGTGCGTGCTCAACGCCGCCAACGAGGAGGCCGTGGCCGCGTTCCTGGCCGGCCGCGTCGGCTTCCTCGACATCGCCGCGCTGGTGGCCGATGCGCTCGACGCGATCCCGGTCGTGCCGGTCGACGACATCGAGGTCGTCCGCCTGGCCGATGCGGCCGCCCGCGCCACCGTCGCCGACCGGCTGGGAGCCGTCGCATGACCTACCTGGTCGCGATCCTCGGCCTGCTGCTGCTCGTGTTCGTGCACGAGCTCGGGCACTTCCTCGCCGCCAAGGGCGTCGGCGCCCGGGCGACGAAGTTCTACGTCGGGTTCCCGCCCGCGCTCGTCAACCACAAGCGCGGCGGGACGGAGTACGGCATCGGCATGATCCCGCTCGGCGGCTACGTGAAGATCGTCGGCATGGCGCGGCCCCAGCCGGTCGACCTGTGGCGCATCCGCGACGCGGCCGACGAGGCGCAGCTGCGCCGCACCGAGGACGACCCCGACGAGCTGACGCCGGCCGTCGACGCGCTCGAGCGGGCGCTCAAGTCGGGGCGGCTGCACGAGGCGCTGCCGCTGACCGCGCCCGTCGCCGAGGCGCTCGGCCGCGACGCCGGCCTGCTGCAGGACGCGACGCTGCGCCAGGCCCGCAAGGACCTCGCGCGCATGACCGACGACCTCGACCCCCGTGCCTACTGGGCGCTGTCGGTGTGGCGCCGGATCGTGATCATCGCCGCCGGCCCGTTCGCCAACGTCGTCGCGGCGGTCGTGATCCTCGCCGCCTTCTACGTCATCGGCGAGCCCACGTTCGCTCCGAAGGTCGGCAAGGTGACGGCGAACTCGGCGGCGGCGAGCGCGGGCCTCGCGCCCGGCGACCTGATCGTGGCGGTCGGCAGCAAGACCATCGAGACGCCGAACGAGGTGGCGCCGGCGACTGCCGCGACCGGTGGCAAGCCGGTCGTGATCAAGGTCAGGCGCGGCGCCGGCGTCGTTGCGCTCGGGCCGGTCGCGCCGAGGTTCAGCGAGGCTGACAACCGGTACCTGTTCGGCATCCAGCTGGAGGCCGAGCGCAACGGCACGAAGCACTCCGGCCCGCTGACGGCGACGCGCCGCGCGCTGGAGGAGACGTGGCTCGTCACCAAGGGCACCGTCGAGGGCCTGAAGGGCGTGGTGACGCCGAAGGGCCGCGACCAGCTGACGACGCCCGTGGGCATCGTCGAGACCTCGTCCGAGGCTGTCTCGGCCGGCTACTACCCGGGCCTGCTCGCGTTCATCTCGCTGGCGCTCGCGATCTTCAACCTGCTGCCGTTCCTGCCGCTCGACGGCGGGCACATCCTGTTCGCCCTGCTCGAGAAGGTGTACCGCCGTCCGATTCCGCGCGTGGTGTTCGAGCGCGTCTCGATGGTGGGCATCGTGCTGATGCTGATGTTGTTCACGGTCGGCCTGAACAACGACATCGGCCGCATCGGCAGCCCGTAAGCGCCCGACCAATTGGACCGCTCAGCGCGCGCACGCCGTGCGCGCGCTTCGTGCCGCACCGCGCGCGGACCGCACAGGTCGCGCGATTCGCGCGCCTTCCGCGCGCCTTCCGTTCTGGGGTCAGACCCCAGAACGGCCGATTTCGGGGTCTGACCCCCGTGCTTTTCGGCACGAACTCGGGCTGGCCGGCGATATCGCTGCCAGCCCGCCGAGAGACGCTGCCGCACCCGTGGCCAGGAACACCCACCCCGTCTGCACGGCGTGAGGATACGCCCCGATAGACTCCGCCCGATGGCCTCCAGGCGGCAGATCCACGTCGGCGGCGTCGCGATCGGTGGCGGCGCGCCCGTCGCCGTCCAGTCGATGACGACGACGAAGACGCACGACGCGACGGCCACCCTGGCGCAGGTGCAGGCGCTGGCCGACGCCGGCTGCGAGATCGTGCGCGTCGCGGTGCCCGGCCTGCCCGACGCCGCCGCGCTGGTGCAGATCGTGGCCGAGAGCCCCGTCCCGATCATCGCCGACATCCACTTCAACGCCTCGCTCGCACTGCGGGCGATGGACGCGGGCGTCGCCGCCGTGCGCATCAACCCCGGCAACATCGGGGGCGCCGACAAGGTCGAGCAGGTCGTGCGCCGCGCCATCGAGACCACCACGCCGATGCGCATCGGCGCCAACTCCGGGTCGCTGCCCGAGCATCTGCGCTGGACGGCCACCGCCGACCCAGCGGGCGCCCTGGTGAAGGCCGCGATGGAGGAGGTGGAGGTGCTCGAGCGCCTCGACTTCCACGACTTCAAGATCTCCGTCAAGTCGACGTCGGTGCCCGTGATGATGGACGCCTACAAGCGCCTCTCCGAGACCCTCGACTACCCGCTGCACCTGGGCGTCACCGAGGCCGGCACGCTCGTCACGGGCGCCGTCAAGTCGTCGATCGGCATCGGCTCGCTGCTCGCGCAGGGCATCGGCGACACGATCCGCGTCTCGCTCTCGACCGACCCGGTCGAGGAGGTGCGCGTCGCCTACGAGATCCTGAAGGCGCTCGGCCTGCGCCAGTTCGGCCCGCAGCTGATCGCGTGCCCGTCGTGCGGCCGCACGAACGTCGAGGTACACGAGCTGGCCGAGACCGTCGAGCGCCGCCTGAAGAACTACCGCGAGCACTTCGAGGTCGCCGTCATGGGCTGCGCCGTGAACGGACCGGGCGAGGCCGGCGACGCCGACTTTGGCATCGCCGGCGGCCGTGACGCGGGCCATATCTACGCGCACGGCGCCGTGTTGCGGCGCGTACCGCAGGACCGGCTCGTCGAGGAGCTGTTCGGCGAGATCGACCGCTGGATCGCCGAGGGAATGCCGCGCCCCGAGCGCGGTCGCCGCAAGCTCGACCTTCCGGTCGTCGTGGCAGGGAGGGACGCATGAACTCGTCACAGCAGAAGAAGGTCGCCGTCGCGGCCGGTGCCGCCGTCGTCGGCACGTCGATCCTGAAGCGTTCGGGGCTGGCGCGCCTGCTGGTCGTCGGCGGGCTCGCCGTCGCCGTCTACACGCGCGTCGTCGGGCGCGACCCGCAGTGGCACGACGTCGAGCAGCCGAAGCCGGCCGAATGAGCACCGCGATCGACGCCGCCGAGGCGCGCCTCGCACCGCTCGAGGAAGCCGCCAACACCGCCCACTGGGCGCTCGCCACCGACGCCACCGACGAGCACGCCCGGGAGGCCGCCGAGGCGCAGATCGCCTACGAGCAGGCGCTGTCCGATCCATCGCTGCGGGCCGACGCCGCGGCGGCCGGCGCGGCCACCACCGATCCGGTCGAGCGCCGCCGCGCCGACGTGCTGCACCTGGCCGCAACGGCCCACCAGCGCCCCGCCGCGCTGCGCGACCGCATCGTCGCGCTCGAGACCGAGCTGCAGGGCCGGTTCGCCGGTCGCCGCGCCGTCGTCGGCGGTCGCGAGGTCACCGACAACGAGATCGCCGCGATCCTGCTGCGCTCCACCGACACCGCCGAGCGGCGTGAGGCATGGCTGGCGCAGCGGGGCGTCGGCGACGTCATCGCCGACGACCTGCTCGAGCTGATCGCGATGCGCAACCAGGCCGCCCAGGCGCTCGGCCATCGCGACCACTACGCGTTCTCGCTCGCGATGGAGGAGCTCGATGAGGAGTGGCTGTACGCCCTCCTCGACGACCTGGAGCGCGACCTGAGCGCGCAGTGGACGGCTGAGAAGGCCGCGATCGACGCCGACGTCCGCGGCCGCCTCGGCCTGCCGGCCGACGCCGTGCTGCAGCCGTGGCACTACGCCGACCCGTTCTTCCAGGACCCGCCGCCGCCCACCGACGACCCGCTCCTCGACGCCGTCGCCGACGTCGACGCCCTCCCCACGGCCCGCGCGTACTTCGCGTCGCTCGGACACGACGTCGACGCGATCCTCGCGCGCTCCGACCTGAAGCCGCGGCCGGGCAAGGACCAGCACGCGTTCATGATCTCGATCGTCCGCGGCTCCGACATCCGCACGCTCTGCAACCTGGAGCCCACGCTGCGCTGGCTCGAGACGCTCCTGCACGAGCTCGGCCACGCGATCTACGAGGACAGCGTCGACAAGTCGCTGCCGTGGCTGCTGCGCACCCACTCGCACACGTTCACCACCGAGGCCGTCGCGATGCTGCACGGGCGGCGCGCGCGCGATCACGTCTTCCTGGAGCGGTTCGCCGGCATCGCGCCGGACGTCGCCCGCCACCCGGCCAACGTGGCCACGGCGCGTCGCGACCTGCTCGTGTTCGCGGCGTGGGTGCAGGTGATGGCGCGGTTCGAGCGGTCGCTGTACGCCGATCCCGGCCAGGACCTGGTGGCGGCGTGGTGGAACCAGGTCGAGCG
>JBKJIG010000163.1:0-3636 GCA_046598415.1 Gaiellales bacterium
GACGGCGCGGGGCGTCGACGGCGGCGTCTTCCAGCGCGCCGAGCGCCTCGTCGGCGCGCTGCAGGGGCCACCCTCGCTGCTGCACACCGACGCGCACGCCGGCAACTTCCGGGTCACGGCCGGGCGCGCGCTGCTGGTCGACCTGGAGCAGATCGCCGTTGGCCCGGCGCTCTACGACCTCGCCGCCCTGGAGGTCACGGAACGCCGGTTCCGTGGCGATCACGCCAGCTTCCGCACGTTCGCCACGGCGTTCGGCGCCGACCCGGACGACCCGGGCCTGCCACCGCTGATCGCGCTGCGCGAGGTGCTGGCGGTCGGCTTCGTGGCCAGCCTGGGGTACCTGGACGTCGCGGCCGAGCGCCTCGCACAGCTCGACGATCCCGACGCGCGCTGGATGCCGTTCTGACATGGCGGACGACGAGCTCGAGCCCGGCTTCCTGCTCCGTGCATACGCCGCCGGCTACTTCCCGATGGATCAGGGCCAGCGCTCCCGGGGTCGCGTGCGCTGGTACGCGCCCGACCCGCGGGCGATCCTGCCGCTCGACGCGCCACGCATCGACAGGACGCTGCGGCGGCAGCACGCGCACACCTTCGAGCTGCGCATCGACACCTCGTTCGCCGCGGTGATCCGCCGCTGCGCGCGCTGGCGCGAGCCGCACGAGGTCTGGATCTCGGAGCGCTTCTGCGTCGCCTACGAGGCGCTCCACGGCGACGGCTTCGCGCACTCGTTCGAGGCGTGGTCGGCGGGCGAGCTGGTCGCCGGACTGTACGGCGTCACCATCGGCCGGGCGTTCATGGCCGAGTCGATGTTCCACGACGCGCCCGGCTCCGGCTCGCTGGTGCTCGCCTGGTCGGCGTCGCACCTCAGGAAGCACGGCTTCGAGCTGTACGACATCCAGATGCTGTCGCCCCACCTGGAGCGCCTGGGCGCGATCGAGATCTCGGCCGACGCGTACCTCGACCGCCTGAACGCGGCCCTCTCGCCGCAGGGCGGGTCGCAAGAATTGTCTGACTGAAGTCAGACATCGATTCGTGCCCGAACGCGCACGGTCCGTGCCTGGTCGCGCGATCCGCGCGCCTTCCGTGTGAGAAACGTTCTGGGGTCAGACCCCAAGAACGGCGTTTCTGGGGTCAGACCCTCGTATCGGACAGCACGAATAGCGGCGGTCTGACTGGCGTCCTGGGACTAGTTCAGCGAGGGATCGTCCGGCATGCGGGCGACGAGCCGATAGCGGCCGCCCTTGCGCTCCAGCACGCGGCCCCACAGACCGTCGGGGTCGCCGAAGACGTCGTCGGGCACCGCGGGGACGGTGATCCACGCCTCCTGGGAGAGCTCGGCCTCGAGCTGGCCGGCACTCCAGCCGCTGTAGCCGGAGAAGACGCGCACGGCCGTCACGTCGCCGACCAGCGCGGCCGGATCCTCGTCGCCGCGCAGGTAGCCGATCGAGCCGAACGCGAGGGCCGCGGATCGGCCAGGCTCACGGAAGTCGGCGAGCGCCAGCACCGAGCCCGACTGCACCGGACCGCCCGAGAACACCTGCGCGCCGTCCTCGACCAGGTTCGCCAGGACGGGCACCGCGTCGACCACGGCGATCTCGAGCCGGCGGTTCAGCACCACGCCCATCGCTGCCTCGGCATCATGCTCGGTGAGCAGCACCACCGTGCGCCGGAAGTTCGGGTCGAACAGGTCGGGGGACGCGACCAGCAGGGAGCCCTGGAGCGAGGCGAAGCCGCTCATCCCGGCCGCGGTCGTTGCTGGCTCACAGGCCAGAGCATAGGCATATCCTCCGGGCCATGACCGAGTTCCGCACCGAGACCGACTCGATGGGAGCGATCGAGGTTCCGGCCGACCGCTACTGGGGCGCACAGACCCAGCGGTCGATCCAGAACTTTCCGATCGGCGTCGACCGGTTCCGCTTCACCCGTCCCGTCATCCGCGCGCTCGGCATCCTGAAGAAGGGCGCCGCGATCGCCAACGGCGAGCTCGGACAGCTGCCACCGGAGAAGGTCGAGCTGATCGCGCGCGCCGCCGATGAGGTGATCGCGGGCGACCTCGACGACCACTTCCCGCTCGTCGTGTTCCAGACCGGGTCGGGCACCCAGTCGAACATGAACGCCAACGAGGTGATCTCCAACCGCGCGATCGAGATGGCGGGCGGCACCATGGGCTCGAAGGCGCCGATTCACCCGAACGACGACGTGAACCGCGGCCAGTCGTCCAACGACACGTTCCCGACCGCCATGTACATCGCCGTCGTCGAGCAGATCTCCGACGTGCTGGTGCCGGGCGTCACGGTGCTGCGCGACACGCTCGCGGCGAAGGCCGAGGCGTACGCCGAGGTCGTCAAGATCGGCCGCACCCACCTGCAGGACGCCACGCCGATCACGCTCGGCCAGGAGATCGGCGGCTGGGTCGCGCAGATCGACCAGTGCCTCGCGAACGTCCGCGCGACCACCCCGTGGCTGTGCGATCTCGCGATCGGCGGCACCGCCGTCGGCACGGGCCTGAACGCGCACCCGAAGTTCGGCGAGACGGCGGCGCGTCAGTACGCACAGGAGACGGGCCGGCCGTTCCGGTCGGCCGACAACAAGTTCGCGGCCCTGGCGGCGCACGACGCGCTGGTGAACGCCTCGGCCAGCCTGCGCACCCTCGCGGGCGCGCTGATGAAGATGGCCAACGACGTGCGCTGGCTGGCCTCCGGTCCGCGCTGCGGCATCGGCGAGATCGCGATCCCGGAGAACGAGCCGGGCTCGTCGATCATGCCGGGCAAGGTCAACCCGACGCAGTGCGAGGCGCTCACGATGGTGTGCGTCCAGGTGTTCGGCAACGACGCCGCCGTCGCGTTCGGGGGGTCGCAGGGCAACTTCGAGCTGAACGTCTACAAGCCCGTGATGGTGCACAACGTGCTCGAGTCGATCGGCCTGATCGCCGACTCGTGCCGCGCGTTCAACGACCAGTGCGCGGTTGGCATCGAGCCGGTCCCCGCACGCATCGACGAGCTCCTGAACGCCTCGCTGATGCTCGTCACGGCGCTCAACCGGCACATCGGCTACGACAACGCCGCCGCGATCGCCAAGAACGCGCACAAGACGGGCATCACGCTGCGCCAGTCGGCCCTCGACTCGGGCCTGCTGTCGGCGGAGGACTACGACCGTTGGGTCGTGCCGATGGAGATGACGCACCCGAGCGCGTAGTTCGGACTAGCAATTCTCCTTCTACCTGTCGTATCTTGGCGCTCGACCTTCCGTGCGCCTTCGACTGACCCTCCTCATCGTCGCGCTGGCATTCGTGCTCGCGCCCATCGCCCATGCCGGCACCGCACCGCGCATCGTGGGCGGTACCGACGCGGGGGCGTACCCGTCCATGGCCGCGCTGATCTTCGCGGGGCTGAGTGACAACGACGGGCAGTTCTGCGGCGGCACCGTGATCGCCCCCTACGCCGTTCTGACCGCTGCGCACTGCGTCGTCGACGGCTCGGGCGTGACGGCGCTGCCCACCGCGCAGGTCGTGCTCACCGGCAAGTCGGACCTCCTAGCCGCCGGCGGCCAGCACCTCGCCGTCCGCCGGATCGTGACGCACCCGGCGTTCGATCCGGGAGCGCTCAACGACGACGTCGCGAGCAGCACGATCGCGAC
>JBKJIG010000010.1:0-10335 GCA_046598415.1 Gaiellales bacterium
CCGGGTTCTTCCGCAGCCAGTCCGCCGCCGCGGCGGACGACACGTCACCACTCCCCCACCTGGGTCGACAGGTCGCGTTCCCTGGCCCCGGCCTGGTGCCCTAGCCGCTATCTCTAGTGGTCTGCCACTGAAACGTCGTGGTACCCGTTCAGGGCTTGGCGTCCGCGGCGGACCTTTTCGATGATCTGCTCGGCGGTTGCCAGCCAGACGAATGGTTTCGGGTCGCGGTTCCATTCGTCGGCCCAGAGGCTGATCGCGTCGATCAGGTGCTGGACGCTGTGGAAGCTGCCGCGGCGCAGGCGGCGGTTGGTGAGCTGCGCGAACCAGCCCTCAACGAGGTTCAACCAGGACGAGCTGGTCGGGGTGAAGTGCAGCGTCCAGCGCTTCTTCCGGCGCCGCGAGGCGAGCCAGCGGGTGACCTCCTGGGCGTGGTGAGCAGACAGGTTGTCCAACACCACGTGGATCTCCAGGTCGGCCGGGACGGCACGTTCGATCTGCTTGAAGAACGCGACCACGTCGGCTGCCGCGTGCCGCTCCCGCGTCTCATACAGCACCGCGCCGGTCTGCACGTTCAGCGCGGCAAACAGGTCGGTCGTGCCGTTGCGCTTGGAGTCGTGCGTCATCGTCTGCGCCCGACCCTTGGTCATCGGCAACGACGGCTGCGTCCGGTCGAGCGCCTGTACCTGCGTCTTCTCGTCGAAGCAGAGCACCACGGCCCGCTCCGGCGGGTAAAGATACAGCCCGACGACGTCGACCAGCTTGTGCTCGAAGTCCGGGTCGTTCGAGAGCTTGAACGTGCGCACCAGCCACGGCTTCAAGCCGTGATCGGCCCACACCCGCCGCACCGTCTCGTGACTGACACCGACCCGCGCCGCCAGCGACCGCGTCGTCCACTGCGTCGAGCCGTCATCGGGACGCTGCAGCCGCGTCAACTCGACGATCTGCGCCACCGTCCCCTCCGGCAGCGA
Organism: Gaiellales bacterium; assembly: GCA_046598415.1. GTDB lineage: Bacteria > Actinomycetota > Thermoleophilia > Gaiellales > F1-60-MAGs149 > VFJZ01. Next base: position 969 of record JBKJIG010000010.1, read on the forward strand.
CGGCTTCCGGCCCCTCCCCGGCGCCACCCGCCCAACCCCACCGAGACCATCCCGCGCGAACCCCGCACGCCACCGCCGCACCCGATCCGGCGACACCGTCAGGCGCCGCGCGATCTCGATCGACGCGACACCATCAGCCGCCAACACCAGACCACGCGCGGCCAGCACCACACGCGCCGGCAGCGTCTGCGAGCGCGCCATCCGCTCCAGCGCAGCACGATCCTCAACGGACACGGAAAAGGGCGGCGTGTTCGGGCTCGGCATACCCCAATACTACCACACCATTACGCTGACAGACCACTAGACCCAGTACGATCAACTTTCTCCGCTTGGGTGAGGACGGTACTCACGGCGGCACTGAACGCCGTTAGGTCGTCCGCGACTGGCTGATCGATACGGGCAACGGTTGCCGCGTCGGCGTACCACTGGGAGCACGGCAGTACAACTTGCCCGACTCGCGCCGTCGGTTCGGGTGTCGGCGGCGGACGGCTTGCTGGCGAGGCGAGAGTGAAGAACGGCGGGTCGGGCTTGTGGGTGGCTGTACTCCGCTGGTTCTTGGTGATATTCCCGACGAGGCTCAGGGAAGCGAGCACCGCGCAGATAGCCACCGTACGGAGAGACAGCACCGTCCGGATCCACCCGGATCCCGCGCGTCCACCGCCAGTGATCCACCGTAGGGTTCCGAGTATCAGGATTCCGAGGATGGCGAGTGGTGCACCCATCGCTATCGGGGGATACCCGCCGTCCCCGTTGGCTGCATCGATGGCCGTGCACTGTGTGATCGTGAGCGCCAGGAGGATCGTGGTCAGGACGGATCGGATCACCTTCTTCCAGCCGGGCCTCGGGGGATCCATGCGCGGTCGGTCAATCTCGGCGGTGGTCCCCTCCGCGCTGCTACCCGAATCAACGCTGACCGGTGGTCGCCTGACCCCTCGCGGCACGTTATCCGGGGATCCGGTTAGGGGAGCGGCGTCGCTCGCCGGCTCGGCGGTTTGCGTGGGCATCGACGAGCCGCAGTGACGGCAGGTCACAGCAAGCAACGTCAGACTGGAACCGCATGACGGGCATTGCTTGAAGGAGCCGGAAGAATCCACGAAGTCGTTCTGTAACCGAGACTACATGAAGGTCGCCACCCACGACGGTAAGGGGCGGCTCGCGTTGTCGGGCTACGAGCTCTTGAAGTACGAGAGGAGCTCGCTCAGGTTCGCGGGCGCGACCGTCGGATCGAACGGCGGCAACCCAGCCGCGGCGCGACGCGCTGCTTCGCGGCGATGCGCGCGTTCTACTGTCTGCCGATTGAACTCTCGGACGACGCGGCGGGTCACGTACGGGTAGAAGACGCGGGCGTCCGAGAACCCCGAGCCGGTCACGGGAGGCGTCGCATACGACAACAGCTGCGCTCCCGTCCGCGCAGTGCCGCCAACGATCGCGCGATCAGCGGGACTCAGCCCCGACGCGTTCGTGAGCATCGTCCCGCCGAAACTCTCGACCGGACGACCGTACCGCTTCTCGTTCTACTTTTGCAGCGACGCGTCGATGATCGGCGAGAAGGTGTGCCTGCCGGCGCTCAGCAGCGCCTTCTTCAACGCGTCCGTCGCGAACGACAAATCAACGTCGACCCCGAACCCGGAGTGCTTCGCGTGGGTGCCGCCAGCGATCCGCGTCAGCGCCGCCCGCTTCGACGCTGGCGTCAGGGCGCGATGGAAATCATCGGCTGCTCGAGCGAGGTGTCCGTGATCCGGCGGCGCCGCTCGAACCTGGGGTTCTCGGTGGTCCGGCGGAGCGGCCCGCACCTGGGTTTCGCGCCGATCGGGCGGAGCTGCGCGCGGCTTCGCCTTCTTCTTCGGAGGCGGCCCAGCAGCGTCGACGCGACTCATACAGGGATTGTAGATGCGCCAGCGTTTCCAAAACCGTTTCCAAAAGTCAAATCGAGAGAAGATCGCTCATCCGTCTCGGAGTAGCGTCCCGCGGTGTGGTGTACGAGTTGGCCGGAGCGCTCGACGGTAGGAGCCATCAGGGTGATCCTCTTCAACGACCTGCCAGTCAATGAAGAGAAGGAGTCCCTGATGGCCGACCGCACGATGCCGGGCTTGCCGGCAATCCGCAACCAGTTGATGAGCGAGCCGGATCTGCTCCGGTCGCTGGTCGAGCAGACCGTGAACGCGATCCTGAGCGAGGACGCCGACGGCGTCTGCGGCGCTGCCTATGGCACCCGTTCTTTGGAGCGCACCAACCAGCGCAACGGATACCGCGAGCGGCGCTGGGATACCCGCGCCGGCACGATCGACCTGCAGCTACCGAAGCTCAGGGAAGGCAGCTACTTCCCGGACTGGCTGCTTGATCGACGACGCCGCGCGGAGAAGGCGCTGGTGAGCGTGGTCGCTGACCTGTACCTGGCCGGCGTCAGCACCCGCCGGGTCGAAAAGGCGATCCAGCAGCTCGGGATCGAGAGCATCTCAAAGAGCCAGGTGTCGCGGCTGGCGAGCGAGCTGGACGAGATCGTGTCGTCGTTTCGGAGCCGACCGTTGGACGGCTCGCCATACCCGTTCGTGATGCTCGACGCGCTGGTGATCAAGGTGCGCGAGTCGGGCCGGATCGTGAACGCCTGCGTAGTGCACGCGACCGCTGTCAACCACGACGGGTACCGCGAATCGCTCGGCCTCGACATCGTCACCTCAGAGGACGGCGCGGCCTGGGTCGGGTTCCTGCGCGGCCTCGTGGCGCGCGGCCTGTCCGGCGTGCAGCTGGTCACCTCAGACGCGCATCCGGGGCTGGTCGACGCGATCCGCTCGACGCTGCCGGGCGCGTCCTGGCAGCGCTGCCGCACCCACTTCATGCGCAACCTGCTGACGCGCGTCCCGAAAGCGATGCAACGCGCCGTCGCCACCTCGGTGCGGACGATCTTCGACCAGCCCGATGCGGTCACCGTGCACGAGCAGTACGACCGCGTGCTGGCACAACTCGAAGACCGGTTCCCGGCCGCGGCCGAGCTGCTCGAGGAAGCCGGCCCCGACCTGCTCGCCTTCACCGCGTTCAACGCCAGCATCTGGCGCCAGGTGTGGTCAAACAACCCGATCGAACGACTCAACAAGGAAATCCGGCGCCGCACCGACGTCGTGTCGATCTTCCCCAACCGGGACGCCGTGATCCGCCTCATCGGCGCCGTGCTGTGCGAACAAAACGACGAATGGATCGCATCGGAGCGCCGCTACCTCAGCCTCGACGCGCTCGCCGCCAGCCGCCGCCTCATCGAACCCGCCACCCCGGAAGCCGTCAACGCGGCCGCCTAAAACCCGCAAACACCGAGGATCACCCTGACCGGCCCTCGTACACCACTTGACGGGACATGACCCGTCTCGGAGCCTACTTTGGCTCTACGAAGGCAGTGAGGGGCAGTGGAGCCTACCGGGATCGAACCGGTGACCTCCTGCGTGCAAGGCGCATGCTGCAGTCACGTCGTGTACCGATCAGTCCGATCCGGTGCGGGTTTCCGCGCTCATACCGCCTCCGGAGTCACGTCCCGTACGGTCGGGTCCGTTGCCGCCGGCGTTGCCCCCTCGACCCGCCGCACGGGAGCGTCTGACTCAGCCGCACGTCGCGAGGCACTGCTAAGCGAGGCGGATGGTGCCGCGAAACGAAGCCGAGGCCGTAGCGGTAGGGACTTGCCGAACGCACCAAGGCGGCGGCGGAGCCGGGTGCCGCGACCACTCGCGCCCTGGTGCTCGGGTGGATTGTTGGTAGAGTCGCGTCGGCCCTGTCCAGTCGCCACGGTTTCCCGCCGCGGCTATCGACGGAAGCTCGGAAGAGGGAGGCTCGCATGTCGGGAGTGGGTACGAACACGGACCGGGGCACGATCCAATGGCCGTGATCAAGGGGCGAACGCTCGCGGTGGCAGCCATGATCGGCGCCGTTGCTGGCGTCTCCGGCGTGGCCGGAGCAGCGGTGGCCGGCCGGACGACCGCCGACGCTGGCCGGGCGGCGAAGGTCCCGCCGCTGGTCCTGAAGGCGTGCGCCAACAGGAAGACCGGCGCCATGTCCGTGATCGGCGCGGGCACGAAGAAGAAGCGCTGCAAGCGCACCGAGAAGGCTGTGCAGTTCGCTCCGACCGTGCTCGCGACCGACGGTAGCCTCCGGCTCACCAGCCCGGACGGCCGGTTCAGGCTCGCGCTCTCGAACGACGGCGTGGGAATGCGCGGGCCGGGTGGCTCGTGGATCGTCGACGACTTCAAGACCCGCCGGCTGGACCGCGCGGGAAAGGAGCTCCCATGACCCTCACATCCCGCCGTGAGCTGCTCGCGGGCATCGGCGTGCTCGGTGGCGTCGGCGTCGGGGCCGGGCTCCTCAAGCTCGACCGGGGTGGAGACGACCTGGCGGCATCGGCCACACGGTCGGCCGTGGCACTGCCGCAGACGCTGCACGCCGTCGATGTCCGGCAGGCGCGCCCCGGTGCGGTGGCAGGCAAACTCCCGCCAGTGGGAACGCCGGCGCTCCCGTACGGCCGGCTGGCGACGCCCGATGGCGCGCACCTCGGCACCTTCGACACGAGCTTCTTGCAGGGCGGGCGGGCGCCGATGCACCTGCAGCAGCTGTCGTTGTCCGACGGTGTCATCGTCGGCCTCGGCCCAGCCCGCCAGGAAGGCACGTTCACGATCGTCGGCGCGACCGGGAGCTTCTCCGGCGCGGCCGGCGCCTACACCGTCCGTCGCGGTCTCGAGGGCACCAACCTCGAGTTCGCATTCGATCCGACCCCGGAGGCCTGACCATGCCCGCCTATCTCAAGCTCGCCGGGATCAACGGTCCGGCGAACCCTGCCGGAACGCTCACGCTGCCCGCCGGCCTCTCCATCGCCGGCTCGTTCGTCGCTCAAAGTTACTCGTTCGGCGCGGCGCTGCCGACCGCCCTGTTCAAATCCACTACCACTGCCGTCGGGGTCGTGAGCCCGTCCGACTTCGCCGTGGCGTGCGATGACACGCCGGCCATGGCGCAGATCTGGAAAGCCAACCATGCCGGGCTGCGCTTCGCGAGCGTCGTGCTCGCCGTGACGCAGAACGCCTCGGGCGGCCTCGCCACCGGCTGGGTGTCGAACTACTGGACCCTCTCGGACTGCGCCGTCAGCGGCGTCCAGACGCAGTGGGGGGGCGACGGCCGTCCGCAGATCGTCCTCACGCTGGCGATGGCAAAGATCACCTTGGCGGAGTTCGCCGATCCGGTGGGTGGCGTGCTCGGTGCAGCGGAGCCGCTCTTCAGGTGGAACTACCTGACGAACACCGCCGTCTAGCCTGCCGGTAGGATGAACCCACGAGCAAGGCTCCGGCCGTGCTCGTGGGTTCATGAGCGCGAAGCTGCGCCGTCACGATGGCCACCGAGCCCCAATCAGGGGTCGACCCTCTTCTGGCTCCCGCTCGGCGCGGGCGGCCACTCGATGAGGTACAACGGCCGCGTATTCGAGGCCGCGTGCTTCGGGCTGCGCTGGGCGGGTCTGCGATCGGCCTCGTCCCGGTGGATGGGTTCATTGGCGTTGGTGTTGCCAGAAGATGAAGCGTTTCGGCGCTCAGCCGCTCGTTGCCCGGGTCGTAGAACGGCGTGCGGGGCACGGGCACCGGCGCTCCGGCGCGGAACGCGCCAGGCTTCGAGACGGCGTAGTGCTGCTCGGCGACGTATCCGCCTCCTGCGAGGAGTGCCAGTCCGGCGATGGCTGCGGCGATGCGAGGCCGCCGAGGATACGCCGATCGATGAGGGCGGTGCGGCGTCGCTCGATGTCATGGGGCTCGGGAATGACTGCGGTCCCAAACATCATCACGGCGCTGCGCCGCGTCGGCCCCCGTCTGAACGCCGATCAGACTGCAGCGTCGGTATTTCGAGGACGCGGGCCTTCTTCGGCGGCACCCCCGCAGCGTCTACGCCCGCGGCAACGTGTACAGGGCTTTCGGGCTTGTCACCCCGCTTGTCTATCTTCTCCTCCTGCTGGGCCTTTGGCGCTCGTGCGCTCCGTACACTCGATTTCTGCGCTGGGTGCTCGGTGTCGCGGCCGTGGCCGACGCCCTTGGCGTACGGGCTGCCCCCGAAGGCGAATCCGCTCCAGGCAGCGTCGAGTTCCTGTGCCTGTTTCTGCTTCCGGTCGGAATAGCCATCGCATCGTTGGCGCAGCGCGACAACGGCGTGTGGCCGTGGCTGATCGGGGGGTGCATTCCGCTCGCGTTCGCGGGCATGGCGGTCGTTCAGTACTGGCCGCACGGGGCGCTCCTCGCGGTCGCGGTCGCATGCTGCTTTCTCTCGTGGGCTCCAGATTCTCCCGACCCGCTCCTGCCAAGGCGCGCCTCCCGCGACCGCTGTCCTGACGCATGACGCCCTCCTTATACTCCCGCGCATGCTTCGGGCTGCGCTGTTCGCCCTCGTGGGCACCGCATCCTTCACGCACTGGGTGGTAACTGACCCCGGCTTCGACGGCCCAATCAACACGGAGTGGACGCACGTGCTGGCGTTCAGCGCGCTACTTCTCACGATCGCGGCCGCGCTCCCCGTGTACGGCCGGATGATCGGTGGGCGATGGGTGCTTCGATTGTCGCTCGTCGCTGGGGCTGGCGCGGCCCTGGCAAGCGTCGGCAACATCTTCGAGGATGGTGTCGGCATCGGCTGGGTCTTCTTCGTCTTCATCCTTGCCACGGCGATCATCGATCTCGCCCTCCTGGCGATGACCGTCGTGATCGCACGAACCCGTAGCGGTGGCCACCGGCTTCTCGCCCTGATCCCGGCAGCGACAGTGGCCGCGATCATCTTTTACGTCTGGGCAGGTGGCGTGATCATGCTGGTTACGTGGCTAGCCGCAGCAGCCGTTGCACTGCACACCCGCGCGACAGATCAGGCCGCACCCGCAGGAACCTAGCGCTGGCGCGAGGAGCGGCTCCCCGGAGCGGCTGCCCATGGAGGATTTCTCGGAAACTCGGAAAGTCCGCCTCCTTCGCCGCCTATCGAAGCCGAACGGTCGCCAGGATCACCGCGTCGAACGCGCCTGTCATCTGATCCCGTGAAGGGTCTGACTCGTCGGCGTGGGATTCTGTACGCTCGGTTCTGAATGGACGAGCGCGGCGAACCGCTTCTCGAATCTCCACGGAATATGCTCGCGTCGGTTGCCGCAGCGCTCGGCTGGCAGGCGGCGGGCCTCTGGCTTGTTGATGAGGAGGCGGGGCTGCTCCGGTGCGTTGAGACGTGGAGCGCGGCCGCTCAGCACGCCGAGATATTCGAGCGGTCGAGCGTCGCGATGGCGCTTCCGCGTGGCATCGGCCTGCCAGGACGCGTCTGGCGCGATGGGGAGCCACGATGGGTCTCGGACGTGACCCGTGAAGCGAATTTTCCGCGTGCGCGCGTCGCCGAAGCGTGCGGTCTGCACGCCGCCATGGCTGTCCCGATCATCGCCGAGAACGGCGACGTTCGCGGTGTGGTGGAGTTCTTCCGCACCACGATCGGGGACGAGGAGGATCATATTGCGGCCGCGATCCTGGCGATTGGCGAGCAGGTCGCCCGGGTCATCGAGTGGAAGGCTGCCGAAGCCGGGATCCGCTGGAGCGAGGCAAGGAAAACCGCGATCTTGAGCGCAGCGATTGATGCCATCATCACGATCGACCACACCGGAGGGGTCACTGAGTGGAACCCTGCGGCTGAGCGCATCTTCGGATATCAGCGGGCGAGCGTGCTCGGCCGTGAGTTGGCAGAGCTCATCGTCCCACCATCGCTTCGCGAAAGGCATCGAAGTGCAGTCGCGCGGTACATGGCCGGCGAACTTGGCAGCGGCTCGCTGATCGGCGCTCGCACGGAAGTGCCGGCGCAGGGAGCAAACGGCCGGGAGTTCCCGGTCGAGCTCACCTTGACTCGCGTGGACCTTCCGGGACCCGCCGTCGTCACGGCGTACGTGCGCGACGTCAGCGAACGGGTGCGTCTCGACACCGAGCGGGAAGGCTTTCGTGTTCGGTCCGAAGAACTGCAGGCCGCACTCTTGCCGCACCTCGACCTCGGCGAGGCTCGCGTCGAGCTCGTTTCGTGTTACCGACCGGGCGAAAAACGTCTGGCGCTGGGCGGTGATTTCTACGACGCGACCGAAATTCCCGAGGGTGGCCTTGCCCTAGTTATCGGCGACGTGTCTGGGCACGGGCCGGAAGCCGCGGCCTTGGCCGCCAATCTCCGCGCCTCCTGGCGGATGCTGGCCCTGGCCGGCCGCGAGCCAACCACCCTCCTGCACGAGCTCGAGCTGATGGTTGGCGCCGAGCGGCGCCAACCGGATCTTTTCGTGACGCTTTGCTGCGCATGGTTCAGCTACGACGACGGAAGCGTTCGCGTCGTCAGCGCTGGCCATCCCGCGCCGCTCCTCCTCACACCAGCTCCAATTTCGATCGCGGGTCTACGCGGGCCGCCGTTAGGAGTCGTCCACGATGCCTCGTGGTCGGTCGTCAGCCACCCGCTGCCGGTCGGAGACCAGATCATGTTTTACACAGATGGCCTGATCGAGGGCCGGAGAAGTCCGGGTTCGACTGCCCGGCTCGGCCTCGATGGGCTTATCGACCTGGTACCAGCGGAACAGCTCAACGCCGCTGGCCTCCAGGGGCTAGTTGAGTCAGCCGTCGCCGCGAACGGTTCAGCACTCCCCGACGACGTCGCGGTAATGGCCGTCCGCATGTACGGACAGTAGGACGACGACGCCGGCGGCGGCACCCCCGCGGCGTCTACATGGCTCATGGGATTGGAGATGCGCCGCCGGTTCCAACACCGTTTCCAAACGCCGATTGGAGCGAAGATCTCAGATCCATCGCTGAGCGTAGTTTGGCTCCACGAAATGACTTAGGGGCAGTGGAGCCTACCGGGATCGAACCGGTGACCTCCTGCGTGCAAGGCAGGCGCTCTCCCAGCTGAGCTAAGGCCCCTCATCCGCATACTGCCAGGACGAGCATCGCCGCCCGGCACCGGGTGCCGGACGGCGATGTTGTCCCTCAGACGGGTGGAGGCCTAGGAGCCCGTCAAAGAAGCGGCGGCGGTCGGGGCCAGGCTGACCGGCCAGCGGCGGCGAACGGTCGCGACGAGCTGGCTGGTACGTCGGAGGAGGCGCCGGATCGTCGTCTGGGCGCAGGTTTCGAGCTGGTGGACGGCGATCCGGGCTCGTTGTGTGCTCCCGGCCGCCGTGGCGGTGTGCGGATCGCCGTGCTGGAGCAGCCGTTTCAGGTTCACGGCAGTCGCGGCGAGCAGGGCCTGGATCTGGACGCGACCGGTGCCGCGACAGCGGACACGGTCAAGCGCGTGACAGCCCTTCAACTCGCTGATCGCGCCTTCGCCGTGGCTCATCCGATCAAGTGTCGCGCTCACCCCGCGGGCGGTACGCATC
>JBKJIG010000101.1:0-26544 GCA_046598415.1 Gaiellales bacterium
CGAGCATCGCTGAGCGATACCGGGGATGGCTCTACAGCACGGTTGGTGACGTTAGAGACGTAGGTGTGGCCGGTTTTGGTCCCGCGATCGAGGGTTCGAATCCTTCCGCCCCAGTCCCAGCATTCATGCGGGTTTGCGGTGTGTCGGCGGGGTGTGATTTCGGGCGACAGGGTGTCCGTGGCCTCAATTTGGGCGCATTTAGTCCTGAGGATCCATGCGGGTTTGCAGCGCTGGCGTCAGAAGGCGCGAAAAGGTCCCGCGGACACGAGCTCGAGCGATTTGGCCGGAACCCAGTGCTGATGGGGGTTTGCGGCGCTTCGGTGGCGGGAGGCGTTTCTTCCGGGTCCCGCGATCAATTTGCACTCATCCGCCCGCCCTCGTCGGTCGAAGGGGTGGGCCGTCGGCGACCGCGGCTGACGCCGTGGGCTCGTGCTCTGGCTCGCAGGTCGGCACACTGCCGCCATGGCAACTGAAGACAACGGGCGGCTGCTCACCGTGAGCGAGGGCTTCGGAAGCGACCGTTGACCGTGAGGGGGCACCGGCATGGAGATACTGACTCTTCCGAATCTTCACGATGCAGTTCTGATCGGCGCGTCCGTGGACTGGGGGCGCAGTTCGGCGACGGGGACTCTCCGGTTTGGGGCCGTTCCCATCGCGCCGGCGACTGGCCCGCCGGCGTCGTTCGCCGACTTGACCGTGATCGTCTATGACCTGGCCGAGTTCCAGCTTGCACGGCGTGAACCCTGGGGACCGAGCGAATGGGTGAACGGCGGCACTTGCGAGCAATCGGACGACGGGATCGTGCTCAGCATCGAGATGCAGACGGGTGATCCCGTCGTGATGCGCGGAGCTCGCTATGAGCTGCGTTGGGCTGATGTCTAGGCAGCAGTCGCTGGGGGCACGCCGACGCCGGCACAGCTAGGCTCGCGTGCATGCTGACGGAACTGAGCTGCCGGCGGAGCGGCACGAGGAGCCGGTCAGGCTGCTCCACGCACTGCTCGGGACGCTCGGCTACACGTCGGGGGAAGAGCCGTCGCGGTTCAGCGTCCGGACGGTGTTCGAGCGCCAGACGAGCTCCACAAGCGCGCGGATCACGGTACACACTTCAAGCGACGGCGAGAATGTCGGCGGGAGCTTGTGTTCCCTGTAGTTCAGGGCCGGGTCGCTACTCACGAGCCGGCCCGGCATCGGATGGGAGGGAGCAGGGTCGGGAAGGCGACCTGCTCCTCCGCGTCCCCGACACTGCCGGCCCCGAACACTCGCTGAAATACGTATCTTCCGTGCTTGACAGTGATTAGGTCCTGGAACATTATGTTTTGGAACCTATTGATTGGTAGCGGATGGATGTCTTCCACTTTCCGGCCCGTGCCGCCTTCCTGAACCGCGTCGACGACCTCGCGCGGCTAGAGGACTGGTGGGACGGCGACGAGCGAAACGCGTTGCTGCTGTACGGTCGTCGGCGGGTCGGTAAGTCGTGGCTGTTCCGGAGCTTCGCGGACGGCAAGCAGGCGCTGCTGCTGGTCGCCGACCGTCGTGCCGAGGCGCCACAGCTAGGTCGGTTCGCTGATCTGCTGGCTCCGGTGTTGGGCGTCCGGCCGGCGCTGACCAGCATTGTCGACCTGATCGAGGCGCTGTACACGGCGGCCGCCAGCGAGCGGCTGCTGGTGGTGCTGGACGAGTTCCCGTATCTCCTGCCGGCGCGTACCGCGGACAGGGACGAGGTGCTGACGACGATTCAGGCGGTGATGGAGGAACGCGACAGCTCGAACCTGAAGCTGATTCTGTGCGGCTCCTACATCAGCCAGATGGAGGCGCTCGCCCGGGGGCCGCTGCGGGGCCGCCTCACCGAGCTGCAGGTGATGGCGATGCCGTTCTCCGACGCGCAGGGGTTCGTCGCTACCGACGCCGGCGCGGTGGAGCGGATCGAACGCTACGCCGTCAGCGGCGGCATGAGCTTGTACCTGGACGAGCTTGCTCGAGGCGGGACGCTACGCAACCAGATCTGCAGACGCGTTCTCGACCCGCGCGGGCCGTTGTTCAACGACCCGCGCGAGGTACTGGAGGAGGAGCTACGCACGCCCGGCACCTACTACTCACTGCTCGAAGAGCTCGCCACCGGCAAGAAGTCCCTCGGCGACCTGGCCGCGGCGCTGGGCCGAAAGACGACCGACCTGCAGGGGTACCTGGAAACGCTGCAGGCAATGCAGTTGGTGCAGCGCACCGCCCCGGTGACAGCGCGCGCCGACGAGCGAGTGCGCCGCTACAGCTTGGCGGACAACTTCATGCGATTCTGGTTTCGGTTCGTGTTCCCGTTTCAGGACGACCTCAAGACTGGACTTCAGACGGCGGCCCTGTATGACGCGGAGATCGGCCCCGACCTGGCGGACCACACCAGCCCCACGTTCGAGGCGCTATGCCGGGAATGGGTGCTGCGGGTCGGGCTCGCAACCCGGGTCGGCGACTGGTGGGGAAACGCGCTGAATGAGCACCGGAAGGATGGGACTCGCACCAGCGAGGAGATCGACGTAGTCGGTCTGGTGCGCTCCCGGGCGGTCGTGATCGGCGAGTGCAAATGGACCGGTGCGAAGCTCGGTAGTCGCGTGTTGGACGACCTCGAAACCTACAAGATGCCAGCGATGCGGCAGGCGAAGGTCCTGCTGGCCGCGTCGCCGCAACTGCTGCTGTTTTCCCGCTCCGGGTTCACCGACGATCTCATCGCTCGCGCCGCGACGCGACCCGACCTGACGCTGGTGACCGCCGAACAGCTCGTGGCAGACCTGCTGGCCGGCTAGCGCGGTGAGAGTCGACGCGCCAGCTCTCCGCGTCGGTTGACGACATCACGGAGGAGGCACCGAAGGCCCGATTCCTGCCGAGGGCGCGTCTGTGGGCGCAATCTACGGTGCACGAGCAGCTCGGAGCGAGACGGAGCGTGGCTCTACAGCACGGTTCGTGACGCTACCGACGTAGGCGTGGCCGGTTTTGGTCCCGCGATCGAGGGTTCGAATCCTTCCGCCCCAGTCCTAGTGTTCATGCGGGTTTGCGGGGTGTCGACGGGGTCTGGTTTCGGCTACAGGGTGTCCGTGGCCTCAATTTGGGCGCATTTGGTCCTGAGGATCCATGCGGGTTGCCGCGATGGTGGTCGGGAAGCGCGAAAGGGTCCCGCGATCACGCGCTCGTCCACGCGGTCAAAACTCAGTGCTGGTGCGGGTTTGCGGTTTGGGTAGCGAGAGGCGTTTCTTCCGGGTCCCGCGATCAATCTGCACCAGTTTCCGCTGCCGACTCAGCTCGCGGCGATCTCGATGATTTCGTCCTGGATGCCGGGGCCGCCTCGCGCCAGCGGGATCGTGGTGACAAGCCGCGGTGCGCGGGCGTCGGCAGCGTCGACGTCCCAGAGCCGCTCGTCGCCGTCCACCGTCAGCAGGCGGCGTGAGTCGGCCGCCCAGGTCAGGACCAGCGCTGTGGCGGCCGGTCCGGTGACGATGGGCGTCAGCAGCCGGGCAGCGTCGCGATTGAGGTCGACGACCAGGAACCGCAGGCCTCCACGCACAGCCGGGATGAGCGCGGCGAGCTGGGAACGGTCGGGGCTGACGAACCACTTGACGGCCCCGTGGGTATCGGGCAGCGCGATCACGTGACGCGTCGCCGATCCGACCGCTTGCGTGGTCAGCGTCCGGCACGCCTGATCGCAGCTGATCACCAGGCCGTTCGCGATCTGCGCGTTGGCGGGGAGTGTCAGGGCGCGCCGATTGCCGGTGCCCGCGAGCCATCGGACATCCCCGTCCGCGACCTGGCGTACCACGATCCCGTCCTCCGCGGTGCCGACGAACCTGCTCGGCGGTTTCGGGCGCAACTCGCCGCCGAATCCAACGCGGTCGCCCGTATCGACCTGCACGCGCGCGGCGTGGCTGATGTACTCGTCGCGGCGCGCGAGCTGGAACAGCCAGATCGTGCCGGGCGTGGCGTCGGCGATCACGTGCACCCGCAGGCCGTTGGATGGGATCGGCTCCGCCGGGGCATTCAGCCGGTCGTCCACGCTCCAGGCCCCGCCACCGGCGCCAAGCCAGGCGAACCGGTGGCCGCTGTGGACGATCGTCGGCGGCTGCGGCTGGGCGGCCGCGACCGGCGGGTAGTCGAGCAGTGTGGTCTCGCCGGTCGCGAGGTCGACGCGTGTCAGGCGTCCGTCGCGGTGCCGCACGACGGCGATGTCGTTCACGACCGGCTCGACGACCGGAGGCGGCGCGCCGGTTGTGGTCGGCGTCGGCCACGATGTCCGGCAGAAGGTCGCTTGCGAGGCGCCCGTCGGCGTCACCTCGCCGACGGGGATCGCGCCCGGTGCCGCGCTGACGACGCGCACCGGGTTGGACACGAGGACGGCTCCGGAGTCGCACGCGTCGACGACCATCAGGTGGCTGCCGTCCGCCGAGATGCCGGTCGCCGTGCCGCCACCCACCTCGAAGCTCGTGCCCTTGGTGGTGTCGAGAACCCGCACCTTCGAGCACCCGTGGACGCAGCCGAGCGTGTACGCGATTCGGTGCCCATCGGCACTGACGCCGCCGAGGAAGACGTCGGCGTTGCTGCCGCCGGGGGCCTCGAGCACCTCCGTCGCGGAGGGCGCAAGCGTAAGCCGCAGGATGCTCCGCCGGTCGGCGGTATACAGGCCCGTTGTCGTCCAGATCGGCGTCTGCAGCGCCGCGGCGATCGGCACCGGCCGGACGCTGCCGGTGGCGACGTCGGCGAGCAGCCAGGCAGTCGCGTCGGCTGACTGCTCGCCGACTCGGACGAGCACCTGCGCTCCATCCGGTGAGACCACGAGGCTGATCTTCTTCGTGTCGACGTCGGGCAGCGCCACGGTTGCCTCGAGCGCCGTCGGTGGCCTGCGTGGATCGACGATCGCGATGCCGCCCGGGACAGGCAGGGCGGCGACGGGCGAGTTCTGCGCCCAGGCCGCCGGCGACGACGTGTACTGGTCGAGCGGGACGGTGCCGATCGAGGCCCCGCTGCGCCGCGACGGCTGGTAGAGCCACGCCTCGCTCGTCTTGCCGGCGGCCGGGCGGTAGGCGATCACGTAGCGCCCGTCGGGCGAGATCGACGGCCGCGTACCCGCGCCGATCCACTGCGCCTGGTCGAGCCGGCCGGATGCGCCCCACCAGGCGGCGCCGTCGCGCTCGAACGCGATCGGAATATCGGCCGGCACCGGCGTGGTGACAGCCGGCGTTGGCGTGGGCGCACGCTCCGGCCGGCGCGAGAGCACGACGACCAGGCCGACGGCGATCGTCGCCAGCAGCGCCACCGCGGCCAGCACTGCCCGCAGCCGCCGCGGCGCGCGGCCGGGCGCAGCCTGGCCGATCGCGTCACGGAAGGGCACGCGCGGCTCGAAGTCGGCATCGTCGTGCCGGTCGAACAGGCGCGTCAGGTCGCGGTCGCCGAGGTCGTTCACGTCGCCCTCCTCGCGTGCTCGTCGAGCGCCGCGCGCAGCTCGGCGCGGGCCTGGGTGAGGCTGGCCGACACGGTGCCCTCCGCGATGCCGAGCGTGTCGGCGATGTCGCGCAGCGACAGGTCGGCGTAGTAGCGCAGGAACAGGATCAGCCGGCGCCGTGGCGCGAGCGATGTCAGGGCGCGCGCCAGCTCCTCGTTGCGCTCCGGGAACGGTAGCGACACGGCGAGATCGTCCGGCAGCTCGCCCTCGCTCGCAGACGGCCGGCCGGCGGTGCGCAGGATGATCCGCCACACCCACGCCTCGATCGGCCCGGATCCGCGGAACTGGCCGCGTGCCGCGTAGGCGCGCGCGAACCCCTCCTGCACGGCCTCGTGCCCGCGGTCGAGATCGCCGGTGACGGCGGCCGCCATGCGGCAGAACGCGCGGTACCGCGTGCGGTACAGCCGCTCCAGCGCCCGTTCGATCTCCGGTCCGCTCGCCATCATCCTCGACAGTAGAGCGTTCGAGGGCCCGGAACCCTTATCGGGCCGGACGTTGCGCGGCCGAGCGGTCTGGCCCACGCGCGCAAACTCAGACTCGGGACTCGGGACTCGAGGAGCTTCTCAGCCTGCTGATCCGGTTCGCGCTCGCCAGGGGCGACACGATCGGCCGCCTGACGAGTCACTCGATGCGGCCGTTCCGATCTGGCTAGAACGGGATGTCGTCGTCGACGCCCCACGGCGCCGGCTCAGGCTCCGGCTTCGGTGTACCCACGAAAGCGCGCACAGCGTTGGGCAGCGACGCTCCGCCGGTGAGCTCGGCGGAGTGTGACGTGGCCGGAATCGGATTGCATGGCGGGCCAGCATCACGAAGCCGTCAAGATTGTTCTTCTGGAGAGGTCGTGAGGTCTTACGGGCGTCGAGGGTCTTGGCGACTACCCATCCGGGTCTAGCAGTTCCGACCAGAAGCGGATTGTGGGTAGCTCGTCGTCGCGGATAGGCGGTCGCTCGCGCTGAGGCCCGAAATCGTGCGCGAAGTAGTCGCCGAGGTCCCGGCCGTAGACGATGATGTCCGTCTGCACGATCGAGAACACAGGATTTCCAGCTCCGGACGGCTCGTTCGGGATCGCCCGGTGACCGTAGATCGGGATCAGTGCCGGCGCGTCGCGGAGAAGGTCTTCGACCGCCGACCTCGCCTGAAGTTGATTTGGTGGTCGCTGCCCCCACGCGTCGAGCCAGAGGTCGTTGTGGATGACGTCGAAGGCAATGCCGTCGGTAAGCCAGTCACGCCAGGTCTGCATCGCCTCGCCCGGCCTGCGCCGCCAGTCGGGGAACTTGTCACCGATCGGCAGTACCTCAGTCAAGAGCTCGCAGAGGTCGGCGGGGAAGACGGCCTCGGCGGCTTCCTGCGCGGCATCGAGCTCGCGGGTCGACAGCCCTGGAGATCGGTAGCCCTCGGGGAGAAGCGTGCTGAGGCCAGTCACCTGCGGATCGTGCCACGCGCAACGGTCCCCGACCAGCCGCTCTCACGGCCAACCTTGCCGTTGCGGGACGGTCGCTGACAGCGCTGATTTCGGGCGAGGGCGCGTCTGTGGGCGCAATCTGCCGTGCACGGACAGCTCCGAGCGACTCTGAGGATGGCTCTACAGCACGGTTCGAGACGTTGTAGACGTAGGCGTGGCCGGTTTTGGTCCCGCGATCGAGGGTTCGAATCCTTCCGCCCCAGTCCTAGCATCCATGCGGGTTTGCTGGCCTTCGATCGTTCGCATTTTGACCGCGTCGATGCGCGGGGCCGTATTGGGGCCGCATTTGATGTTGAGTATCCATGCGGGTTTGCGCGATCGGCGCGCGAAGGGCGCGAAAGGACCCGCGATCACATGTCGGTCGGGCCGGAGATGCCAAGCGGTGGCTTGCACGCGCCGAGGTGCGGCAAGGAGGGCGAGTACGCGGGCATCGAGGAGCTTACGCGCCTCAAGCAGGTCGTTGTCAGTCTCCGCGGATGGAGCTCCGTCGGTTGGTTCTTCTGGTCTGGCCCGACCGTGTCGCTGAGCAATCCTCACGGAACACCAACGGCCCGCAGATCTAGTAGGAGCCAGAATGGCGGTCCCATCCGACTCGCACCACGCCTCGCTGAGACTGACGACGACGGTCGCGCACAGGTGACCCGTTTCGCCGGGATCGTCGAGAACGTAGCCGGGGCCGGGCGGCCACCCGGAGACGAGGGAGTGGAGAGGTGGCCGCCCGGCCCCGGCTAGCCGGCGCTGACCACCGCGCGGCTGGCGAGCACCGACTGCATCTCGGCCAGCAGGTCGCCACGAAGGGGGAGGATCGGGTCGCGCGGCACGCCGACGCCATGGCCGAGGATCTCGAGCGCGCCCTTGACCAGGGCTGCGTAGTAGCCGCCACTCACGAGCAGCTGCATCAGCGGGAAGATTGCGGACCACTCCTCCCAGGCCGCGGCGTGGTCACCACGCTGCAGTGCCGCCCAGATCCGTCCGAGCTCGTCGGCGACGAGGTTCGGCGCGCCGACGATGACGCCGTTGGCGCCTGAGAGGATCGCGGGTAGCACGTGGTTGTCGGCGCCCGTGACGACCTTGATGTCATTCGCGTGGTCGAACGCCAGTCGCTGCACCTGGGAAAAGTCGCCGGTCGAGTCCTTGACGAATCCGACGGAGGGCACCTCTCGGACAAGGCGGGCAAGGAAGTCCGGCGACAGGTTGATACCGGTCGCTGCTGGGATGTTGTACACGCAGATCGGGATCGAGATGGCGTCCGCTATAGCCGCGTAGTACGCGACGACCTCGTCTTCGGCGATCGGCTCGTAGAAGGGGGTGATCGCGAGAACCGCACCTGCCCCGACGCTCTCTGCGTGCCGGGCGAGTGCGACGGCGTCGCGGGTGACGAGTGCCCCCACATGGGGAACTAGGACGAGGCGATCGCCGGCCTGGTCGGCGACGATCTCGGTGACCTGGCGACGCTCGTCGGGTGTGAGGCTCGTGACCTCACCGGTCGAACCGCAGGGCACGAGGCCCTGGATGCCGCCGGCGACCATCCGATCGACGAGCGCGCGCAACGCCGGTTCGTCGACGGCCGAACCGTCGGCCGTGAACGGGGTAACCATCGCCGAGTAGATGCCTCGGAGCACGTCGCCCATCGGTGAGCCTCCTGTTCTGCGCTCGTGCCTGCCACGGGCGTTCGTTCAGGTTGCGCGATCCGCCCGTGCGAGGGTAGCGCGCCTTTCCGCTACGCGCTCAAGGCTCCCCCTCTACGGCTAGCGTCGAATCGATCGGCGGCCGGTTGAATCGCCGGATCAACTCCTCCGCGAGCCGGAGAAGCTCGCGCGTGGCTGGTGGAAGTCGTTGTCCGCGACGCCAGACGAACGCGAATGTATCGAAGAGCGGGGGCGAAAACGGCACGGCGATGAGGTTGGCGGGGAACGACGCTTGGCGAGCGATGGTCTCGGAGACGAACGTGCCGCCGAGACCCTGAGCAGCGAGCGACACGGCGCTGTCGACGCTCTCCACTTCGATCATCGGCAGGAGCTCGACCGCTGCGTGCCGGGCGCGATCGGCCAACTGGTGTCTTGTCGGGTCGTTCCAGCCGAAGTGCGCGTCGTACAGGATCAGTCGCAGCGCGGCGATGTCCGCGATCGTCACCGGCACGCCTTCGGTCAGCCCGTCGGTCGCGACGAAGAAATTCTCGTCCGTCATCACCGGCTTGACCTCGAGGCCCTGCGCATCGATCGGCAGAGTGATCAGCCCGGCGTCGAGATCGCCGTCGCGTATCGCGGCCACGACCTCGAACGAGTTCTGGCCGACGACACGGACAGCGACGTCGGGGTGGCGTGAGGCGAACTCCGCGACCAACTCGCGCACGAGATAGTGACCGGCGTTGGCAAAGGTGCCGAGGGACGCGCGCCCCCCGAGAAGATGCTTGACGGGCGTGACGGCGGCCGCGGCCTGCTCTGCCGCTGCGATCGTGCGCTCCGCGTGCGGCCGCAGGAGATCGCCGGCGTCCGTCAGCACGAGCCGGCGTCCGGTGCGGGCGAAGAGGCCGACGCCAAGCTCGGCTTCGAGGCGTCGAATCTGCTCCGCGAGGGACGGTTGGGCCATGTACAGCGCGTCCGCGGCGGCGCTGAACGTGCCATATCTGGCCGCTGCGAGGAAGTAGCGCAGCTGCTGGAGGGTCACGCGCCGATTCTACGCGCGGCCCTTGGTCACGCGCGAGTGGGCCGACTCGGTCGGCCAGGTGTCCGACAGGGTGTAGCCGGTCGGGAACGGATCGTCCGGGTGGCGGCCGAGTTGGCCATGGCCGTAGATCCACGCACGGCCGGAAATGGTCGGCACGACGCCCTCCGACTCGCCGACGCGCGTCGCCGATGCGATCCGCCCCACGAAGTTCGAGCCGAGGATCGACTCCGAGATGAACGGATGGTCGATGTCGAGCCCGCCGGTCGCGTGCAACACCGCCATCCGCGCGCACGTCGCCGTGCCGCAGGCCGAGCGGTCGACGCGGCCCGGGCTGACAATGTTGGTATTGCGCCAGTCGCCGCCGGCGCGTGGCGGTGCCCACCAGTTCGTGAACGTGATTTCCTGCGGAATCTCCGGGTTGTCCGGGTGGTGCACCGGGATCTGTTCGGCAGCCGCGCGCGTGACGAGCTCGCCGAGGCGGGCTAGGTCGGCCGCCTCCTCCGGGATGATCGAGTATCCGAGCGCGGTCGCGTCGACGAAGACGAAGAACGCGCCGCCGTAGGCGACGTCGACGGTCAGGTCGGCGACGCCCGGGACGTGCAGCGGTACGCCGATGTGCGACACGAATGCCGGTTGGTTCCGGAATGTGACGCGCTCGCACTTGCCGTCCCGGCACTCGGCGGCGATCTCGATGATGCCGGCGGGCGCCTCGAGGTTGAACCGGGTGATGGGCTCCGTCATCGCCAGGAGACCCGTCTCCAGGATCACCGTCGCCGTATTGATGGTGTTCGTGCCGGACATCACGGGATAGTCCGTCGACTCGATGATCACGTAGCCGAGGTCGGCATCGGGGTGATTCGAGGGGAGCACGATGTCCGCGGACAGGGACACCATGCCCCGCGGCTCCCGCAGCAGCATCTGCCGCAGGTGGTCGAGTTCGTGCATGAAGTGGCTGCGTTTGTCGAGCATCGTGACGCCGGGGACGTCGACCACGCCGCCGACCACCACGCGGCTCGGCTCGCCCTCCGCATGCGCGTCGACGTACTGGATGAGATGGTCGAGCCGCATGGCAGGATCGTGATCGATCGGGGGGTGCGAGAGAGGAGGGATTCGCGCTGCGCCGCAGAGGAAGATCCTTCGCGACCGTCGCGACAGCGGCTGTTAGTGTCGCTGGTATGCGGCGGGACGCGGAGCGGAACGACCCGGTCGATGCGGTCATTGTGGGGGCCGGTCCCTCCGGCGCGGTCGTCGCGCACGAGCTGGCAACGCGCGGCTTCTCGGTCGTCGTCCTCGAGCAGGGCGACTGGGTGAACCCGTCGGACTTCCCCGCGAACCACCCGGAGTGGGAGCTGCTCTGCCAGCACCGCTGGCACCACGACCCGAACGTCCGCCGCCTGCCGGCGGACTACCCGATCGATGTCACCGACTCGGACATGGAGCCGGTGATGTTCTCGGCGGTCGGGGGATCGAGCATCTACTACGGCGCGGAGTGGCCGCGTCTGCTGCCATCCGACTTCCGCGTGCGCAGTCTCGATGGCGTTGCCGACGACTGGCCGATCTCCTACGACGACCTCAAGCCCTACCACGACGAGGTCGATGCCTTCATCGGCGTCGCCGGCGTCAGCGGTGACACCGCCTATCCCCCCGGGCTCACATACCCCTTGCCACCCCACCCGATTGGCAAGGTGGGGCGGCGGGCAGCGCAGGCGTGCAACGCGCTCGGCTGGCACTGGTGGCCGGGCACGAATGCGATCGCCACGCACTCGCACAAGACGCTCGAGCAGTGCGGGCGCGTTGGCACCTGCGAGTGGGGGTGCCCGTCCGGCGCCAAGGCGAGCTTCGACCTGATCTATCTGCCCCAGGCGATGCAGGTTGGGGCGCGGCTGGTCACAGGGGCACGTGTGCGCGATCTCCCGACGGACGCCGGGGGCCTGGTAACCGGCGCGATCTACATCGATCGCGACGGCGTCGAGCGGCACCAACCAGCTTCGGTGACCGTGGTGTGCGCGAACGGGATCGGCACGCCGCGGCTTTTGCTGATGGCGGGCCTTGCAAACCGGAGCGACCAGGTCGGCCGGAACCTCATGCTGCACCCGAACTGTACGGTCACGGGCTTCTACGACGACGACCTCGAGAGCTGGCGCGGTCCGGCTGGGCAGCTTATCCACTCGCTGGAGTTCTATGACACCCGGCCGGACCACGACTTCGTTCGCGGCTGCAAGATGCACGTGCTGCCGACGCCGGGGCCGCTCAACGCGCTCGAGGCGCGGCGTGGCGATGCGTTTGGCGACGTCTTCGGCCCGGCGTTTCACGACGTGGTGCGCAAGCACCGCCACGGCATGCTCTGGGCGGCGAACACCGAGGACCTGCCAGATCCCGCCAACCGCGTGACGCTCTCGCCCGAGCTGACCGACGACGACGGCGTACCTGCGCCGAAAATCGAGTATCGCATCTCGGAGAACACGCGCAAGATTCTGCGCTTCACCGTCGCGCGGATGACGGAGCTGCACGAGGCCGCCGGTGCGGTCGAGACCTACCCGGTGGAGCTGTGGACGGACCAGCCGGGGCACCTTCTCGGCACGGCGCGGATGGGCACCGATCCAGCCACGTCGGTGACGGACGCGTCGGGTCGCTGCCACGACGTCGCGAACCTGTACGTCGCGGACGGCAGCCTCATGGTGACGAGCGGATCCGCGAATCCGACGTGCACGATCGCGGCGCTCGCGTTGCGCGTGGCACGCCACCTCGCTGGCGCCGCTCGACTGCAGAAGGTGCCCGTGTGAACCGTTCGGTCCCGACGCATCCGAAGGCGCCTCCGCGTGAGCTGACGGACTCCGAGCACGACGCGCTCGTCCGCGTCGCCGATGCGCTGATTCCCCGTCGAGGCGCCGACGCCGAGCCGTCGGCGACGCCGGACTACCTCCGGCATCTCGACCGAGCGCTCGCGGCGCGCGGGGACGCGTTCGACGCCGTCGTCGCCGCAGCCGTGAGGCTCGCCGCGCGCCCCGCCGATCTCATCGACGAGTTGCGCACGCTCCACGCCGCCGGCGACGCGACCTTCCAGGCACTGTCCGCCATCGTCTGCGGCGCCTATCTGACGGTGCCGGAAGTGCGCGCCCGGATCGGCTACCCCGGTCAGAAGCACGACCCCGCTCCGTTCGATCTTGCCGCCGAAGAGATCATGGACGGGATCCTCGATCCCGTGCTCGAGCGCGGCGCCTTCTACGTGCCAGCCCCCTAGCAGCGAGCGCTGTTGTGCCGGAAACACCGTTCTCCGAACAGATGAGCGAAGCCGCTCACCGCCGTGTTCCAACCTCGTCCACCTGCGGTTTAGACTCGGTTTCCGCCGAGGGAGGGAGTCCACGTGGCACAGCACCATGAACCGGCGAGAAGCGATCTCGACCGCCTGGTCCGGCAACTCGGTTTGACGGGGGTCTCGCGACGCGACTTCCTGCGACGCTCCGCAGGGGTCGGCCTCGCCGTCGGGGCGGGCGGTTTCCTCGCCGCGTGCGGCGGTGGCGGCGGTCGAGGGACCAGCAGCGGCGGCAGCACCGCGGGCGGCGGCGCGATCCCCACCGGCGGCGTCGCGGCGCTCGAAGGCGGCACTCCTGTCAAGGGCGGCACCTTCACGGTCGGCATGTTGACCCTGGGCGCCGCGGAGAATCTCTTCCCGGGCACCGCCGTCCCGAACCCCGACGTGGCGCGCGGCTTCTCGCTGTACAGCTTTCTCTTCTACCCGAACGAGGGCGACAACCTCTACCCGCTCGTCCCAGGCCTTGCCCTTTCGGCCGAGCCCAACGCCGACGCAACGGTGTGGACGTTCAAGTTGCGTGACGGCGTCGTCTGGCACGACGGGAAGCCATTCGGCGCGAACGACGTCGTCTACAACATCGTGCAGCTGTGGAGCGACCCGACCAAGAACTACTCGGCGTCGTTCCTCGCCGGGCTCGTTGACTTCAAGGGCGTGAAGGCCGTCGACAAGCTCACCGTCGAGGTCCCCCTCGTGGTGCCGTCGGCGCAGTTCCCGACCATCTTCGCGTGGTTCAACTTCGGCATCCTGCAGGAGGGCGCGACACCGGAGAGCACGGCCGCGAACCCGATCGGGACCGGCCCGTTCAAGTTCCAGTCGTTCACGCCGGGCCAGAAGAGCGTGTTCGTCCGGAACGAGAACTACTGGGAAGAGGGCAAGCCGTACGTCGACACGCTGGTGATCGACACGTCGTTCACCGACAACAACGCGCTGCTCAACGCGCTCCTGAGCGGGCAGCTCAACCTGCTCGTCGGCCCTGCGCTCCAGCAGGTGGCACAACAGGTCTCCTCGCCGCAGGTGCAGATCCTGCAGTCGTCGACCGCGTCGAACACGTACTCCTTCGGCATGCGCGTCGACGAGGGCCCCTTCGCCGACAACCGCGTGCGACAGGCGTTCAAGCTGATGACCGATCGCCAGGCGCTCGTCAACGGCGCGCTCGCGGGGTTCGGCAGCGTCGGCAACGACCTCCAGGCACCGAACACGGAGTACTTCGCCGCCGACCTGAAGTCACCGTTCGACGTCGAGAAGGCGAAGTCCCTCTTCAAGGATGCGGGCGTCGCCGGCACGACGTACGAGCTGCCGGTCGCGAACGTACTGCCGGGCATGGTCGAGTCGGCCACGATCTGGGCCGAGCAGGCGAAGGCCGCCGGCATCAACATCAAGCTGAAGACGCTCCAGCCCGGTGACTACTGGACGACGGCCGGCGGCGCCTACACGCGGCCCTTCAGCCTCCAGATCGCCCAGGCGCTGCCATCGTTGACCGGTCAGTACCGCTCGCTGATCCAGAAGGGCGCGCCGTACTGGGACACGCACTGGGGCGACCAGAAGCCCGACGGTGCACAGGCGAACGACCTCATCCTCCAGGCCGAGGCGACCCTCGATGCGACCAAAGCGAAAGACCTCTGGACGCAGGTGCAGCAGCAGCAGATCGACCAGGGCGGCTACGTCGTCTGGGGCTGGTTGCCATACATCGACTTCGCGGCCAAGAACATCCGCGGCCTCAAGGCCTCCTCGGCGCTGCCGTTCAACAACTTCCGCTTCCAGGACGGCTGGATAGCATCGGCGTAGCGCGGAGGACCGGGGAGCGAAGCAGTCACATTGGCAACGTCCGCTGACACCAGCCGGCCCGACGGGTCGCCGCCGGCGCATAGGGTCAACGCCTCGAGCAGCACCATCCCGGTGCTGCGGTTCATTCTGACGCGCCTCGGCGCGGGCGTGGTAACGCTCTTCATCGTGTCAGTGCTGATCTTCCTCTGCACGAGCGTCATCCCGGGTGACGCCGTGACGGTGATCCTGGGAAAGAACGGCACTCCAGAAACGGTTTCGGCACTCCAGGAGAGGCTGGGCCTCGACGCGCCGCTGTACCAGCAGTACGTCGACTGGCTGGGCGGCATGTTGCACGGCGATCTCGGCGACTCCGCCGTGGCGCTCGCGCAGCACCAGCCCGACCCGTCCATCGCGTCAACGATCCACGACCCGCTGATCAACAGCCTGATCCTAGGGACGATCACGGCAGTCCTGCTCGTGCCGCTCACGCTGCTGCTCGGAGCGCTCGCCGGCATGAAGGCCGACCGGCCCCTCGATCATGCAATCTCCGTGCCCTCGCTCGTGTTCGCAGGGCTGCCCGAGTTCGTCACCGGCGCCCTGCTGATCTACGTGATGTTCACGGTTCTCGACGTGCTCCCGCCGGTCTCGCTCGTGGCGCCCGGCGCGTCGCCGCTCGCGACGCCGAAGATCCTGGTCCTGCCGGTGCTGACGCTGTTGGCTGTCGCGGTCGGTTCCGGCGTGCGCCAGGTGCGGCTCGGCAT
This sequence comes from Gaiellales bacterium, assembly GCA_046598415.1. Taxonomy (GTDB): domain Bacteria; phylum Actinomycetota; class Thermoleophilia; order Gaiellales; family F1-60-MAGs149; genus VFJZ01. Next base: position 15,444 of record JBKJIG010000101.1, read on the forward strand.
GATCGAGTCGCTGCAGACCGACTGCGTGCAGTTCGCGCTGCTGAACGGGGTCCGGAACCGGCGCGTCCTGGTCCGCTACGGCATGCGCAACGCCGTCGCGAACAGCGTCCAGACGATCGCGCAGAACCTCCAATACCTCGTCGGCGGCATCATCGTGGTCGAGTCGGTCTTCGCGTATCCGGGCATCGGCATCTACCTCGTCAACGCCGTCGTCGCGCGCGACGCGAACAAGATCCTCGCGGCATCGATCATCCTCGCGGTGCTCTACACGATCATCAACATCGTCGCGGATCTGCTGGTGGTGTTCCTCGTGCCGAAACTGCGGACGGCGCTGATATGAGCGCACCGGCGACGGTGGGCCGACGGCCGCGGATCCTCCGCGCCGGAGTCCTGCGTTCCAACGGCGGTCGTGTGGGCGTCGTCCTCGCGGTCGCAGCAGTCGCCGTTGCGCTCCTCGGCGGCTTCTTCGCGCCGCATAGCCCAACGGCCACACTCGGGGTACCGGGGGCCGCCGCAGGCGGCGGCCACACCCTGGGGCTCGATTTCATCGGCCGCGACGTGCTCTCCCGAACCCTCTATGGCGGGCGGTCGACGCTGCTTCTGGCTGGACTTGCAACGCTCCTGACGTACCTCGTGGGCGGCTCGATTGGCCTGATCGCCGGCATCAGCCGCTCGAAGCTGGACGGGCTCCTGATGCGGGGTATCGACATCCTGCTGTCGGTGCCCGCGCTGCTCGTGATCCTGTTGCTCGTCACGGCATTCGGCATCAAGGCCTCGGTGCTCGTCGTCGCAACGTCGCTCGTCCTGCTGCCGGGCGTGGCTCGGATCGTCAGATCGGCGACGCTCGAGGTTTCGACCCGCGGCTACGTCGAGTCGGCGATCGCGCGCGGCGAGTCCACCCGTGCGCTGCTGCTTCGCGAGGTGCTACCGAACATCAGCGGCATCGTCACCGCCGATCTCGGCCTCCGCTTCTCGTGGTCGATCATCCTGATCGCCAGCGTCAACTTCCTCGGCATCGGGATCCAGCCACCGACGCCCGACTGGGGCGTGATGATCTCGGAGAACCGCGTGGTGCTCGGCAGCAACCCGATGGCTGTGATCGCGCCATCCGTCATGCTCGGCGTACTGATCATCGGCGTGAACCTCATCGGCGACGCGTACGTGCGCCAACTCCGTCGATCGCAGGGCGAGTGAGTAACGCGACCACACCCGTCCTGCAGCTCAACGGCCTGCGCGTCGAGCTTCCCGGCGTTGCCGCGGTCATCGAGTCGGTCGCACTCGAGCTGATGCGCGGCGAGATCGTCTGCCTCGTCGGCGAGTCCGGCAGCGGAAAGACGACGACCGCCCTGACGGCGTTCGGATACTGCTCGCCGCCGCTTTCGATCAGCGCGGGCCAGGTCAGCGTCGACGGCGAACTCCTCACGACCCCCGCCGCCTTCGCGCGGATCCGCGGCAGCGGGGTCGCCTTCGTCCCGCAGAACCCGGCAACGGCGCTGAACCCCTCGCTGCGTGTCGGCGCGGCGATCGCCGACACGACTCGCGGCGGCGACCGCGATCGAAAAGTGTCCGTACGGCAGATGCTCGGACGGGTCGGTCTTCCGGAGACTGACGACTTCATGCGGCGGTTCCCGCACCAGCTCTCCGGCGGCCAGCAGCAACGCGTCTGTATCGCCGCCGCGCTTGCCGCACGGCCGAAGGTGCTCGTGCTCGACGAGCCGACCACCGGCCTCGATGTCGTGACGCAGGCGCGGATTCTCCAGGAGCTGCTGCGCCTGCGCGATGAGGAGGGTGTGGCGATGCTCTACGTCACGCACGACCTGTCCGTGGCGGCGCAGATCGCGGACCGGATCGTGGTCCTGTACGGCGGGCACATCGTCGAGGAGGGACCCGCCGCCGAGGTGCTGCGACGTCCCCGTCATCCGTACACGCGCGGCCTGATGGCGGCCACCCCCGACCACGTCACGGCGCGCGTGCTTGAGGTTATGCCGGGCCGGCCGGTCGACATCGCGGACCGCCCGCCGGGATGTCCGTTCGCGCCGCGCTGTCCACAGCGGATCGACCGCTGCGACGAGTCGCTGCCCCCACTCGAGGTGCGAGCACCGAATCATCGGGTGCGTTGCCCAGAATGGCAGCGCACCGGACTCGTCGACTGGGCGGGCCAGGTGGCGGCCGCCCGCGAGGCCGTAGCGGATCTGGACCGAGCCATAGTCCTTGAAGTCGTTGACCTACATGCCGAGCACCGAACGCGCTACGGCGTGGTCGCGGCCGCCACGGGCATCTCGTTCGAGCTGCAGCGCGGTGCGTGCGTCGCCCTCGTCGGCGAGTCGGGCAGCGGCAAGACCACCATCGCGCGCGTCGTCGCCGGTCTGCACCGCCCCCGGAACGGCCACGTGCTCCTCGACGGCGAGCCGCTCGCTCCGCAGGCTCGTCGCCGCACCCGGGAGCAGCGCCGCCGCATTCAGATGGTCTTCCAGAGTCCGTCTGACGCGCTTAACCCCCACCATACTGTCGCGGACACAGTGTCGCGGCCGGCGATCACCCTCCGCGGGCTGAGTCGTCGCGCCGCGGCGGCCGATGTCGAGGCGTTGCTCGACGCGGTGCGGCTGCCCCCGCGCTACGCCAGGTGCTACCCACGGGAGCTGTCGGGCGGCCAGCGCCAGCGCGTGGCGATCGCAGCAGCGCTCGCGGCCGATCCGGATGTGATCGTCTGCGACGAGATCACCTCCGCGCTCGATGTTTCGGTGCAGGCGACGGTACTTGAGCTCCTGCGCGATCTCCGGCGGGAGCGCGATGTATCGCTGCTTTTCATCACGCACGACCTCGGCGTGGTCGCTGCGATCGCCGACGACGTGCTCGTGCTCGACCACGGACAGATATGCGAGTCAGGCCGGACGCAGGAATTGCTCGCGAATCCGAGGCGCGACTACACGAGGCGTCTGCTGCATTCGGCGCCAAGCCTGACCGCGTCGATCGGCGTGTGGGATGCGCGTGATCCATGAACCGTCAGCCGCCGGATAGGCGCCATTCGGTGGCGGCTGCGACGAAGGTGCAGGGGTCGACCCTCGCCATGGAGCGCGGAGCGTGGGCTCGAGGAACGGCGATCCGTTTGTACGCCCTTTCGTACGGCCGAGGGCGCGTTTGTGGGCGCAACCTGCCGCGCACGAGCAGCTCGGAGCGATACCGGGCGTGGCTCTACAGCACGGTTCGTGACGTTACAGACGTAGGTGCGGCCGGTTTTGGTCCCGCGATCGAGGGTTCGAATCCTTCCGCCCCAGCTCAGCATCCATGCGGGTTTGCGGTCGAGACCGACCCTCGCGTTGGCGGATTTAGTGTCAGGGCGCACGCCCCGAGGCCGTATCTCAGCAACCACGAGAAGAAGACGCTCGCGCTACTCGCGTCGCTTGATGGAGGCGCGCTAGCCGCTGAACGACTGCCGCAGGACGTCGCAGAGCTTCGACGCACCGTTCTCCGGATCGTCTCCGGCCACGACGACGATCCCACCGTCCGGCGTGTCGAAACCGCAGGCTGGCTCCAGTCGGCGAACGCACCTGGATCGTTGTCCTCAGCGCGTCCGGCACCACCCATTGCACGTCGATGGTCACCTCCGCGCAATTCGACGTCGGGTGCGGTGAATCCCACATCAGAACCTCGATGAACGTGCGTCACGCGAGCTCCTCGGTACACGCGGACAGCGTTGCGCCAAGGAGCGCGCCCTTGCTGTGCCGGCCCGGCCGAATTTCTACCCCGGCGATCTGGCTTTGGCATCCGTTATCCATCGTTCCGCTCAGGATTACAACGGAGGTCGACAATAGCGATGAGGATCTCAGATATGAGTTTGAAACATGTTTGGAACCCGCCTCACGGGAAGTCCGATCGCGGACGCAATCGACGTTCCGTGCGCCGGGCACCCCGAACGTCGAGGAGCTATCGACCGGCCCGAAGCGTGTGCAGGGGGCACTTGGTGACGGATTCGGTGATGCCCCGGGACGACATCGAGTCGGCGCGGCTTCTGGCCGGGGTGGTCGGAGGCGACGGAAGGGCGCTCGATCGGATCGCGTGGCGGTTTGGTGCTCTGGTTAGGGCGATTGGGATCGGGCTGGGACTATCGGCGGCCGAGCTTGAGGCGCTAGCGGGGATCATTTGGGCTCAGGTGGCTGAGCGCGTTGACGAGATCGGTGACCGAGGGCCGCTCGGAGCGTGGGTTGCGTCGGTGGCGCGGCTCGAGGCGCGACGTCTTGTCCGCCTGCGTCCTGTGGACGGGTCGGCGGATCGGATCCCGATGGATGCGGCCGGGTCGATGCCGTTCGCACGCCCGGGCATGATCGGCCTCGCGGAGCTCGTGTCTGGCCTGCAGCGTCGCGATCCCACTGCCCTGAGCGAGGCAATTGGGCGCTTCCGCGGGGTCGTGCTTAAGGCGGGAAGGCGGCGTGGGCTGGTGGCGTGGGAGCTCGAGGATCTTGAGCAGATTACCTGGGGCATCTTGTTGGATCGGGCGGCCGAAATACGGGCTCCCGATCGGCTTCCTGGGTGGCTGTCGCGAGTCGCCGATCGGGAAGCGGTGCGCTTGGCGCGCCTGCGTCTGGACTGGGCGGACGATGCCGCGGTGGCTGCTGAGGCTGACGCGCGAGCGACGGCGGAGGTCGACCGGATCGCAGCCCGGTTGGACGCTTCCCGAACGATCGAGGTTGCCGTTCGGCGACTACCCGATACCCAGCGTCGCCTGGTCCTGTTCGTGCTGGCGCGCGAGGAAGCGTCCTATCAGGACATCAGCGTCGGCCTTGGAATGCCGATCGGCAGCATCGGCCCGATCATGGGTCGAGCCCTCCGCACATTGCGACGAGAACTCGTGCGCGGCGGCCTCGGCGTCGCGTGGCTCGCGTCCGTAGCGCAGGCGGCCGGGATGGATGCCGCGGCGCTCGCCAATTGAGCCCGGATACGGCCGCCACGGAAATACACAACGCCGTGGCGGACGTGCGGCGAGCCGGGTAGCAGCACGGCTCGGGCGATTCGATCGATGTCCCTCGGGCTGGTCTGACAATCGACTCCGATGCGGCCTCGGCGTGGGGTGCGGTCGGCTGGCGGACACGGCGAGGAGGACTGCCGAGGGCGGCCGCGTACCGCCACGTTGCTGAATTACCTGTATCAACCGGTGTTCCTCGGCGCCTCTAGTGAAGTAGGAACGCTCTCAGGGGGATCGCATCGTGGCTAGTGGAGTTCCGTCGTTTGGCGTCGGTCGGCCGTGCTGGAGTTGGCGGCGGATGGTCTTGGTGCTGTGGTGCGTCGCTGCAGCGATGCTCGTTCCGGCGACGGCAGGACTAGCTGCGGCGCAGCAGGCGCCGTCGATGGATGCTGACACGGAGGGTGCCACGTCGAGCGAGTCGCTTGATCCGACCACGCCGGTGGTGTCGGCGGCTGACGCGGCAGCGCGGGCGAAGGCGACCGGCGGGCCGGTGGTGGTGAGGGAGTCGTTGACGGAAACGACGGCAGCGGTGGTGTGGCCGGATGGATCGCAGTCGGAGGAACTGTTTGGAGGCACCGTCCGGGTCCGCGGGACGGAGTCGGCGTCCGGCTGGGTGCCGCTCGATCTCGATCTGGTGGACGGGAAGGATGGTTTCCACGCCAAGGCCGGGTCGCGTGATGTGGTGCTGTCGGCGGGCGGCTTGAACGGAGTGCTGGCGCGGGTGCCGGTCGGGGCGAGCGTCGTTGAGCTGCTCTGGGATGGGCCGCTGGCGGCGCCGACGATCTCGGGCGCGACGGCAACGTATCCGGACGTTCAGCCCGGCGTCGACCTGGCGGTGACGATGCGGGCGGAGGGTGTGAAGGTCGGCTTCGTGGTTCGAGCGAAGCCGCGGGTGGCGTTGTCCCTGCCGATCCGCGTCCGCGCGACCGGGCTCACGATAGTGGCGCCGGAAGGCGAGGGCGGACGGCTGGAGTTCGTCGATGAAACGGGCGAGGTGGTCGGTAGTTCCGACGCGCCGACGATGTTCGACGAGAGCGGGGACGACCCGAAGACGGGTGATCCAATCAATCGGGCGCCGGTCGAGTCGACGCTGAAGAACGGCGTCGACGGCGTGACCCAGACGCTGACGCCTGACCCGGCGTTCTTCGAGCGGCCGGCGTTGAAGTACCCGGTCACGATCGACCCGTCACCGGTGGATGTATTTGCGACGCGGGACCTGTTCGTGGCGTCGGCTGATCCGGCCACGGCGCAGACCGGAGCGCTGAAGGTCGGCACCAACTTGTCGGGCAACATCAACCGGATCCTGATCCGGTTCTCGGAGCCGGGCGACTCGGGGTCGATCGGCGAGCCGGTCGGCAAGATCATCGATAGCGCGACGCTGTCGCTGTACCTGTATGAGATCGCTGGCGCGTGCGAACCGACCCGGACATTCCGGGTCTACCGCAGCCTGTCGTTGTTCAGCGAGGGCCAGTTCTGGAACAGCTGGTCCGGAAACAGTCCAGCCGGTCTGCCCACCCATGACGGGACGTTCTTTGCCTCCAACACCGTTACCTGCTCGCTGAACCTGTACAAGGGGATCAGCGGTTCCGGCACCGGCACGGGAGATCACGCGAATCTGGGCCGGATGGTGCAGCACTGGGCGAACGCGGAGGCGAACCAGGGCCTGATCGTCCGCACCACGACGGAGTCGCTGCAGGACACCCGTCGGCATTTCAAGGACCGCGAGGCGGGCGCTGCGACACAGCCAAAGCTGAACGTGTCGTTCCACGCCGGCGCCGCACCGACGATTTCTTCCTCCACGCATCCTGTTGGAACGCCGGTCCTCAACTCGTACTTCACAGGGACATATACCCCTGTCAACGCTCCGGGCTTTACGGACTGGATCGCGGGCGATCCGGTAAAGGGCGTTGCGCAATGGCAGCTCGCGGTAAACGGATCGCCTGTCGGATACTTCGCTCCCGGTCCGTCGCTGGCGATCACGTATCCGTACGTAGGATTCCTGGCTCCCGGAAATACCGTCTTTCAGGTCCGCGCGCAGCGGAACGACGGGTACTGGAGTCCGTGGTCCGCAGGCTACGTCGCGCAGGTAGCGGACGCGGCTGTGGTGCCGGTGATTTCAAGCTCCACGCACGTCTCGGGGCAGTGGAAGGAGTCGCTCGGCTCGCCGCAGTTCCAGGCTACCTGGAGCGGACCGAACTACATGACTGGGACCGGTGCGTCCGGCTACGGCCTCGTGTTTGACCAGAATCCGTCCACGGTGGTCGCGTCCACGCCGGATGCCACGCTGGTGGCGCCCGGCGCCCCCTCGTTCAGCCTGGATCCGGCACCGGGGGGAGCAAGTTATCTGCACGTCGCCGCCAAGGACTACTTCGGGTCCTGGGGCTCGACCCAGACGTTTGCGCTGTTGAACATCAACGGGTCCGGAATCTCGACAGACGGATTCGGGCCTGGCTCCGTCGATCTCGTGAGCGGCGACTTCTCGCTGGCGGCGACCGACGTGTCGATCGCGGCACCGGGCGGGTCTCTGACCATCGCCCGGTCGTACCATTCGCGAACGACAGCATCGGGCGGCGCGGCATCATCGGTGCTGGGACCTGGCTGGCTGCTCGACGTCTCGGACGAGGACGCCACCAGCCAGTACGCGCGGCTGGTACCGCCATCGTCGACAGGCGTGGTGGTCGTTGCGTCGACGGATGGCGAGGCGCTGACTTTCCGTAGGTCGTCGTCGCCGCCGTCAACGTACGTCGCGCCGGGGTCGGATTGGTCGAATCTCGAGGTGACGGAGGTCGGAGCGCCGGCCACCGAGTACCTCGTGACGGACGTGTTGTCCGGCGACGTCGTGCGATTCACCCTCCAGAACGGCGTCTGGGTTCCCTTGTCGATTCAGTCGCTCACGCAGACGGCGGCGGTGCGACGCTCGGGTGTCGCTCCGACCACCGGCCTCGTCGACCGGATGGCGACGTGGCCGAAGTCGATGGCGTACACCGCCACCCAGTGCCTGGCCGACGCACCACCAGCCGGCTGCATCCAGCTGCGCCTGAACTACGTCACCCTCGGCACCGCTCAGCGGCTCTCCACGGTCGAATACTGGGCCCTGCCCACCCCAGGCGGCACCTTCGCGAAGATCGCCGATGTCGCCTCCTACTCGTACGAAGGCGCCGCGCCGTACCGGCTCGTGACGGCAGCTGACCCGCGCACGCCCTCGAACAGCGAGACCTACACCTACTACTCCACGACCGAGACGCAAGGAACGACCGACGCGGCACCGACAGGTTCGATCCTGCCGGGGCCAGACCGACTGCTGAAGACCTACAAGCCGGACGGCGGCGCGACGACCCCGGCCTATACGTTTGCGTACGCGAACTTCAAGAACAGCAACTCGCCGATTGCCGGCATCGACGGCGACGGGACGATGCTTGACGGCCGAATAGTCACCAGCACCCGAAACGCGTTCGAGAACGGCTCGCCCACTGGCACCCCGACCCGCGAGACCGCAGTCTGGGGCGTTCCGTATGACGCCGCCGGCCCGTGGAACCTCTCCGCCGCGCAAACCGCCCTGTGTGGCAACGACAACCTGCACTGGCCCCACCTCGACAGCTTGAAGTGGCCCCACCTGGCTGGTTGTTGATGGGGTTATAGCTGCTCGTGCGGCGGCACGTCGGAGGAGCGATCCGTAGGATCGCGGGGGAGGCGTGCCGCCGCGCGCGGGCTGGGTCGGCGGGGGGTCTTGAGGCCGTGCGTGAAGCGCCAGGATTGGGTGCCGCAGTCGATGATGTGGGCGCGGTGGGTGACACGGTCGACGACCGCTTTCGCGAGCCGGGGGTCGGGGAAGACGCGGCCCCATTCGCCGAATGGCAGGTTCGTGGTGATGATCAGCGAGGCGCGTTCGTGGCGTTCGGAGATGACCTGGAAGACGAGCTCGGCGGCGCCGTCGGGGAGCGCGAGGTAGCCGAGCTCGTCGAGGATCAACAGCTCGATCCGGGCGTAGCGCTGCACGACCCGGTTCAGCTCGCGCCGGCTTTCCGCTTCTTGTAGCTCGTTCGCGAGCGCTGCCAGCGTTGTGAAGCGGACGCGGCGTCCCTGGCTGCAGGCGGTGATCCCGAGCGCGGTCGCGAGGTGGGTTTTGCCGGTGCCGGAGTCGCCGACGAGGATGATCGACTCGTGGTCTTGGAGGTAGCCGCCGTCGGCGAGGGAGGCGATTGTCGCGACCGGGATCTTGGGGTTGTCGTCGAACCGGAAGTCGTCCAGGCGTTTGCTGAGCGGGAAGCGCGCTTCGACCAGGCGGCGGCGTTCGCGCCGCTCGGCGCGCTCGGCGATCTCCGCCTCCAAGAGCGCTGCGAGGTACGCCGTCGGTGTCTGCTGGGTGCGGGTCGCCTCCGCTGCGAGATCGCGGTAGCGCCGACCGATCGTTGGCAGCTTCAGCTCGCGGGCGTGGGCGTGGATCAGCGCGTCGAGGACGTCGGTCTGGGTGCTCATCAGCTGTCGCTCCGATCGGCGAGAAGGACGTCGTAGTGGCCAAGGCTCGGCTCTGGCACCTCGACGCTTCGGATCCGGGTGTCGACCACGACCGGTTCGGCGACGCTGCGCTCGTCTGAGCGTCGGCACAGCACCTGGACGGCGCGGCCGTCGATCGCACCCGCCAGGAGTGCGCCGGCGACGGCGGCACGGACGATCTCGGGGTCGTGCTGGCGGCACAGCAGCAGCACGTCGACCATCTGGCTGGCGGCCTCGGAGCGGCCCACCTTCTCCTCGAGCCGTTGCCAGAGCTCGTCGTACACCACCGGCCAGTCGCCCCGCGCACGGGCCTGCACCAGCGGCAGCGCCCGGCGCAGCGCGCCCGGTTTGCGGGCGAGCAGCTCGAGGTAGTGATCGAGCGTCGCGGTGGTCGCAAACCGCTCGACCGCGCGGTCGTGCACGGCGACGACCGCGCCGTCGTGGTGGATCGTGATCGTGTGCGCGCCGATCTCGGCGCGCACCCGCAGCCCGACCAGCCTGGTCGGTACCGAGTAGCGGCGCTGGCGCACCGTCACCAGGCTCTTGGCGTCCACCCGCACCGTGCTCTGCTCGCTGGTCGGGTACTCCTCGACCGGTAACCGGGCAAGCCGCCCCCGCTCCGTCCAGAGCATCGCCGCGACCGTCTCGGAGCGTCCGTCGACCCGCCGCCGCAGATCGACCTCCAGGCACGCGAGCAGCTCCTGGTTGAGCTCGCCGAGGCTGCGTACCGCAGGCAGCGGCACGAAGTGTCGACGCCGGAAGCGGCCGACCTCGCCCTCGATCCCGCCCTTCTCATGCGCGCCCGCGATCCCCGGTGTCGTGAACTCCGAATCGAACAGGTAGTGGCTGCGAAGCGCCACGAACCGATCCGTCTCGGCGCGGCGCTGGCCGCGCACGATCCGCTTCACGGCAGCGTTGAGGTTGTCGTAGCGGATCGTTTCGAACACCCCACCGAACCACTCGAACGCGCGCACGTGGCCCTCCAGGAACGCCGTCTGCGTCAGCGCCGGGAACGCCTCCCAGTACGCCGCGCCGCTGAAGCACGCACGCATCCCGAACAGGAACACCCGCGTCAGCTGCCCCGCCATCACCACATCCGCCTCACCCCAGTCGACCTGCGCATCGACGGCCGGCGCGTAGCTCTGCGGCACGAACCCCTCACCCGCGAGGCCGAGCGCGCGCCGACGCGCCCGGACATGCCGGCGCACCGTCGTCACCGCTGCCTCGCAGCGATGCTCATCCCGCAGCCGCTCAAAGACCCGCTGCGCGGTATGCCGCTGCTTGCGCGGCGCCGTCTGATCCGCGACCAGCCACCCGTCAATCAGCGCGTGGAACGCCCCCAACACCGGCGCCGGCCGCACCACCGGCGAGCGCTTCTCGGGCGGCACCGCCGACCCGAGCGCCTGGCGCACTGTCCGCCGATGCGTCTCGTGCACCGCCGCCAACTGCCGGATCGACACCTCGCCCGTCTCCGACCGCATCCGCGCCGCATCACGCCGGATCTCCTCATACAGCTCCACTCTCGACCTCACCCTCTCCGCCTCTCCCACACCGCCCAGATGGACGCCGCAGGATCAGCCGATCACGCCACAGGGTGGGGCCAGTTGAAGCTGTCGCGGTGGGGCCAGATCAAGCTGTCGTTCTCAC
>JBKJIG010000107.1:0-12996 GCA_046598415.1 Gaiellales bacterium
CAACCGCAGCGGCTCACCGCTCCAGCGGCGGCGGCTGAGCTACCCGGCGGCGCTGCCGCTCTCGCTGGCGCCGCCGCGCTCGCGGCTCGCCACGGCAGCCGACGAACGCTGCACGCCACTACCGCTGCACGCGGGGACGCCCGAAGTCCGCACTGCACGACGTGGAGCTTGCTCGAGCTTCCGCCGCAGAGCTGCCCCGCTCGACGACCTCGAGCTCTGCGCGGCAACACGTATCGGACTAGCGGCGGAACAGGCCTCGCTTGCGCGGCTCCGCCGGATACGGGAGCTGCGGGACGCGGCCCTCGTAGACCCTCGGCGCCGCTCGCTCCAGGGCATCGGCGTACTCGGCGCCCAGCTCGGCGATCAGCGCCGTTCGGGCGCCGGCGAACGACGGGCGGCGCGAGGTGGCGCCGTGCGCGTCGGACGCCATCAGGTGCCCGCGGCGCTCGCGGAGGAGATCGAACGCGGTGCGCTGCGCCGTCTCGCCGAAGCGGCCGGCCAGCGAGCCGTTCGTGATCTGGCAGACGGCGCCGCTCGCGATCACGTCGTCGAGGCGCTCCGGCCGCTGCTGGACGGGACGAGCGCGCTCCGGATGGGCGACGATCGGCAGGAACCCGCGCAGCCGCAGGTCGCGGCATGTCGGTGCCAGCGCCAGCGGCCAGGTGGGCCCCCACGGGAACTCGACCAGCACCGCCGGGCCGCCGCCGAGCGCCCACGTGCGGATCTGGTCGTCGTCGTAGGAGGCCGCGTACTCGAGGTCGAGCTCGCCGCCCTGCACGACCACGATCGTCAGTCCGGCGGCCCGCGCAGCCACCTGCACCTGGGCGAGCCGCTCGTCGCGCGTCTGCACGGTGGTCGGGTAGGCCGGATGCACGTGCGGCGTGGCCGCGACGGTCGTCACGCCCTCGTCCTGGAGTGCACGCAGCAGGTCGAGCGCGCCCTCGATCGTGTCGGGCCCGTCGTCGACGCCCGCCAGCACGTGTGCGTGGAGGTCGAGAGTCATCGTGGTCGCATTCTCGCGGCCAGGGACGCGAAACGACGCCGTTCCGCCGGCTGGAAGAACCCGAGCAGCCCCAGCACGACGGGATAGGAGAGGGCCAGGACGAGCGCTCCGGCGAGGGGCGCGTCGGCCAGCCGGCCGACCGCGTACAGCACGATTCCGACAGCCACGGCCACGGTCAGGCGGCGCCACTCGTACGGCACCGGATACAGCCGCTGGGCCAGCCACCCCATGCCGCCGGCCAGCACCAGGTAGGCGGCGACGGTCGCCGCCGCGGCCCCTTCCATACCGTAGATCGGGATCAGCAGCAGGTTCAGGCCGACGTTGACCGCGGCGCCGGCGACGGCGACCTGCCAGTAGCGCTGCGTCTGGTTTGCGCGCGACGCCGCGATCGAGAGCGTCGTGTACGCCACCAGCAGCGCGCCGGCGAACGCGAGCGGCGCCACCACCCGCTCGGCCGAGGCGAACTCGGGCGCGGCGAGCCAGTCGACGAGCCACGGCGCCAGTAGTCCGAGGCCGAGCGACATCCAGACGCCGAGGAGCGACGTGTACGTCAGCACGTAGGCGAACGTCCGCCGCGCTTCGGTGCCCTCGTCGAGCGAGTACGCGAACGCCGGCCAGGCGGTGCGGAAGGCGAGCTGCACCAGCACCATCGCGCTCGCGATCTTGACGCCGACCGCGTACAGGCCCACCTCGTGCTGGTCGACGATGCGGCCGAGGAACAGCCGGTCGGCGAAGTCCACGACCCAGATCGCGAGGCCCGCCGGCAGCAGTGGCAGCCCGAACCGGTTCATGCGCCGCACGAGGTCGCGGTCGAAGGCCGGCCGCAGCGAGCGGCGGCGCTGCCAGATCAGCACCACCAGCACCACCGCCGTCCCGATCGCGTTGCCGGCCAGCGCGCCGGTGGCGCCGTCGTCGAGCACGAACACGGCCACGATCGTCGCCACCACCGTCACCACGAGGTTGGCGAGGCTCGCGACGGTGAACGCCACGGAGCGCTCCTCCACGCGGTACAGCGCGGTCAGCTGCTCGTACAGCAGCTGCACCGCGAGCATCACGAAGGCGACCCGCACGAGGTTCGCGTACGCGGCGTCGCCGACGACGAACGAGGCGATCGCCGGTGCCGCCGCCACGCCCGCCGCGAGGCCAACGCCGGCGCCGAGCATCGTGAACCAGAACGACGTCCGCACCACCAGGTCGCGGTCGGGCGCCAGCTCGCGCTCGTAGTAGAAGCGGAAGAAGGCGGTCGCCACCCCGGCCCGCAGCAGCGGCACGAGCACCGCGATCAGCGCCACCATCGTCTCGATGCGCCCGTAGCTCGAAGGCCCGAGCTCGCGCGTCAGGAACGGCAGCAGCAGCACGGACGCGATCCGGCTCGCCAGACCGGCGAGGCCGTAGATCGCGGAGTGGCGCAGGAGGCGGGCGAGCTCGTCGCGCACCCGCGCAGTCTCGCAGCCGATTACCGCGTCAGGTCGCGCAGTGCCGGCTCGAGCGCCGGCTGCGCGAACGTGTAGCCGAGCGACTCCGCCTTCGCGGGCAGCGCGCGCCGCGATCCGAGCAGCTCGGCCTCGAAGCCGCCGAGCAGCAGCTTGAGGGCGAACCGCGGGGCGGGCAGCACGGCCGGCCGGTGCAGGACGTGGCCCAGTGTGCGGGACACGTCGCGTTGCCGCTCCGGCGCCGGCGCCGTCACGTTGACCGGTCCGGCGTAGCGCTCGTCGGCCAGCGCGGCCAGCGTGACGCCGACGATGTCGTCGATGTGCACCCACGGCCACCACTGCCGACCGGAGCCCATCGGACCGCCCAGGCCGAGCCGCGCGGGCTGCGCGAGCCGGCGGAACGCCTCGGAGTCGCGCGCGAAGATGATGCCGAAGCGCAGGCTCGCCACCCGGGCGCCGTGCTCGCCCGCGCGCGCCGCCTCGGCCTCCCACACCTGGCACACCTCGCTCAGGAACCCGTCGCCCGCCGGCGCGTCCTCGGTCAGCTCGGTGTCGCCGCGGTCGCCGTAGAAGCCGACGGCGCTGGCGCTCAACAGCACGCGCGGCGGCTCGTCGGCGGCAGCGATGGCGTCGACGACGGCGCGGGTGCCGGAGCGGCGGCTCTCGAGGATGGCGGTGCGCTTCGCCGCCGTCCAGCGGCCGCTCACCGACTCGCCCGCCAGGTGGATGACGGCGGCGGCGCCGGAGACGTCGGCCGGCGCGATGCCGGAGCGCACGGACAGCGGGCGGACGTCGTGGCCCACGGCTTCGAGCGCGGGGCGCAGGTGCGAGCCGACGAACCCCGTCGCCCCGGTGATGGCGATGGTGGTGCTCATGCCGGTACCTTCGCGCGCGGCGGCTAGCTGGCTGTTTCGGCGCCGGGCGCGTCGGACGACGTCATGTCGTTCTCGGCTCCGCGGCGACTGCGCCGCTGGGCGATCAGACCGCCGGCGCCGGCCAGGATCAACAGCACGGCGAGACCGCCGAGCACGATCACCGGCATCGGTACCTCGTCGGCCTTCTTCGGCCCGATGTTGTTCAGCGCCTGGCCGACCAGGCCGCCGTCGGTGGTGCCGGGCGCGACCGGGAGCAGCTGGTCGGTGGTCGTGCCGTCCTCGTTCGTCCCACCGGTGGACGTGCCCTTGGGCTGGTCCTTCGACGTCGTGGCGCCGGGCTGGTTGTTCGAGGCGATCGGCGTCCCGCTGGAGCCGCCGCCGTTCATCGCGGCGTTGATCGACCCGCGGACGTCGGTGTAGATGTCCATGTCCGTGGGGATCTGCTTGAGCGCGCTCTTGTAACAGGCCTGTGGGTAGTTGCCGCTGATCGTGCCGTCCTTGAGGTAGTCATCAATGACGGACGTACCGCAGTCGGCGAGGGCCGCCGCAGGTGCCACGAGCAGCACGCAGGCAGTGAGCAGAAGGGTGCGAATTGACTTGGTAAACCAGGCCATCAGGGCGCAAGTGTACCGACGGAAAGCCGTCAGGGGGTGACTGGGAGCCCCAAGGCGCGCTCGGCGGCATGCAGTTCGATGCGGACCTGACGCCGCTGACCTGACGCCAGATACGCCCGCCTCAGCGTCGTGATCGCACCGGCCCGATCGCCGAAAGCGCGGGCCTGGAGCCGAGCGGCGCCGAGCCACGCGTTGTAGTTGTCCGGCTCCAGTCGCAGCGCCGCGACGAGGTCGGAGAGGGCGCCGACCGGATCGCCGAGGTCCGCGCGCGCGGTGGCGGCCACGACGTGCGCATCGGCCGCCCGCGGCTCGAGTTGCAGCGCATCGCGGGCCTGTGCGAGCGACTCCACCGGGGTCGCCGCAGAGGCCGCCGCGGTGGCACCGCTCGCACCGACCGCGGACCGCGTCGTCGACACGACCACCAGCACCGAGATCGCCACGCCGACGGCGGCCAGGCCGTACCGCATCGCGGGCGCCAGCCGGCGCGTCGGCCTGGCCGGCGGCAGCACACCGGCGGCGAGGCAGATCATCACGCCCAGCACCGGCGTCTCCCACGTCACGTCGACGAGGCCGTGCAGCAGCAGCACGCCCGCGGCGAGGGCGAGCGCCACGGCCGCGGTGCGCTCCTGCGAGCGCCGCGCACCGACCACGAGGGCGAGGACGATCGCCGCGCCGGCGATCAACACGGCGATGCCGCCCAGCACGCCGGTGCCCTGCAGCGCCGCGACGATCGCGTTGTGGGGCGACACGGTGGCGTGCGCCGGGTCGCGCGCCAGCGTCTCGACGGTGCGGAACGTGCCTGCGCCGGTGCCGCGCCAGGGTGCATCGCGGAAGGCGTCGAGGCCGTTCTCCCACCAGTTGGTGCGGAAGTTGGAGCTGGACGAGAACAGGTGGCCGATGCCGGCGATGGCCGGCGCGCCGCGCTCGTTGCGGGCCGCGATGACGGCCACCAGCAGCAGGAGCGCCGCCGCCCCGCCGCCGACGAGCACCCGTTCGATCCAAGCCCGGCGGGCGCGAGGCGCCATCATCGTCGCGGCTGCCACCAGGCCCAGCGCGACCGGCCCGGTCACCATCGCAGCGATCGCCAGCAGCAGCAGGCCGACGCCGGCCGGCCGGATGATGCCGGCCACCTCGTCGAAGACCGCGAAGCTCGAGGCCCAGGTGCCGAGCACGATCGCGGGCAGCAGCGCCGCCGGCACCGCGAGGCGGCGCAGCGGGCGGCCGTCGGTGGCGAGCGCGAGCACGACCGCCGCCACCAGCGTCGCCGCCGCGGCCGCACGCGACGAGGTGGCGAACGCCGTGCAGGCTCCCAGCGAGGCCAGCGCGAGGCCGAGCACCCGGGCGCGCGAGGCGAGCGCGAGACCGGCGATGGCTGCCACGGCGCCGAGCATGCCGAGGCTGTTGGCGTTGCCGAGCGTGCCCTGCAGCCGGCCGGTGAGGCCGAACGACTCCGCCGCGAACGAGCGCGAGACGATCGCCCACGCACACTCCGCCCCGGCCAGGCCGCCCAGCACCGTCAGCACACCGCGCACCGGCTGCGGCCGGGTGGCCGCGATCGCGGCGCCGGCCAGCACGGCCAGCGCGTAGGCCGCGGCGCGCAGCGCCTCCTGGCGCGAGGCGAGCGGCGACAGGGACCAGTCCTCCGACGCCATGGCGAGCAGTGCGTAGGAGGCGAGGGCCGCCGCCGCGGTCAGCACCGCGGGATGCGGGATCGCGACGCTGCCCCTGCGCCAGGCGGAGACGACCGCGAGCGCGAAGGCGGCCGCGACGCCGGCCTCGGCGATCGCGGCGCTGCGTGCATCGAGGCCGCCGTGCCCGGCGAGGAGCGAGATCGCCAGGGCGACCGCGAGCAGCGGGATGACGGCGGCGCGCACCCCTACAGGGTGCCGCGAACCGGCTCGCCCGCAAGCACCCAGTCGTAGACGGCCCGCAGGCCATCGCCGATCGGCGTCGATGCGGACACGCCGAGCGCGCGCTGGGCGGCGCTCGGATCGAGGCTCGAAGCCTGCAGCTCGCCCTGCCGGGCCGGCGCGAAGTGGGGCTCGATCGTGGCGCCGCTGATGTCGGCGAGGCCGTCGATCAGGTCGATGACGCTCACCTCGCGACCGGTGCCGACGTTCCACAGGCCGGCGATGCCGGCGTCGCCGGCGGCGACGAACGCGGTCACGACGTCGCCGACGAACACGTAGTCGCGCGTCTGCAGGCCGTCGCCGAACACCGTCGGCGGCTCGTTGCGGACGACGCGGCCGGCGAAGATCGAGACGACGCCGGCCTCGCCGCTGGGATCCTGGCGGGGGCCGTAGACGTTGCCGAGGCGCAGGATCGCATGCTGCGTCGCGTGCAGCCGGTTGAACAGGCGCACGTACTCCTCGGCGCACAGCTTGGCGGTGCCGTACGGGGCCTCCGGCTCGCACGCCGCTGACTCGGGCGTCGGCCGCGGCGCGTCGGCGCCGTAGATGGCGCCGCCGGTGGAGGCGAACACCACCCGCGCGCCGACGTCGAGGGCCGCCTGCAGCACGTTGATGGTGCCGGTGACGTTGACCGCGGCGTCGGCCGCCGGGTCGGACACCGACAGCCGCACGTCGGCCTGCGCGGCGAGGTGCCACACGACCTCGGGCCGGTGCCCGGCGAAGGCGGCGGCGAGCGCCGCCGCGTCGCGGATGTCGACGGCCTGAAACGACGCCTCGACCCGGTCGCGCTTGCCCTTGGAGAGGTCGTCGATCGCGAGCACGTCGTCGCCGCGCGCGGCCAGCGCGTCGACCAGGTGCGAGCCGATGAAGCCCGCCCCGCCGGTGACGACGACCCGCATCAGTGTCCGACCACGACGAGCACGACGGCCGGCGCGAGCTTCGCGGGGCTGATGCCGTCGAGGGGGCGCACGCGCAGCGCGGCATTCACCTTCAGGTTCGCGGCGACGCCCTTGGCGGCGGCGGCGTTCCCCGGTGCGTAGAAGACCCAGGTGCCTTTCAGGCCGCCCTTCGGGAGGCCGTGCGACTTGGCGGCCTCGGCCGGGTAGCCGAACTTTGCGAGCCGGATCTTGAGCCGGTTCGCGGCGCCGTCGGCCGGCGAGGCGTTCCACACGGCCACCGGGGTGGTCTCCGGGGCGGGCGCTCCGGCGAGGTCGATCTCCGCGGCGGTGGCGTTCAGGAGCGTTGGCTCGTGGCCGACCGTTGTCGCCAGGACGGCGAGGGCGACGGCGACGCCCGCGGCGGCGATCGCAAGGACGATCCAGTACGCGAGACCGCGCGCGACGCGCGCCGTGCGGGCGACGCGGAAGGCTCCCGTATCGAGCCGGATGACATGGTCGGGGTGCGGCACCAGAAGCTGATTCGGCAGGTTCCCCCGAGCCCCTTTAGCCTTCTTGCGAATGTTCGTCTCGCTCGAGGGTCTCGATGGTGTCGGCAAATCGACGCAGGCCCGCCTCCTGGCGGATCGTCTGCGCGCGGCCGGCCACGAGGTGGTGGAGTGCCGCGAGCCGGGCGGCACGCCGCTGGGAGAACACGTGCGGGCGCTGGTGCTCGACCACGGCGACTGGGACGTCAGCCCGCGGGCCGAGGCGCTGCTGTTCGCCGCCAGTCGTGCGCAGCTGGTCGCTGACGTGATCGCGCCTGCCCGTGCCCGCGGCGCGTGGGTGATCTGCGACCGCTACATCGACTCGTCCGTCGCCTTCCAGGGCGGCGGCCGCGGGCTCGGCCGCGACGTCGTCCGCGCGGTCAGCCTGTTCGCCACCGGCGGCCTGCTGCCCGACCGCACCGTCGTGCTCGTCGCGACGCCGCGGGAGACCGCGCAGGCCGACCGCATCGAGAGCGAGCCCGACGACTTCCGGGCGGCCGTGTCCGAGGCGTTCGCCGCCATCGCCGCGGCCGAGTCGGAGCGCGTCGTCGCCATCGACGCCGACGCCGACGTGGCGACCGTGGCCGAGCGGGTCTGGGCGGCGCTCGGTGCGTGAGCCCTACGGCCAGCCGGAGGCCGGTCGCCTGCTCGCCCTGGCGGCGGCCGATCCGAGCCACGCGTACCTGCTGTACGGCCCGCGCGGCTCCGGCAAGGACGACGCAGCGCACGCGTTCATCGCCGCGGCGCTCGGCACCGACCAGCACCGCGTCGACACCGAGCAGCACCCCGACCTGTACGTCGTCGAGCCGGAGGGCGAGGCGATCCTGATCGACCAGATCCGCGAGCTCCGCGGCGACCTGCACCTGCGGCCGTTCGAGGCGCCGCGCCGGGCGTACCTGATCCGCGAGGCCGAGACGATGGGGCGCGACGCCGCCAACGCGCTCTTGAAGTCGCTCGAGGAGCCGCCGGAGTACGCGGTATTCGTGCTCGTCTGCCATGACCGCGCGCGTCTGCTGCCGACCATCGACAGCCGCTGCCAGCACATCCGCTTCCGCACGCCGTCGGCGGCCGCCATCGCCGAGGCGCTCGGCGGCGGCGCCGAAGCCGAGCACCTGGCCCGCGTCGCGCGCGGCGACCTGGACGTGGCCCGCCGGCTGCACGCCGACAGCGGCGCGCGGCAACGGTTCGAGCGCGCCTTCGACCTGGCCCGCGACGCCGCCATCGACGACACCTTCGACGCGGCCGCCGCCGCATCCGAGGTGATGGCCGCCGCGCGCGAGGCCGGCGCGACAGCAGAGGCGCGGGTCGAGGCCGAGACTGCCGCGGCGCTGGAGCGGGTCGGCGGCGGCCGCGAGTCGACGCGCGAGCGCAACCGCGTCAAGCGCGCCGGCGAGCAGCTCGCGAAGCGCCGCCGACGGCGCAGCGAGACCGACGAGGTGCGGGTCGTGGTCGATGCCGTCACGGGCTACTGGCGCGACGTCCTGGTCGCCGCGGTGGGGGCTCCCGAGGCGGTGGTATCCTCCGATCGCCTTCCCGAAATCGCGCTGCTTGCAGAGCGTTTCGGCGAGGAGGGCGCCGGTGTGGTCCTCGAGCATGCGCGCGAGGTGCGCCGGTCGCTCGAGCTTCCCGTGACCCCGAGCCTCGCGCTCGAGCGCCTCTTCCACTCCGTGGCGCTCGGCGTGCGCGGCACCCTCATCCTCTAGGACCCCATGCCCGTCGTCGTCGGTGTCGTCTTCTCGCAGGGCGGCCAGGTCTACCCGTTCGATCCGGACGGTCTCGAGCTGGCCTGGAACGAGCGCGTCGTCTGCAACACCCCGCGTGGCCGCGAGTACGGCCGCGTCGTCCAGCCGAACCACGAGGTGGCGGCCGAGTCGGTCTTCGGCCCGCTCAAGAAGGTGCTGCGCCGCGTCTCGGCGCAGGACGAGGAGACGCGCCGCCGGCAGCGCGAGCAGTCACGCACGGCGATGGCGCTGTTCAAGCGCGTCACGCGCGAGCGTGGCATCAGCGCGAAGCCGTTCGCGGCCGAGATGACGTTCGACGGTGGTCGCGTGGTGCTCACCTTCGGCGCCGAGGACAAGACCGACCTGCGCGACCTCGGGCACGAGCTGTCGCGCGAGCTGAGGTTCCGGCTCGAGCTGCGCCAGGTGGGGCCACGCGAGGGTGCCCGCCAGGTCGGCGGCGGCGGCATGTGCGGCGACAAGCTGTGCTCGACGCGGTTCCCGTCGCACGAGAATCCGATCACGCTGCGGATGGCGAAGGACCAGGATCTGCCGATGAACCCGGGGCGCATCACGGGCCTCTGCGGGCGCCTGCGCTGCTGCCTCGCGTTCGAGCATCCGATCTACCGCTCGTTCCGCGATCGGGCGCCCGCCGTCGGCCGCACGGTCAAGACCGCACGGGGCACCGGCGTCGTCCGCTCCTACAAGGTGCCGCTCGACGGCGTCATGGTTCGCCTCGAGGGTGGCGAGGACGACGAGCTGGTCACGCTGGGCGAGATTTTAGACAACCAAAACCTTCCGTTGGAACACTCCTAGGCCGCCCCACGGTGTACTTGGAGGAGCAGCACGTGGCTGAAGTCGCTGCACCCGCCTTGTCCAAAGGGGTCCCCGTGAAGAAGATCGTGCTCGGCGCAATCGCAGCAATGTTGCTCGTAGCGCCCGCCGCCGACGCCAAGGCGTTCCGCGGCACCGTCGTGAAGAAGGGCAACCGCTCGGTCGTCGTGGCGACCAAGTCCGGCACCCTCAGGACCGTCAAGACGTCGAAGAAGCTGAAGCTCGGCACGCAGCTCCGCGTCAACGGCAAGTCGGTGAAGGTCGTCGGTCGCGCCACCCGCGCGCACATCAGCGGCGTCGTCCGCGCCAACACCAGCTCGCGCGTCGTGCTCTCGAGCAGCCGCACCACGGTGTCCGTCAAGCCGCGCCGCCATCATGGCGCCGGGGATGCGCTCAACATGACGGTCAAGTTCAAGAACGGCGTCGCCGTCGAGGTCTCGAGCCATGAGGATAACGACCTCGACGAGGCTGAGGTCAAGGGCATCGCCACCATCGACGACGCGGGCATCCACATCCTCGTCGGCAGCGAGATCGTCGACGTGACGATCCCGGCCGGCGCCGACCTGGCCGCGATCATGGCCTTCAACGGCCAGTTCGTCGAGGTCGAGTTCGACGTGGTCGACGGCGTGAACGTGCTCCGCAAGATCAAGGCCGAGGACGATGACAACGCCGATGAGGATGCCGGCATCGACGACATCAAGGGCACCCTGACCATCGTCGACGCCATGCACATCACGGTCACGCCGACCGGCGGCGCCGCCATCGCGCTGAACGTGAACGGCGTCGATCTCGGCGGCCTCACCACCGGCGCGTTCGTCGAGGTGCACTTCGACGCCGTGAACGGCGAGATGAACCTGACCCGCATCGAGTCTGACGACAACGAAGACTGATCCTGGCCTGTCGGGTCACCCGACCTGAGGCACGATCGAATCTCGACCCTGATGGCCGCAGTACGCGACCCAGCTTCCGACAGCGCACCTCCTCCGGCGATCCGGCGGGAGGTGCGCTCGTCGTTGCCCGCCGATCCGTCTCGTGCGACGGCGGCCCTGTACCGTCGCCACGGCGCGACGGTCTACCGCTACGCGTGGCACATGCTGGGATCGCGGGAGGACGCGGAAGACGCCACCCAGGCGACGTTCCTGTCGGTGCACACCGCGCTCACCTCCTCGACCCCGGTGCGGGAGCCGCAGGCGTGGGTGCTCAAGATCGCGCGCAACGAGTGCCTCGCCCGCATCGCCGCCGGCGGGCGGCGGCCCCGGTCAGCGTCGCTCGACGACCGGCGAGCGGCCGAAGTCGCGGCGCCGGCGCCGTCGGTGCCGCGCGAGGTCGAGCTCCGTTCCGACCTGCAGGCGGCCCGCGCCGCGCTCGGCCGGTTGCCCACGTCGCAGCGCGACGCCTTCGTGCTGCGGGAGTGGCTCGGTCTCTCCACCTCCGAGGTCGCCAGCTCGCTCGGCACGTCGGTGTCGGCCGTCGACGCGCTGCTGAATCGCGCGCGGCGCGAGCTGATCCGCGTGCTCGGCGGCGCGGACGAGGCGGGTGCGGCCGGCTGTGTCCGCACCTGTGAGTCGCTCGCCGACGACTCCATCGATCGGGCCACCCGCGCGCACCTCGTGCGCTGTCGCTCGTGCCGCGCCGTCCGGCGCGCGCTGCAGCCGCAGCTGGTGGTGGCCCGTTCGCTGATCCCGTCGGCTGCGCTGGCCGGGCGGCTCGGCGACTCGCTGCCCGGCTTCGCGGCCGGATCGAGTGGCGGCGCGGTGGCGGGTTCGGCCGCGGTCGGCGGCGGCGGTCTCGTGGCCGAGGCGGTGGTTGCGAAGCTGGCGGCGGGGCCGGCCGCGCTCAAGGGCGCCGCGGTGGTGGTTGCGAGCGTGGCCGCAGTCGGCGGCGGCGTGGCGATCGAGTCGGCCGGAATCGACGGTGGCGCGCAGCCCGCTCAGGCGGCGGCAGTCGTGGTGCCGACGGCGCCACAGAAGGCGCGTGCCGATGAGCCGGTCGAGGCGGCGACGAAGCCGTCGCGAGCCACGTCGGCCGGCGACGTCAGCCGCGGTGACGTCGGGACGCCGGCGACGGGGCGTTCGGCAGCGGCCGCAGCTGGCTCGCCCTCGGGCCAGAAGGCATCGTTCGGCGGCGGCGGCGGCGACGCCCGGCCCGATCTGGGGTCGAGCGGTAGCGGCAAGCACCGGAGCGTTGACGGCCACTCGGGCTCCGGCGGCAACGGCGACTCGGGTCGCCACCACGGGTCGGATTCGGGCACGGGCTCCGGCAAGCATGGCCGCGCCAACGGCGGCGGCGGTTCTGACAGCGACCACGGTGACTCCTCCGGCTCGGGTAAGCGCGGCTCCGACAAGGAGGCATCGGGCGAGGACGGCTCCGGCAAGGGTGCCTCGGAGGACGACGCTTCCGGCAAGGCCAACGGCCGCGGGGACGACACCGGCGACGACGTGCAACCCGCCGCCGCGTAGGTCAGTCGCGCGCGAGCTCGACCAGGTCGATGTTCATCGGCTGACCCTGAAACGACACGGCGGGCACCATGCCGCGCTCGGCGACGTGGATGCCCGCGGGCAGCGACGCCGCCAGCCGGTCGGCCTGGCCTCGCCACGGGCAGGTCAGCAGCGCCCGTCCGTGCGGCGCCAGCAGGTGCGCGAGCGAGGCCGCCAGGTGCGCGGCGGACGCGTCGACGTAGAGCACGTCGGCAGCCAGCACGAGATCGAAGCCGGACAGCGCCATCGAGGGAGCTGCGAAGTCGAGCTCGGCGACGGCGACCTCGAGGCCGCTGGCGCGGGCGCTCTCGAGCACGAAAGCGAGCGCTGACGGGTCGACGTCCGACGCCGTCACGTCGGCGCCGTGAGCCGCCGCGACCAGCGCGGGTAATGCGAGGCCCGCGCCCACCTCCAGCACCCGGAGGCCGCGCACGTCGCGCAGCGCGACCGCTTCGGCGAGCGCCCGGGCGGACGGCCAGAGCTCGGCCCAGTACGGCGCCTCCTCGACGGCCGCCTCGAGCAGCACCGCCAGATCGACCGCTTCGGGACGCGCGAGCTGGACGACGACGTCGCCGCACTGGACGGGCTCGATCAGCACGCGGGCATGATGCGCGGCGCCCGCCGCCTGCGGCGCCGGGTCCCGGATGCACGTAAAATGCGCCTGTCCGCGCCGACGTAGCTCAGCTGGTAGAGCACATCACTCGTAATG
>JBKJIG010000046.1:0-3173 GCA_046598415.1 Gaiellales bacterium
GCGGCCCGATCTGCCGGCGGCGCACTACACGCTCGGTCAGGTGCTCCAGGTGAGCGGCGACGCGCGCGGCGCCCGCGACCACCTGGCCGAAGCGGAACGTCTCCGCCTGCGCGCGCAAGCCGAACAGGAGGCCGGGGTGTGGACGTCGGTGGGCATCAAGCAGCTCGAGGCCGGTGAGCCGACCGCCGCGGTCGAGGCCTTCCGCCGGGCGATTGGCGTCTTCGAGACCTACGCACCCGCGCACTACCAGATGGGTCTCGCCCTGCAGCGGCTCAACCGGCCGGAGGAGGCGCGCGCCGCGTTCGCCCGGGCGCACCAGCTGAACCCGAGCCTCGTTGCCCCGCCTGAAAAGTGAAAACTAGGGCGTGGACATACGTTCTTTCACTCCGCCTTCAACGCGACGAGCGGATCGACGCGCGCGGCCCGCAACGCCGGACCGATCGACGCGGCGATCACGATGGCGCACTCGAGCAGCGCGACCGCTCCGTAGGTGAGCGGGTTCAGCACGTTTACACTGATGAAGGCAACCTGGAGCAGCCGTGCGATGCCTGCCGCGAGGAGGACTCCGAGGACGAGCCCGGGCAGGAGCAGTCCGGCGCTGCTCCTCAAGACCTCGTACACGAGATCGCGCGGCGTGGCTCCGACGGACACCCGGACGCCGAATTCCCGCATACGACGGTTCACGGCGTGAATCACGACACCGGCCAGGCCAGTCGTGGCGAGCACGAGCGCGAGGCCGCCGCAGATGGAGAACAGCCACGTCACGGTGCGGAACGGCCACAGCTGCACGGCCATGCGCTCGCGCATCGTCTTGAGCGACAGCAGCGAAACGTCGGGGTCGGTCGCTAGCGCGGCGTCCTGGAACGGCCGGACGAGTGTCTCCGGCGGCACCGCTCCGCGCGCCACCAGGCTGAGGCCGCCTTCGAATTCCTGACGGCCCACAGGAACGTACAGCGACGGCGTTTCCCGATTCAGGCCGCGCGTGTGTGTTTTCGCGGTGATGCCAATGACGGTGACGGTGATGCCGCGGTGGCGCTCGCCGATGCGGAGCGTTCGCCCGAGTCCCTGTCCATCGGGCCACTGCAACCGCGCCAGTGGCTGGTTGACGATCACGTCGGTCGCGCTGCCGCCGTCCTCGAATTCGTGCCCCGCCACCAACGGAATCCCCATCGTCCTGAAGTAGCCGGGTCCGACCGCCATCGTCGGGAACGTCGGGCAGCCGTCCGCCTCGCACGGCGCACCGGTTGACGAAACCGGGGTGAGCCGATCCATCCCGATGAAGAAGGGCAGCCGATCCGCCAATGCCGCGTCGGCGACCCCCGGCAGCGCCCGTACCCGCGCCAGCAGCGCGCGCGCGAAGCGCTCGGAGCGCTCGGCGTCGTAGCCATGAGAGGCCGGTTCGAACTCGGCGGCCACCAGCTGATCGTGATCGAAGCCATAATTGGTGACCGAGAGCCTGCCGTACGACTGCGCGGCCAACGCGGCGATCGCCAGAAACACGGTCGACCCGACGATCTGCGCGCCGACCAGCCCGCGCCGCATCCGGGACGGCTTGCCACTCTCCGCTCCCGCGCCGAGCGACCCCAGCACGCGCCGCACGTCGACGCGCGCGGCCGCCAGCGCGGGCCAGAGCCCCGGCAGCACGCCGGCGACGATCACGACAACCACGATGAATCCGAGGACCGTCGCGTCAGGAGACAGATTGACGTGCTGCGGCTCCTCGATCGGGATGGCGAACGAGCCGACGAGCGACTGCGTCCAGCGCGCGAGGAGACACGCGATGACGCCGGCGAGGCCGGCAATCGCGACCCCCTCCATCAGCACGAGCCGCACGAGGCGCGCGGTACCGGCGCCGAGCGCCGCGCGGATGCCGATGTCGCGCTCGCGCTCGACCGCGCGGGCGAGCAGCAGGTTGGCGACGTTGAAGCAGGCGAGCAGCAGCACGAGACCGATGATCCCCATCACGATGCCGGCCGCGACCTGAATCCCGCGGAGCTCGCGGTTCTTTTCCCCGAACAGAAAGAACCGGGCGCCACGCTGGCGGTGCGTGTCGGGCCAGTCGTGCGCCATCGCGGCCGCCGCGGCGTCGACGTGACCCTGGACCTGCGGCACGCTCATGCCTGGCGTCACCCGGCCCATCACGAAGAGCCAACGCGTGTCGCGCTCGAGAAGCGCGGGCGACGTGTTGAAGTGCGTGAGCCCGTCGAGCGGCAGCCAGACGTCCGGCGAGTACATGCCGGAAGGACCGGTGAACGAGTCGGGCAGCACGCCCGCCACGGCGACGTCTATGTTGTTGAGACGCAGGGTCAGGCCCGCCGGGGACACGGCGTTCAGCTTCCTGCGCCAGAAGCGTTCGCCGATGACGACCGAGGGCGGCCCGCCCGCCGCGGGCGCGACGTCGATCCGGCCCGCTAGGGGCTTCGCATTGACCATCGAGAAGTAGTTCGACGACACGAACAGCACCCAGGCGGCCTCGGTGGTGCCGTCGTGCCGCCACGCGACCGAGAGGCGGCCCTCGGCCGCGACGTCGAGCGCGCCGCGCGTGGCGTCGGCCAACCGCCGGTACTCTTCGAGCGACGCGTGGCCGCCTTCGTCGCCACCGGGGATCGTGGCGACGCGGCCCAGGTCGTTCCCCGTGCTGACGGCCCAGCCCCGGAACAACACGCCGTTCACCACGGTGAAAGCGACGGCATTGACGCCGATGCCGATGGCGAGTGTCAGCACGGCGGTGAGGGTGAAGACCGGCCGGCGCCACAATTGGCGGACGGCGTGACGCAGGTCCTGGATGAAGGACGACATCCCCAGAGAATACGGATGGCCTGCCGTTAGGTTCCTGATCTGCTGCCGTAGCGGGTCCGTCTCAGATATGATTCGCCCATCATGACCTCGATCTCAGCGTTGATCTCGCTGCTGCTGTTCGTTTCGCTGGCCGCCCCGGCGGCCCCTCGACCCGCTGGCGCTCGCTCGGGACAGGCGAAGCGGACCATCACTCACGAGGACGTGTTCACGATGGCGCGCACCAGCCGCCCGGTCGTGAGCCCGGATGGCAGGTGGATCCTCTACACCGTTACGGAGCCGAGCTACGACCCGGCGAAGGCGGCGAGCGATCTGTGGGTCGTCGCCCCGGACGGTGCCTCGAAGCCGCGGCGGCTCACCTCCACCAGGGAGCCCGA
>JBKJIG010000148.1:0-6432 GCA_046598415.1 Gaiellales bacterium
GCTGCCGGCTACGTGCTGAAGGACTCCGACGGCGCCGAGGTGGTGCGGGCCATCCGTGCGGCCGCGGCCGGCGACGCACCGCTCGACCCGCGCGCGGCCCGGGCCGTCCTCACGCGCCGCTCGCACGCGACGCCGTCGACGAGCCTCACGCCGCGCGAACGCGAGGTGCTGGCGCTGGTCGGCACGGGCCTCTCGAACAAGGTGATCGCGATCCGACTCGGCATCTCCGAGGCGACCGTGAAGGCGCACCTGACCCGTATCTACCAGCAGATCGGCGTCACCGACCGCACGCAGGCCGCCCTCTGGGCCCGCGAGCACAACGCCACGTAGTCCTACCGCCGCGCGTTTCCGTGCGCCTTCCAGGTGCGGGGTCAGACCCCGAAAACGTGCCCGTTGGGGTCTGACCCCAGAACGTTTCCGCGCCGAAGGCGCACGGATCGCGCTACCGGGCACGGGACGCGCGCGGAAGGACGCGGACCGCGCGCGTCTCGGCACACGGAACGCGCTAGGGCGCCCGGACGGCGCGGCGCGCTAGGAGCCGTCGCGCAGCAGCTCGGCGACGCGGAACGCAAGGTCGATCGACTGGCGGCCGTTCAGGCGCGGGTCGAGCACCGTCTCGTAGCGCTCGGTCAGGTGCTCGTCGAGGATCTCCTCGGCACCGCCCAGGCACTCCGTCACGTCGTCGCCGGTCAGCTCGACGTGGATGCCGCCCGGCTGCGTCCCCTCGGCGCCATGGGCGCGGAAGAAGCCGCCGATCTCGCGCACGATGTCATCGAGATGGCGCGTCTTCGTGCCGGCCGACGTGAGATAGGTGTTGGCGTGCATGGGATCGCATGCCCAGAGCACCGGGTGCTCCGCGGCGCGGACGGCGGCGAGGAGCGGCCGCAGCCGGTCCTCGACGCGGTCGGCGCCCATGCGCGCGATCAGCGTCAGGCGGCCGGGCACCCGCGCCGGGTTGAGGGTCTCGCAGAGCGCGAGCACCTCCTCGGCGGTCGCGGCCGGCCCGAGTTTGACGCCGAGCGGGTTGCCGACCCCGCGCAGAAACTCCATGTGCGCGCCGTCGATCTGGCGCGTGCGCTCGCCGATCCACAGCATGTGCGCCGAGCAGTCGTACCACTCGCCGGTGGTGGAGTCGACGCGGGTCAGCGCCTCCTCGTAGCCGAGGATGAGCGCCTCGTGGCTCGTGTACAGGTCGACCTGGTGCAGCTGGTGGGTCGCCTCGAGGTCGATGCCGCAGGCGCGCATGAACCGCAGCGCCCGCTCGATCTCCTCGGCCAGCGCCTCGTACCGCCGGCCCTCGCGGCTGGTGGCGACGAACTCCTGGTTCCACGCGTGCACGCGCGACAGGTCGGCGAAGCCGCCCTTGGTGTAGGCACGCAGCAGATTGAGCGTCGAGGCCGACTGGTGGTACGCCTGGATGAGTCGCGCCGGGTCGGGGCGCCGCGCGTCGGGCGTCGGAGCCGAGCCGTTCACGATGTGGCCGCGGAACACGGGCAGGTCGACGTCGCCGACGCGCTCGGTGGGTGCCGAGCGCGGCTTCGCGAACTGGCCGGCGATGCGACCGACCTTGATCGCCGGGACGCCGGACGAGTAGGTCAGCACGACCGACATCTGCAGGATCACGCGCAGCAGCTCGCGGATCCTCGGCGCGGCGAAGGCGTCGAACGACTCGGCGCAGTCACCCGCCTGGATCAGGAACGCGCGCCCTTCGGAGGCGTGGCCGAGCGCCGTCGTCAGTGCGCGCGCCTCGCCGGCGAACACCAGCGGCGGGAAGCCGCCGATGGTCGCGAGCGCAGACTCCAGCGCCGCCTGGTCGGGCCAGTCGGGCTGCTGCGCGGCCGGACGGTCGCGCCACGAGACGGGTGTCCACGTGTCGAGCACTCCACACAGGTTGCCCGCAAATCGGCGATCGCGCCGCAGCGACGTGCGTCAGCCCGGGCGGCAGGGGCCGGACAGCAGCTCGGCCAGCTCGTCGCCGTCGTATCCGAGCTCGCGCAGGACCTCGTCCGTGTGCTGGCCCAGCGTGGGCGGGGCGGAGCGCGCGGTCAGGTGCTCGCCGTCGATGGCGATCGGCGACCGGAACGTCCGCACCGTGCCGGCGGTGGCGTGCGCGTGGTCGACGATCGCCCACGGCGAGTCGGCCGCCACCTCGGGCACCGTCCGGATCGGGCCGCCCGGCACGCGGGCGCGGTCGAAGACGGCGATCCACTCCGCCACGGTGCGCGTCGCGAACAGCGCCTGGAGGCTGGGCACCAGTTCGGCCCGGGCGGCGACGCGCCCGGCGTTCGTGGCGTAGCGCGGGTCGTCGGCCAGCTGCGGCGCGCCGGCCTCCGTGCAGAACGAGCGGTACTGCACGTCGCTGCCGACGGCGAGGTTGACGAACCCGTCGGCCGCCCGGAACGTCTCGTACGGCACCAGCGACGGGTGCGCGTTGCCGAACCGCTCCGCCTCGATGCCGGCGACCAGCACCTCGGTCGCGCGGTTGCCGAGCCAGGCGATCTGCGAGCCGAACAGCGATACGGCGACGGCCGGCGCGCGTCCGGTCGCACGGGCCTCGATGATCGCGGCGAGGATGCCGCTGGCGGCGAACATGCCGCTCGTCATGTCGGCGACCGCGACCCCGACCTTCATCGGGTCGCCGTCCACCGCGCCGGTCACCGACATGATGCCGCCGTCTCCCTGGATGGCGAAGTCGTAGCCGGGCCGGTGGGCGTTCGGGCTGTCGGCCGGGTACCCGGTGATCGAGCAGTAGACGACCTCGGGCCGCGCGCCGACGAGCGTCTCGCGGTCGAGGCCGAGCTTCCTGGCCGCTCCGGGGAGGAAGTTCTCGACGACCACGTCGGCCGTCGCCGCGAGGCGCTGCACCACTGCCAGGCCGCGCGGATCGGCGACGTCGACCGCGACGGAACGCTTGCCGCGGTTGGCGGCCATGAAGTAGGTCGACTCGCCCGCGATGAACGGCGGCCCCCACGCGCGCGACTGGTCGCCGCTGCCGGGGCGCTCGATCTTGATCACGTCGGCGCCGAGGTCGGACAGCATCATCGTGCAGTACGGGCCGGCCAGCACCCTCGACAGGTCGAGGACGCGCAGTCCGGCAAGCGGGCTGCTCACGCTGCGAGCGCCTCGCGGATGATGTCGACGTGCGCGTCCGGATCGACCGGGCTCCACACCTTCTCGATCGTCCCGTCGGCGTCGATCAGGACCGTCGACCGGACGACGCCCATCTTGCCGTTCGGGCGCTCGGCCCAGAACCCGTACGCCTCCAGCGCGGCGTGGTCGGTGTCAGCCAGCAGCGGGAACGGCAGGCGAAACTTCTCGCGGAAGCGCGTGTGGCTGTCGACGTCGTCCGGCGAGACGCCGAACAGGCGCACGCCGGTCGCCTCGACAAGGCCCCAGCCGTCCCGGAGCGCGCACGCCTGGCGCGTGCATCCGGGGGTGTCGTCCTTGGGGTAGAAGAACAGGACGACGCGCGTCCCGCGCAGGTCGGCGAGGCGCACGGTCGCGCCCGTGTCATCGGCGAGCGCGAAGTCGGGAGCGGGCTCGCCTGCGGTGGCAGTCATACCGGGGATTCTCGCGCATACTCTCGCCGTGCCCGTCGTCCACCAGGCCCTGGGCGGCTTCGTCGTCGCCATCAACCTGATCGCGGGCATCTGGGGCCTCCTCGTCTGGCGCGGCCGGCTGCGGGCCAACCGCGTCTTCGAGCAGGTGCTGGCACTCTCGCACACGGTCATCTTCGGCCAGGCGCTGCTCGGCCTGCTGCTGCTGGCCGGCAAGTACCGCGCGCCGGTGCAGCTGCACTACGTCTACGGCCTGGCCCCGGCCGCCGCCGTGTTGTTCGCGTACTCGTCCCGCACCGAGGACACGCGCCGCAACATCCTCGTCTTCGCCGTCATCGCAGTGCTCGCCGGCCTGCTGGCCGGGCGCGCCTTCATGACGGGCGAGGGCTACGGGTAAGCTCCCTCGTTATGAGTCGCGAGGCGATTCGGAACATCTGCATCGTCATCGCGCTCGTGCTCGTCGTGGCAGTGCCTGCCGGGGGCGGTGCGCTGGCCGGGATCGTGCTGCTCGTGCTGCGCATCCTGATGATCGCGGCGTTCCTGTACTTCGGCTACATCCTGTGGCGGGAGAACAAGCACAAGACCGCCTGGTTGCCCGCGCGGCAGCGGGCGATCCTGTACGCGGCGGCCGCGCTGCTGGGCGTCTTGCTGCTGGCCTCGTTCTTCTGGCCGGACTGGAATGCGGTGTCCGCGATCGTCTTCCTGGCACTCGTCGGAGGCCTTGGATATCTGATCTGGAAGATCCTCGACGATTCCCGCCGCTACTATTAGCGGCATGAGGTTTCGGGGGATTTTCTTCGGCGTGGTCGTGCTAGCGGGCGCGGCCTTCGCACCGGGCATGGCGACGGCGGGCGCCGTACCGACCAACGACGCGCGTCTTGATTATGCGAAGATCTTCGTGCCCGACCCGGATCGAACGGGCGTCCGTCGCAAGGCCGAGCGCGTGAACGGTCCGGCGATCGATCCAGAGATCCTGACCTCGGGGTCCGTGGAGCTGAACGATCCACCGCTCGTGCAGCCGGTGCCGCCCGTCGGCCTGCAACCATTTTCGAACTGTCCATCCCGGGCCTCCGTTCTGAGCGATCCGACGGCCGCTGACTGGTATGCGCAGCGGACGGTCTGGTACGAGATCACGCGAGACTCGACGGGTGCGCCCTTCTCGCAGGATACGCTCGTCACGATCGACACGGGGGGCAGCGCGTTCGCGTCGGCCCTCGAGGTGTTCGCCGGCAACGCCCCGCCAGACCCGTTCAGCCAGTCGGCGCCGGTCCTGCCAGCCGGCGTCGTCGCCTGCGATCGCAACCCCAGCGGCGCGGTCGTTCCGCAAGTCGTCTCGTTCGTCGCGCAGAAGGGCCTTCGCTACTTTCTGATGGCCGGTGTCGCGCCAACGGTGATGATGTCGACCGCGAACCTGCGCCTGTCGATGCGAATCCTCGACATCCAGGCGCCGGCGGTCACGGTTCAGCTCGACGAGATCCCTGACGTCAGCGAGGTCTTCGAGTACACCGTTTCGTCCGATGATCCGACCGCGATAGGGTCGCAGCTGGAGGTGAGGCAGCAGCGGGAGGGCGGCAAGCCGTGGGCTCTCCGCAGGCTGCTGCTCGGATCGAAGTGCGACGCCGCGCATCTGAAGAAGAGCCGCGCGCGGGCCGGGGCGTACTGCATACGCGGGTCGAGCGTCTTCGTGCACTGGGCGACGGTCCGGAGCACGTCCGAGTTCGGGCGGGTCCTCATCGCCTACCGGGATCGCGCCGGTAACGAGGGCAGAAACAGCCTGCAGACCCAGCTGCGCGACCGGACGGCGCCGATCATCACGCGGGCATCGGCTCGCTGGACGAAGCGCGGCCGGCTGTTCGTGACCGCGACCTGCACGGGCGGTCCGGGCAAGATCGCCGTCCAGTACGGCACCGCCAAGAAGAGCGCCGGCAGGCCCCACACGTTCAACTCGACGCGGAGGACGACGATGCGGCTCCGGCAGGCGTTCCCGAGGGTCACGCGGCGCACGACGTTCCTCCACGTGGTCTGCATGGACCAGTCGAAGAACGCCGACGACACCTGGCTCTTCCTGCCGCGGTAACCGCGCGGGTTCGGTGCCGGACCGTGACGGTCCGGCGCGCCGAAGGGGTGCGACGCTGGCTGCGTGGCAACCGAACGGGGACAGGCGACGATCGAGACGGTGGTCCTCCTGCCGCTCGTCCTCGTTGCCCTGCTCGCCGCCGCGCAGGGGGTGACGGCGGCCTGGGCCTCGGTCGAGGCGGCCGACGCCGCCCGCGCAGCCGTGCGGGCGGCGCGCGTCGGCGGCGACGCCACTCGCACGGCCCGCGCGGCGCTGCCACCCACCCTGCGGAGGCACTCGCGCGTTCGCATCGCGGCCGACGGCCGCGTGCGGGTCGAGGTGGTTGCGCCGCCCGGCTGGGGCGCGATCCACGTCGTCGGCGAGGCGGGATGAGGTCGTCGCGCGGGCAGGCGTCGCTCGAGCTCGTCGTCGTGGTGCCGCTGGCCCTCGCGCTCGCGCTGGCGGTCGCGCTCGCCATCGCCGCGGCCGGCGCGGGCGTGGCGGCCGAGCATGCGCTCGGCCGCGGCGTCGTCGCGGCCGCTGGCGCAGCCGATCCGGTCGTCGCCGCCCGCACCGCGCTGCCGCGTGGCCTCCTCGCCAACAGCCGTGTGGTGCTCCGCGCCGGGGTGCTCGCCGTCCGCGTCGATCCGGCCGGGCCGCTGCCGCCCATCGAGGCCCGGGCGGTGCTGCCGTGATGCGCGGGCAGGCCACCGTGGCCGTCGTCATCGCGCTCGCGATCGGCGGTGCGCTGGCGCTGCTGGTGGCCGAGCGCGCCCGGCTTGCAGTCGAGCGCGCCCACGCGCAGCGCGCCGCCGACAG
>JBKJIG010000176.1:0-6357 GCA_046598415.1 Gaiellales bacterium
AACGGCGCCGCGACGGTGAACCCCAGCACGTCACGGCCGATCCTCGACCACAGCACGATCGGGATCGCGAACGCGGCCGCAACCAGGAAGCGGTTGCGCATATCGGCGACCATCGCCGCCATCGACATGCCGCCGTGCCCGCCGTGGCCCATCACCTCGTCTGGTGAACGCAGCGTCGATCCGTGCCCTGCGTGCCCGTTAGCGCCGTGCTCGCCGTGCGCCGCGGGTACCGCTGGAGTGTCTCGTGCCGCGGTACCCGCGGGGTGATGACCGGATCCGTGCCCCGCATGCCCGCCTGCGCCATGCTCGCCGTGTGTCGCAGGCACCGCTGGAGCGTTCTGCGCCCCGGCACTCGCGGCGTGATGACCGCCGTGCGTCGACGGTATCTCGCGAGCATCAGCCGGCGCGTCGCGCGAGCCCCTGGGCTCGGCCGCGGGATCGCAGAGGTGATAGGGGACCGATTGCCCCCGGCAGTGATACCCGCACTCCTCGATGACCCGCCGCAACTGCGCGACTGACGTCTCACCCGGGTCGAAGCTGACCGTGGCGGTCTGCGCGACCGGATTCGCGTCCACTCGGTGCACGCCAGGCTGGCGTCCAAGCACCGACTCGACGACCGCCTTCTCGGAGCCGCGCAGCATCGGACGCACATCGAGGACCGCGGATTTCATCTCACGCATCGTGCTCGCCATCTTGTTCGCTCCCGTCTTCCATCGGCCGACCGCCAGACGCCGCGCTCCTAACAGTGGTTGTGCCCGTGCTTCTCGTGCTCGCCGGCGTCGGCGCCCGTGTGGTCGCCGGCGTGCGTGTGCTCGTCGGCGGCGGGCGCGGCCTGCTCGTCTGCGGCACCCGGATCCTGTCCATGCTCTCGCTCGCGGCTGATCCGTTGCAGGACGCCTCGGATGCGGTCGATCAAGCGTGGCATTTCAACCTCCGTCGAGCCGTGGGGGAAGTGAGATAGACAGGCATCAGGGACGGCCGCGGAGGTCAGTCTGCGGGTGTTCTAAGCGCCCGCCAGCGATCGTCGATGCCGCAATTGCGGCGGCGACCAGGGCGATCGCGGTGTTGATGAGGAAGGCGACCGACAGGCCGTCCACGAACGCGGCTGGGTCGGTAGCGGCGCCAGCCAGTCCGCCCGGCCAACGCGCCGTGACGATCGCGCCCATCAGGGCGATCCCGATGGCGAGGCCGATCATCCGCGACGTGTTCAGGATGCCCGCGCGCACGCCGGCCTGGTCAGGCGGGGCGAAGTCCAGCGCCGCAGCCGTCACCGGCGCCGTGGTCAGGCCGATACCGACACCCGCGACGATCAGACCAGGAAGCAGGGCACCGAGACCGCTGGTGGCCCCCAGGCCCGAGAGAAGCCAGAGACCGGCGGCGAGAATCACCATTCCCGCGGCGGCCGGCAGTCGCCGCCCGACCCGGTCGGAGAAGCGCCCGGCGACAGGCGCGACAAGGCAGATCAACAGCGTCATCGGCAGGAACGCCGCTCCGGCCCCGATCGCCGTGTAGCCGCGGACGACCTGCAGATACAGCGAGATGAAGAAGAAGATCCCACACATGACAGCCGTCGACAGCAGGCTGACCACATTCGCCCCGCTCAGATTGCGCGAGCGAAACAGCGCCAACTCGAGCAACGGCTCCCGCCTGCGCTGCTCGATCCGCACGAAGACACCGGCACCGACCGTCGCGGCAATGAAGGAGCCGAGGACGACCGGCGACGTCCAGCCATAGCTCATCCCTTCGGTGAGCGCGAAAACCAGCGCAAAGAGCGTGACCGCCGACGCGGACATTCCTGCGAGATCGAAATGCCGCTTGCGGGAAACCGGCCTCGACTCGACCAGGATGGCCCGCCCGAAGGCGAGGCCGAGCACTCCGAACGGCACGTTGAGAAGGAAGATCGACCCCCACCCGAACGACTCCGTCAACGCGGCCCCGATCAGCGGACCGATCGCCAGGCCGCCGGCGGAGATACCAGCCCAGACGCCGATTGCCATGCCCCGCTGCCGCTCCGGGAACGTGCTCGAGATGATCGCCAGCGCCGCTGGCATCATCAATGCCGCACCCCCGCCCTGCAGCACCCGCGCGCCGATCAGCAACGAGCCGGTAGCGGCAATTCCGGCCGCAACCGACGCTACGCTGAAGACGGCCAGGCCCCAGAGGAAGACCCGCCTGTTGCCGAGCGCATCCGCGAGCCTGCCCCCGGCGAGCAGCAGCACCGCCAGCGCGAGCGTGTAGGCGTTGACGACCCACTCGAGGCCGGAGAGCCCCAACCCGAGGTCGCGACCGACCGACGGCAGCGCGACGCTCAGCGCCGTGTCGTCGAGGGTGAGCAGAAACGAGAAGATTGCGAGGGCGCCGAGCCCGGCCCACCGCCGAGGCGCGCCGGCTGAGGAGGCATCATCATTCCCGCCTGGTCCTACGGCGGTCACCAGGCCTTCGCGGTCGACCTCGCGTACGCTTAGCGCGCCAGTCACGGCGGCACTGGCGGCGTCCCGGGTGATCGGCTTGCGGGAGGCACCTGCCGCCGCGGTCGCCGATCGATCCGCGGCGTTTCGGGCTCGCATCAGTGATGGCCGGCGTGTTCCGGCTGCCGCTGCTCGCCGGCGTCAGCGTCAGCGTCGGAGCCGTACCGCCCAGACTCGCGCGGCATGGGCGTCGGCACCGATTCGTCCTCCGGCGCGGAGCCGTCCGCGCCGCCGTCGCCCGCGTGGCCGGCGTGGCCGCAGCCGCCCATCATCGAACCGCGACCACCGTGCCCGCCGCGATGGCTGAGCATCATCAGCAACGGTCCGACGACGAACAGCGCGATCAAAAGAATGGTGCCGGTGCTCATGGAAGTTTCCTCTCGGCAGGGTGGCTCGACCTTCGCTCTCCACGGTACCCCCGCCGGGTAGGCGATCACGTCGGCGTTCACGCCTGTTCGCTCTGCGGGAAACCCGAAGCGCCGACTCGCGCTATCGCGGTATTGGTCGCTGTGGCGCGTCGTATAGCCTACCGGGTAGGGGTAGGAATACCGGCTTAGAGCCAAGGAGTGCTTGATGTCGCAAACGCTGACGTACACGGTCGCGGGTATGAGCTGCGGGCACTGCAAGGCAGCGGTGTCCCGCGAACTGCTGGCGGTGACCGGCGTGACCGAGGTCGATGTCGACCTCGAGACCAAGCACGTTGTCGTGAAGGGTGATCTGCTCGACGACGAGACGCTGCGCACCGCGATCGTCGAGGCCGGCTACGCGGCGGCGTGATGGCAGCGACAGCCGAAACGGATCGCGAGCGGGTGCGTCTCGAGATCGAGGGGATGACGTGCGCTTCGTGTGCGTCACGAATCGAGCGACGCCTGAGCCGCCTCGACGGCGTTGAGGCGACCGTCAACTTCGCCACCGCACAGGCCAACGTCGCCTTCGCTCGGGACACCCATACGATCGAGGAACTGGTAGCGGCAGTGGACGCCGTCGGCTACCACGCTGCGCTCCCGACGGAGGCGCCGGGCAATCACACCGGTGAGGCGCGGCGCGCCTCCCATCGGCTGGTCGTCGCAATCGTGCTCTCGGTGCCGCTGGCGATGATCGCGATGGTGCCGACGCTGCAGTTCTCCGGCTGGGAGTGGGTGGCGCTGGTCCTGGCGACGCCTGTGGTGTTCGGCGCCGGCGCGAGCTTCCATCGTGCCGCGCTTCGAAGCGCCCGGCACCGCGCGGCGACGATGGATACGCTGATCTCGCTGGGCACGCTCGCCGCCTGGGCTTGGTCCACGGTCGCGCTGATCGCGCTCCCGCACGCCCACACGTACTTCGAGGTCGGTGCGGTAATCACGACCTTGATCCTGCTCGGTCGCTTCTTCGAGGCGCGCGCGCGGCGCAGCTCAGGTGAGGCGATCCGCGCGCTGCTCGCGCTGGGCGCGAAGGAGGCGCGCGTCCTCGTGGACGGCGAAGAACGGTTGGTGCCGGTTGAGGAGATCCAGGTCGGCGACCTTCTGGTGGTCCGGCCGGGCGAGAAGATCCCGACCGACGGCGTCATCACTGAGGGTGCTTCGGCGGTCGACCAGTCGATGCTGACAGGCGAGCCGGTGCCGGTTGAGGTCGCTACGGGCAGTGAGGTGGCGGGCGCGACGATCAACACCTACGGCCGGCTATTAGTGCGCGCAACCGTCGTCGGCTCCGACACAGCCCTGGCGCAGATCGCGCGACTGGTGGCAGACGCGCAGGCCGGCAAGGCGCCCATCCAACGCCTCGTGGACCGGGTATCGGCGGTGTTCGTGCCAGTCGTGCTCGGACTCTCGCTTGCGACGCTGGGGGGTTGGCTGCTGGCCACGGGCGATGCGACGGCGGCGTTCACGGCTGCCGTGGCCGTACTGATCATCGCGTGTCCGTGCGCGCTCGGGCTGGCGACGCCGACGGCGCTGATGGTCGGCACCGGCCGCGGCGCGCAGCTCGGGATCGTGATCAAGGGCCCAGAGGTGCTGGAGCGCACGCGCAAGGTCGACACAATCGTGCTCGACAAGACCGGGACCATCACCGAAGGCCGGATGACGCTTGCCGGCGTCATCGCCGCCGAAGGCGTCACCGAGGACGAGCTTCTGCAGATTGCCGGTGCCGCAGAGGCCGGTAGCGAGCACCCGATCGGGCGTGCCATCGCCGACGCGGCACAGGAGCGCCTGGGGCGACTGCCGCAGGCCAGCGCCTTCCGAAGCCGCGCGGGACTCGGCGTCGAGGCGCTCGTCGAGGGACACGAGACGTTGGTCGGGCGTCCGGCGATGCTCGCAGAGCGGGGCGTGGTGCTGACGGAAGCACTGGTTGACGCGCGGCGCGCGGCCGAGGGCAAGGGAAAGACGGTTGTCGCGGTCGCCTGGGACGGCCAGGCGCGCGGGCTGCTCGCCGTCGCCGACGCGCTCAAGCCGACCAGCGCCGCAGCAATCGCGGCGCTTCGCAGCCTCGGTCTCGAGCCGGTGCTCCTCACCGGCGACAACGAGATCACCGCGCGATCAGTGGCGGCGAGCGTCGGCATCGAGCAGGTGCTCGCAAACGTGATGCCCGACGCCAAGGCCGCCGTCGTGCGCGACCTCCAGGCGCAGGGCAAGGTGGTTGCCATGGTCGGAGACGGCGTCAACGACGCGCCGGCCCTTGCGCAATCAGACCTGGGCCTCGCGATCGGAACCGGCACCGACGTCGCGATCGAGGCCTCTGACCTGACGCTCGTGTCAGGGGATCTCCGCGCCGCAGGCGACGCGATCCGCCTCGCACGGCGCACGCTCGGGACGATCAAGGCCAACCTGTTCTGGGCGTTCGCGTACAACGTGGCCGCCATCCCGCTCGCGATGGCCGGCCTCCTCGACCCAATCATCGCTGCGGCTACGATGGCATTCTCAAGCGTGTTCGTCGTCGCAAACAGCCTGCGGCTGCGTCGCTTCTCCAGTGCGCGCACCGCAAGGGTGGACGGCGCGGTATGAGCAACGTGAGGCAGCCGGGCTACGCAGAATCCAAGCACGAGCTCGTGACGCGCCTTCGAAAGATCGAAGGTCAGGTACGCGGCATCGAGCGCATGGTGTCCAGCGACCGGTACTGCATCGACGTCCTGACCCAAATCGCCGCCGCGCGCACGGCCCTCGAGAAAGTCGGCCTCGAGATCCTCGACGGCCATGTCACCCACTGCGTCCACGATGCGATCGCCTCTGGCGACGCCGACGCCGCCTCGGAGAAGAGTCGTGAGCTGCTGGAGGCGGTCGAACGGTTCGTGAAGATGCGATGAGCTCGCCGATCCGAAGAAGCAGTCATCGAGAGACGACTCGAGGCATCAGCCGTCATGGCTCGCCGCTGACTGGCAGCCGACGCACAGGCAGCCGCAGACACCACCCGCCGTTGCTCGCGACGGCGGATCGGCCGCCCCTATGACCACCGCCGAGACTGCCAGGCCGTCGCGTCTTCGCACAATCTGGAACGCGATCGTCGGCGCAATCGCCGGCGTCGTCGGCCTCGCCCCGCACGTGCTTCACCACATCGGCCTGCTGGCAGGTGTCGCACTCGTCACCGGCACCGGCGGCACGATCCTGTTCGGGGTCATCGGTCTTGTCGCGAGCATCCCGCTGCTCGTCCGGCTCCACCGCCGCTTCAACAACTGGCGGGCGCCCGTGATCGCGCTGGCGATCTTCGCCGCAATGTTCTCGATCTCGAGCTTCGTGATCGGACCGGCGCTCAACGGCGATGCTGGATCGAGCCCTGTGCCGACCGACCACCAGCAGCACCACCACTAGATCGTTTGCCGCGAATCGGTTTAGTGGTCGTAGTTGATGATTGAGCGGGCTGGTTGGCGGCCGGCGTGCGTGTTGTGCCAGATGCAGGCGGTGAGCGCGAGGAGCCGCAGCGT
>JBKJIG010000002.1:0-3700 GCA_046598415.1 Gaiellales bacterium
CGCGATCCAGCACATCGCAGCGCTCTTCGATCGCTATGCGCTCCATCGACCGGACATGCTGAGAGGGTGGGCGGTGGGCGACGACGCTGGTCTCCCCGACGACGCTCACTGGCAGGCGGAGCTGTGGCGGCGGCTGCGTGCGCGACTCGAGGTCCCGAGCCCGCCCGAGCGACTCGCCGCCGCCTGCGAGCGCCTTCGCAAGGAGCCGGAACTCGCCGATCTTCCAAACCGCCTCTCAATCCTAGGCCTGACGCGGCTGCCGGCCGCACACCTGCAGGCTCTCAGCGCGATTGCCGCACAGCGCGACGTCCACCTGCATCTCCTGCACCCCTCGCCGGCCCTCTGGACGAAAGTCCGCGAGACGCTTGACGACATTGTCGTCCCGCCTCGGCGCCAAGCAGATCCGACCAACGCCCTCCCAGCCAACCGCTTGCTCGCCTCGTGGGGGCAGGACGCGCGCGAGCTGCAGGTGGTCCTCGAGACCTCGGGTGCGCCGCATTCCGACGACCACGACGCGAGCGAGCACACCGGCCCCGACACGCTCCTCGGACGCCTCCAGGGCGACATCCGGCGCGACCTCGCGCCCCCTGACGACGCCGACGATCGGGCCCCGCTCGGCCTCGACGACAGGAGCCTCATCGTTCACTCCTGCCACGGCCGCGCGCGCCAGGTCGAGGTGCTGCGCGACGCGCTC
The DNA here is from genome assembly GCA_046598415.1 of Gaiellales bacterium. Taxonomy (GTDB): domain Bacteria; phylum Actinomycetota; class Thermoleophilia; order Gaiellales; family F1-60-MAGs149; genus VFJZ01. The sequence continues at coordinate 695 of JBKJIG010000002.1, forward strand.
CTCCACGTCCTTGCCGACGATCCGTCGCTCGAGCCGCGCGACGTGATCGTCATGTGCCCGGACATCGAGACCTACGCGCCGCTCATCCACGCGACGTTCGGCGCCGGCGAGATTGTCGAGGAAGTTCTGGATGACGTCGGAGAGCAGATCGCCCTACCCGATCGCCTTGACCTGCGGGTGCGTCTCGCCGACCGGTCGTTGCGCCAGACCAACCCGGTGCTCGGCGTTGTCGACCGGTTGCTCGAACTCGCCGCCGGGCGCGTGACGGCGTCGGAGGTCCTCGATCTGGCCGATCGCGAGCCGGTCCGGCGGCGCTTCCGGCTCGATGACGACGACGTCGCCCGCGTTGAGGGATGGGTGGCGGCCTCAGGTATCCGTTGGGGTCTCGACGCACCGCACCGCCAGCCGTTCGGCTTGGAGCGGTTCCCAGGTGGTACCTGGCGGGCAGGTCTGGATCGCCTGCTCATCGGCGTCACCACAACCGAGACCGACGGCCGGCTCGTGGGCGGGGTCCTACCGCTCGACGACGTCGGCAGCGCCGACATCGACCTCGCGGGCCGAGTCGCGGAACTGGTTCACCGACTCGGGCACGCGCTCGACACCTTTGCCGGAATCCATTCTCTCGACGTGTGGGCGGCCTTGGTCCTCGAAGCCGCCGACGCCCTCACGGCGACGGTGCCGAGCGAATCATGGCAGCACCGGGAGCTCGCGAACCTCCTCGCCGACGCGCTCGCGGATGCGACGGCGGACGACGGGCCCGCGCCGACTCTGCTGGAGCTCGCCGACGTCCGCTCGCTACTGGCCGACCGCCTCCGTGGCCGCCCGACCCGAGCAAACTTTCGGACCGGCCACCTCACGATCTGCACGCTCGTGCCCATGCGTGCTGTGCCGCACCGTGTGGTGTGCCTGCTCGGCCTCGACGACGAGGTCTTCCCGCGTACGGGCACGCGCGACGGCGACGATCTCGTCCTGCGTGCCCCGCGCGTCGGCGACCACGATGCGAGGCTCGAGGATCGACAGCTCCTGCTCGACGCGCTCATGTCCGCCAGCGACCGGGTCGTGATCACGTACAGCGGCAAGGACGAGCGCACGAACGCGCCACGCCCGCCTGCAGTCCCGGTTGGTGAGCTGCTCGACATGGTCGATCGCACCGTGAGCGTCCCCGCTGGGCGTCCACGCGACCGCATCGTCGTCGAGCATCCGCTGCAGGCCTTCGACCCCCGCAACTTCACGCCCAGCGCGCTGCGCCCCGAAACGGCGTGGGGCTTCGACGAGTCCGCACTGGCCGGCGCCCGTGCGCTCGAAGGTCCGCGCATCTCGCCGGGGCGCTTCCTCGCAGGGCCGCTGCCAGACATCCCCAGTCCGGTCGTCGACGTCGATGAGCTCGTGCGGTTCGCGCAGAAGCCGGTGCGGGCATTTCTGCGCCGTCGCCTCGGGATCTCCGTCGGCGACTACCACGACGAGGTCGAAGACGCACTGCCGATCGAGCTCGACGACCTCGAGAAGTACGGTGTCGGCAGCCGGTTGCTAGCGACCCTCCTGCGGGGAACCGATCCCCAGGTCGCCGTCGCCGCAGAGGTCGCGCGCGGCCTCCTCCCGCCGGGCGCGCTCGGGCATGCGGTCGTCGAGGACGTCTGGCCCAAGGTCGGCGCCGTGCTCAGGTGCGCGCAGGACGTTCTCGATCTGCAGACGGAGCCGGAATCCATCGACGTCCGGACGGTCCTGGCCGACGGCCGAACGCTCAGCGGCACCGTCTCGGGCATCGCCGGCGACGTCCTACAGTCGGTCGCCTACGCCACCCTCGGGCCCCAGCATCGCATCGCCGCATGGGTGCGCCTGGTCGCGCTCACAGCGTCGCACCCGGAGCGTCCATTCCAGGCAGTCACGGTTGGGCGCCGCCAGCACAACGCGTCCGTCTCACGGATCGCACCACTTGGTGACGATCCGGTCGCGCGGCGGGCAACCGCGCTCGGGCACCTCGCCGTGCTCGCCGACCTGATGGGCCGTGGGCTGCGCGAGCCGCTGCCGATCGCTTGCAAGGCGTCCCACGCCTACGCCGACACGGCAGCAAAGGGATTCGGCCACCCGGGGCGCTCGGCGTCGCGCCATTGGGTGTCTGAGTTCCGCTTCGACAAGGAGGACAAGGAGCCTGAGCACCTGCTCGCCTTCGGCGGCCAGCAGCCCTTCGCATTCCTGCTCGAGGCCGCGCCTCTCCCTGACGAGCGTGACTGGTACCCCACCGAGGGCACGCGGTTCGGCGCGCTCGCCCGCCGCCTGTGGGCGGGCGTGTTCGCCCACGAGATGGTGGAGACACGATGACCGAGCCTCGCCGATTCGACGTCTGCGGAGCACTCCCCACCGGTGTGACCGTCCTCGAGGCGAGCGCGGGGACGGGCAAGACGTACACGATCGCCGCGCTCGCCGCCCGGTATGTGGCCTCCGGCATCCCGCTGCGCGACATCCTCCTCGTGACGTTCACCCGTCTTGCGACAGGCGAGCTGCGCGAACGGGTTCGGGAACGCCTTCTCCAGGCCGAAGAGCGCCTCACGCGCGCACTCGGCGGCGAAACCGCCTCCGACGACGAGGTCGTCCAGCTCCTTGCCGCCGGGCCGGCCGAGGAGGTGCGCATCCGCCGCGATCGGCTCACGCAGTCGCTCGCCGACTTTGACGCGGCCACCATCGTCACCACCCACGGCTTCTGCCTCGAAGCGCTCAGCGGCCTCGGGATCGTCGGCGACATCGAGCACGGCTGCACCGTCAGGGAGGACGCCTTCGACCTGCTCGACGACATCGTCGCTGACCTCTACGTCCGCCGGTTCGGCGGTCGGAGCGAGGCCGCCCTCAGCTGGCGTGAGGCACATCGGATCGCCCGCACGGCGGTCTCCAATCCGAAGGCTCCGATTCTCCCGCTGGACACCACCGGCGATGGGCGGCCGGCCATGCGGGCGCGACTGGCTTGCGTCGCCCGCGCCGAGCTCGAGCGACGCAAGCGGCTGCTCGGGGTCC
>JBKJIG010000014.1:0-8934 GCA_046598415.1 Gaiellales bacterium
GCGTGGATGACGCCGATCGCGCCGTAGCAGTCCTTGTCGGACTCGACCCGGACGCGCATCGCGGTCAGGTCGTAGATCTCGTTGAACTCCTTGCCGCGGCGCGTCATCTTCTCGAAGATCGAGTAGAAGTGCTTCGCGCGCCCGGCCATCTGCGCGTGCACGCCGACGCGGTCGAGCTCGGTCAGCAGCTCCCGACCGGCCTCGGCGACGAACTGCTCGCGGTCGGCCCGGCGCTCGTTGACCATCTTCTCGATCTCGGCGTACTTGCGCGGGTAGAGCGTCACGAACGCGAGGTCCTCGAGCTCCCACTTGATCGAGTGGATGCCCAGGCGGTGCGCGATCGGCGCGTAGACCTCGAGGGTCTCCTTCGCCTTCTGGATCTGCTTCTGCTTGCCCAGGTAGGAGAGCGTCCGCATGTTGTGCAAGCGGTCGGCCAGCTTGATCACGACGACCCGGATGTCCTGCGACATCGAGAGGATCATCTTGCGGTAGTTCTCGGCCTCCGCCTCCTCGCGGGAGGCGAACTGGATGCGCGACAGCTTCGTGACGCCGTCGACCAGCAGCCGCACGTCCTCGCCGAACCGGAGCGCGATCTCGTCGGAGGTGGCCGCGGTGTCCTCGACCACGTCGTGCAGCAGCGCGGCCGCCAGCACCGCCGGCGGCTGCTGCAGGCGCGCGCAGACCTTGGCGACGCCCCACGGGTGCAGGATGTACTCCTCGCCGCTCTTGCGCAGCTGCCCGTCGTGATGCTCGCACGCGAACGCGAACGCGTCGGCCACGAGCGTCGTCTCGGCGTCGGGCATGTACGCGAACAGGTCATCGACGAGCTCCTCCAGGAGCTCGCGATGGCGTTCGGCGGCGTCGGGAAGCGTTGCGGGCATGCCTACCTGCATGGTACCCGCCAGTGCCAGCGTCGTACACTGCGGCCATGAGCGCTGCCCAGACCCGCACAGACTACGAACACATCACCGTCGCCCGCGACGGCGCGACCGGCCGCCTGACGCTGAACCGGCCGACGCGCCGCAACGCCCTCAGCCTGGCCCTCATGCAGGAGGCCATCGCCGGCCTCCAGGAGTTGTCGGCCGACGCGGAGTGCCGCGTCATCGTGCTCGCCGGCAACGGCCCGGCGTTCTCGGCCGGCCACGACCTGTCCGAGATGCGCGACCGCGACCCCGCCTTCTACGGCGAGCTGTTCGCGGTCTGCACCCGACTGATGCAGACCATCCACGCGGTGCCGCAGCCCGTGATCGCGCGCGTGCACGGCATCGCCACCGCCGCCGGCTGCCAGCTGGTCGCGACGTGCGACCTCGCGATCGCCGCAGAGGAGGCGACCTTCGCCACCCCGGGCGTTAAGATCGGACTATTCTGCTCGACTCCGATGGTCGCCGTCTCACGCGCAGTGGGCCGCAAGCGCGCCATGGAGATGCTGCTCACCGGCACGCCCATCGACGCTCCCACCGCCGCCGATTGGGGCCTCGTCAACCACGTCGTCCCCGCCGCCGAACTCGATGCGGCGGTCGACGAGCTGGCCGCTCGCGTCACCTCGTCGTCGGCGTACACGCTGGCGATCGGCAAGGCCGCCTTCTGGGAGCAGATCGATCGCTCCGAGGCCGGCGCCTACGAGCACACGCAGCAGGTGATGGTGCAGAACGCCGCCGCCACCGACGCACAGGAGGGCATCGGCGCCTTCCTCGACAAGCGCGCGCCGACGTGGACGCACGGCGCCTGATCGGACCGAGAGGCTGACTCAGCCGACGAGCTGCATCGCGGCGGCATGCGCGGCGGCGCGCTCGGCATAGGCCGGCACATCGTCGAGGCGCACGCGGCTGGCGACGTCGAGGCGGCGCACGGCGCCCGCCTCGAAGGCGGCGAGCCCCGCGGTTGCAAGCACCTCGGCCGCCCACGCGGCGTCGGGGTCGAGCTCGGCCAGCTCGACGGGGCCGTCGGCGAGCGTCTTCCAGATGGCCGCGCAGAGCGTGCGCGGCGCCCGCTCCTCGATCGTCCGCAGCGCCGCGGTGCGCTCCGCAACGCCCCAGACGAGGTGTACGTGCGCCACCGGCAGCGCGGCCAGCGCGTCGCGGTGCGCGACGGTGACGGGCGGGTCGAGCACGGCCACGTGCCGGAACGCCAGCATCGCGTCGGTGTCGATCGCGTCGTGCGAGGCGAGCCCGACCATGCGCGGGCCGACCGCGCCGGCGACCAGCTCGCAGCCGTCGGTGCCGAGCACGACCGCCCCGTCGAGGCCGTAGCGCCACGGCGCGAGCGGCCCGGCCAGCAGCAGCCGGCGCCGCGCGGCGTCGGCGCAGACGACCAGCAGACCCTCGCCGGTGGCTGCAAGCCGCACCAGCTCGGCCAGCGCGCCGCGGCCCGACACGTCGTGCAGGCCGGCGCGGGCGACGGGTGCGGCGGGGAGCGTGCACGGCTCGGAGATCAGCGGCGCCTGCTTGATCGGCAGCACGGCGCGCGCGGTCAGCTGCACGCTCGACGTGCCGTTCCAATCGTTGCGCTCGACGCGGCAGTTGAGGTCGTGGCGACCACCCTGCGCGAGGCGCGCGAGGTCGCCGCCCGCGCCCCAGAAGACGGTGCGGCACGTGCCGGCGGCGGAGCGTGCCGTGAACCGCAGGTGCTTGCCCTCCTGGCCGAGGGTCGCGACGCCGGCCAGCTCGACGCCGGGCACGAGCAGGCGCACGGACGGGTTGCCGAGGCCGTGCGGCTCGAGCTGCGCAAGCTCGTCGGCCAGATCGAGCGAGACGTCGGACAGCGAGACGATGGCATCCATACGCTCGACCGCCACCAGGTCGTCGTCCTCGAGCGTCGCGTCGGCATGCGCGGCGAACGCGGCGGCGAACGCCTCGACGGCATCGGCGCGAACGGTGACGCCGGCGGCGGCGCGATGACCGCCCCACGCCAACAGGTGCTCGGAGCAGGCTGCGAGGCCGGCATGCAGGTCGAACGTGGGCAGCGAGCGCCCCGAGCCGCGTCCCTCCTCGCCCTCCAGCGCGATCAGCACCGTCGGGCGGCGCAACCGCTCGGCGACGCGCGCGGCGACGATGCCGACGACGCCGACGTGCCAGTCGGGCGAGGCGAGCACCAGGCCGCGCTGCGCCCGGCGCTCGTCGGGCAGCGCCTCGGCCAGCGCGAGCGCGTCGCGCAGGATCTCGCCCTCCACCGCCTGGCGCTCGCGGTTGCGGGCGTCGAGGACGTCGGCCAGCTCGCGGGCGCGGCGCTCGTCAGTGGTGGTGAGCAGCTCGAGCGCCTCACGCGGGTGGCCGAGCCGACCCGCAGCGTTGATGCGCGGTGCCAGCCGGAAGCCGATGTCGGTGGCGCCGATGCGCGTGCGCTCGCAGCGGGCGACGCGCATCAGCGCGTCGAGCCCGGGCCGGCGCGTACGCCGCAGCGCCTCGAGCCCGGAGCGCACCAGCGCGCGGTTCTCGCCCTTCAGCGGCACGATGTCGGCCACGGTGGCGAGCGCCACCAGGTCGAGCTCGCGGTCGACGATCGCGCGGTCGGCGCCGGCGCGGGCGACCAGCGCCTCGCAGAGCTTCCAGGCGACGCCGGTGCCGCACAGGTCGGCGGGGTAGTCGCCGCGGCCGTGCGGGGCGACGATCGGGCACGCGGGCAGCTCGGCGGCGGGCCGGTGATGGTCGGTGATCACGAGCGCCAGGCCGAGCTCGGCCGCGCGGTCCGCCGCGGCAACGGCCGTGATGCCGCAGTCGACCGTCACCAGCAGGCCGCAGCCGTCGGCCGCGAGGCGCTCGACGGTCTCGACCGCGAGGCCGTAGCCCTCGTCGAACCGGCTCGGCAGGAACGGCTCCACGGTGCCGCCCAGTGCCGCGATGACGGCGGTCGCCACCGCCGTGGCGCAGATGCCGTCGACGTCGTAGTCGCCGTGCACCACGATCTTGCCGCCGTCGGCGATGGCGGCCTCGATCACGTCGCACGCCGCGGCCATGTCACCGAGGTCGAGCGGATCGTGCTGCGGGCCCCGCAGGGCCAGGAACGCGCGTGCCTCGTCGGGGTCGTCGAGGCCGCGTCGGACGAGCACGTCGGCCATCACGCGCGACACGCCGAGGGCGCGACGCAGGTGCTCCGAGGCCTCGAACGGGCAGGGATCGACGACGAGTCTCACACCCGAACGGTATGGGCCGGGTCGGACGTCGCCGCGTGGGCCACGCCGAACGGCGGGCTACCTCTTGCGCTTACGGTCGCCGCGACGCTCGCGCGCGGCGCGGATCCGGTCGTCGGCGACGGACGATGCCTTGGCGGCGCCGTTCGTCGCAACGCCGGCCGGCGTCGGTGCGGGCGCCGGCGCGGGGCCGGCCGGAGCCGGCACCGCCGCGGCAGGCGCGTTCGAGCGCAGGAAGATCGCGGGCAGTTCGTCCGAGCCCTGGCGCTTCGTGAACTCCGGCTCGTTGCGCTTCAGCAGCACCAGCAGCGGGCTCGCGATGAAGAAGCTCGAGTAGGCGCCGGCGACGATGCCGACCAGCAGCGCGAACGCGAAGTCCTTCAGGGTGTCGCCACCGAACACGAACAGGCTCGCGATCGGCAGGAGCGTGATGATGCTGGTGTTCAGCGACCGCGTCAGCGTCTCCCACAGCGAGATGTTCACGATCTGGCCGTAGGTGTGCCGTCGCAGCAGGCGTTCGTTCTCGCGCACGCGGTCGAACACGATGATCGTGTCGTACAGCGAGTAGCCGAGGATGGTCAGGATCGCGGCCACCGTCGCCGACGTCACCTCCCGCCCGGTGATCGAGTACACACCGAGCGTGATGATCAGGTCATGGACCAGCGCCGCGATGGTGGGCGCCGCGTACCGCCAGTCGAAGCGGAACGCGAGGTAGGCGACGATCAGCACCATCGAGAAGATGAAGGCGAGGATGGCCGACTGCAGGATCTCGCGGCCGAACGAGCCGGACACGGTGGTCTGCGAGAACTTGTCCTGCGGCACGGCGCTCTCACCGAACTTCTTGTTCAGCGCGAACCGGAAGTCGACGACGTCCTGCGCCGCGACCTCCTTCGACTCCATCTGGAAGCCGCTGTAGTGGTCGGTGCTGACCGGCACGCCGGTGCCGCGGATGATCGCGTCGCCGAGCTCGGAGTCGACGCCCTTGCCGATGTCGCGCACCTCGTCGACCGTCGCGCCGGCCGGGTCGGTCATCGCGAACGCCAGGCGGGTGCCGCCGGTGAAGTCGAGGCCGCGGTTGACGCCCTGCCACGCGAGCGAGCCGAGGCTGACCACGACCACGGCGCCGGAGATGATGAACCACATCCTCGTGCGGCCGACGACGTCGATCTTCCAGCGCACCGGCTTGGCCGTGGCGCCCATGAAGGCGGCGTTGTTGAACCACTTGAAGCCGCCCAGGATGCCGAGCATGGCCCGCGTCGCCGCGACCGCCGTGAACATCGACACGATGACGCCGATGGCAAGCAGGAAGGCGAACCCGCGGACGCTCGACTGGCTGGCGACGAACAGCACCGAGGCCGTGATCAGCGTGACGGCGTTGGCGTCGATGATCGTCGAGAAGCCCTTGCGGTAGCCGGCCGAGATGGACGCGCGCACGCTTCTACCGGCGCGCACCTCCTCCTTGATACGTTCGAACACGACGACGTTCGCGTCCGCGGCGACGCCGATCGTGAGGATCAGGCCCGCGATGCCGGGCAGCGTCAGCGTGACCGGTATGAAGAGGATCACGCCGAAGTAGAGCGCCGCGTAGATGAGCAGCGCGAGGTCGGCGATGACGCCCAGGAACCGGTAGAAGAGGATCATCCAGAGCATCACGATCAGCAGGCCCGCGGCGCCCGCGATCAGGCCCTGCTCGAGCGACGTCTTGCCGAGCGTGGCCGAGACCTGCGTCTGCGACAGGCGTGCGAACTCGACCGGCAGCGAGCCGGACGCGAGCACGGTCGCGACGTCCCTGGCCTCGTCGAGCGTGACGCCCGTGATCTGGGAGTCCTTGCCGATGCCGTCCGGCGTGCGCTGGAAATCGATGTACGGATAGGTCTCGAGCTCGCCGTCGAGGATGACGGTGAACTGCCGCACGTAGTTGAGCGGGGCGGCGTTCGGGTCGGTCGCCTTGGCGGCGTCGAAGTCGGCCTTGCCCTGGCGCGCGAGGTTGCCGGTGATCTCCTTGAAGAGCTTGCCGCCGCGATCGTTGAACTGCATCGAGACGACGGGCTCGCCGGTGGACGGATCGAAGTCGGCGCGCGCGGTCGACAAGTCCTTGCCGGTGAGGAGCTTGTCCTTCGCCGGCAGGTCGAACATGTACCAGTACGTCTTGCCCTGCGTCGTGAGGCCGACGGGGCACGACCGGTTCGCGGTCGGCTGGCAGTAGACCGCGATCTTGTCCTTCGGCACCGCCAGCTGCGTCCAGCCGGCGGGCAGCTCGCTCACCTGCAGCTGCTGCAGGAGCTGCTGCGGGGTCTTCGCGGCCTGGCGGTTGCGCGGCCGCTTGTTGTTGTCGAACGCGTAGAACGCGGTCGACCCAGCCGTCTTGCCCTGGAGCGGGTTCAGCAGGTCCCAGAGCGAGTTCTTCTCCTGGATGCCCGCGCCCGCGACGACGGAGCGCGACACGCCCGGCGTCAGCGCGTCCTGCAGCGGCAGGAAGTACAGGGTGCCGGTCGATCCGACCAGCGCCGCGACGCGATCAGGGTTCTTCTCGCCCGGCAGCTGGATCGTGATGCGGTCGGTGCCGTCCTTCTGGATGGAAGGCTCGGTGGTGCCGAGGGCGTTCAGTCGCTTGTTGTAGATCGCGACGGCCTGATCCATGATCGCCGGCGTGACCTGGACGCCCGGGTCGGGCTGCGCCTGCAGGACGATCTCGGATCCGCCGCGCAGATCGAGACCGAGGACCGGCTCACGCGTGACGAACAGCGCTGCGGTGCCGGCGAGCAACGCCAGCACGAGCACGATGATGAAGATGTTTCCGCGGCTGCGCACGATGTGGGTTATCGGGAGGTTCGGGGAGAACCGTTAGCGCGCCGGCTCGGACGCGTCTACCGGGGTCGAGGGGTCGTCGTTCGCGGGGGCCTCGACGACCGACTCGTCCGCGTCGACGAGGGTCTCGGCGACGAGCTCCTGGTCGTCTGCCTCCTCGTCGTCACCGATGCGGTGCATCTCCGCCTCCTCGGCGGGGATGTCGCGCACGATGCGGTTCACGGCGCGCCGATCGAAGCGCACGATCACGTCCTCGGAGATCTCCAGGTCGACGGTCGCGGCGTCGAGGTCGCGGACGATCCCGAAGACGCCGCCGACGGTGCTGACCTCGTCGCCGGGCGACAGTGCGGTCTGCATCAGCCGTGACGCGGCCTTGGCCTTCTGCTGCGGGCGGATCAGGAGCGCCCAGAACACGACACCCAGAAGGAGGATCGGGAGGAGGCCGGCGATGTTCACGTGGGGAGTCTCTCAGTCGGAGGCGAGTCGGGAAAGGGACGCGTCCAGGAACGCGGCAAACGTGCCGCTCCGGATCGCATCACGCGCTACCCGCGTCAAATTTAACAGGAAGAAGAGGTTGTGGACCGTCAGTAGCCGCAGTCCCAACACCTCCTGCTGGGTCACGAGATGGCGGATATAGGCCCGTGAGAACTGCTGGCACGCGGGGCAGAGACAGGTATCGTCGAGCGGTCCGGCGTCCCGTGCGAAGCGCGCGTTCTTGAGGTTCAGCCGCCCCTCCCACGTGAACGCCGAGCCCGTCCGGCCGAGCCGCGTGGGCAGGACGCAGTCGAACATGTCGATGCCGGCGGCGATGACGCGCAGGATCGCCTCGGGGTCGCCGATGCCCATGAAGTAGCGCGGCCGGTCGGCCGGCAGCAGCGGCGTGGTCTGCTCGGTGACGTCGAACATCACCGGCCGGTCCTCGCCCACCGACAGCCCGCCGAGCGCGAAGCCGTCGAAGGGGATGGCGGTCAGGGAGTCGGCGCAGTCGCGGCGCAGCCCGAGGTCGATACCACCCTGGCAGATGCCGAAGCGCAGCTGTCCGGGTGCGGGCTCGGTCTCGTAGCAGCGCTCGGCCCAGCGCAGCGTGCGGTCGACGGCCGCGGCCACGGCGGCGCGCGAGGCGCCGCCGGGCGGGCACTCGTCGAAGCACATCGCGATGTCGGAGCCGAGCTCGCGCTGGATCCCCATCGCCACCTCGGGCGTGAACCGCGCCGCGGTGCCGTCGTAGACGGACCGGAAGGTGACGCCGTCCGCGTCGATCTTGGCCGTGTCGAGCAGGGAGAAGACCTGGAAGCCGCCCGAGTCGGTGAGGATCGGCCGGTCCCAGCCCATGAAGCGGTGCAGCCCGCCCAGCTCGGCGATCACGTCCTCGCCCGGCCGGAAGTGCAGGTGATACGTGTTGCCCAGGACGACCTGGGCGCCGATGTCCTTCAGCTCCACGGGCGACATGGCCTTCACCGACGCCTTCGTGCCCACGGGCATGAAGGCGGGTGTCTCGATCGGGCCGTGCGCCGTGTGGAGCGTTGCCGCCCGTGCCGCGCCGTCCGTCGCGTGTACCTCGAACGCGCCAGGCTGCATCGCCGCAAGGGTAGTAGGGTTCGACCGATGGGACCGAGGGCCCTCGCCGGCATCCTGCTCGCCGTGCTCGCACCGTCGGCCGCCGCCGCCCCCAGGGCCGCCACGGGCCTGCGGGCGACGAAGATCACGTCTACCACGGTCACGCTCGCGTGGACCGACCGGTCGCGCAACGAGACGCGGTACGAGCTACGGGCGGGCTCGCGCCGCTTCCGGTTCGGTCGCAACGCACACTCCGCGACCGTCACGAAGCTGAGGCCGGACACCGGCTACGCGTTTCGCGTGCGGGCGTGCAAGGCGAGGTCTTGCTCGGCCTGGACCCGTGCTCTCGTGCGCATCACGCGCGACACCCGCGGCGTCCGGCCGCCCGTCGTCGGCGGCTGCCAGGTGTTTCCGGCGGCGAGCCCGTGGAACCGCGACGTCCG